>CAZJQS010000020.1:0-73251 GCA_964548175.1 uncultured Saprospiraceae bacterium
CCAACCCAAATTATTACTTCCCAAAGCCTTGCTTTTTGCAGGGCTTTTTTTATTTTGCAACTGCGCTTTTATAATCCCACCGCTTGTTGCTAACCACATCCAACTGAAAGGTGTTCCATTAATCGATTAAATTTCAGGGCTCTAACTGAACAAACAAAATTTGTCGGCGCCGAAAGGGGCGGAATTCTTTTTCCGATACTATTTAAGATTTTCTTAAATTTTAATGTGGCTTTGAGGCAATCTTTGCGTCTAAGGAGCATAAGCACCTCAAAGAAGCTGCATCACATTACTAAACCAATAGCCGAATGGGTGCTTCAAAAGCCGTCTGTAATAAAAAAATGCCTGACCTGGAACTGATCAGGAACTTCCTGAAGTCTCAGGCTAACCCATGTTTCAACTATATCTACGAAAGATATGCAGCAAAAGTGTATAGCAAATGCATCGCTCTGTTGAAGGATGAAGCTATGGCCAAAGACGCCACCCAGGAAATTTTTATGAAAATATTCCTTAACCTCTCTAAATTTGGGGAAAGGGCTAAATTCTCCACCTGGCTGTATTCCATTACCTATAATTATTGCATAGACTTCCTTCGCAAAAAAAACAGAACGGGTAATATCTTTTCAGACGAAATGGAAAAAGCATCCGATGTCCAGGATGAAGTGAGCGATAAAGTATTGCTCGAAATGAAGGTGGACCAACTTAGAAAAGTACTCGAAATGATCCCCCCAGATGACAAATACGTCCTGCTGATGAAGTATCAAGAGGACCTTTCCATCAAAGAAATAGCAGAAGTACTGGATAAATCGGAAAGCGCGATCAAAATGAAAATTAAAAGGGCTAAAACCAAAGCCCAAAACGCACTACGAGAAGTAGAGACCAGCTTAAATTAAAGCACAATGGAGGAAAACAGTTTTAAAGCATTGCTCGAAGAAGATAAAAAACACTTCGAACAGCATCACGAAAAAAATATCAGAGATAGCGTACAAGCTAATCTGACCGCCTTCAAACTAATAGGCGAAGTAGTCGAAATTTACTTGTCACGAGTGAAAGACATCGCAGTCATCGCATTTACAGATAATAATAAAAAATAACCCTGATCCCAAATAAAAAAAAGCTCATGGAAATTCTCTTACTTCAGTCTAGCTTTTTGGAAAAAATGAAGGATACCCTGGCCGAACAGTCGGGCATGTTCATCGCTACCCTGCCCCGCGTGATCGGAGCAATCCTTCTGATCATCATCGGCCGCTGGATCAGCCGACTGATGGCTAAAGTGGTCCGCAAATTGTTGGAAAAGATGGGCGTAGATAAACTGGCCGCCAAACTCAATGAGATCGACCTCATCCATAAATCCAATATCGAACTCGTCCCAAGTAAAGTCGTGTCCGCTATCGTTTATTATATCCTCTTTTTTATCGTCATCCTCATCGCCACCGACGTCCTCGGTATGCAAGCCATCACAGATATGATGAATAATGTGCTGGCCTACATACCCAGCCTGGTCTCCGCCCTGCTTGTCTTCTTCGTAGGTATCCTGCTGGCCGATTTCCTTAAAAGAATTGTTCAGACTACTTGCAATTCCCTGGGTATCCCCGCAGCCAGCCTTATCGCTAATGTCGTCTTCTACTTCCTGTTCCTCAATGTAGCCATGATCACCCTTTCACAGGCAAGAGTCCAGACCTCTTTTATCGAAGAAAACCTGTCCATTATCCTGGGCGGAGTAGTACTGGCCTTTGCCATCGGATATGGCTTTGCATCCAGACCCGTACTCTCTAACCTGTTGGCGGCCTACTACAATAAAGGCAAAGTAAGCATCGGAGATTACATCGTTATCGAAGGAATAACCGGTGAAATAATCGCCATGGATAATTCTACCTTTACCGTGGAATCGGGCGAAACCATGACCGTCGTTCCGCTACATAAATTGTCGACAGAGGCCTATCAACTCATAAAAAAGAAAGAAACACCACAACAAGAAGCAACAGAAAAATGACCGGCTCATGCCGCCAGTCTTAATAGCATTTTTTATTTTTCTGCCAATCGACTTTTTAACAGAAAAATAATTAATGATGCTAAAAGTATTGCGCTTTTCGTTAATCCTCCTTTCTATCCCTTTTTTATTAATCGCTCAGGAAAACGATACCTCAATAGTGACGCCGCCATGGAAAACCGGCCTCAGCCTCGGACTGGACTTTTCCCAATTGCTGCAGATCAATCCCCGCCAGGGGGCCGGCCAGAACAGGCTCGGCGCAGGCACGGCTATTACCGCCTTCGCGAAGTATAAAAAAAAAGAGGCTGGCCTGGGATAACCAGTTCTCCTGGCAATTCGGCGTCCAGCGCCTTGGCACCGGACCCCTTGCCTCAGGAGAAAACATTCCCTTCCAGAAAGCCATCGACGAACTTAGATTGTCTTCAAAGCTTGGTTTCAGAACTTCCAGAAATTCCAAATTCTACTACGCCGCCGACTTCGGCTTCCTTAGCCAGCTGACGCCAACTTATCGCGGCACCGAAGAATATCCCGGAAACTTCCTTTCCAATATCGGCGATCAAGAGGCCGATCCGCTGGCCAGACTCTTTTCTCCAGCCGTCATCACCCTCTCCGCAGGCGTGGATTTTAAACCTTTCGATGAATTGTCGATCTACTATTCGCCAATCGGAGGGAAGTTCATCGTAGTGGCTGACGACAACATCGCCGTTCAGGGCGTCCACGGCAATCCCGTCACCAAGGATGCCGATGGAAATGTCATCGAGTTTGAAAACGTCTTCGCCCAGTTGGGCTCCTTGTTGAAGTTCGCCTATACCGATCAATATGCTTCCGAAAAAATTACGGTTACCTCTAATCTCGCCCTTTATTCCAATTACCTGAATAACCCTCAAAACATAGATATAGACTGGACTAACGAACTGGGGTATACCATCTTCAAAGGACTCGGACTGGCATTGACGCTCAACATCTTCTATGATGACGATGTGCTCGTGCAAATTACCGATTACGATGCCGTCGGCGGCGTCTCCGGGCTGGGTAAACGCGTAAGTATTACTCAGCAGTTGCTCATTAAATATAATGTGACCTTCTGATGAAACAGATTGTTTCTTATCTTTGTTATTAAGCCAAAAATATCTTTCATGCCAGCAAAGAAATTATACCTCCTGGACGGACATGCCCTGGTCTACAGAGCCCATTTTGCCTTCATCAACCGTCCGTTGATCAACTCCAAAGGCGTTAACACCTCCGCCATTACAGGCTTTACCCGGACCCTTTGGGATTTGATGCAGTCCGATGAAACCACCCACATCGCCGTAGCTTTTGACCCTAAAACCGCCACCTTCCGGCATGAAATTTTTCCCGAATATAAGGCCAATCGTGAAGAACAACCTGAAGATATCGCCATAGCATTGCCTTACATAGTGGAGATCGTCAAAGCATTCAACGTACCCATTGTAACGGTAGATGGCTACGAGGCGGACGACGTGATTGGAACACTGGCAAAGCAGGCGGAAAAAGAGGGCTTCGAAGTGTATATGGTAACACCGGATAAAGACTTCGGACAGCTGGTTTCCGAACATATCTTTATGTACAAACCCTCCCGCCAAGGCAATGGGATCGAGATCCTGGGGGTAAAAGAAGTCCTGGAAAAATGGCAGGTGGAACGCGTTGACCAGGTCGTGGATATGCTGGGGCTGCAAGGCGACAGTGTCGATAATATTCCGGGTATCCCCGGCATCGGCCCTAAAACAGCCGCCAAATTACTGGCCCAATACGATACTCTGGAAGGCCTCATCGAAAATGCGGAGGAGCTGAAAGGAAAACAAAAAGAAAGAGTTATTGAATTTGCCGAACAGGGAAAATTATCCAAAGAACTGGCTCGTATCAATACAGAAGTGCCTATTCAGTTCGACGCCAAACTTTATGAGATCGAACCATATGATAAAAACCGCCTCGCAGAACTGTTCCGGGAATTAGAGTTCCGAACCCTGGCGCAGGCCGTCCTTGGAGAAAAAGAGGAAAAACAGGAAAGCGCCCAGGGAAGCTTGTTTCCCGACGAAGAGAAAAAGCCGGCGAAAAAACAGAGCGCCGTGGCGCCGCCGGCCCATTCTGTAGCCGACAAAAACCTGGCCAATACAGCCCATACCTACCACCTTGTCGATACAGAAGAAAAACACAAAGCACTCGTAAATATTCTCCTGGAACAAAAGGAAATCTGCTTCGATACCGAAACCACCAATGTGGACGCTACCCAGGCGGACCTCGTGGGGATGTCCTTTTCATTTAAAGCCGGAGAAGCTTACTACGTTCCCCTGCCTGCCGACAGAACCGAATGCCTGAAAATCCTGGATATTTTCAAACCCGTTTTCATTGAGGAAAAAATCGTTAAGATCGCCCAAAACATCAAATACGATGCCCTGGTCCTGAAATATTACGACATCGAGCTGAAAGGCCCCTACTTCGACACCATGATCGCCCATTACCTCATGGAACCGGAACTGAGGCATAACATGGACTACCTGGCGGAAACCTATCTGAAGTACCAACCGGTAAAGATCGAAGCCCTCATCGGCAAAAAAGGGAAAAATCAGCTGAGCATGAGAGACGTGCCGGTGGACAAAGTCAAGGACTATGCCGCAGAAGATGCCGATATTACCTATCAGCTTAAAGCTTTCCTGGCGCCGAAACTGGAAGAAGAAAAGCTGGTCGACCTCTATCAATCCATCGAAGAGCCGCTGATCAAAGTACTTGTCGACCTGGAATACGAAGGAGTCAATCTGGATGTTGGTTTTCTTGACGATTATTCGGTCGAACTGGACAGGGAGATCAACGAACTGGAGAAAAAGATCCACGAAATAGCCGGGCTTAAGTTTAACATCGCTTCTCCCAAACAAGTAGGGGAAGTGCTCTTTGAAAAAATGGAAATTCCCTACAAGTGGAGAAAGACCAAATCCGGCCAGTATTCTACCAATGAAGAAAAACTGGCGGAACTGGCCAACGATCATGCCCTGGTCTACGATATTTTAAAACACCGCGGGTTGACAAAGTTGAAATCCACCTATGTGGATGCGCTGCCTAAAATGGTCAATCCACGCACCGGCCGGATCCACAGTTCTTTCAATCAAGCCCTGGCGGCTACCGGACGCTTGAGTTCCAACAATCCCAACCTGCAGAATATTCCCATCCGTACGCCCGAGGGCGCCAAGGTACGGGAAGCTTTTATTCCCAGGGATCAGGATCACATCATCCTGGCTGCCGACTACTCGCAGATCGAGCTTCGCCTGATCGCTGAGATCAGCGGAGATGAGGCCATGCTGGAGGCCTTTCAGAAAGGACAGGATATCCACCGGGCTACCGCTGCCCGCGTATTCGAGGTGCCTTACGAGGAAGTGACCAAAGAGCAACGCTACCGCGCCAAGACCGTCAACTTCAGCATCATCTACGGTGCCGGCGCCACTAACCTGTCCAGACAGTTAGACATCAAACGGACTGAGGCCAAAGACCTGATCGATCAGTATTTCAAACAATACGACGGCTTGAAGCATTACATGGAAAATGTTGTCAAGGAAGCTCGCGAAAACGGCTATGTGAAAACCCTCATGGGCCGCCGCCGATACCTCCGGGATATCGATTCCAAGAGCTCCCTGGCCAGAAGTAATGCCGAACGGATTGCGATCAACACCCCGGTCCAGGGCTCTGCCGCCGACCTGATTAAAATTGCAATGGTGAATATCCACAAGGTGTTTAAGGAAAAAGCGTTCCATTCCCGCATGGTTCTGCAGGTGCACGACGAATTGGTCTTCGACGCCCACAAGGACGAACTAGATGCCATTATGCCGATAATAGAAGAAAAAATGAAAAACGCCATGCCAAAGCTGAAAGTGCCCATCCTTGTGGAGATGGGTGTTGGGGAGAATTGGTTGGTGGCGCATTAGATGATTTATGATTATTGATAGGTACAGACGGACGGACCTCTCAATGGTCCTGATTGTCTGTTATGATCTTTCGAATCCACTCATTCGGAACCATATCTATGGTCAGATTCACTCTTTCGTTATCCCCATCGTTGACGACTTTTCGTACTCTTCTCTTATTTTATCGACATCAAAGACAAAGGCAGTTTTATCAAAAAAATCAGCATTACGCAGGCTGTGGAAAAGTAAACGCTATCACTCAAAGTATTCTATCTCATTCTTTAAACGCTGATTAAACCCTGCCGTACTGGCGCCGTACAGCATCTGGTACAAACCCGTCCGCACAAAATGAGCCATCTCCACATCGCCGTGCTCGTTTAATTCATAACCGACTTCCTGGATCAACTCGCCATTATAGGTTTCCTGTACCTGGCGGATCAATTTACAGTTATCATCATATTCAAACTGGAAGCGGAGCTGGTTGTTATAAGAGCGGTATTCTTCAATGCCTTCTTCCATCAAAAGGTCCCCTTCGTATTCGTAATAGTGACGATGAAGGAGATTACCCTCCTGATCATAGGCTTCTTCCTCCAGGACTCTGCCGTTTTCATCGCGCTCCCATTCAGTGGTCATGTATTCCTCTCCATCGATGATGACCTCTTCTTTGATCATTCTGTTGTTGTTATCGTAGACGTATACATGCTTTTCCCGGCTGTCCATATTGGCGTTATAATGCTCGACGGACTCTACTTGCTCGTCATCGCGAAAGATTTCTATGGTCTCTTCTTCCAGTTCGCCGTCCTGATCGAATTTGCGAATGGTTTTTTTGTTTCCCTCCACAATGACCTTTTCTACTTCAGAGCTGCCGTCCGAATAAGTGAGCGTTTTGGTCATGCTTTTTTTATCGTCGCTATAGGCATAATCGACTTGCTGGAAAGCTTCTTTTTCCTCGCCCTGAAGGGTCTCCTTCACCACTTTTCCCTCCTCATCATATTCGTAAGTGCTGGTGGAAACGGGAAAACCCCCGGGGGTGTATTCAATCTCTAATACCGGTTTGCCTTGCTCATTATATTGAGCTTCATAGATCAGATGGTTCTGGCCTCTGTCGGTGCAATCGTAACGCTTCAGGGATTTTACTTTTTTCATAAAGGTGGCTTGGATGATTTTTGAAAACGCTTATTTTTCTTTGACGGTCAGGATGAAATGCTCTTCATGCGTATGGCCGCTAACGATCACTTTGCCGGCCACGGAAACATCCATTTCAACCATACTATCAGCAGGAATGTAAGAAACTATTTGCAGACTTCTATCCAAATAATCTAAATAATATATAGGGTCTTCTTCTCTTTTTTCTAAAGGAGATAAACCCCTCAGGATAATGCCCCCAAAGGCTTCCTGATTCTCATGGTCAAAAAAAAGACCCTCTAACGCTTCGATCGCAGGAATGGACCTAATGCCATAGGCGATAAACTCCTCAAATTCCAGCGCTTCAGACAGCACCGGGTCTTCTTTCGCAAAGGCTTCCAGTCCGTGATTGACTTTTCTATGCAGCTCAAGCTGTTCGTTTTTGATAAAAACTTCCCACTCGAAAGCAGGCAAATTAGAAGGGGGGGTATTTTTTTTCGAAAAAAAACGACGGTATTGTATCCAAAAAAATAGAATGATGACCAGAGGAAAGGCCATAATAGCGATCAGGATAAGGGCAAGGGCGCCCAGACTGGTGGCCAGCCTTTCTTTCCATATCGATGTTTGGGGAATAGGCTCGCAGGTATATGTCGTGGTGAATGTTTTCAATTTGGTGTGCAATGGATGAAAATTTAAAAAGATAAAACAGGGCCTCTATACAATAGTTCACCTTTTTTTTAGTATTATAGAGGAATAATATTGAAGGGACGCCGGCTGGCGCCCCTTCAATATTATTGATCACTAAAAACTTCAACCACCAATGAAAACAATCTTGTCTTTTTGTGCCTTTCTGCTGTTTTCACTAGCAGCTTACAGTCAATCTGTTGTAGGAACCTGGATGACCCAGGTGCCCGCCGACGATCAGGGGAATATGCTGACCCTGAAGTTTGTTATGAATGAGGATAACACCTATACTTACCAGGAAGGAGATAATTTATACCCGCAGAATACTTACACCGTTAAAGGGAATGAGATTCATTTTAAAATAGATGATCCGGATTGTCCGGGCACTGCCATTTGCGAATTTGAATTAAAAGATGCTTCTACCCTTTGGATGAAGCCTACCCAAATGCCTTGTCAGGATCAGGTGCCTCCTCCCCTTACCTTGAAAAAACAATAACTCAAAAGACCTGCGGCCTTTTTTCGCAGCCTTTAATATGATTTTTTTCGCGGTATTTAATAAGAAAAAATTCTGTTTTTTCTCATAGAAGTTGTTTAAAGTTTCCTCACTGGGCATAAAAGACGTTTTTGCAGCCCAGTAAGGAAACTTTAAACAACTTCTCATTAAATACCGCTAAAAAAGAAATTTATTAGGCTGCGAAAATCTGCAGGATGCTTTTGGGACAGCTTCTTTTTTTATTTCACCTCCATGGGCACTCTTATCATAGTTTTATCCCAGATCAGGCTCATGACCAGGGGATCTTCTTCCAGTTGAATGGTGAGCATTTCAGTAACTTCTTTCTGGTTGATCACCGGCGCCATGGTTTTCAGGGCGTCGTGTTCCGGATCCCGACTGGCACTACCGTTGAAACTAATCCCCCAGCCGTACATTTTATCGTTAAAAATGACGGTCCAGTTGTCTTTATCAGGAATGGTCCATAGGGTATATTTTCCGGCAGGTAATGTCTGGCCGTCGATGATCAGGTCCTTATTGGTGCTGAAAGTCGTTGCTTCATTGGCGCCGGTACGCCATACCTCATTGTAGGGAACCAGCTCCCCGAAAATTACCCGTCCTTTCTTGCTGGGGCGGTTGTAATAAACCGATAATTCGAGGTCACCGCTGCTAAGTGTGACCGTGTCTTCAGGGCTGGCCTTTTTTGTTTGTTGTTTTAGCAGCGGCCACGCCAGGAACGAAATGACGATCAAAGCGCCTACGATGATCCCGATCCAGATAAGTACTTTTTTCATATTGATGTTGATTTGGTTTATTAAGCTAATTCATGTTACTCTACCGGAGCATTTAAAAGAATGGCCTTTCCATATCCCAGTTGCTCCATTCGATCCATCTGCGTGGCAGCATCGCCAACCACCAGATAGATCATCTTGTCCGGATCGGCATATTGTTCTGCAAGCTCACTGATCTTTTCAACTGTCATGCTCTTTATGATCTCCTCTCTTTCTTTTACATAATCCGGCGACCAGCCGTAAGCGCTGACCTTTTCGAGCATGTTCAGTTTAGCGTCCATAGTTTCAAATGCTCTTGCCTGACCCTTTACGAGCGCACTCTTTGTGGTTTCCAGGTCTTTTTCCGTAAAAGTGCGAGGATATTGCGCCAAAATGTCTCTGACCAGCTGAGCGGCCTCATAGGTAATGTTCGTTCTTACTCCGCTGCCGATCACAAAGGGCCCCGGCTGCTCTGATCCTTGAAAGCCGGAGCGGATACCATAAGTGTATCCCTTGCCTTCGCGCAGCTCCTGGGTAAGCCGCGAAGCAAAACCACCTCCGCCCAAAATGTAGTTCATTACTGTAGCCGGGTAGTAGTCGGGATGATTTTCCGGCATCGCCAGATAACCCAACCGCAAAACGGATTGCTTAGCATCCGGCACGTCATAAAAGTAAATCTTTGACTTGTCGACAACCGGCAGTACCGGTTGGTCAGGAATATCAACAGGCTTGCTTTCCCATTTGTTTTGCAGATCGGTCAAAGAGGCCATGACTTCTTTTTGACTGACGTCTCCTACGATGAGGAAGCTGGCGACAGAAGGTGAGAGGTGGGTCTGATGATAACGCTTCAGGTCCTCGATCGTAATGGCTTCAACCGATACGGGATTACCCAGAACATTGTTGGACAAAATATGGTCCTCTCCGTATAACAGCTCTTTAAAGGAATTGTCTGCAATGCTGTTGGGACGGGCGCGTTCATCTGCCAAACGGCTCATCACGCTTTGTTTGGCCAGCGCAAATTCCTTTTCATCCCATCTTGGCTCCAGCAGCATTTCCTCCACCAGGTCCAAGGTCTTTGCATAATTTCGAGCAAGTGAATTGCCGAAAATGACCATTTCCTTCTCGGTAGCCCGAATGCTGATCCTGGCCCCTAAAGCATCTATGGCGGCCTCAAGCTCTTCGGGTGTCTTGTTTTGCGTGCCTTTGGTCATCAGCTGAGCGACCATATTGGCCAGGCCTACCTTGTTGGGATCGTCTAGCAACATTCCCCCTTTGATGCGCAGCGTAAACTGCACCAGAGGCAGTTCATCGTTATCAATACCGAACACCTTAACCCCAGTGCTCAATTTGTCCTCCCAAACATCGGGTACTTTTAGTTGGATCGGCCTGCCGTAAGGGGGTTCGATGGTGCGGTCAAAACCAGAAGGTGTGCGTTCATAAGCGACCGTTTCCGGTAATTCAAAAGTTTCATCCGCCCTCCCCTGAATGATCTTTTCTTCCACAACGGCAGCTCTTTCCGAGCCTTCAATGATCAAAGCAGCCTGGTCTTTGGGGACAAAGCTGGTGGCGACAAAGGGCTTTTCCTTGATGTACTTTTCGTACACCCGCATCACATCGGATTCGGTAACGGCTAAAATTCTCTTTATGTCTTCATTAATGTAGCTGGGATCATTAGCGAAAATATTATACTGCGCCAGTTGAAAAGCTTTGCCGAGCACGCTGGACAAGCGGTTGTAGAAGTCTGTTTCCAGCCTGGCCTTTATGCGATCCAGGTCGGTCTGTGTGAAACCTTCTTCTTCAAAGCGAGCAAATGCTTCCTGAACGGCAGCGTACACCTGGTCGAGGTCAGTATTCGAAAAGGCCTGCACGGTCAGGTAAAATTCGCCGGCCAGCTCGTAATTGGTGTTCCTTGCAGAAACCGAGGAAGACAATTGTTTTTCTTCAACCATGACTTTCTGAAAAGGCGCTTTTTTACCCTCAGTAAGCAGGTCGGCCAAAATTTCCAGCGGGTAGGCGTCCGGATGATAGACTTCAACCGTGGGCCAGGCCATTTGCAATTGAGGCAGACGGGCAAAATTGTCCTCATGATAGCGGAAGGTGGATTCGTCCAGCTGAGCCGCCCTTTTTTCCAGGGGCTGGATATCCTCTCCTCTCTTGATCTCAGCAAAATATTTTTCCACCCATTCCCGGGCCTGCTTAGACTCGAAATCGCCGGCAACCACCAGCGTGCAATTGTTCGGAACATACCATTTATTGTAAAACTCCTTCACATCGGCCAGCGTAGCCCTCTGCAAGTCTTCCAGCGAACCGATGACCTGCCAGTTGTACGGATGGTCTTCCGGATACATATTTTTCCCAATAACGTAACTGGCGTGTCCATAAGGGCGGTTGTCGTAGCTTTGACGCTTTTCATTTTTAACGACTTGTTTTTCCTTTGCGACTACACCTTCGGTTACGGTATTAATAAAGAAACCGAGCTTGTCGGCTTCCGCCCAGAGTAGTTTTTCCAGTGCATCGCTGGGCGCCAACTGGTAGTAATTGGTGCGGTCACGGCTGGTGGAGCCGTTGGCGCCCGAGCCGCCTACTTTTGCATTCAGCTTATCAAGGCCGCCTTTACCCAGGTTTTCGGATTCCAGGAATAAAAGGTGTTCAAATAAGTGCGCAAAACCGGTCTTGCCGGTTTTCTCCCTGGCGGACCCAACGTGAAAGGTGAGCGCTACGGCGACGACCGGGTCGGAATGATCCTGATGGAAAATGACTTCCAGCCCGTTCTCAAGGGTGAACTTTTCAAAATTAACGCTGAATTCTTTTTTTGCAGGTGCGGAAGGAGATTGCTCTGAACAAGCTGCCAGCAATAACAACGGAAGGCAGCAGACGAGCATCACTTTTAATCGTAATGATGTCATATCTGTTTGTTTTGCTTGAATCTTAACAATAACCGTTTAATATAAGCCCTTTCCAACAATAAAAAGCAGCCGACAACCACTAAAAAGATCAGGGTGTTCAATAAAAGCGAGAGCCCCAGTTGATCTCCGATTTGCGGCCGCAGTATCATCGAGAGCACAACGCCGGCCGTAGCCAGGAAAAAGTAAGAGGCTATGCGCTTGATGGGATAGGGAATGGGTTTGTACCTGCGGCCGGTCCAGTAGCTGGTTATGGCCATGAAGCTATAGCAGGCAAGGGCGGCCCAGGCCGGCCCATAGATCCCGTAAACAGGGATCAGCCAAAAGTTAAGTCCTATGGTGATGGCGGAGCCGCCCAGGGCGATATATCCGCCGAACCGGGTCATATCCTCTAATTTGTACCAAATGGAAAAATTGTAGAAAAGCCCTAAAAAGAAGTAAGCTGCCAGAAGAATAGGGACGATCTCGAGCCCTTCCCGGTAGTTTTTTCCCAAAAAGAACTGGATAATGTCCAAATAGCATATGACTCCTAAGAAGGCCAGGCTGCCGACTAAGGCAAACGCCTGGGCTACGTCAGCATACGTCTGGGTCGCATTTTGCTCTTCTGCATTTCTAAAGAAAAAGGGCTCCGCTGCATAATTGAAAGCCTGTGTAAACAAGTTCATAATTACTGCCAGCTTGGCCACTGCTCCATACACTCCGGCCATAGCCCTGCCGACCTCCACCTCCTCATCGCCGTAAGCCCGCAGCATGGGTATGCCGATGAGTTGATTGATGACCCCGGCTAATCCGGCAATGACCAGCGGAAAGGCATAAACGATTATTTTTCGGAGCACAGGTTTTGAACCGTGGGGCATTTCTTCTTCCTCGTCGGAGGCTTCGTCCAGAGGCCGCAGGTCTTGCTGACTGACAAAAGTAATCCTGGCATACATCGGCAATAGGAACAGCAGAACCACGGCGCTGGCGATCAGGTTCGAAAGAAAAATATACCCCACCCTGTTGGCTTCATTGTAAAAACCAGCTGGTCCGTCCCATCCCTTTTCGATCATCCAGGGGCAGACTTCAAGGAAAAAGAAAATAAAAAGGATATTGATGACAATCCCCAGGATCTTCAATACCGCAAAGCGGATAGGACGACTCTGCAGGCGAAGGCGTGCAAAAGGAATGGCAGAGAGGGCATCAAAAGCAATGATAAAGATGATCCACTGGATGAACTCGGGATGTTCGGGGTATTCTATAAAGTTAGCGATCGGCTTAGCATTGAACAACATCAATGTCCCAAGTATTAAGGTAATACTGAGCACCACCAGGGACGTCAGGGAAAAGCTCGTATCCAGCTGTCCTTTTCGACTTCCGAAACGAAAAAAGGTAGTCTCCATACGGAAGGTAAGAATGACCAGCAGCCAGGCGGTATGCGTATACATCTCTGAAATGATCCCATAATCTGCCCGGGCGCTGAATTCACGGGTCAGATAGGGCGTTAGGATGACCCAGTTGAGCAATCGGCTCAAAATGCTGCTAATCCCGTAAATGGCCGTTTCTCCTGCAAGTTTCCTTAATACGGACATATGAAATTCAGCGTTTTTCAAAGAAGGATAAATGAAGCGAAATACCGTTTAACGGTAGCTCAAAATTAAACTATTTCCTCAACCCTACCGATTAAAGATGGTAAAGTAACGACTTTTGTTTATAACTTTTCTGAAAAGCAAAAAACTCCGGGATTCGCTTAATATCAAAAGATTAGTTGTTATTTTCGCGTATTTAAAGTTAGCAGGATCGTTTGAAAAGCATGCTTGCCGCATAATCCTGCTCTCAAATATGGCTTTACTGCAACTCAGAAAAGCATATTTAGTACAAGTTGGGCATATAAGTAAAATTTAATATATGATTAATATTGCACTCCTAAAGAATATTTGTGAAACGCCAGGGGCCCCTGGGTTTGAACAGCGCATCCGCCAACTCGTCATCGAGGAGGTCCAGCCGCTGGTTGATGAGCTCTCCGTAGACAATATGGGAAACGTCATCGCCGTCAAAAAAGGTAAGTCGTCCAAAAAAGTAATGATCGCAGCTCACATGGATGAAATCAGCTTTATCGTGACCCACATTGAGGACGAAGGCTTTCTTCGCTTCCACCCCCTTGGGGGCTTCGACCCCAAAACGCTTACCTCGCAGCGTGTGATCGTTCATGGGAAAAAAGACATAATGGGAGTGATGGGGTCTAAACCGATCCACCTGATGAAACCGGAGGAACGCAACAAAACTGTTCCCATCAATGAGTATTATATTGATCTGGGCCTCGATAAAGAGGAAGTGAAAAAGATCGTATCGGTCGGTGATCCGGTTACGCGTAAAGGAGACCTCATGGAAATGGGTGACTGTGTAAATGGTAAATCCCTGGACAATCGCGTTTCTGTTTTTATTTTGATCGAGACGCTCCGAAAGTTGAAAGACGAGGAAGTTCCTTTTGATGTATATGGGGTATTCACCGTACAGGAAGAGGTAGGCCTGAGGGGCGCCATTTCTTCTGCCCACCTTATCGATCCGGATTTTGGATTTGGGCTGGATGTGACCATTGCTTTTGACGTGCCGGGCGCACAGGCTCATGAGATGGTCACCCGACTGGGAAAGGGCACGGCTATTAAGATTATGGACGGCTCTGTCATTTCAGACTACCGCATGGTGAACTACCTGACCCAGCTCGCAGAAAAGCATAACATTAACGCCCAAAAGGAAATTCTCCCGGCAGGAGGCACCGATACCGCCGGCGTTCAGCGCTATGGCAAAAAGGGGGCGATCTCCGGAGCGATCTCCATACCCTTGCGTCACATCCACCAAACCATTGAAATGGCCCATAAAAAGGATATTCAGGAAAGCATAGACCTGCTTACCGCCGCCCTGCAAAACCTGGATCAGTACAATTGGGGATTTGACTATGCGCCACCTGCCAATCATAAAGAAGAAGACGAAGATGACCTGTTTTCATGAACGTTTAGGCAGTAGGACTGTTCCATAAACGAAAGTAACTTACAAGGCTTGCGCTTTTGTTGCAAGCTGAGTTTTTCGGCAACAGTTGTTTTGTCCAAAACCTATTATCATGATGTGGAAAGAAAAAAATAATCAATTAACGGCTCAATTCGAGTTTGATGATTTCATCCAGGCTTTTTCCTTTATGACGGAAGTGGCTTTTCATGCCGAAAAAGCCAACCATCATCCCGACTGGAATAACGTTTACAACAAAGTTACCATTCACTTAAGCACTCACGACGCCGGTGACGTAGTAACCGAAAAAGACCGCAGCCTGGCCAAAGCCATCGATCAGGTTTATGAGAAATATAAATAAAGTGGAAACGGCTGGCGGAGCCCGTCATTTGTGCTTTCTAAACTTCTTATGAATCCTAACGCCATCAATTTTTCTTTTGGCCTTTTTCTGATGACCGGCAGCCTTTCTTTTCTGGTCAACGCCTTTTGGGGGCTCTGGGCAAAGTGGCCGGTGCTGTATCTGTTTCCTGCGGCTTTGCTGGGATTGGTTTTACTACTTCATGCGTGGCATCATCTGGGGTTTTACCGAACCCTTTTGTTTTTTATGATCAGCGGTTCTATCGTGCTTATTGCGGAGAATCTTGCTATTTGGTGGCAACCCTTTGGCCGCTACGAATTTCACCTGGATAGCCCCTGGAGTATTGGAGAAGTTCCGCTTTTGGTATTGACTGCCTGGGGGTTTTTCATTTACACCGGATATGCAGTGAGTAACGGCTGGTTGTGGGCAGCGGGAAAAGAGAAACCTTCCCGGCATGCTGCGGGCAAAGGATATTTACTCGCAGGACTGGTTCTGTCAGATGCCTTTCTGATCACTGCCATCGACCTGATGCTGGATCCGGTACAGCAATTTGAAAAAAACTGGACCTGGATAGATGGAGGCTCTTTTTTCGGTACGCCGGTGGGGAATTATCTGGGTTGGCTAGCTGTGGTGGGAACGTCCTCCTTCCTTTTCCGGATCGTAGAATACCGCAAACCCGATCATAAAGAGCCGGTAAAACCCTTGTTTGCCCTTCCCGTACTGATCTATTTGCTGTTGGCCTTTTTTTACTTGTACGCCGCTTACAAATATTTCGGCTGGCCCCTGCTCTGGATAGGATTGGTAAGCACTTTACCTTTGCCTTTAATTATCCTGATTATGGGTTCATATAAAAAGTCAGCTTTTTATTCAAGCCCAACAAAATGACTTTTTATCCATTGGACATTATTATTCTACCCAAATGGAACCCCTGTCGGGGTTTTCGGTACTGAATAATTGACCTTACCCAGGGCAATGCTCTGCTGGATATGGTCAGTTAATAAGCTCTTATATCCTTTTTCTCCATATAGTTCATAAAAGCTCTGTTAACGACGCGATTGCCGCCGGGAGTCGGATAATTACCCGAAAAATACCAGTCGCCGTTATTGTTCGGGCAGGCATTTCTCAGCCCTTCGATGGTTTGATATATGACGTCTACTTCGGGGATAATGTCTTTAGGTGTGATGATCTCGCTAATCTTCTGGGAAACTTCTTCATAGGAAAACTGATCATACAGTGCTGCAACTTCGTTGTTGATCTCTTCCTTGGGTTTGTCCTTTTGCGCCAGACAACGTTCATAAGCTTCTTCCAACAAATACTCCCTGTTATGTTCTTCCAGTAAAGCGACGAGGGCTCTGAAAGCCACAAATTCTTTCATTTTCGACATATCGATGCCGTAGCAATCCGGGAAACGTATTTGCGGCGCTGAAGAGACAATAATGATCTTTTTAGGCTTCAACCTGGAAACGATCTGAAGGATGCTGTCCCTGAGTGTGGTGCCGCGCACGATGGAGTCATCCAGCAATACAAGCGTATCGACATTATCCTTGACGATTCCGTAAGTCACATCATAAACATAGGAAACCAGTTTTCCCCGCGAGGTGGTGTCGGCGATAAAAGTACGTTGTCTGAGGTCTTTGACCACCAACTTTTCTATCCTTGCTTTCATGGTAAGGATCTTCTCTAGTTCCTGATCGTTTATCTGATCGCCCATTTCCAGAATCTTTTTCTTTTTGATCTCATTCAAGCGATCGTTTAGGCCTTCCGTCAAACCGAAAAAGGCCGATTCAGCGGTGTTAGGAACGAAAGAAAAAACGGTGTTCTCAAAGTCGTAGTCAACAGCTCTAAGGACAACGTCTACGAGCTGATAACCGAGCTTTTTCCTTTCGAGGTAAATATCCCGGTCGGTGCCTCTGGAAAAATAGATGCGCTCGAAGGAGCAGGCCTTGCGTTCCAGTTGTTCGATAAAAGGTTCTTCCGAGATGATGCCGTTATGCTTAATAACGAGGGCATGGCCTCGTTTCAGTTCTTTGACTTTATTGATGTTGACGTCAAAGGCTGTTTGAATAGCCGGGCGTTCGGAGGCGACGACGGCCACCTCTTCATCATAATAGTAAAAAGCCGGACGAATGCCGGAGGGATCCCTGATAACGAAAGCGTCACCATGACCGATGAGGCCTGCCATGACGTATCCGCCGTCGAATCTGCGGCTGGCTCTTTTAAGCAGCCGGTGAACATCGAGTCCATCGAAGATCAGCTGATTGATCTCCCGGTTGGAATAGCCGTCGGGTTTAAACCAGGTATGCAGGCGCTGGACTTCATCATCGAGGAAGTGACCCAGTTTTTCAAGAACGGTAACGGTGTCGGATTTTTCTTTAGGATACTGGCCAAGTTCCACCAATTCGTCGAACAACTCGTCGACGTTGGTGAGGTTAAAATTACCGGCCAGGATGAGGTTTCGGCTGATCCAGTTGTTTTGGCGCAGGAAGGGGTGGCAGGTTTCAATGGTATTATCTCCATGCGTTCCGTAGCGCAGGTGGCCGAGGAGCAATTCGCCGGTATAAGGTTTGTTGGCCTTTAGCCAGGCGGGGTCTTCCAGTTTGTCGGCGGGAACGTCAACAAAGTGGAGTTGGATCTTTGCAAAAAGGTCATCGAGGTAATTGGGAGCATTGCTTCTTTTTCGGCTGATGTACCGGCTGCCTGGATCGCAATCCAGTTTGATGGTGGCCAGGCCGGCCCCATCCTGCCCGCGGTTGCGCTGTTTTTGCATCAGCAATTGGATTTTCTGGAGGCCATACAAGGCATTTCCGTACTTCTCCTGATAATACTCCAAAGGTTTGAGCAGGCGCACCAAAGCAATGCCACACTCGTGTTTTATAAAGTCGCTCATGGCTTTTTATTAATTTTGAACGATTGGACACGTTTGCGTTAACTTTGTCCACGCATTAATTACCGTCTCCGGTTTAAAGAATCAAAATTAACAGTATTGTACATCACATACAATTGAAATAATAACTTAGTTGCTTTTTTAGCCGAAACGCCAAAAAGGATATTTTAAACATCTTTACTTTAAAATTAGATCTGTTAATTTTCAGGTAGGTTAAAAGGGGACGAATTGAATTTTCTTGACCGAACAATTATTTTATTTGTAAAATAAAAAATGTAACTTATCTAATCGAAATAACATTTTGTAGTGTTATATTCCAACAAACGGTTAATTAACACTTAAACGTGCTCAGATTCTTGTTCAATTATTCAATATATGGCATTATTAAAATTTTTTAAAGTACCCAAACATCAGCAATTCAATTATAAACCTCGATATTGGGATCCCAAGAAAGAAGAACTGGATGAGCGCATAGAGCGCATCCATGAGATGAAAAACAGAGGTGTTGAAGCGAGCAAAGCGCGTATATCCGGAAGCTTTCGCAAAGGGTTTAAGGGAGATATGCAATACCGCCGCTCACAAGTTAGGCGTTCCAATATGTTGCTCTTTTTCATCATCGCCGTACTGATTTTTATTAGTTATCTCTTTATTAAAGACCTGACCCCTGAGATCGTTAATACCTTCGAACAATAATATTTCGAGGATGAGGTAAAAGCCTTTGAGGACATGGGAAATCGAAAAAAGAACTTCCATACCTCCTCAAGCGCTTATTACCCAGCCTCAATTAAAAAATAAAAAGCTAGCAACTACTATGGCTGATATCATTCAGCTGCTTCCCGATGCTATCGCTAATCAGATAGCAGCAGGGGAAGTTGTCCAACGCCCGGCATCAATAGTTAAGGAGTTGATGGAAAATTCGATCGACGCCGGCAGCACCCGAATTCAACTGATCGTAAAAGATTCCGGCAGCTCGCTGATCCAAGTGATCGATAACGGCTGCGGTATGTCTGAAACCGATGCCCGCATGTCTTTCGAACGTCATGCAACATCCAAAATCAGGAAGGCCAATGACCTTTACGCCATTCGAACCATGGGCTTCCGTGGAGAAGCACTCGCTTCTATCGCCGCTATCGCCCAGGTGGAAATGCGGACACGCAGGAAAATTGACGAACTGGGCGTTCGACTCCTGGTAGAGGGGTCGGAGCTGAAGACCCAGGAACCTTGCCAGCAAACCCATTCGGGAACCAGCATCGCTGTGAAAAACATCTTCTTCAACACGCCGGCCCGGCGGAGCTTCCTGAAAAGCCGATCGGTGGAAATGAAACATATCATCGATGAATTTCAGCGCATCGCCATCGCCAACCCAGATGTCTTCTTCTCCCTTCATCACAACGACTCCGAAATATACCACCTCCAGCCAGGCAATCTGCGACAGCGAGTGACCACACTTTTAGGCGTCAACAGCAATAAAAAGCTGATCCCGGTGCATGAAGACACAGATGTGATGAAAATCGAAGGTTTTGTCGGCAAACCGGAATACGCTAAAAAAACGAAAGGCGACCAGTTTTTTTTCATCAACAAGCGCTTCATCAAAAGCCCTTACCTTAATCATGCCGTTCTGGGGGCGTACGAAAATTTGTTGCCCCAGGATAATTACCCGCTGTACATTATTTTTATTGATGTGGATCCTAAAATGATCGATATTAACGTTCATCCTACCAAACAGGAAATAAAATTTGATGATGAGAAGCTGGTGTACAATTACCTCAAGGTAGCGGTCCGTCATGCACTGGGGCAAGCTACGCCCACCCTGGATTTTGACCAGGAAGTCAGCTTCAACATCCGCCCCCATCGGCCCGAGGAAAGGTCAACCCCCCGGGATATGTCTATCCGTTCTTTTCAAACAATGCAACCGGAAAAAGAGGACAGGTCCAGAACAAAGCCTTTTTCAAAAGAAGAAAAACAGCAGTTGAGTAGTTGGGAAGAGTTGTACGCCATCATGCAGGCGGAAACGGATGAGACGGATAGCACTGCTCAAAATGTTCAGGGCAATACGCTAACCCTGGAAAGTAATTGGAGTGATGTTCCCGGGGATGAGGGCTCGACGTCTGGAAAAGCACAAGAAAAAACTTATAAAGCACCCTATCAGGTCCATAATATGTACATCGTCAGCCAAATTAAGTCGGGCTTTCTCCTGATCGATCAGCAGGCAGCACACGAACGGATCTTGTATGAACAATACCTGACGCTGTTGAAAAAGCAAACTTCAACTACTCAGCATCAGCTTTTTCCTCAAACCTTCGATCTTTCGCCTGCAGATGCACTGCTTTTCGAAGATTTGTTGCCTCAATTGGCTATACTTGGTTTTGATATCCAGCCTCTGGGAAATGCATCATACGCTATCAATGGAGTGCCGGCGGAAATGACCGATGACAACATAGATAATAGAAAGGTGCTCGAAAACCTGATGGAACAATACAAAAACAACCTGAAACTCGACATTGGCCTGCACGAAAACCTGGCGCATTCCCTGGCTAAAAGCGCCGCCATCCGAAAAGGAGAAAGCCTGAGTACGCAAGCCATGCAGGAAATGATCGACCGGCTCTTCGCCTGCGAGGCGCCCTTTAAAAGCCCTTCCGGGAAAAAGTGTTTTCTGACCTTTGAATTAGAAGAGCTGGCCAAACGATTTGAGCATTAACTTGTTTAATTTAGGATTTTACCGATAAGATTAAAGATTTTGAAGTTGTCTGAAAAGAGATTTCGCAGGCTCGCCAGCCCGCAAAAGGTGTTTTTTGACGGCTTCAAAGCCTCCAAACATCCATTATCATGCGCTTAACAGATGTCGTAAAACACTTATTGATTCTGAATGTGCTGGTGTTTTTTGTGGACCAGATCTTTGGAGCAGATATCCTGGCCTTGCACTATCCTGTTTCTGACAAGTTCATGCCGCTGCAGATCGCCACTCACTTCTTCATGCATGCGAACTTGATGCATTTGTTTTTTAATATGTTCGCTTTAGTTATGTTTGGCAGTCAGCTGGAAGCATTATGGGGCCCTAAAAAGTTTCTGTTCTTTTACTTCGTCTGTGCATTTGGGGCGGCAGTACTGCATATGCTGTATACTTATTACGACATTAATAGCCTGCAAAATGTAATGGCCGCCTTCCAGTCGGCGCCTAATTACGATACTTTCTGGGACTTTTTTAACCGAGTACCACTCGATAGGAGCCAGGAGTATAAGGAATACATCGTTAAGGTAGGAGAAGGGGTGGCCAATACCAGCCAGGATGCCGTTAAAGTTGCAGTGGGAGAAATGAAGTCTTTCATTGAGCTGAAAATGGATGTTCCGGTTGTGGGGGCCTCCGGAGCGATCTATGGCCTGCTACTGGCTTTTGGGTTTTTTTTCCCAAACGTAGAACTGATGCTGATCTTTCTGCCGATCCCTATTAAAGCGAAGTATTTTATCCCGGTTTTAATGCTGGCGGAATTATTCCTGGGCGTCAATCAGTTTTCATGGGATAATATCGCCCACTTTGCACATTTAGGAGGTGCTTTAACAGGATTCTTGTTAATTTTGTATTGGAGGAAGTTCGGCTCCCGGTTTGATCGGTGGGATCGAAATTAATAGATCAAGGGGACGACGACAGATCGCCCTGACGATCCTCGATTGTTGTATATCTAGAAAAACGAAGCAAGATGTTACGGTCTATCTTGGAAGAGGAAAAGGAAAAGTTCATTAACGGTAATATGGTTCGGCGTATTATCGCAATCAATATAGCTGTGTTCATCCTGGTCAATCTGGTTAACCTGGCGTTTTATATCGCCTTCCAGTTTAGCCCGCATGAGCCTACAGCCCGTTATGTGGGGTCTGGTTTTTACGATGCTTATCTGGCTTTCTTCAAGTTCTTCAGTATGTCAGCCGACTGGAAATTCGTGCTTACCCATCCCTGGATTTTATTTACCAGCATTTTCTTGCACCAGGGATTTTTCCATATTCTCTGGAACATGCTGCTGATGTACTGGTTCGGGCGTATTGTAGGAGATTTTATTGGCAATCAACGCATTCTGCCGATCTATCTGATCTCTGGCCTTGCCGGGTGCCTTATCTTTTTTGTTACTGCCAACCTGTTAAATTATACCGGACCCGATGGATACGCCTATGGCGCGTCTGGTGCAGTGATGGGTATCATAGTAGCGGCAGGAGCCATCGCTCCGGAGTACGTGATGCGGCTGTTGTTGCTGGGGGACATCAAACTGAAGTATATCGTAGTGGCGCTGGTACTTCTTGACCTTTTTAGCCTGGCCTCTGATGTGAATACGGGAGGGCATTTTGCACACCTGGGTGGCGCCTTGCTCGGGTTCCTGTTCGTTCGTCAGCTACAGGACGGCAGCGACTGGGCGTTGCCCGTGAATAACATCCTTGATCGTATTAACGGATTGTTTACCGGCCGCCGCCGTCAAAGCCGCCACAAACCCAAAGTGGTATACAAAAATACGTCAGGCATTAAGAACAGAAAACAAACAGGTGCGGGAAGAAAAGGCAGTCAGCAGTCAGACGGCAATCAAAACTACGAGGAAAAACTTAATTCTATACTGGATAAGATCAAAGTGTCGGGCTATGAAAGCCTGACGGAAGAGGAAAAAGAGTTCCTTTTCAATGCGAGCAAACGCTAAACTGTGAAGCGAGTTAAAAATTATTTGCGCTGGATTAACCTGTTTTTGGTTATAATCACTTTGCTGGCCTATCTGGCGCCTTTCGTCAGCCCTTCCTCCTTTTGGCCCCTGGCCTTTATGGGGCTTGTTTTCCCCTGGCTTTTACTGCTCCACTTACTCTTCCTGGTCTTTTGGCTGGCCTTAAAGAAAAGGTATTTCATCTTTTCTTTGTTAACTATTATTGCCGGCTGGGGCTATGTGCGCTCCTTTGTTGGTTTTAATGTCCATGCCCTGCATGAAACTCCGAAGGGGGCCGTCAAAATTATGTCCTTCAATGCTCATGGCATCGTTCCCAGGTCCAGGCTTAACCAGCAAAGCGAAAAAGCTTACGCGGAGTTCGCAGAATTGATCGCCAGGGAAAATGCTCACATCTACTGCTTTCAGGAAGTTCCTAATTTGAAGAACGCAGTGAGACAAGGAGAATCCCTTATTCATCCCCCCATGTCTTCTGAATATCGTATCGTTCAAGAACATGGGAGCCTTGGAATCTTGACGCACTTACCTGTGCTGGATTATTTTTATCACTATTTCGACCACCGAACCAACGGTTATATTTGGGCCGATGTTCAATGGGCCGATGGCAAGGTCTTCCGGGTACTGAACGTCCACCTCCAATCAAATGGTATTACTACAATGACACAAGAGGTGACGACTAAAAGGAATCTTCAGGATAAAAAAACCTGGTTAAGTATCCGAAGGATACTGGGCAACTACAAGAGGGCTGTTCAAAAACGGGCTTCCCAGGCTGAGACCATCGCTGAGGTCATTCGCCAAAGCCCCCACCCCGTTGTCGTCTGCGGCGATTTTAACGACGTTCCGCTTTCCTACACTTATCGTGTCATTGCAGAAGGGCTGCAGGATGCATTCAAGAAAAAAGGTGGAGGACTGGCAACCACCTACTCCGGTCATCTTCCCGCCCTTCGCATCGATTATATCTTTGTTGCTCCTTCTTTTCATATCCATTCCTTTTATACCGGACCAAGAAACTTTTCCGATCACAAACCCGTTTGTACCATTATTGAAACCACAAATAAGTGAATCATCGGAACAACCGGGCCCGCTCCGGGTATTCACTCAGAAGTTGTTTAAAGTTTCCTCACTGGGCTGCAAAAACGTCTTTTATGCCCATTTTTCGTTTTCCTGCCTGCCGGCAGGCATGGTTTATCGCTCCATAGCGCTGCTATGAAGCTCAAAAAAAGCCTCAACTGGACCTAAAATCCTGTTTTTTCGCTTCCAGCAGGAAACTTTAAACAACTTCTTATTTATGTTACCGACTATTAGCATAACCCGATCACTTTCTTATTTTTGTGACGCAAAAAAGCAACGCTGTCATCATGCAAAGAGAATTGAAAATTTACAACACCCCCAAGAAGGAAAAGGAAGTATTTAAGCCGCTGCACGATAATTTTGTCGGCATGTACGTCTGCGGCCCAACCGTATATAAGGATGTTCACCTCGGCAATTGCCGCACTTTCGTCAGTTTTGACATCATCTACCGTTATCTGATGTATTTGGGCTATCGGGTGCGCTATGTGCGTAACATCACTGATGTAGGTCATCTGCTGGATGACGGCGAAGATCGCGTGAGCCAGGAAGCCAAAATAAGGAACCTGGAGCCTATGGAGATCGCTCAGGAAATTACCGTCAACTTCCACGAGATGATGAATATTTTTAATGCACTCCCGCCAAGTATCGAACCCCGAGCTACCGGACATATCCCCGAACAGATCGAAATGGTGCAGAAGATCATTGATAACGGCTATGGATACATTGTTAACGGCTCCGTTTATTTTGATACGTTGAAGTTTAAGGAAGAAAAGAATATCTACGGCGAATTATCCGGCCGTAAAATCGAAGACCTCATGGCGGAATCCAGAGAACTGAAAAACCAGGATGAAAAGAAAAACCCCGTGGATTTCGCCATTTGGATGAAAGCTTCCGATGAGCACATCATGAAATGGAATAGCCCCTGGAGCGTCGGCTTCCCCGGCTGGCACCTGGAATGCTCCGCCATGAGCACCAAATACCTGGGTGAGGAATTCGATATTCACGGCGGCGGCAATGACCTGAAGTTCCCCCATCACGAAAACGAGATCGCCCAAAATGTGGGCTCCTGCCATCACGAAGGACCCCGCTACTGGATGCACACCAATATGCTCTTGCTAAACGGCAAGAAAATGTCGAAAAGCGAGGGCAATACCATCGCCCCTTTCGAATTGTTCAGCGGGAAAAAAGCTGATGGCGAACCCGTAGAGCACATCTCTAAAGGCTATAGCCCCATGGTCGTGCGCTTCTTTATGTTGCAATCCCACTATCGAAGTACCATGGACCTGACCGACGAAGCCCTGCAGGCAGCCGAGAAGGGGTACCATCGCCTGATGGACGCCGTGAGCGTCCTGGAGGAAATGCAACATCCCGGCGGCGGACAAGCCGGCGCCCTGGACGAAGAATTGCTGGACGGCGTGCAAAAAGTTCACGAAGAAATGAGCGATGACTTTAACACCCCTAAAGCATTGGCGCGCTTGTTCGAACTGGTTCCCAAAATAAACAGCCTTAAAGGCGGGCAGCTTTCCTTTAAGGACCTCACTCCCGAAACGCTGGAACTGGTTAAATCTACTTTCCACGATTTCGTTTTTGATGTGTTCGGCCTGAAAAAGGAAACAACCGGGGACGAAGAGGATGGCATCATGGACGGCATCATGAATATCCTGATCGACCTAAGACAGGAAGCCCGCCAAAGAAGAGACTGGGCAACCTCGGATAAGATCAGGGATGACCTGAAAGCTCTGGGGATTGAACTCAAAGATGGTAAAGGGGGAACGGCGTGGACAAAGAATTAGAATACTGCTAGAGCAAGAGCAAGGTAATCCTGATGCCATTCTGATTTTTTTCCAGCCTTGCCCTGCCGGTCGCCAGGGTGGAGGTAGCGTCTGATATTTTTAAGGATTCTACTATCTGTAGTCCTTCAATTGATTCAATAGAGATAGGCTGCCCTTCCACTTCTATCTGAAGATCGTTTTTCTGCCCTAACACCATTTTTAACCACAGCGCTGTCTTATGCTGAACGACCGGGGTGTTGAATGCTGCGTTCAAAGATCCTCCAATGCATGGCTTAAGCCAGCGATTGTGCAAAAGCACGTGCTGCCCTGCTTGCAGCAAATTCTGCGGATCGATGCTACACATATCGATAAACCCTTTGTTGGACGCATCGATCATTATTGGAACGCCTGCAACAGCCAGCATGCTGTCTATTTGCCGTTGTCTTAAAGCGGAAAGTTGTTGAATACGTTCCTGAGCTTCTGACTGAAGATCATTTGCTTTATATCGTTGGGAGGCTTTCTCTTTGAGCCTTTTCTCCTCTTTGCGGTAATCGATGATTTCAGCAAGCATGTCCTGCAGGCTCAGGTTTTGATTCATTAACCCGGCCTTCCATCCCTTCCCTCTGAGATCATCCATCAAAAAAGCTATACCGGGGCCGCTAATATAAAAACGCAGACGAATAGAAAGCGATTCATTTTTTGTTAAATCATTTAGCTGTCCCAGCGCTTTTTTAAGGGCTTCAGCTGCTTCTTTTTGTTGAGGAAAAGAAGCGTCTTTAGATAATAGTTCGAGTCCTTTCAAACCTACATATTCCGCCAGGCCCTCATTCATCTCTCCTGTCTGTTCAAACTCTACCAGCTCGGCGCTTAAAGACCGCTGTCGGGCTTCTCGGACGGCCAGAAACTGAGCAGCCAGATCTTTAGAAGCGGCATTCGATTCATTTTGTATAGCTCCCAAAAGCAACCTTCCTTCCAAGGCCATCTCACTTTCGTTATTGATATCAAAAATGGGGTATTGAGTGACCAAAAAAGAATTTTCTTGTTGGCCGAACCTCTTTCCTTCCGTTCGCATCATTTTCTGAAAAACATGAAAGGATTCGTGTAAGGACAGCGCCGTAGAATAGATATTTATTTTGCCCTTAAGAACGACCTGGGCTGTTTTTCGGCCTCCAAGCACTGTAGTGGTGCTGGCAGCCCCGGGATCAGTTGTCGGGACAAAGGCAATCTCTTCCTCCTGATCAAGATAATTGTATCCTTGTGGTAATGCATCCGTCCAGTTTAATAAAAAACTTCCTTCTCCAGGTATGACGAATAAAATAGGAATCGTATCTGGCTGAAAACCAGGCCAGATCTCATCAGGATAATGTTGAGTCAAATAGTGGATATTGTTTTAAGCTCCTTCATGCGAAGAGCATCAGGCGTTTGAGAGAAGGAATGAAAAGCCAAAAAAAGAAAAAGAATAACAAAAATATTTTTTGGCAAATAGGAAGTGGCAAAAAAATAACCGGTCTTTAAAAGATCAAACCAAAACATCGTTTTTACTTTTAAAGACCGGCAGATGAATTCAAGGGTTGCTTAAGAATAATTAAATAAAGATCGATTTATTCTTTTTCCGGTGAAAAATCGGGCAATAGATGTAAGCTGACGTCTCCGGCTTTTTTCTTGTAATCAGCCCAGGTCGTATTAAAAAAAGTATTGATCTTGTTGACTACCGGCTTCATTTCCGCCTCAAATCGATCCACCAATAATCTGTCTGTTTCCGTCACCGGATAAATGATATCCTGAAGGCTTCGGTTGGCATCCGATAGTTTCGAGGACAACAGCTCAGGATCTCGATATAACCCCTGAACATCTTCCGGCTCATTGATGGTCAGGACGATCTGATCGATCTGATCAAGGATTTCTTCGCTTTTTTTCACCAAAGGAGCATACTGCTCATCTTTGCTGAGCTGCTTTTTCATCAGTTCCGCCATTTCTTTAGCTTCTCCAAGTTGGAGCATTTTTTCCGC
This sequence comes from uncultured Saprospiraceae bacterium, assembly GCA_964548175.1. Lineage (GTDB taxonomy): Bacteria > Bacteroidota > Bacteroidia > Chitinophagales > Saprospiraceae > JANQPA01. The sequence goes on from CAZJQS010000020.1 coordinate 27,632, forward strand.
CAGCCTGTTCACATTTTTTGAATGTCTGTCTATAAGCGCCGCTTTAGCGATCATCTGTTCTTGGGTGACCGGCAGCGAGGGGTCAGGTACGACCTTGAGCATGCCTTCCGCCCGATGATTTCCATGCGTGAGCACAATTGTATACTCTCCTGGTAGGACAGACCGCCCTGAGGGTTGATTTGCTCCTGCTTTAGGGCGGTTTAGGGAAGGGCGGGCAGGGCCATCCTGTTCCAGGTTCCAGCTAATGCGATTAATGCCTGTTCGGAGGTCTTCCTTGAGAGTCCGGATGAGCTGGTTTTGATTGTCATAGACTTCGATTTTTACTTTATCTTTCTCTCCTGCCTCTTTGGCATAAAAAGAGATCAAAGCGCCTGTTTCTCTGTTTTCTCCAAAAAATAAACCGTCACCGGTGGATCTGTAACCATTAGGTTCGCCGAGAAAGGCCAGGTAAGCGACGGGCATAGGGAATACATGGAGGTCTTGATTGACCACTGCTTCGTATCCCTTTTGCGCTATTTCTCTGAGCGGACGGATATCATCCAGTATCCAGGCTGCTCGTCCGAAGGTGCCGATCACCAGATCGTGATCTCTGGGATGGACGATCAGGTCTCGCGCCGGAACGGAAGGAAAGGTGGTCCATTTGCTCCAATTCTTACCTTTGTCGATGCTGACATACAAACCGTCTTCTGCGCCGAGGAACAACAGGTTGGGCGACACGGGATCCTGGGCAATGGCCAGCGTATGCCCCCATACCTGCTTTTCATTTACGATTGAAGTCCAGGTTTTTCCAAAATCGTCCGTATGGAAAAGATAGGGTTTCCAGTCACTCTGACGATAATTGTTCACTACTGCAAAAGCCTCTCCTGCCTGGTGAGAGGAAGCGACCACCTGAGCGATCCAGGCTTTTTCCGGTAGTCCCTTGATATTGGCGTTTAATTTGGTCCAGGACTCCCCGCCATTGCGGGTAAGCTGTATATTGCCGTCGTCAGTGCCTACCCAAATGACGCCTTTCTGAACCGGACTGGGTTCGATGGAAATAATGGTCGTATGGTTTTCTGCTCCGCTATTGTCCAGGGAGAGCCCTCCTGTTCTGATCTGTTGTTGCTTTTCGGGATCGTCAGTAGTGAGATCAGGAGAGATCGCTTCCCAGGAACTTCCATAGTCCGGTGATTTCAACAGGTATTGACTACCCAGAAAGATGGTTTTCTGATCGTGCGGATCGATTGCAAGCGCTGCATTCCAGTGAAAACGAAGAGGTTCCGCTGTGGGTAAATAAGGCTTGATGCCGGCGCGCAGGCCTGTTTCGAGATCAAACCGATTGAGGCTGCCGCCCTGGGAAAGCGAGTAGCCGTACCTTGGGTTCAAAGGATCAGGCATAGCATCAAAGCCATCGCCGGTACCGATGCGATCCCAGTAATAGTTGCGAATACCTTTGCGCCGCCAAACTTGGCTAGGGCCTCGCCAGGTTCCATTGTCCTGCATACCACCGTAAATATTATAGGGGATTTCATTATCCACTCTGATATGGTAGAATTGTCCCAGCGGAAGGTTTTCTGAAAAATCCCAGGTTTTGCCGCCGTCCCTGGTCAGGCAAAAGCCCCCATCGTTACCGTTCATGATCAGGTGAGGATTGTCGGGATCAATCCAGAAAGCATGATGGTCAACATGGATCAGGTCTGTAGGAATGAAGGATTCGAATGTTTTGCCACCATCCTGACTGACATCGGCCGTAGTATGCAGGTTAAAAACTCGATTTTCATTTTTGGGGTCTACAAAAATATCGGCATAGTAAAAAGGTCTGCCGCCAATGCCCTTATTTGCAACCAGCTTCCAGGTGAAGCCACCGTCGGTAGACTTATACAAGCCGTTTTTCCTGGACTCCACCAGTGCATAAACGATATTGGAATTGCTGGGGGCGATGGCCAGGCCTATTCGGCCAAGGTTTCCTTCCGGAAGGCCGTCATCGGAAGTGCGTTCTTCCCAGGTTTCGCCGGCGTCAAATGAAACATAAAGGCCTGAACCAGGGCCTCCGGAGTTGAAAAACCAAGGCCAGCGACGATGCTCCCACATGGCGGCGATTAATTTATTGGGATTGCCGGGATCGATGACCATATCGGCCAGCCCCGTCTTTTCATCCACGTAAAGAACCTTCCGCCAGGTCAATCCGCCGTCCATCGTTTTGAATACGCCTCGTTCTTCGTGTTCGCCCCAGGGTGAACCGGTGGCGCCAACCAAAATGGTTTTCGGATCCTGAGGATGGATGATAATACGATGAATATTTCTTGTTTTTTCCAGTCCCATAAGATTCCAGCTTCGGCCACCATCCAGGCTTCGATAGATACCGTAGCCGCTGGAAACACTGTTGCGGGGATTGCCCTCACCGGTGCCTATCCAGATTTCATAAGGATTGTACTGATTGATGGCAATGGCGCCAATGGAACTAACTGGTTCGTGATCAAATATAGGCGTCCAGGACAACCCTCCGTTCTCGGATTTCCAGACTCCGCCGGCAGCTGTGCCTATATAAATGATGTTCGGGTTTGATACTACGGCATCAATCGCCGTAACACGGCCACTCATACCGGCCGGACCTATATTTCTTGCTTGTATCTGTTCGAAAATGGCCATATCGATCGACTGGCCGCTGAGGATATGGAAAAAAGACAGGAATAGTATTCCTAAGAAAGAGAGGATTAACTTATGCATAGCATTTTTTTCATGAAAATAAGAAAAGATTTTAGTAGGATGAACAATAAAAAAAGGGGAAGCGGCCCCGGGTCGCTTCCCCTTTTTTTATTGTTCGTTTATTCCCCTGTGAGGAGCTTATTGTATCGTGCGGTATCGTTGAGTAAGATAATGGCCTCCTGAATTTCATCATCATTTCTTAAGCCCATTTTAATGGCGCCTTCCTCATAATAATATCTGCCTGCGATTTCTTTTTCGATAAGTTTGGCGAGGTCCACTTTGTACTTTCTAAGATCCTCGATAGAGGAGTCGTCCAGAGATTGTCTGATGGTCTGCAGGGAAGAAGCAATGTCATAGCCTTCTTTGCCTGCTGTAGCTTTCAGGCTGTTGAGCAATTTTTCGGTTTCCGACTCGTACTGGAAGCCCTCTTTTTGCAGAAATGCGATAAAGGCGTCAAATTCGGTGAACTTGAAATCACTTACTGAAGAGATGGTTTCATTTTCCAGAACGAATTGGTTCACGTATTTGAAGATAAAGTCCTGTTCGACCAGCGCCTTTACGATTTTATTGTCGGTGACTTTTGGGATCACGACGTCGGGCTTAACCCCGCCTCCGTCTAATACTGTACGGCCATTGCGCGTCTTGAAAGGAGTACGCTGAGCGTCGGGAATATCAACCGGCTCGCCGTTTTCATATTCTACGCTTTGAATACATCGGCCGCTTGGAATGTAGTATTTGGCCGTTGTCAGCTTGAGCCGGGAATTATATCCGATTTCCATAGTGTTTTGAACAAGGCCCTTTCCGTAGGAGCGCTGACCGATCAGTACGCCTCGGTCATAGTCCTGAATAGTTCCGCTGACGATCTCAGAAGCGGAAGCGGAGCGATCGTTGATGACAAGCACAAGAGGAATGTTCTCATCAACAGGGTTGTTCTGGGTCTTAAAGCTGCGATCGCGTTCCTTGACGCGGCCTTTCATTGCGGTGACAAACTCTCCGCGGGGGATGAATACATTTGAAACGTTGACTGCTTCGGCTAATAAACCGCCACCATTTCCTCGGAGGTCGAATACCACACCTTTCAGGTCGGGGTTTTCGTTTTTCAGGTCTTTCAAAGCACTGGCGACGTTTCTACCGGCATCGCGGGTAAAGGTAGTCAAGGTAATATAGCCGATGTTGTCGGTCAGCATGCCATGATATGGAACATTAGGCACTTCCGCTCTGGTGCGTTCTACACTTATCCGCATGAGGTTGTCGGAGCCAGGGCGAAGGATGGTCAGGGTCATGAGGCTGCCGGGGGTACCCCGCATGATGCTGGCCAATTCGTCTACTGATTTCCCTTTAGCGTCTTTCCCGTCTACTTCTACGATCTGGTCACCTACTTTGAGACCGGCCTTATCTGCAGGCTGGTCTTTGAAAATCTCGGTGATGGTGACATAATCGCCGATTTTTTTGGTTGATGCCCCGAAAGTATTTTCGCGGCCCTCCGTATTCAGGCGGTAGCTTTCGATATCGTTCTCGGAAATGTAATTGGTATAGGGATCCAGTGAGCCGACCATGGCGTCGATACCGGTGCGCATCAACTGGCCCGGGTCGATGTCGTCAACATAGTTGGTGTTGAGCTCTTTATAAAGGTTGGTGTAAATTTCGATATTTTTAATGATCTCGAAATAACGGCCGTTGTTAACGTTTGCAGCGGCCAGGCCAATGATGAGAACGGCTGCCAGGCCGGCAATTTTCAGGAAATGCCTCATGATACTATTTATTTATCTGTCTAACACAAGATTAAGGTTTTCAGATTAAAACCCAGTCCATTTTTTAGCAGATTAACGTTTTGACAACACCCTCAGCAACTGGGGGAGTTACCGTTCCGCCTTACTGAAGTCAAGGACAATTTTCAGCATTTCTTCCGGTTGCTCTGAATGCAACCAATGGCCGGCGCCGGGCATTGTGACGATTTCAGCAGTAGAAAATTGCTCATGGATGGACGAAAAGTCTTCATCCTGGATATAGTTAGACCGTTCGCCCCGTATGAATAAGGTGGGGTTGGCAAAAGGAGTTTCGCTACGTACAGCTGAGAGAATGTCTTCATAATGTCGATAAATGGCGTCAAGGTTCATTTTCCATCGATAGCCGCCTGCTTTGGTCCGTGTCAGGTTTTTGAGCAAAAAAAGGCGAATCGCTTCATCCCCGATCTTTTCCTCCATCACTGCCTCTGCGTCAGAACGGCTTTCGATTGTGTCCAGATCAATGCTGAACAATGCATCGAAAATGAAATGATGACCCGGAGGGTAAGCTTTCGGAGCGATATCCACTACGATCAGGCGATTGACTTTCTCAGGGTAGGTGTGAGCGAACTGCATAGCCGTTTTACCACCCATAGAATGCCCTAGTACGATTACCTGTTGGAGATCGTGATCTGACAAAAAATCATACAGATCATCGGCCATGCTGGGATAGTCGATAAAGTCATTGTGGGGAGATTTTCCGTGATTGCGCTGGTCGACAATAAATACTCGGAAGTGTTCGGCAAATTTGCGGGCAAGGGTTTGCCAATTGTCGAGCGTGCCGAAAAGTCCGTGCAAGATGATCAAAGGTTGGCCTTCCCCAAAAGTTTTGTAGTTAAGCTTCATTCGTTGCGGTCTGTTGATTTTGCTGTTGGTTCTGTAAAATACATAGAAAGAGGATTTTCCCCCTGCCAGCTTCCGGTGCTTTTGTAGGGATGGAAGCGAGCAAATAACTCTTCCTTGTACCACCCCAGTTCTCTCGTTTTCTGAATAACTTCGCTGTGGAAACGACTTTTATAAGCATAAGCCTGCATAAATCTGCTGTTTTGCCAAAAACTCACGGTAGCTTGCTGAACCAGCGGCAGTTCTCCCACGCCCACAGAGAATAAGAGCCCCTCTCTATGTTCGTCCATTGACCGGCTAACGCCAGGCACGTATTTCCAGAATTGCATCAGGCGTTTTGTCCGGATGGTGGCTCGTGTAAGAACGGCCACTGGGCGCTCGGGGTCGAAGTCGACTGTTTTAAAAAAAGGACAGTGGCCTTCCCATTCGCCATGCACCATAGACGTTCGCAGATATGTTGTCCACTGATCGGTAGCGTTCTCCTGCAGTGTTACAAAAAAAGGATGGGCGCCGAAAAAACGTTCCGCCCATATTTCCCCTTCCCAGGCCGCCAGGATTCCATAGACGCCAAAGTTAGGAAAAATGCTGAAACCGTCACGGCCTCCACTTCCAAGCATCTTGCCGAAACTCATGCCTTCCACCTGGGAAAGAGCACTCCGCGCGCCCCCCATCATACCCAGCGCCTTCCACCTTGCCGATAATTTTTCAAACCTGAAAAAGGTAATGGTAACAATTTGTGATTTAAGCATACGTTCATAACAAAAGGGAAAAACAATGGTTTGATGTTAAAAATATTAAAGTCAACAATTTCAGCAGCACTCTCTTTTTTCTCAAACAGCTTTTTTAAAAAAAGTTTCTCCTGTAAAATATAAGCTTGTACTTACAGAAACAGCTTACTACTTTTGTATGTGAAAAATAACAATAAGTAAAAATGAAATACTTCTTCATCATTTTTTCATTTTTTCTAACGGCGAGCCTGGGTGCGCAGAGCATTTCACAGCTGGAGCAACAGCTGGAGCAGGCGGAGACCACAAAAGAGAAGATGGCCTTATACATTAAACTGGGGGAGGCTTATAAGAATAAGCGGGATTACAAAGAAGCACTCGATTTTGCTCAGGACGCCAGTCAGATCGCTTCCAACCTGAATGACAAAGGCATGCTGGCGCAGATCGCCATGCTGAAGGGCGAGATCAATGCAATAGATCGGTCGTATTATCGCGCCGACGCAGAATATAAGAATGCATTTGCCTATGCTCGTCAGGCAGGTGATTTGGGGCTAATGGCTGAGAGTACCCAAAAGCGGGCGGAAGTAGCCAATGACCAGCAAAAATACCGAAGAGCCAGTCAGATATACGAGGAGGCTTTTGAATTTTTCTCCGATCGAAGCATCAGTAAGTTATCTTCAGATTATGACATGCTTAAAGAGCAACTGGCCAGAGACCGCCGAAAGCTGGAGGAAGAGAGGAGTGCGCTTCAAACCGAGATAGAGCAGCTTCGTTCTGAGCGGGATCAGATATCACAGGAAAAAAGGGAGCTGGAAGATCGAACGGTAGAATTGGTGCAAAAAAACCAGCAAACCCGGCAGCAATTGTCTGAACAAACACAGCAACTGGTTAAAGAACAGGAAGAAAAAGACAAGGCGTTGCTACAGGCGCAGGCCGCCAGCCAAAAACTCGAAGAACAGTCCTCAGAGCTCAAAAAAATGACCAAGCAGCAGTTGGAGCAGGAGGTTATGCTTCAACAGGCCAAAGTCCGCGCCCAAAGCGCTCAGATAGAAGCAGAACGGAACCGCAACATCACCAGGATGATCGCCGTCATTGCCGGCGCCATGATCATTCTGGCGCTCCTGATCTACGGGCGTTATCGGAGTAGCCGCAAAGCCAAGAAAGTGTTGGAGGAGAAAAATAAGGTCATCGAATATGAAAGGGAACGTTCTGAAGAGCTATTGCTTAACATCTTGCCGGCGCCCATTGCTCAGGAATTGAAAGAGTACGGCAAAGCAAGCGCCAAACAATATAAAGAAGTAACCGTTCTTTTTTCTGATTTTAAAAACTTCACTAAAGTATCGGAATCTCTGACACCGGCCGAATTGGTGAAGGAACTGGACAAATGCTTCAAAGCTTTCGACTTCATCATTTCTCAATACCCGGATATAGAGAAGATCAAAACCATAGGAGACGCCTACATGTGTGCCAGCGGCCTTACCGACCGGCGTACGCTTCCCACCAACATCATCAAGGCGGCTTTGGAAATGCAGGAGTTCCTGGAAGAATACAAACAAGAACGCATACGAATGGGCAAACCTTACTTCGAAGCTCGCATAGGCTTGCACACCGGACCTGTTGTGGCCGGAGTCGTGGGCGTCAACAAGTTCGCCTATGATATCTGGGGAGATACCGTGAACATCGCAGCCAGAATGGAAGCCAACAGCCTTGAAGGGCATGTCAATATCTCGGAGGATACCTACAATCGGGTAAAATATAATTTTGAATGCATCTATCGCGGCAAAGTGCAGGCCAAAAACAAGGGGGCGGTAGATATGTATTTTGTAAAAAGTGAAAGGAAAGCAGTGGCCGGCGCAGTGTAAAAAGCCATTCCGACCGTTTGCACCTACAAACAATATTCGATGCAATTGCCTAAATAACTCAAGTTGCCAAGCAACTTTAGTAGAAGGTATTAACGGGAGTTCGGAGATTTCCCTTTTGATAATCAGCTAACTAGCCCCGTTAGGGGCTAAATGTTGGTAGAAAAGAAATAAAGATTACCCACAAAAAACCGTGCCGTAGGTACGGAATAAATGACGTACCTACGGTACGGTATCCTTTTAATTTCAATTTTTTTCTACCAACATTTTGCCCCTCTGGGGCCTCAGGGGTCTCCGAACTCAGGTAAGTATTAGGTAGAAAGAAATACAACCTAAAAAGGTACCTATTTGCCCATTTCAGGCAGAAATCTTTCTACTTTCTACCATTTACCATCTACACCTAAGTTGCATCGCAACTTAGGTTAAATAAGCAAAATCGCTTTTTGCATAATCCTTCGAAACTAATCCTTGACAGGATTTGTTTATCTTCGGCAGTACATGAAAAACAAATCGTATGAAGTTTGAACTGGTGTCGCCCTTCAAGCCTACAGGAGATCAACCGCAGGCTATCGAGAAGTTGGTGAATGGCGTCTACGAATATGAAAAAGCGCAGGTATTGCTGGGGGTTACAGGTTCCGGAAAGACGTTTACCATGGCCAATGTCATTGCACAGCTTAACCGGCCTACGTTAGTGCTAACTCATAACAAAACACTGACAGCTCAGCTTTATGGAGAGTTCAAAGAGTTTTTCCCGGATAATTCGGTAGAGTATTTTGTCTCTTACTACGATTATTATCAGCCGGAGGCTTACCTTACCAGTTCGGATACCTATATAGAAAAGGACCTTTCTATTAATGAAGAGGTGGATAAGCTTCGCCTGAGAGCGACTTCTTCCTTGCTTTCCGGGCGACGGGACATCATCATCGTCGCCTCTGTTTCCTGCATTTATGGTATGGGCAATCCTGAAGATTATAAGTCGGGGATTATTCGCATCCAAAAAGGGGAGGTCGTTTCCAGAAATACTTTTTTATACAAGCTGGTGGAAAGCCTGTATTCCAGGACGGAAACCGATTTTCGCCGGGCTACCTTCCGCGTAAGAGGAGATACGGTTGATATTAATCTTCCCTATATGGATTATGGCTACCGCGTTACCTTTTTCGGTGATGAGATTGAAGAGATCGAGCAGATTGAGATCGAGTCGGGTAAGCGGATCGAACGTATGACGAATGCGGCTATTTTTCCGGCAAATCTTTATCTGGCGCCGAGGGAGAGAATTCACGGCATCATCCGCGAAATCCAGGATGAGTTGTTCGAGCAGGAGAAGTATTTTGAAAAGGAAGGGCGCTTTCTGGAAGCCAAGCGCATTCGCGAACGGACGACCTTCGATATCGAAATGATGAAAGAGCTGGGGTATTGTAATGGGGTGGAAAATTATTCGCGCTTCTTTGACGGCCGAAAAGCCGGCACTCGTCCTTTCTGCTTGCTCGATTATTTTCCGGATGATTATTTAATGATCATCGATGAAAGCCACGTGACAGTGCCACAGGTGAGGGGCATGTACGGTGGTGATCGGGCTAGAAAGACGAACCTGGTGAGCTATGGTTTTCGCCTGCCCTCTGCTATGGATAACCGTCCGTTGAATTTTACCGAATTTGAAAGCCTTATCAATCAGGTCGTTTACGTCAGTGCAACTCCCGGTGATTATGAGTTGGAGCAGACCGGAGGGGTCATCGTGGAGCAATTGATCCGCCCGACAGGCCTTTTGGATCCACCTATTGAAGTTAGGCCCAGCCTGAATCAGATTGATGATCTGATGGAAGAGATCGATGAGCGAATAAAGCGAGAAGAACGGGTGTTGGTCACTACCCTTACCAAACGCATGGCAGAGGAGTTGTCTAAATACCTGACGAAAATGAACATTAAAGTTCGTTACATTCACTCGGAAGTAGATACCATGGAGCGGGTGGAGATACTGAGGGACCTCCGCCTCGGAGGATTCGATGTTCTCGTAGGTGTCAACTTACTCAGAGAGGGATTGGATTTGCCGGAAGTGTCCCTCGTAGCCATTATTGATGCGGATAAAGAAGGTTTTTTGAGGAACAATCGTTCCCTTACTCAAACCGCCGGACGCGCCGCGCGCAATGAGAATGGCCTGGTCATTTTTTATGCCGACAAGATCACCGACTCCATGCAGGCGACCATTGACGAGACCAACCGCCGGCGGGCCAAGCAAATGGCTTATAATGAAAAATACGGCATCGTACCGAAAACCATTCGCAAATCAAGAGAGGAAATTCTGGCCAAGAAATCCATTCTCGATATTCGCGGCGGACAGGAGCATGCCTATATCGAATCCGAGGAACCCAGCCTGGCGGCCGATCCGATCATGGAATATCTCTCTAAAGACAAGATTGAACTGATGATCGAGAATACGGAGAAGAAAATGAAGAAAGCAGCAAAAGAACTGGACTTCATTTCAGCAGCACAATACAGGGATGAATTGTTTGCTTTAAAAAAGCGATGGAAGGATGCAGTATAAAAAAGCGATGATCTTCGCAGCCGGTCTAGGCACCCGCCTGCGTCCACTGACCGATAATAAACCGAAAGCGCTGGTGGAAGTTTCCGGCATCCCTTTACTGGAAATTGCCATCCGCCGCTTAAAACGTTATGGTTTTAGGGAGGTCGTGGTCAATATTCATCATTTCGGTCAACAGATCGTGGATTTTTTGGAAAGCAAACAGCACTTCGATATCCAGATCCATATTTCCGATGAAAGAGAATTGCTGCTGGATACCGGTGGTGGACTGAAAAAAGCCAGGTCGCTGATCGGAAATCACCCTTTTCTTGTTTATAATGCGGATATTATTTCTGACATCAATCTGGGGCAGCTCTACGATGCCCACCTGGCGTCTTCCGCACTAGCTACCCTAGCCACCCGGGACAGGAAAACTTCCCGGTATCTATTGTTTAATGATCAGAGGAGACTGGTCGGCTGGACCAATGCCAAAACTGGGGAGCTGAAGCTCCCGGTTCCGGCCGCGGTTTACCGCCAGCGCGCTTTCAGTGGAATCCATGTGCTTTCTCCTGAGATTTTTCAATTTATGCCGGATCAGCAGATCTTCTCCATCATTGACGTTTATTTGTCGGCTGCTGCTCATCGGCCTATATTGGAATATCCCCATGATAAGGATCGCTGGATCGATGTGGGGAAGATCCCCCAGCTCAAAGAGGCGCCGGGGGTATTGAAAAATTTGCCGTTGGATTGATGATCAAGGGTTTATGTCCATGGTTTTGTACAATGCCCACCATGTAGGGATATAATTTGTCTTTTCATTCCTTTTCGACCAGGTTTTCTCTATATTTCACAAAAAAACTACCTGGAGATGGATTTGTATGTAGGTATTAGCCATAGCGTTTATTTTTTATCATTTTCGAATTTGCTTAAGATGCTGTGCCCAATACTGCATTCAGTGCACCGCCGGGCACTACAGTATTTTGTTTTTAATTGGATCAGCGCCTGTGTTTTAAATGCCGATTCCGGCTGAACGCCCAGCTTTTCCCAATCGCGAATGATGGTATTATGCTCAGGAGGCAACTGCTCGAGCCAGGACAAAGCCTTTTGTTTGACCTTTTCATTCTTCCTTTCGTCGGCATAGAGAAATAAAAAAGGACAGATCGTATTGATGACCAGGGAGCGTTTAGTCGATTGGCCGAGTCTTTTATTCTTACCAATGGACACCTTGTCGAAGCGATAATGATCAAACCAATAGTTAGATAAGGTCAGCTCCAGCATTTGGTAAAGCTCTTCCAGAGAAGCCGCCGATAATGTTTTTTGGAAAAGATTATCCGTCTGGTAGAGCAGCGTCGCCAGCTGTGCGATGCGAATGGTCGGAAAATTGGCCGGGCGAAGGCGCAGAAAATTCCACTGGGCGCCTGTCATAGGCTGCAGCTGAAATTTCCTGGCCAGGAATTGATATTCTTGTAGCAACTGCATGGGGTAGGGCTCGGTCAGATCGGACTGTAACAAGCCTGATTGCCCGAAGAACAAGGCTTCCAGTTGAAACAGGCTATGCTTATGTTTGCGAACGACGGACAGAGGCGTTCTCCAGCTCAACTCTTCCATTGCCTCGGAATTGACCTTCATCCCAAGGCCTTTTGACAGGAAATGATAGAAGGTTTCCTCCCAATCGTATTTATTATCCTTTAAGCGCTGCCGTTGGCCGGCCAGCTTGTCTTCCAGCCGGTCGATCATGAGCCGTTCCAGCCATAGTTCTTTGGTTATGGCGGGTATTCTGGGAAAGTAATACTGACAGGGGATCCAGTATTCGTTGTGCAGCAGCTTTTGATAAAGCCCAAGCAGGTTATGAGGTATTCGCTTTTTTAATTCAAGGCAGGGAAGGCGGCAGCCGCTGCTGTTGTATATCCACTCGTCCTCTTCGAGAACGACATGCAGGATGACATTATCGTATTGATGGCCATGTTTGAGCCAGTCGCTGGCCAGAACGTGGATCTCCACATGGCCGATCCACAGCGTGTTGTTGATGTTTATCCTGGCGTTTAAAAAATCAGGGCCGGCATTGTGATTGTAATGACCGCCGTCCAGGATATACAGGGAATCACCTTCTGTCGTTTTTAAACCATGAAGGTCAAATTTTTTAAGCCTCCACACGTAGTGAAGGAATGTTTCGGGTACTTTCATTTGGCTTTTTTTTCCAAAATAAAGGAAAAAAAGGCAACGTGCAAATTATGTTAAGTATTGTTTATCAAGTTATTATGATGGTGTAGTAGACTTGAATTTTCCTGTAGCAAGTGGTTTTTGAGGCACTCCTGCCCGAGGGGAGGACTAATGCCGAGGCTCTCTGTTTTGCTATTCGTCGGAAATGGAATGGGCCATTCTTTCATATATCAGAAAGGAATAATCATAATCATTCTTTACATCCGCCCGGTGTTTTTCTTCGGACACGAGTTTCCATTCCTTATCATCAATTTCGGGAAAAAAAACATCGCCTTCCACTTCGGCTTCAACCAAAGTGAGGTAGACCCTATCCCAAAAGGGCATGGATTGCAGATAGATCTCTCCGCCGCCGATAATGAAGACCTCATTCTCGCCGTTATCTTCAGCCAGTTCTAATGCTTGCTGAACAGAGGAGGCGACCAGGACATTGGAGGCGACGAAGTAGGGATTACGGGTAAGGACGATGTTGGTGCGTTTGGGCAGGGGTTTGCCGATCGACAGGAAGGTTTTTCGCCCCATAATGATGTGATGATTCAGGGTGGTTTTTTTGAAGTATTTCAGATCACCGGATAAATGCCAGGGAATTTGATTGTCCTTTCCGATGACGCGGTTTTTTGACATAGCAAGGATAGCAGATACGATCATAATGTTATTTTTCTTCTGTCGATGCAGTTTCATTTAGAAAAAGGCCTAATTCTTCCAGCGTTATTTTTTTCTCTTTACCCTCAAAACGGTCGAGGTGCTTTCGCATTTCTTTAGCGAAAAAGTTCATTTTACCAATATCCCCATCTGTCATTCCGATCATCTGTTCGGCTCCGTTTTCAAAAGCAGCGATCGGTACTACCCGATAAGTGGATTTATGGTCGTTTTTTTGAATATATCGCCAGACGGGAATGTAATGATGGTCGACGATCCTGGCCTTGGACCGTTCGTTCTTTTTTTCGATCTCTACCTCGAACATAATGCCTCCGTCTGTATACTGTTTCTGCTGGCCGGAGATGAAATTCCCCAGGGAATAAGCAATGACCCGGCGAAGTGAATCTTTCTGTGACTTTTTATGCCATACTTCTCTAATGGGTTGAACTACGTGAGGGTGAGCGCCGACGATGAGGTCTGCCCCCCATTGAAAGATGGAGTCCGCCAGTTGTCTTTGCTCCTTACTTTCCATCAATTGGTATTCATTTCCCCAATGCAGAATAACGGTGATGAAGTCGGGGTTGAGGGCTTTAGCCTCGATAATGTCTTTGCGGATTTGCTCCTCTTCGATCAGGTTCACTATGGTCGGCGGCTGGGTGGGTAACCCATTGGTGTCATAGGTGTAATTAAGAAAAGCCAGTTTGAAGTTGTTGCGATAGACGATCAGCGGATAAAAAGCCTTTCCTTCCTCCTGCGTTTGAAAGGTTCCGGTTTGATAAAAACCGTAATCATAGAGGGTTTTTATGGTGTTGATCACTCCCGTTTTGCCGGCATCATTAGAGTGATTATTGGCCGTAACGAGAAAATTGAAGCCGGCGTAGCGCAGCGCCAGCGCCAGGTCGTTTGGGCTGCGAAACCGGGGATATCCTTTGTATGGGGCCTTTCCGGGGAGCGTGACCTCCAGGTTGGCGATGGCAAGGTCCGCTTGCTTTAGGATAGGTGAAATGTATTCAAAACAAGGAGAATAATCATATAGTGAATCCTTAACCACCTGGGCTGAGCTGATCTGTGAATCATGTCCCATCACATCGCCTGCAAAGACCATTTTTAAACGCAAAGCGCTACTGTCCGAGTCCTGTCCAGCTATGGAAGAACAAAAAGAGAGGAGAAGGGAAAACAGAAAGGCATATCTCATAGTATTGATCTATTTGACGAATAAAATTTTTCCGACAGCAGTGCTCGGCTTGGCGGTAAAACCGGTAAAACGGGCATTGCTCGTGCTAAAGATAAGATAAACCCCTGAATCGGCCCTCCTGCCGTTGTAGTCGAATCCATCCCATATGGCCTGCCCGCCTAAAGCAGCCGTTTCAAAAACCAGCCTCCCGTGGATATCGGTGATCTTGACATTAGCGTCCCTTGCCAGTCCGCGAATGGCAATGGGGCCCTGATATTCCGGCCGGACCGGATTGGGGTAGATCTCTATGGTGCTGCTGTTCACCTGCCCACCTTCTACTGCCTGTCCTTTGTAGGAAATAACGCCTTTATCCGTTCCGATGAAAGCCTCTCCGGTAAGTGGGTTGATGGCAATGTCGATGATGTTGTTATCGAATAAAGGAGAATTATCTTGTGTAAAATGGGCGATTTGTTCCTCACCGTTCGGCGAGAGGACGAAAACGCCGTTTTGAGTCCCTACCCATTTGCGATTGGCCCCGTCCACGGCTATAGTCTGAACCTCTTCGGTTTCGAGCAAAAAGGCGCCGAAGCCATCCTGTTCCACGATACGCCGTGTTCCCCGGCAGATGTTTTCGAAAGCATTAGCCCCGCATTCGAAGATGACGACTCCTTCGCTGGTACCCACCCAGACATCGCCGTCCAGGTCGATGGCCAGGCAATTGGTATTGTTGGTCGGCAACTCGCTGTTATTAGCACTGAAGGTGCGGCAGCGGTCATCCGAAGGGTCATCCATCTCTCCTTCGTCAAAGACGAGTACGCCGGAAACACTGTTATCCGAAATAATCCATTTGTAACCATTCTTGTCGACCGCCAGTTGGTGAATTTCTTCCTGCCGGCAGGAAGGTGCAAAGCTCTGCCATTCTCCGTCCGATTTCAATACCGAGAGTGGGCGGTCAGCTGAGTGATTGCTGACCCATAGATTGTTGTCCTCGTCAAAGGCCAATCCGCTGACTCTGGTGCGAAGGGGGTCGCCAATAGCATTGCTTAGAGTAGAATTATTGTCGTCGTATTGGTTTATATTTTCTCCGTCAAATTCGATCAGGCCTTCGTAAAAGGAGCCGGCATAAACTGTCCCATTACCCGGGTGTATAGCGATGGTAAGGAAGTCAAGCAGGTCATCAACGGGATCATTCAGCAGGCGACCTTTTAATTCATCGCGGGTTAACCTATTGTAGATGGTCCAGCGGCCATCGATAAAGGAAGCAAAACCATGGTCCAGGAAACGGTTGCTGAACGTTTGATTAACTCCTCCGGCGGCCATCCAGAGTTGATTGTTGTAGAAAGCAAACTCCCGGGAGTTGGCGGAATAGGGAGAGTTGAAATCCCGGACCGAACAAAATTCATCGCCGGGGTTATTTATCCTGCGATAACCACGAAAGCCGTCACCAAACCAGATGCGCCCCTGTTCGTCCTCGACAGCATTGATGGGTTGCCCCACACAGCCGCTGTCAATGTATCCTTGTTGTCCTTGCTCTGTGGTGTAAAACACCTTTGGACCGTTACAGCCTCTGAGGCAGTTAAGCCCGATAAGTAAGTTTTTTCCGGTAGCAGAGAGGTAGGCGACGTCATGTCCTTCTTCATGGTGAAATTTTTGGAGAGGCAGGCGGTTAACGATAAAAACCGTATCGTTAATATCTGCGTACAGGTCTCCTTGATAAGTGGTCAGGTTGTGGCTGGAGTAATCCAAAGGAAAGCCAAGGCCGGCATCCAGGAATTCCCACTGGCCGAAGTCGGCCGGATTGACATTATCCGCCTTAACCCGATAAATGCCTTCGTCTGTAGCGGCATAGATCTGATCGTTAAAAAGATGGACGGCCCTTACCGGAATAGGCATGAAAGTCGAAAAGTCGAACTCATTTCTGTTGATATTGATCCTGGAGACACCATAACTAGCCGCCAGCAATACCGTAGAATCATTTTCTATGCTGATGTCGAAGATGGTTTTCTCTCCGGTGATGTTGTCAAAATTCCGGATCTGATTCATGGTAATGATGCCGTTTGGTTTGACAAGGTCGATCACACTATTGGTATATACGATGATCAGCGTTTCGTTGCCGGGGTTGTACTCGATCAACTGGATGCCGGTATTGCTGAGCCCCTCTACTGTGGACAGGAATGCTACCGATTCGTCTATTTTATCGAGGGAAACGACTGACCAGCTCGTGGCAAAATATACCTTTTCGGAGCTTTGTGCGACTACTCTGCCTACATTATAAGGCAAATGAGACCGCCACTGACCGATGGAAAGGCTGTTTTGTCCAAACAGGACTGACGGGATGAATAAGCTTAACAGGGAAAACAGAATTTGAAAACTGCGCATATCCGTAAATTTTAATCAAGACCGCTTGGTACACTTATGTTAACCACAGAACAAAAATATTATTGTTTGGCTAAAGATTACAGCAAAAAGGAGATTTGGTTTTGTCCTGGTCTTTACCGTGATCATGTTTAGACGTTTTCCCTTACCGGTAAAGATGGCTGGATAACAAGTACTCATAAACCGGTTCGGTAAGCAGATATTGGACGGATTTACCGTCTTTGATGCACTTTCGTATGTAGGTAGAGGATATTTGCATCAGAGGTGCTTCGACGATCTTAATATTGGGATAGAACCGAAATTCTTCCGTGTTATAAGTTGGCCGATTATAGACATAAAGCTCATAATCCCTTAGCAGCAGTTCATAATTCTTCCATTTATGCAGTGTTGTCAGATTATCGCCTCCCATGATGGGGACAAACTGTTTGTCAGGGAATTTTTCCTTCAGGTAAGTTAGCGTATCGATGGTAAAGGAAGGTTGTGGCAAGCCGAATTCTATGGTGCTGGCTTTTAGGTGTGGGTTGTCGCCAATGGCCAGTTGTACCAGGTGAAGTCTATCATAGTCGTTGGCTAGTGATTTTTTGGGTTTGAGAGGATTATGGGGAGAGATGACCAGCCAGACTTCTTCCAGGTCGGTTTGGGTGGCCATGAAATTGGCGATCACCATATGGCCGACGTGCACGGGATTAAAAGAACCAAAAAACAGCCCTATCTTGGAGTGTTTTTCTTTCATTCCTGATTAAATTGTTGAATCATGTCCTGAATCAATTGTTCGTCTATCCATAGCTCGTCCTCTTTGGGCGCCTCTATTTTCCATTTTCCATCCTGTCTGATCAATTGGTAGAGCACCTCATATTCTCCATCCTGATCGACTGCCAGGCAATTGCAGAAGGCTGTGTCTTGTTGTATTTTACAATCGATATTTAAAAAACTGGTATGCAGCAAGGTGGAATCGAGGTCATCGCTACTACTGCTGATGATTTTAGAGAGGGTGTCTATCCATGCTTTTCCACCTTCGGTGCTGTATGTTTTTGCCTGTTCGAAGCGGTTACTATCGATATGAGCCTGATAGTGCCGGATGACTTCTTCCGGCTGTTGCGGGTAAGCGTCCGTTTGGGTTGTAGGTGTCTGTCCGGAAGGGGAGCCGGTACAGGAAAGGGCCAGGAGAAAGACAAAAAGAAATATCGTTTTATGAGGATTCATGGATAAAAGGATTCCATCGATAAAAATTATATATGCTGCGCGAGCCCGTTTGCCGGAGGGCGAGCGGGCAGGACGGCGTTTACGCAATCCCATCAATTACTCAGCATCACTGGCATGACCAGCATGAGGATATGTTCTTCTTCCCCCTCTTTGGTGGGCAGCAGTATTCCCGCCCGGGTAGGAGTGGATAACTCCATTTTCACCTGATCGGAATCGATGACGCCAAGCATTTCGATGAGGAATTTGGCATTAAAGCCAATCACCAGGGGTTCTCCTTCGTAGGAACAATCAAGTTGTTCTGTAGCTTCATTTGAAAAGTCCAGATCCTGGGCGGAGACGGTCAGGCTGCCGTCAGAAATATTGAGTACCACCTGATTAGTGGTTTTATTCGCGTAGATGGCGATCCGCTTGAGGGAGTTTTGGAACGGCGAGCGGTCAATAGTCAGCAAGTTAGGATTGTCCACAGGGATAACGGCATTGTAATCAGGGTATTTGGCGTCGATCAGCCGGCATACCAGCTGAGTGTCGCCAAAAGAGAAAAAGGCGTTAGCCTTGTTAAAGGACAATCTGACGTCTTCTCCTTCCGGTACGGCGCTTTTCAGTAGGTTAAGGGCTTTTTTGGGCACGATAAAAGAGGTGGAAACATCGCTGGAAAGGTTATTATAGCTATACTTTACCAACTTGTGTGCATCGGTGGCGACCATAGTCAGCTTGTCAAAATCGACCTGGAAGTAGACGCCTGTCATTGCTGTGCGCAGTTCATCGGTGCTGGTGGCGAACAAAGTTTTGTTAATCCCCTGAGCCAGGATCTTGCCTGGCAGGCCTACGGTGTCGACGGCGTCGGGCTCTGGAATTTTAGGGAAGTCCCTGCCGATCTCTCCGGCAAGGCGATATTTTCCAAAAGAAGAGGTGATTTCTATACCGAAGTTATTATCGTCGATATTAAAAGTTATGGGATGTTCGGGAAGCGCCTTGAGTGTTTCCAGCAATATCTTAGCAGGTACAGCAACAGAGCCGCTGTCATTCGACCTGATTGCCAACCTGGTCGTGATGGATGTTTCCAGGTCGGTGGCTGAAATTTGCAGGCTATCTTTGCTGATGGTAAACAAAAAGTCTTCAAGAATCGGCAAAACCGTATTTTGTGCAATAGAGCCTGCGGCAATCTGAAGTTGCTTGAGTAGCATTGATGAGGAAACACTGAATTTCATATACAAGGCATCATTAATAGCATGGAAAAATATAAACCCTAAAATTAGTTTATCTGTTTTATTTTTCCACAGCAAGTATTCCACATAGTGTGGAAAACTTGTGTATTGTAAAATTTATGTGAACTTTTTTATCCAATGGGGATTTTCCTATTTTGTAACGGATGAGGGGCCGTTTCAAGATAATTTCATCAAGTGCAGCTGAGTAGAATGATTTTTTACCTAACGCCACTCTTCAAAAAAAATTATGCCAGACCGAACGAAAATACCGGAGATCAAGGGGATAGATCGCCTGCATTTGCCAGAACCCCAAAAGGTGATCCTCAGAAACGGCATGCCCATGTATGTGCTTGCTATGGGGCAACAAGAGGTAAGCAAGCTGGAGATCGTGTTCCGGGCGGGGCGCCCTTTTGAACACAAGCAGTTGGCTGCACGGGCAACTAATGTCCTGCTCAAGGAGGGTAGCGCGAACTATACGGGCGCCCATATAGCCGAAGAAATGGACTATTACGGCTGTTCTCTGAGCATGCCGTTCAATATTGACGTATCCACTGTAACGCTCTATATCGTTAATAAGCACATAGATGCCGTATTGCCTTTTTTAACGGATTTATTGTCGGCGCCGGCTTTTCCGCAGAAGGAGTTGGATGCTTTTATCAGGAGGAATCAGCAGCGCCTTCAGGTTGACCTTACCAAGAGCGATGTGCTGGCTTACCGGAAGATTACCGAATTGGTCTTCGGAGAAAAACACCCTTACGGTTATAACAGTTTTCCTGAAACTTATGCCCGGCTGACTCGCGAAGATCTGCTCCGGCACTTCCATCGCTTACATAATGCCGGCAATGGCATGGCTTTTTTTAGCGGGAAGGTTACACAGGCGATGATCGAAAAAGTAGATATGGCCTTAAGCGAGGCCATAGTCCGTGGCGCAGCTGCTGAGCCAAGGTTGCCTGAGGTAGTTGCCCGGCCCCGGCGGGAGAGCATCCTGCATCAGGATAGTATGCAGACCGCCATTCGGATGGGTTGCCGCCTGTTTAACCGATACCATCCTGATTATCCTGGGTTTTATGTGTTGAACATGATCCTCGGAGGCTATTTCAGTAGCCGCCTGATGACAAATATCCGCGAGCAGCAAGGGTTTACTTACAACATTTACTCCATGATGGATCCCATGGTTTATGATGGAGGTTTTTACATCGGTACGGAAGTAAGCAATGAAGCAGTGGAAGAGACGCTCAAGCAAATCTACCTGGAGCTGGAGCGTCTGTGCAATGACCGGGTCGGGGCCGAGGAACTGGATATGGTTAGAAATTATACGCTAGGCTATTTATTGACGATGGTAGACGGCGCCTTCAATATTGCCGAGGTGATCAAATCTCTATATATCGATGGCCTTTCCATAAGTTTTCTGGATCGCCTGGCTTCGGTAGTTAAAACCATTAGCGCAGAAGAGTTAAGGACATTGGCACAGCGCTATCTTCGGCCGGAAGAGCTGTGGGAGGTAGTGGTAGGGCCAAATGTTTGAAAAATAATCACTTTCGCTCCCCGTGCGCTTCCATTTTAGCTGAAAATGTCGTTTTTTTGCGGCAAATTCTTTAAACAACTTCTATTAGTCCGGGCGCTTTAAAATATTCTACAACCGCTGATGGCATAAGCAAAAAAAAGTTGTTAACTTTCAAGGTCTTTTGATAGGCTGCTTTTTTCAATACGGGAGAGTCATTATTTAATCCCATAAACAATTTTAATGAAGCTGTTCAATTTTTTTAAACAAGAATTAGCGATTGACTTAGGAACCGCTAATACATTGATCATTCAGGATGGTAAGGTTGTTGTTGATGAACCATCCATAGTGGCCATTGATCGGAGAACGGGCGAGACGATTGCAGTAGGCAGGAAGGCCATGTTAATGCACGAAAAAACGCACGAAGATATAAAAACCATTCGCCCTTTGAAAGATGGCGTGATCGCAGATTTTCAGGCAGCGGAAAGCATGATTGAGGGCTTTATCGGAATGATGGGCAATACCCGCCGGTTGTTCTCGCATATGAAAATGGTCATCTGTATCCCTTCCGGGATTACCGAGGTAGAAAAAAGAGCCGTTTTCGATTCGGCGGATCACGTAGATAGCAAAGAGACTTACCTGATCCACGAACCGATGGCTGCTGCTCTTGGGATCGGCATTGACGTGGAAGAGCCCGTCGGTAATATGATCATAGATATAGGGGGAGGAACAACTGAAATTGCCGTCATTGCCCTTTCCGGTATCGTTTGTGATCAATCCATAAGGATTGCCGGGGATGAGTTCACCAACGATATTATGAGCTACATGAAACGGCAGCACAATATTCTTATCGGTGAACGCACGGCAGAGCAGCTGAAGATCCACGTCGGTTCCGCTCTCGACCATCTCGAAGATGAGGTAGCTCCTGAGGATTTCGCCGTGAACGGCCGCGATTTGATGACGGGCATCCCTAAACAAATCAAGGTCAACTACCGTGAGATCGCTCACGCCATCGACAAATCCATCTCAAAGATCGAGGATGCAGTGCTCAAAGCCCTGGAAGCTACGCCGCCGGAGTTAGCCTCTGACATCTACCGCACTGGCCTTTATCTGACCGGAGGAGGAGCTTTATTAAGGGGATTGGATAAAAGGATCGGCCAGCGCACCAAGCTTCCGATACACATAGCTGAAGATCCGCTGCGCGCAGTTGTTAGAGGAACAGGTATTGCCTTGAAAAACTCAGATCGTTATACCTTCCTTATCGACAGAAAGAGCGTGTAAAGCAATTATTTTTTGCCTATGCGCAACCTGATAGAATTTATAGTCCGAAATCGAAATTTCCTTACCTTTTTCTTCCTGGAATTGGTCTGTTTCACCCTGGTCGTTCAGTTCAACAGGGAACAGCGTCAGATCCTGCTTAACTCCACCAGCACCTATGCGGGTGCTGTTTTTGACCTCTATTCCCAGGGACTGGACTATCTGGACCTGAAAAAGGAAAACCAGGTGCTGGAAGAAAAAAACCAGGTGCTGGAGGAATACCTTTATGCATTACTCGGCAAAGAAGTGGAGATGGACGCTATTCGCCTGGATACGATGGAATATAATTTCGAATTTATTCCCGGAAAGATCATCAAGAACTCTATCACCGGACTGGATAATATGATCACCATTAATAAAGGTCGCAATGACGGCGTAGAAGAGCATATGGGCGTCGTAGGGCTGAACGGGCTGGTCGGTGTGGTGGTTGACGTTTCTGCCCATTACTCCGTAGCCATGTCCCTGCTCCACCGTCAGACGCGTATTTCGGCAAGACTAAGGTCCACCCCTTATTTTGGATCCTTGGCGTGGAGAAATGAAATGGATCCAACCACTATGGACCTGGAGGACATCCCGAAGCATGCGGAAGTAGCCGTAGGAGATACGGTGGAAACCAGCGGCTATTCTTTTATGTTTCCTCCCGGTATGGCCATAGGCGCCGTAAGCAGCGCAGCACTGCCGGAAGGGAATAATTTTTACAACATAAAAGTCGACCTGTTTAATGACCTTAGCAGGATTGAATACGTTTACATCGTTAAAAACAGAGACAGAGCAGAACTATTGCAGCTAAAGGGAAATGATGAGTAAGGATTTATACAATAATGCGTTCCGCTTTTTATTGCTTTGCGCCTTTCAAATTTTGGTCCTGCAAAGAATAGGCAACGCGTTTATCAATTTCCCCTACATCACCATCCTAGTCTATCCTTTGTTTATTTTATTGCTTCCCTTTCGGACCAACACCATGCTTCTCACCTTTATCGGATTCATAGCAGGGTTGACTATTGATATTTTTTATGACTCACCAGGGATACATGCGAGTGCGACTTTGTTTATTGCCTATATCCGGCCGGTCATCATCCGGAGGCTGGAGCCGAAAGGAGGCTATACCACAAATTCCAGCCCTACGCCCAAAAGAATGGGCTGGACGTGGTTCCTGAGGTACGCAGCTGTTTTAATGGGGATACATCTTTTTTTCTATTTCTCTGTGGAAGCTTTCACCTATGCTTATATTCTCAGTATTTTAGTGAAAACAGCAGTCTCTTTTGTACTTTCTATGCTTTTTATCCTTTTGATAATGGCAATTTTCAATCCATCTGATTAGTTTTGTAAGGAATAGTTTATCCTATCTTGGATATTTAACAATCAGGATCGTGGCAGATACTTTTAAAAAAAGACAAGGGGTTATTCAGTTTTTTTTCGTTCTGGCGGCTATTGTCCTGGTCGGTAAGGCCATGCAATTGCAGTTGATCGACAGTACTTTCCGAAATAAAGCCAACGCCACGGCCATAGAAAAACTGACCATTTATCCTTCGCGGGGGGTCATTTACGACCGGGACACCAATCTTATGGTTAATAATGATCCCATCTATGACCTGATGGTTACTTACAACCGCATCGATCCTGATATGGATACGGCCAAATTCTGCCGTCTTTTGAATATTAATGAGACGATTTTCAGAGAAAATCTGAATAAAGACTGGCGCAGCGATCGTTTTTCCAAATCTGTTCCTTTTGTTTTTATGAGCAAGATTTCTGCTGAGCGATTTGCTACCTTTCAGGAAAGCCTGTACGAGTTTCCGGGCTTTTTTGTTCAGCTGAGAAACGTTAGAGGGTATCCTGCTAATACCGGCGCCCACGTATTGGGCTATATTCGGGAAGTCAACAAGAGAGAAGTAGAGGAGTCCGGCGGCTTGTATGTCTCCGGCGATTATATCGGCGCCACAGGTTTGGAGGCTTCTTATGAGGAACTACTCAGGGGAGAAAAAGGCGCCAAATATGTGTTCAAAGACAATTTGGGCAGAGTAGTCGATAACTATAAAGCCGAAAAAAGGGATATCCCGCCGAAATCCGGAAGAGACCTCCTTTCTACTATCGATCTGGATTTGCAAGTCTTTGGGGAAATGCTCATGGCCAATAAACGCGGCGGCATCATTGCTCTGGAACCTGCTACGGGTGAAATCCTTGCTATGGTCAGCAGCCCCGCCTATGATCCTAATGACCTGGTTATCGGCAATGAAGATAGAGGCAGAGCCTATCTGGAGATGAACAGGGACTCCCTCAAGCCGCTATTTAACCGTGCCGTACTGGCCCAGTACCCTCCAGGGTCGCTTTTTAAGCCTCTTGTTGCCCTCATCGGCATGCAAAAGGGATTGCTCGACCCCAATCGTACCGTGAGATGCAGCGGGGCGTACTATCATAACGGCTTGCGCCTTACCGGCTGCCACGGCCATCCTACCTGCACCAGTGTGTCCATGGCCATTCAACATTCCTGCAATGCGTATTTTGTGACGGTTTTCAGGGAAATAGTCGATCAATATGGTTTTGATCAGCCTAATATCGGATTGGATACTTTTAATACCTACCTGAATAAATTCGGCCTCGGTCGATCCCTCGGAATAGACTTCCCCTCTGAGAAAGGCGGCAACTACCCTACTTCAAGATACTACACGGATTGGTTTAACCGCCAACAGGAAGGGCAGCGATGGAATTCACTCTGGATCCGCTCTCTGGCTATAGGACAAGGGGAAATTCAAATGACCAATATTCAAATGGTTAACGCCGCAGCCATCATCGCTAATCGAGGCTATTATGTGGCGCCTCACCTGGTAAAGGGCTACCTGAATAGCGATGAACCCATTTCTGAACAATACCGCAGAAAACATTATGTCGGCATTGAGGAAGCGCATTTCAGCCCGGTCATTGACGGCATGGAGAAAGCCGTTCTGGCTGGCACCGCCCGCTCAGCTTATATTCCCGATATCCCCATTTGCGGAAAAACCGGAACGGCGGAAAATGCCGAGAAAGACCATTCCATTTTCTTCTGCTTTGCCCCTAAAGAAAATCCTGAAATCGCCGTGGTCGTTTATGTGGAAAATGCTGGCTTCGGCGGAACTTATGCGGCCCCCATCGCCAGCCTGATGATCGAGAAATACATCAAAGGAGATGTTGCACCCGAAAGGCAATGGCGACTCAACTACATTAAGAACGCCAATCTCATGGAACAACGGCCCTGATCACACCCTTGTGGTTGGGGGATAAACTGTTTTGAGTACTTCCTGGTAATAGGCTTCATATTTGGGAAGTATATTGCTGATGTCAAACCTCTTGGCTTGTTTAAGGGCATTTCTCCTGAACAAATTCAGCAACTCTTCATCCTTTAAGATCCTGATGGCGTTTTTTGCCATATCGTCCACATCCCCTACTTCACTTAGAAAGCCTGTTTCTCCATGTATGTTCACCTCCGGAAGCCCTCCCGCATTGGTGGAAATAACCGGCACTTCGCAGGCCATGGCTTCCAGGGCCGCCAGGCCAAAGCTCTCTTTCTGTGATGGAATTAAGAACAGGTCGGACACCGCCAGTAACTCTTCTACGGCATCTTGCTTACCCAGGAACCGAATTTCTTCGCACAAACCAAGTCGCCGGCATTGAGATTCCGCTTTGCGCCTCTCGGGCCCGTCACCGATCAGCAACAGCTTGGAAGGTATTTTTTGATGAATTCTGTAAAAAACATCAATCACATCATCGATCCTTTTAACCTTTCTGAAATTGGAAACATGGGTGATGATTCGCTCGCCATTGGGTGCGATGGCTTTTTTGAAGTGATCCTTATTAACCCTCTTGAAACGGTCAAAATCGATAAAATTGTGAATGACCTGTATGTCTTTGTTAACCTCAAAATAGTCAAGCGTTTGCTGCTTGAGACTTTCCGAAACAGCCGTCACCCCATCCGATTTGTTAATGGAAAATTCTACTACCGGAGAAAAAGCCTTATTGCGCCCCACCAGCGTGATGTCCGTGCCATGCAGAGTAGTTACCACCGGCACATATTTGCCCTGTGTGAGCAATATTTTTTTCGTCAAATAGGCTACGGCAGCATGCGGAATGGCGTAATGCACGTGAAGAATATCAATGTTTTCATACTTGACTACATCCACCATCTTGCTGGCCAGCATGCTGTCATAAGGCATATATTCGAACAAAGGATACTCTTCTGTGTCCACTTCATGATAAAAAACATTTTCGTGAAAGGCCGTCAGCCGGGCGGGACGCTTGTAGGTGATAAAATGTACTTCATGCCCCAAACCAGCAAGACCTATTCCAAGTTCCGTCGCCACCACACCACTCCCTCCGTATGTCGGATAGCAAACAATGCCTATTTTCATTTTTATGTGATTTCTTTGTGTGCGTATTGTAAAAAAATACAATTGGATGCTGAAATGGTTTCATTGTGTTAATGAAAAAATGAAAACTATTTCATGTATGGAATAAAAACAAATAAGGCTGTCCCCTCCGTCCGAAAGGGATTTTGCCTGCCAATGTGGTATTTTAAGACAACACCCCTTTATCAAGTTCAATACAGAAGGTTAACGCGACTTGATCAACCTCCGGACAACCTGACGATCGCCGGCCAGAAGTCGGATCATATATATGCCGTCAGGGAAGGCCGTAAGGTCAATGAGGTACCGCAGGCTTTCAACTCCCTGCTCCTGGTCTTCCCAAATCATTTGCCCCATCAAGTTCAATAGTTGAATGCGGACATTCCGGGGTTGGCCCAGCTGCAAATCCATAATAGTAACATCCCGGGTAGGATTAGGGAAAAAGCGCAGCAACACCTCATCCCCCGGCTCTTCTACATCGGTTGTTAATCCCACCAGCACCTGCCCTTCATCCTTACAGCCAAATTGATCCGTTACGGTTACAGTGTAAGTGCCGGCCGTCAATTTGGAAGCTGTTTTGGTGATGTCACCGCTACTCCATTGATAGGAAAACGGGCCGACGCCTGCGCCGGCCTCAACAGAGGCGGAGCCGTTGCGCCCATCCTCGCCCATTTCGTTAACCCCAGTAAGGCTGAGCAATAATGAGGGGGGGCATCGCACCACATTGATGTTGTCCAGATCCACCCAAAATGCGCCGCCAATGCGATTGGCAAGAAAGCGGAACTGAACCGTTTCTCCTTCAAAGGCTTCCAGAAGGATGGTCCTGGACGTCATAAGAATGGTTGGATCGTGGCTGCTTTGGTCAATGGTCAGCAAAGTTTCGAAGGTCTGCCCGCAATCCGTACTGATTTGAATGAGCAACTCCTCTCCCTCACTTAGGGAATAAGGCACGCTTCCATCGCCCTGCAGACTGACAAAGCGATAATCAAAGCGCAAACTGTCTTGCGCCGCAACCGGGCCGAGTAGCGGAGAAAGAGCAGAAAAAGTAGTGTTCGAGGCGCTCAGGTTGTCGGAAAGCACAAAGGAGCGGTTGCCATGCCCGTTCGTTACAACTCCGTCTGTTTGCCAGCGATCCGGAATGCGCTGAATCTCAAAATTTTCAGCATAAGGAAAGGATTGGAGCGTCGACAGAGACATGCGGACCGTGTCGTTCCCTGCAAATTGATCGCCGCCCGGCAGGCTCACCCAGGCTGTTATATTAAGCGTTTCCTGTTCAAAAGAATTGAACGGCGTTTCAAAACGATACACCAGCTGATCGCCGGAAGATAAGGTTTGTGACAGAGACTCAGTGATCACCTCTCCTGTATCCCCGATCCTGTAATTCATTTCAAACTGGGTAATGGCATCCATACCCAGGTTGCTAATGGTCAATTCAATGCTATCTGAGAGGACGCCGCAGGCTTCCTCCGATGTCGCCGTCACACTAACGGCCGCCAGGTCCTGATTAAAGGGCAAAGAGATCAGTACATTATCTATGCCGATGCCTTCCCGTTCAGTACTAATATCTGAAAAAAAGACGAACCGAAGCCGGACTCGCTCAAGGCCGGCCGTTCCGGTCAGGGTATTGGAAACAAACGCCCAGCCGTCAAAGCCTCCATCACCTTCCCAACGCTGCGCAACAGGATTGTTGTACCAGTTCAAGCCGGTAGCAGCCTGGCCGACCTTGTTCCAGGTCTCCCCATCGTCAGCGCTGAACTCAAGCCAGGCACCGTCAAATTCTTCTTCTGTGTCTACAAATAAAGAAAAGGAAATGACCGGATCATCAGTAAAACTGCTAAGGTTTAAACAAGGGGAAACGAGATAGGACAATTCTCCGAAATTATACCTCCCTGATAAGTTGGTCACCCAGGCGCCTATACCTCCTGCGGCCATAGAAATTTCATTACCTGCCGGTATCCCACGGGCCCAGCTTGGAGCATTGCTTTCCTCAGCCACAGTCCATCCGCCGCCCCAAACCTCAAAATTTTCAAAATAGGGATACTCGAATATGTCAGGAATGCTGACGATATTGATCTCCGTGGTGTCGTTACTGCGAAAACTATCTTCAGCAAGGTCTGTCCATGAGCGGATCCTGTATTCTCCGGGGTTGCCGAAGTTAAAAGTTTGATCGAACTCTGTAAGGCCGATGCTGTCCTTGCTCAGTACGCCGGTATAAAGCCCATCGTTGGGAAGATTGATGGGAACTTCAACCCCATTCACCTCATACTTGAAGGGAATGAGGGACTGAGGTTCGCCGCCAACGTTTTCGATGGCCACTCTAACAGTGTCATTAAAGCTCAGGTCGCAGCTGGTCATGGGGTTGAGGATTTCTCTGATCCTGACGTCCGTGGCAAAGCGGGTTTTGAAAGTAACCGGTCCGGCCACTTTACTGCTTTCGCCGTTTTCGCACAACAAGGTGATGTAGACATCGTAGGACGTATTCTGCATCAGACCTCTTAGCCGTATTTCGGATGCAGCGGTTTGAACGGTAGTGCCCGTGCCCGGAGTGAACCCTCGTAGCCCCGCCTCAACAGCGTAGAGCCCCGCCCCCTCATTAACATCGATCCAGCTAAGGTCAGCAGTGGCGGCCCTGACATCGACGACAAATACCTGCTCGGTGCGCGGACCGATACAGGGAGGGCACTCCACCGCTTGATCAAATACGACCCCTTCTGTGGGGTTCCCATTAAATTCCAGAACAACATCTCCCTGTGGGTCGATCAAAGCCCAGGAAACCTCTTCATCGTACAGGCCTGAGGAATATCGGATGGTGAGCTGGTCGCCGGAGGTTATTGTCAGGGGAATGGATTCCAGAAAACCATTGTCCGTTTCGTTGTCAAGGTCAAAAACGAATTCCGTTTCGTTGAGTTTGACGAAAAGGGCGGCGCCGTTCCACCCGTCTCCGAACCCATCCCGGAGCTCAAAGGTGAATTCACAACTGTTGTTCTGGCTATGGCCTTTGACCTGAAAAAGTAAAAAGGGTAAGAAAAAAAATAAGGTATACCTGTACTTCATATCGGATAAGACTTTTCAATTATCAACTTGCGATAAAGTTAATTAAAAATTCAATACTTCCGCTTTGAAAAAATCACAGCTTTTCTTTGTCGAACAGCTTATTAAAGTCATGAATTTGACAAAAGCGTAAACCTTTTTTTTTCATCGCTGTTAGGCTTTCGGTTGCAGTTTGGGGCTGTGTCAACCACAAAATGTGTTTATTTATCCTAAACATTTTTCTGTTTAGGGAAAGTAAGTAAGTGAGCAAATTTACCTATAAAACATACACCGCCGCCGGCGGTGTATGTTTCATAATATAACTTTCTCTTGCCCGCGGGGGGAAAGTTATACTTAAAATTGCTTGCTTCAGTACCTAATGATCACAAAAATCACTTAAGATAGTGGCTGTTTATTCCATTAGAGATCTGGAAAAGTTATCTGGTATTAAGGCTCACACCATTAGGATCTGGGAGCATCGCTACGGCATTATCGAGCCTCAACGCACCAAGACTAACATTCGTTATTATTTGGATGAGGATCTCAAGTTTTTGCTTAACATTGCGTTGCTCAATAAAAACGGCATCAAAATTTCGAAGATAGCCAGAATGAGTAAAGGTGAGATTGCTGAAAAGGTGGCGGCTGTATCAGAGATCAATTTCGAGTATGGAACGCAATTAGATGCGCTGACCATTTCGATGATCGAGATGGATGAGTTCAAATTCGACCGTATTGTTTCCACTAATATTCAGCAACTGGGTTTTGAGAGGACCATGCTGGAAATCATTTATCCCTTTCTGGACAAACTTAGCCTCCTTTGGCTGACCGGCTCGATCAATCCTGTGCAGGAAAATTTTATGAGCTACCTCATTCGTCAAAAGATCATTGTAGCGATCGATCAGGAGCCGCTTCCTGCCTGGAAAAGCTATAGAAAGTTTATGATTTACCTGCCTGAGGGAGAACGGCAGGAGCTCAGCCTATTGTTTATGCATTACATGCTGAAATCCCGAAAGAACCATGTCATTTACATCGGGCAGGATATTTCCCTTAGTGATCTTCAGGACGCCCATAAGATCCACAGGCCGGATTACATTTTTACTATGATCACTGAGACGTTCGCTAAAGAGCCTGTCCAGAGTTATATAGACCGTATGGCCGAGTATTTCAAAGATACAGCCCTTCTGTTTTCAGGCTATCAGGTGGTGGCTCAGGAGGTGAAATTGCCTGCTAACGCCAAAATTCTTAAGAGTTTAGATCAGACCATCCATTTTCTTGACGATCTTAATTAACCCTTCCTATTGTCTATACTCCCTTCTTTTACTATCTTCAGCATGCAAATTCATTTACATCTATCCTGCATATGGACTACAGGCGCTTATTTGAGTTGTTTCCTTACCAGGCGTTCAGATTCCCTCAAAAAGTCGCTTTGGGGCAGAAAAAAGGCCTGAAGTGGACTACTTATTCTACGCAGGAATGCATCACAGAGATCAACCGTGTAAGCGCCGGCCTTTTGGACCTTGGCTTGAAAAAGGGGGATAAAGCCGCTATCCTGGCCCATGTTGGCAGCCCTAGATGGAATTTTCTGGATATCGGAATGCTGCAGATCGGAGTAATAGTGGTGCCCGTTCATGCAACGCTGTCCGATGAAAACCTTGAATATATCCTTAGGGAGGCCGACGTTCAATATTGCTTTGTCTCAAAAAGGGAACTATACGACAGGGTGCGCGCCCTAGCCGGGCAGATGCCTCTGCTGAAAAAAATATTCACCATAGAACAACTCCCTGACCTCCCCGGATGGGACGACCTGATCGTGGAACCCACTAATAAGCATCTGGAAAGTTTTCAGACGCTTAGAGCCGCCATTCATGAAGATGATCTGGCGACCATCATCTACACCTCCGGCACCACTGGCAAGCCGAAAGGTGTCATGTTGTCCCATAAGAATCTTGTGACCAACATCAAATCGACTATTGCCCTGGTGCCGATCAACTGTGATAAGCGGGTGCTTAGTTATCTTCCACTGAGCCACATTTTTGAAAGAATGGTCGTATATGCTTATATCGCAGTAGGCGCCTCCGTATACTATGCACAGGAAAACAGCCCGCTTCAGGAACAACTGCGCACGATTCGCCCCCAGTATTTTACCACCGTCCCTAAGTCGCTGGAAGATCTGTATAATTACATCTCCAGCAAAAGCCGCAAACGCAGCTTGTGGTGGAGGGCGCTCAACAGATGGGCCATCAGCATCGGAGAACATTATGACGACCGTCGAGGCATGCCGCTGTTTTACTGGCTCAAACTTCAACTGGCGAACTTGCTGGTTTTCTGGTATTGGCGCCGGCAACTGGGAGGGAAACTGGAAGGAATCATCTCAGGCGCCGCCGCCCTGCCGATAAAGATCGGGAAGGTGTTTTCAGCGGCAGGGATCGATGTGCGGGAAGGATATGGACTAACCGAAACCTCACCGGTAGTGGCCATGAACCGTTTCGAACCCGGAGGGCACCGCTTCGGTACCGTTGGTATTCCGATACCCGGAGTTGAAGTAAGCATAGCCGAAACTCAGGAAGGACAGGATGGCGAGATCCTGGTCAAAGGACCTAATGTGATGCTAGGCTATCATCAGCAGGAGGAAGCTACCCGGGAAGTTTTTACCGAGGACGGCTGGCTGAAAACCGGCGACCTGGGAAAGTTCGTCCACAAAAGATTTTTAAAAATTACCGGCAGGAAAAAGGCTTTATTTAAAACGACTTCAGGCCGCTATATTGCACCCGAGCCCCTGGAAAGCCTACTGAAAAACTCAGACCTCATACATGACGCCATCGTGGCGGGAGCAAATAAACCCTATGTCGTGGCTATCCTTCATCCTGATTTTAAACAGCTGAAGGATTGGTGCGAAATGAATAATGTGCACTGGACCTCTCCTCAGTTTATGATCTATAATCCGCGGGTGTTGAAGCTTTTTCAGGTTGAACTTGATCACATTAACCAGGAGTTGCCCCATTACATGAAAATAAAAAAATTCCTGCTGATCTACCAGCCCTGGACAATAGCTTCCGGGAATATGACACCAACATTTAAGCCGGTCAGAGAAAAAATTAAACTGGATTATTCAAAAGAACTGGAAAAATTATATTTGTAGTTATGAAACACCGATTTTACCCTTTTTTTGTTGCCCTGTTGATCATGGGCGCCTTTTGTTGCTACGGCCAAGCCCCTGCAACGCAATCCTTGAGTTTTTTTCAATTGCTGGAAAAGGAATCCCCTGCTTCCCTTTCGATCACCATAACCTCCAATTTTCAGCAGTTGATCAGTAATAAATTTGAAGAAGAATATCAGCCGGCTTCTCTGAGTTGGGTGAGCGATAGCGGCGACAGCCTCTTTTTTGATCTGAAAGTAAAAACGAGAGGAAACTCCAGAAAGGAAATTTGTTTTTTTCCCCCGCTAAAGATCAATCTCAAGAAATCACAGTTAAAGGCCAAAAGCCTGAATCCGAATTTTGAGAAATATAAGCTGGTGACCCAATGCAAGTGGGGGTCTATCTACGAAAAATACCTCATTAAAGAATATTTGTCCTACAAGGTGATGGAACAGGCCTATCCTTTTGCTTTTAAAGTCCGCATGGTCAATCTCCTTTTCCGCGATGTTAAGAGCAATGGCAAGGTAAAAGAACGGGAACAAATAGGGTTTATCATAGAAAGTGAAGAAGAATTTGCCGAACGCCTGGGAGGTAAGATGGCGGAACGCTCTAAATCCGGGTTTCATCACATGGAAAGAAAAATAGCCTTGCAGATGGCCTTTTGCCAGTATATGATCGGTAATACGGATTGGGCAATGCCTAACCTGCATAATGTAAATATTATTAAAGTGCCTGAATATCAAAAGCTGATTCCGGTACCGTACGATTTTGACTACGCAGGACTAGTAGACACGGATTATGCAGTGGTCCACTCTTCATTATCTATAAAAGATGTTCGCACTCGCCTTTATCTGGGGCCCAGCTGCACCGAAGAAGAGATCCTCGAATTGATCGAATTGATGAAAGCCAGCAAAGAGCGGGTGATCGGGTGTATTTCAGATTGTGAACTCTTGGATGACAAAGAGAAAAAGCGGATGACCGGGTATCTGGAGAGTTTTTTCTCCGAACTGGAAAATGAGTCCAGGATGAAGCGGGTGCTGGATTACTGAAGGAAACTTTCCGGGCGGGCGTCGCCCGCCTAAAAAGTTTTACTTTTTTAGGAAGGCAGGTACTGAAAGTTTCTTTGATAGATGTAAACGACCAGGATGACAAACAGTAAAAGAAACAGGAAAACCCCCAGAATGACATATCCCTTTGTTCCTTCGTTTTTTATTTCTTCTGACATTTTTCAGCTATTTATTTATGTTATGATTCTTGGGGCAAAGATCAAAAAAAAAGCCAAATTACCCAAAGACTAGGATATTTTAAGCTACAAAAAAGGCCGTCCAACAGACGGCCTTTTTTGTAGCTTAATTTTCTTTTAGAAAAAGCGCGATCTGTTATCCACGATTTTCGCATTTTCCTTCATGCTTTGAAGCAAAGTTCCGGAAATGGAGGCTCTTTTACCTGCGGCAAGGGTTCTGCGCAGTTGCGGCAGGTTGGTTGGAGCAGGCGCCGGGGTTCGGTTGGTCACGCTGAGCTTGAAAACTCCGGTATTGCCGATGATGGCATCCGAATTCTGGCCTTGCTCAAGACTGAATGCGTTAGCGATCACTTTGGGCTCAGAGCCGAGGTTTGGAACAAAGGTCGAGCTAAAGGCTATATTCCTGGCGGTGTCCACCTTGGTGCTGTATTGGTTGGCCACGGCCTGAAGGTCCATACCCTGGATCTGTTCGGCCAGTAGTTCTCCTTTCTTCTTATTGATAACGAGCAACTCAATGTCGTTGCGGACATTCTCAACAGAAGGAATACCGGGTTTTTGAATAGATTGCAAGCCGGCCACGACGTATTTATTGTCAAAATAGCCGACTGGGTCGCGGTAGTCGTAAAGGTCAGGCGATATCTCACCTACATTGGCCGAGAAGGCCCAGCGGATCATTTCTCTGGAAGACTGACCTCCTCCAAGCTGACCAACTGCAAAGTCATTCTCTTTAACGCCGTTAGGGATGGTTACGATATCCAGGTCATTAGCGGCCGCCGCTTCGCGCATGGCTTTCAGGGAACGATTATTGCTAAGGAAAGTCATGGCATTTTTACGGACTTCTCTTTGGGTTTCATCCGTTGGAACGATAGACTGGACGAGGTAGCCCAATTGAACGCCCTCTTCATTATTGAGGTACTTCTTGTCGGTGACTTCCACCAGGTGGATGCCGAATTGAGTGATGACCTTTTTGAGTTCTCCAACCTGGGCTTTGAAAAAGATCACATCATTAAATTCTTTGACCATGGTGCCCTGGGCGGCATAACCCAGATCACCACCCCTAGGCGCCGTACCATCGGTGCCGAATTGCTGGGCCAGCGCATCGAAGGTATTGTCGCCGGATTCAATAACCTGCTTTAAACTATCGATAAGGTTATTGGCCTGAATGAACTCTATTTGATTGGTAGCGGGGCGCAGAATATGACGAGAGCGGACAGAGTCCGGGATGATCATCTTGTCGATTACTTTTACAGCCTTGTAGGTATTATTTTCCATGTAGGGGCCGTAAACGCTGCCCACCGGCATATTGAACACTGTATCCGCTGCAATTCCGGTAACCTGGTTTTCTTTCAGGTAAGCGGTATTGTAAATGCCCTCATTTTGCACAATAAGAGCGGAATCACTGGTCGTAGTGTCCAGTTCAGGGATCAGCTTTTCCAGTTCGGCCTTCCAATAAGCAGAATCGGCTGCAGATGGTTCGACGTTGAAAACCACATATTCTAGCGTGCGGGATTCTTCATCCTGCTCAAACTGCTGCTTGTTTTCGTTAAGGTAGCCCTTGAGGTCTGCGTCGGAGATGGTTACTTCGGTGTTGTCGATTTCATCAAAAGGAACTTTAACATAGGTGAAGTTCACTTTTTCGTTTTGTTCCTGATGCACCATTTCCGCCATCCAGTTAGGTATGTAGAGGGCCTTGCTGACCAATCCGTTCATTTTATCCTGCAGACGCTGGGTGACGATCTCCTGTTCCTGATATTTCCAGTATCCTCTGACGCTGGGGTCGGTTAGCTGGCCTGTTTCTATGGCGTTTTTGAATTCATTCAGCCGCTGGCGATCCAATTGCCCGGTAGAAGGATTGGTAAAACGTTGTCTGATGATGGGGCTTGGATTGTTGCCCCACTGAAGGTCCCGCAATTCTGTTTTGCTCACCCCGAGTCCCAGGACTTCGGCCTGCTGGTTGATCACCTGTTGATCTACCCATGAATTCCACAGGGCGTTGCGGTTGGCAAATGGATCGTTGCCTGAACCACTGTACAACAATTCTTCATTGCGGTTGAATTGGTTAAGATCCAGCTTGGCGCCATTTACACTGCCTACTGTCGTCTGAGATCCGCCGAATACACTCTGCTGTCCGATTGTCATATCCATTAGGATAAACCCACCAAGACCTAAGGCGATCATGATAATGAGGATCCAAGAGTTATTCCTGATTTTACTGATGAATGACATGCTCCTACAATTGATTTAATTTCTTAATCTTATTTCTAAAACCAGGACAATTCAAACTCAACGTATTCATCATTTTGCTGTGCAGATGAATACTTCTGACTTCCTTGTCCACTCCACTGCTTTTTATTTTAAGGGCAAAAGTATTAATTTTTTGAAAAATCGATGCAAAAGTAATTTGTTTGTAGCTTAAAATCAAAAAATTCCCCTGTCAGGGTCATTTTTAAAGGCAGGTTTTTTTATGTTTCCCTCTCCTTTATGATCTGTAGGCGGAAGCCGACGCCGTGGATGTTTTCGACTCTTAGCCGCCGGTCGGCGTTCAGGTATTTTCTAAGCCGTGAAATAAACACATCCAGACTCCGCCCCAGGAAATAATCGTTCTTTCCCCAGATCTTTTCCAGAATATGTTCTCTTTTGATGATCTGGTTCTTATTATCTGCCAGCAGTTTAAGCAGTTCTGCTTCCCTCTGTGTAAGTTGCCTGCTGTTATTTTGGTGGCTCAGCGAGAGGTTGTTGAAGTCAAATTCATATTGACCGATTTGATAGATATTAGGGGACGGAGGGGCAATGATTCGGCTGCGGCGCAGGAAAATATCTACTTTTAGGATCAGTTCTTCTATGCTGAACGGCTTGGTCAGGTAATCATCGCCTCCGATTTTGAGACCTTTGATTTTATCTTCCTTCAGTGATTTAGCGGTTAAAAAAATAATGGGAATGTGTTGATCCTTTGTTCTGATCTCCTGAGCGACGGCAAACCCATCCATTTCAGGCAACATCACATCGAGTATGCAAAGGTCGAAATTTTCTTTCTGAAAAGCCTTGAGGGCTTCCTTCCCATTGTCACAGCATACGATTTCATATCCCTGAAGCTGTAAATTGTCTCTGGTGACAAAGCTCAGCACTTCATCGTCTTCTACGTATAATAATTTTGCTTTCATGCCGGAATGAGTGTTTGAGACAAAATGTTCATTAAAAAAAGGAACGCAATAGTTTTTTATATATTTCACCTCATCATGCCAGGGGCATTTTTATCTGCACCGTCGTTCCCTGCCCGGTTTCGCTATCGATTTTCAATTTCCATCCATGGGCGTCGCAGATCTTTTTCACATAAAAAAGCCCCAGGCCAAAGCCTTTTACGTTATGGACGTTGCCGGTAGGAATTCTGAAAAACTTTTCAAAGACTCTGTTCTGGTATTCTTTGGGTATCCCAATGCCTTTGTCTTTGACAGCGATATTCACTGAATTTTTTTCGGCAGGTTTTACTGAAAGGGTGATGACGGGGGCGCCGTTACAGTATTTGACGGCATTGTCGAGCAGGCTGTACAGGATGTTGTTCAGGTGCAATTTATCGGCCATTACAGTGTATGGAGCTTCGGGAAGCTCAAGATCAAGGCAGCCTCCTTTTTCGCCCAGGTTGACCCGGATGGCGTTCGATATGCTGCGGATGATTTCCTGGAGTTCTACTTTTTCTCTTTTCAGCTGTATACCTTTCTCCAGCCTGGCCAGCTGCAGTACTTTTTCTACCTGCTTATTAAGCCGGTAATTCTGGTCTTTGATGATCTGGGCATATTGCAGCAATCTTGGATTGCTCTGAATATCCGGACTGGAAAGGAAAACGTCTGCTGATATCTTAATGGTCGACAGAGGGGTTTTAAATTCGTGGGTCATATTGTTAATAAAATCTTTTTGTAACTGGGAGAGCCGTTTCTGGCGCAGAATAACGAACATCGCGTAAGTGAAAAAAAGTACGGTTAGCAGTAGGATGCCTGAAAAAAACAAGGATAATTGCATCTTTCCCAGTAAATACCCCGGCAGAGTCGGGAATTTAACGCCAAAATAGTAGTTGAGCCCCTCATAAGGCGGCAAGTCACCTAATGACACATTAACTTTCTCGCCGGGCGAGTATTTTAAAAAATCTCCATAGACCATTTGATCGGTATTACAATCGAAGATGGCGTATTCAAAGTCGACGTGCAGGGAAATGCGTTCGAACTCCCTGCGCAGAAAAAACTCCAGAATATTGGAATCGATCTCCGCTTCAATATTGACGATAAAATAATTACTGGTTTGCTGCGTCACCACATTGTGCGAAGGAAGCGTGATGTCTTTAAATTCTGCGATGCCCTGAGCAACATTATTAAGGGCGAAATGAGCTTTCTGCTTGAACTCCTTATCGTTGATATTCCAGGTGCTGAACACCCAGTAGGTTTGAATGCCCAGGGTGCCGATCACCGAAAGAACACCCGTGACGAAAACGATCAGGATGATGCTGTTTTTCATAAGACTACTTTAAACATGTTCAAAATATCCTTTTATCGCGTAATGGAAAACTACTGAACCGCTAATCTTCCTGCCTTCTGATAAATTCCTATATTTGTAGAGGAAAAAATCAGCCGCTTTAGCAGAATCACTCAATATGCATAAAGCTTTAAGCTTTCTTACCGTATTTTTCTTACTCACACTGACGGTCGCTCCGATGAGCGCCCAGAATGAGAATCCCTTTGAGATCAGCGCAAGGCTTGAAGAAAAAGCTGCCTTGCCTTCTCCTCTGCCCAGCCAGGATACAGCCGTAACTCCTGCCAACCCATTTGGAAAACGGACAACCTCCGCAAAGAGAGAGGGTGACAGACAAACGGCTTTCCCGGCCGAAAAAAAACAAAACCCTCAGGAAGAACGGCTAACAGCCGTCTTTAGGTTTGCTCTGGTGGTTTTTATTTTGTCTATGCTGGCCTTTTTACTGACCATCCTCCGGTCGGTGGCCGGCAGGTCTTTCAGTGCTTTCGCCAATATGAATATGCTCAATCAACTTTACCGCGAACAGGAAGGCAGGGGGATCTCGCCTTTTTTACTTTTATACGCGATGTTCTTGATCAATTTGGGGATCTTTATTTTTTTAAGCTTGCATGCCTTCAACCTGGCCTTCGTGTCCAATAACTTGTTGATGCTGCTGTTTTGCCTCCTGGGCAGCTTTGGGTTGTTCCTTGGCAAACACCTGCTGCTGGGGTTGGTCAGCTTCATCTTTCCCGTTCAGAAAGAAGTGAGTAAATACCATTTTGTGATCATTATTTTCGGGATCGTCATCGGCTTCCTGCTGGCGCCCGTTAATTTGCTTTTGGCTTTCGGGCCGCAAAACATGGTCAGACAAATCGCATACCTCACTGCCGGCGCCATCGGCCTGATCTATGCCTATCGATATTTTCGAGCCATGACAATCGCAAGTAAATTTCTGGTATTTCACAAGTTTCACTTTTTGTTGTATATTTGCACCATCGAAATAACCCCTGCAATCATAATACTGAAGCTCCTGCAAGGAGATATTTAGTTTTTATGAAAGCGGTTTTCGCAAAAAAAAATTTTATTGAATGGCAGCAACCGGTAAAGTGAAAAAACAGGAAACCTACAAACCAGTAAGGACGATTTTAGTTTCACAGCCTAAGCCTGCACGCTCGCCTTATTACGAATTGGAAGAAAAGTACGGTTTGCAAATCGACTGGCGCCCGTTCATA
This sequence comes from uncultured Saprospiraceae bacterium, assembly GCA_964548175.1. Classification (GTDB taxonomy): domain Bacteria; phylum Bacteroidota; class Bacteroidia; order Chitinophagales; family Saprospiraceae; genus JANQPA01. The sequence continues at coordinate 67,189 of CAZJQS010000020.1, forward strand.
CACGTGGAGCCGGTTCCAGTAAAGGATTTTCGCAAACAAAGAATTCGGCCAGACGAGTTTACGGCTATTATTCTTACCAGTAAAAATTCAGTAGACCACTTTTTCCGCATCTGTGACGAAATGCGTATTAAAATGTCGCAAGACACCAAGTATTTCTGCCTGACTGAAGCAGTGGCGAACTACCTGCAAAAGTTTATCGTTTACCGAAAACGAAAAGTGTTCGTTGGAAAACGAAAGATAACTGACCTTGCCACCGCACTGAAAAAGAATAAAAAAGAAAAATTCCTGCTTCCCTGCTCTAATCTGGGCAGCAAAGAAGTGTGTGCTTTTCTCGAGGAAAATGGTTTTGAATGGAAAGATGCGTTGATGTATCAAACCGTCAGCAGTGACCTTTCAGACCTGAGCGATGTTACTTACGACGTGCTGGTTTTCTTTAGCCCGCTGGGCATAAAGTCTCTTTACGAAAACTTTCCTGATTTTAAACAAAATGAAACCAGAATGGCCATCTTCGGAAACAGCACCGGCAAAGCTGTAGAAGAAAGAGGCCTTACCATCAACATCAAAGCGCCTACGCCGGAAGCCCCCTCCATGACCATGGCGCTGGAAAATTACCTGCAGCAATCAAACGAGCCTGTTGGCTAGAACAGAAAAATAATGCTTGACCGTCCTTTCCACCTCGGCGGATGGGACGGACGAGCATTATTTTTTCAACCTTCCTTTCTTTTCGTGCGTTTTGTTTGCATGAAGGATGTGGATCTGATCACAAAATTATCTGAAAAACTGCCCGAGCAACTTCCCGGCAGGGAGGCTCAGCTCAAAATGGCGGCGCATACCACCCGGGCGGAATACCTAATCGCTCCTCCGGATGCTAAACTGGCTGGGGTCTTGGCTCTTTTTTATCCAAAAAAAAGCAACTGGCACATCGTCCTGATCGAAAGAGGCGCCTCCAATCCTAAAGACCGCCATCGCGGTCAGGTCAGCTTCCCCGGCGGCCGCTACGAAGAACAAGATGAAAACCTGGCTAACACCGCACTCAGAGAAGCCGAAGAAGAGATCGGCGTGGATGCCGGTAAAATACAATTACTAGGCGGATTGACCGACCTGTATATCCCCATTAGCCACTTCCGGGTGGACCCATACGTCGGTTTTACCGAACAAACACCCCGGTTTGTCCCTCAGGAAAATGAAGTGCAAGGCATCCTGGAAGTACCTGTAGAAGAACTGATACACCCTAAAACCCTTAAACGCAGAGACCTCGTCGTCAGAGAAGGAATGATCCTTAAAGACGTTCCTTATTTTGACGTCAATGGGAAAATCGTCTGGGGCGCTACTGCTATGATGTTAAGTGAGTTGATTGAGGTTATTCGGAGATAAGGTTATTCATTTTTTGTATTTTTACAGCAACAAACCCTGACTTCTTTTGCCTGTTATACTTAAAGTAAAACCAATTACCGTCTATGGAAAAAATAGCGCCCTACCAACCTAAAAATAAAGTAAGGATCGTCACCGCTGCTTCCCTCTTCGACGGCCACGATGCCGCCATCAATATCATGCGCCGAATTATGCAAAGCTCCGGCGCCGAGATCATCCACCTCGGACATAATCGCTCCGTACAGGAAATCGTAGATACCGCCATACAGGAAGACGTGCAGGGTATCGCCATTACTTCCTATCAGGGAGGACATGTCGAATTTTTTAAGTACATGTATGACTTGCTCCAGGAAAGAGGCGCCGGCCACATCAAAATCTTCGGCGGCGGCGGCGGCACCATCCTCCCCGATGAGATCCAGGAACTCCACGATTACGGCATTACCCGCATCTACTCTCCGGACGACGGCCGCAAAATGGGCCTGCAGGGTATGATCAACGACGTACTGGAAAAATGTGACTTTCCGGTCACCGTCAAAAAACTGAACGGGGAATTGACCAGCTTCAAGGATAAAAATCCCGTAGCACTGGCCCGCCTGATCTCTAACGTGGAAAACGATCCTGAAAATTCCATGTCCTGGCTGAAAAAATTACAGGAAAAATCATCCGATAAGATTACCCCAGTACTGGGCATTACCGGCACCGGTGGCGCGGGAAAATCCAGCCTGGTGGACGAACTGGTGCGCCGTTTCCTCTACGATTTTAATGATAAATCCATCGCCATCGTCTCCGTGGATCCTTCTAAGCGCAAAACGGGAGGCGCCTTGCTGGGCGACCGCATCCGCATGAATTCCGTGTACTCGCCAAGAGTGTACATGCGCTCCCTGGCCACCCGCCAGTCTAACCTGGCACTGTCCAAACACGTGCAGTCCGCCCTCGATATCCTCAAAGCAGCCGGCTTCGACCTGATCATCCTGGAAACCTCCGGCATCGGCCAGTCCGATACCGAGATCGTTGATCATTCCGATGTCTCTCTTTATGTAATGACGCCCGAATACGGAGCAGCGACCCAACTGGAAAAGATCGATATGCTGGATTTCGCCGACATCATCGCCCTGAATAAATTCGATAAAAGAGGCGCCCAGGATGCTTTGCGAGACGTTAAAAAGCAATATCAGCGCAACCATATGCTGTTCGACAAATCGCTGGAAGAGATGCCGGTCTACGGCACCATCGCCTCCCAGTTTAACGACCCGGGTATGAATACGCTGTACCGGAAAGTCATTAAAATCATTGTGGACAGAACAAATGCCCCGCTGGGCTCGGCCCTGGAACTGGCGGAAGGCATGAGCGAAAAGATCTACATCATCCCGCCCAACAGAACCCGCTACCTGTCGGAAATCTCCGAAACTAACCGCAACTACGACCGCTGGGCGGAGCGCCAGGTGGAATTGGCCAGGAAGCTGTTTGCTTTGCAGGAGTCTATCGCCGCTATCCAGGAAAATAATAATCTGGAAAATAGAGAGGGCCTGGTTCAAAACCTTAAAAAAGCTTATGAAGAGCTCGAACTGGACCTTGACGGCGACGCGAAGCGCATGCTCGACGGCTGGGAAGAAAAAAAGGCCGCCTATGAGGCCGATGAGTTTGTCTACAAAGTCAGAAACAAGGAAATAAGAGTACCTACTAAAGTGGAAACGCTCTCGCATAGTAAGATCCCTAAGGTCATTTTGCCAAAATATAAAGACTGGGGCGAGATCCTAAGGTGGTCCCTTCAGGAAAACGTACCCGGCGAATTCCCTTATACGGCCGGCGTTTTTCCCTTTAAAAGAAAAGGAGAGGACCCCACTCGTATGTTCGCCGGCGAAGGTGGCCCGGAAAGGACGAACCGCCGCTTCCACTACCTGTCAGAAGGCATGCCGGCCGCCAGGTTGTCTACCGCCTTCGATTCTGTGACTTTATATGGCGAAGACCCCGGCTATCGCCCGGATATTTATGGCAAGATCGGTAATTCCGGGGTGAGCGTCTGCTGTCTGGATGATGCGAAAAAATTGTATTCCGGCTTTGATCTGTGTGACCCGAAGACGTCGGTGTCAATGACCATCAACGGTCCGGCTTCCACCATCTGCGCCTTTTTTATGAATGCGGCCATCGACCAGCAGTGCGAAATGTACATCCGCGAGCATGGCCTGGAAGGGAAGGTGGAAGCTAAGCTGAAAGAACTTTACGACGATAAAGATCTTCCAAGGCCCGAATACAAAGGCGAGTTGCCTTCCGGACATAACGGATTGGGATTGCTTTTGCTGGGTGTTACCGGCGACCAGGTGCTCGATCCGGACGTTTATAGTGAACTTAAGGCCAGGGCGCTTTCTTCTGTCCGAGGCACCGTCCAGGCTGATATTTTGAAAGAAGATCAGGCCCAGAATACCTGCATTTTCTCCACCGAATTCTCCCTCAAGCTGATGGGCGATGTGCAGGAATACTTCATCTGGAATAAAGTGCGCAACTTCTACTCGGTATCCATTTCCGGCTACCACATCGCAGAGGCCGGCGCCAACCCGATCACCCAGCTGGCCTTTACGCTGGCCAACGGCTTTACCTTTGTGGAGTACTATTTGTCCAGAGGCATGGACATCAACGATTTTGCGCCGAACCTGTCCTTTTTCTTCTCCAACGGTCTCGATCCCGAATACGCGGTGATCGGCCGGGTGGCTAGAAAGATCTGGGCCAAGGCCATGAAATATAAGTACAATGCCAATGAGCGTTCTCAGAAGCTGAAATACCACATTCAGACCTCCGGCCGTTCGCTGCACGCACAGGAAATTGCATTCAATGATATCCGTACAACGCTGCAGGCCTTGTACGCCATTTACGACAACTGTAATTCTCTGCACACCAATGCTTATGATGAGGCTATTACTACGCCTACGGAAGAAAGCGTGCGCCGGGCTGTAGCCATACAGATGATCATCAACCGGGAGCTGGGCATGGCGAAAAATGAAAATCCGCTGCAGGGAGCCTTTATCATCGAAGAACTAACCGACTTGGTGGAAGAAGCCGTGCTGATGGAATTCGATCGCATTACCGAGCGGGGCGGCGTGCTGGGCGCCATGGAAACGATGTACCAGCGCGGAAAGATTCAGGAGGAGAGTCTGTATTATGAAACCCTCAAGCATACCGGCGAATATCCAATCGTGGGGGTCAATACCTTCCTCAACAAAGAAGGGTCGCCCACGATCGTACCGGAGGAGGTCATTCGCTCCGATAAAGAAGAAAAAGAAGCTCAGATCCAGACCCTGCGCAACCTGCACACCGCTAAGGTCGAAGAAGCAGAGAAAAGCCTCAAAGCCATCCAGGACGCTGCGGTGAACAACGAGAACTTATTTGAATACCTGATGGAAGTGACGAAGGTTGCCTCGCTGGGGCAGATCACGCATGCTTTGTATGAGGTAGGCGGGCAGTATCGGAGAAATATGTGAGAGTAGTGGTTAGATAGATGTTAGATGTTGGTAGTTTGTCCCTTTCCAGGATAGGCTGAAAAATCGAAAAGCATGGCAAAATAGTATAGTTTCGCTATGCTTTTTTTAAATCCAGGCATCATACTGGGTGCCTGGACAAAGTGAAAAGACACTCACTGAAGTTTAGCGAGAGGTCATGCTAACCGGGATCTGAGGAGGGTATGACTCCTTCCAGTCTGCTGGGTTATTTTCTAATCGTGAAATTGCTTGTTACGCTTGCTGTAACCTCAGCACCATTCTGCTCCCATCTACATTCTCAAACTCTATTTTCACAAAACCCAGCGCTTCATTAAAATAAAGCGTCGTTCGGGTGTTGCGAAAACGGTTTTCGCCCAGGCCTTCAATGACCCAGGTTTGCTGTGGGCCCATAGGGGTGTCTAAGGTCGTACGCTCCTTTACCGTAAAAGTGGAGTACACATTCACCGGGTTCTCAAACTCCATTTTTAGCAACTCTGCCCACTCTATAGGAATGGTTTGGCTGCTGTTCCAGGTTTTTCCAACAGATAGTGGGAATTCTATTTCGGGATAAGGACTAAATTGTAGGAGGGCAAAGCCGCTATTCCGCGGTGGGTTCAGGGCAATGGCTGTGGAGTCTTCTACCAGTCCGGTCCGTTCGGTTTCAGGGACGATGACGCCTTTTTCGTTAAAATACTCATACACAATGAGCGTCTGCTGATCGGCCAGCGTAGAGTTACCGGTATTGCTGAGCACCTTAAGACGAATGCTGTCAATGGGGTATTCTGTGGAGAGGACCTCTTTTACCGGAATGTTCACTCGCTTCCAATCCACCGGATTGTATTTATTGAAATTGTAAGTGGTAATGATGCGTTGCTCATTGCCGAGACTGTCGAAAACCTGCACGCTATAGATGAATGTTCTACCGCCTTTAAAGATCTCATTATCAGCTACGTTGGGATTAGCCGGCCCCTGGTCTCTGGCAAATTCCGGATACTCATAGGTATAAAAATCCGGCGACTGCACGCAGGAAAAAAGTAATAATAGCACCCCAAACAGGGGATATGCGGTTTTATTCATTATCGTCTTGATTTTTAAGCAAAGATAAATATTGTTGTGATTGAAGAGATAAGGTGAAATCAGCATTTTTTTGGCAAGCAGGTTTTTAGATATTTAGCAACCAACAACCAATCCCGCTTCCAGCGGGACAGGCTATCCAACATCC
>CAZJQS010000020.1:73351-76630 GCA_964548175.1 uncultured Saprospiraceae bacterium
CCAACAACCAACAACCAACATCCAACATCACTTCCCAAACCTTACCCTCACTCCCACATACCCATTCCGCTCCGCTCCCGGCTCATAATATCTGCCTCCAAAAGCATTGATGCGAATATTGCTGTTGTAGGAGGTGTTGAGCAGGTTGTTCAGGCCAAAAAAAGGCGACAAGGTCCAGTTGGGAAAGCTAAAGGTGTGGCCCGCCCGCAAATTGACCAGCGTATAAGCATTATCCTTTTCGGTATTGGCGTCGTTAACGTAGAGCTCTCCCACATGCTGAGCCTGAAGGATAGAAAAAAAACCGGATGGCGCAAAATACCGGAACCCTGCAGCCAGCAAATGCTGAGGAATGCCGGGCGTCCGGTTGCCATCCAGATTGCCGTCGGCGGTGTTGAAATCATCGTATTGAAAATCGGAAAAAGTGTACGACAGCTGAGCGATAAGGCCGGAAGCAATCAGATAGTTGCCTTCCAGTTCCAGGCCCCTTCTGGAAGAATTCCCCGCATTGCGGTAAAAGGTCCTGTCGGGAAATGCTTCCAGCTCGAACGGGATGAATTCATTTTCCAAATCAATATAGAAGGCAGCCAGGCTGTACTTGAATCGACTGCCGGTGCTTCCTTTCAGGCCAATTTCGAAATTGTAAGCTTTTTGCGGCTCCAGTTGATCGTTAAAGCCGCCGTTATCTTCCGGATCATTGGATAGTTCATTCAGCGTTGGCGTTTCGAAGCTGGTGGAAAAATTTCCGTAAACATTAATGGCGGGAGAAAAAGCAAAGGAAAGGCCAAAAATAGGATTAAAGTTGTTCAGGTCGATCTGTCCGGAATCATCCCCATCGGAAAGGAAGCGATCGGTCGCTTCCAGTCTGGCGATATCGTATCGAAGGCCCAGATTGATCATCAATTTTTGCCATGTGAAATCCTGGAGAAGAAAAAGCCCTGTATTGGAAAAAGCTTCCTCCTGGTCCAGGGTCAGGGCTCCCTGCTCGCCTTCCAGGTTGACAAAGCGGAGGCGGTCGTCGATTTGCGTTTCTATGTCCACGCCAGCTCTCAGGCGATAATCGAATTTTTCTCCTTCTTGTTTGAACGCATACATTGCCCCCCCTCCGTAAAAGGCCCGCTGCAGATCCACGATGCCGCCGAAACCGAAAGGCAAGCGGTTCTTGAAATCCCGGTTGAGGTAGAACAAACGGGCTTGCAATCGGTGCTTTTCAGCAAATTGGCCTTCGTAAATGAATCCTGCTTTGGATTGGACGACTTCTTCACCGGCTTTGAACTGAAGGTTTTGCTCCCGGGCCTGCCTTCTGTTTTCTGTTATGTCAGTCCGGGTAATCCCCCCAGGATCGTCGGCTTGGGGGCTGTCGACATGGTTAAGGATGAGGGTAAGCGTTGAGCTTTGAGGCAGTTGTAGGGTGAATTTTCCGTTGAACAAGGTATTCTGAACGCCGCTGTTTTCGCGATAGCCATTCATGCTGGTATGCGTGCCGTGGATCAGGTAACCGAATTTGCCAATTTGCTGACCGGCTTTCAGCTGATACTGCTGCAGGCCGAAGGCCCCTCCCAATAGCCGGCCTTCAGCGGAGAAGGCCTCGGTCGGGTTTTCGGTTTTTACATTCAGAACGCCGCCGGAAGCATTGCCGTAAAGGCCTGAAGCCGGGCCACGGATGACTTCTATTTGTTGTAGAATGCCCAGATCCAGATTGTCTACCTGCGACTGTCCGTCCGGTGTGGTTTCGGGCAAGCCGTCCACCATGATCCGGATGCCCCGGATGCCGAAGGCTGCCCGCGCGCCAAAACCCCGGATAGATATCCTAAGGTCCTGTGCAAAATTGTCTGGATTTAAAGCAAAGAGGCCTGGTACGAAATTGAGCCCTTCATTAAGAGCGAGTTGGGGCTGTGCCTGCTGAATTTGGGATTGTCCAATGATGTTTATGGCTGCGGGCAGGCGGGTATCTTTGCCATCAAGCCGGGAGGCAGTCACTTCTATTTCCTGAATTTGCTGGGTTAACAAGGAGTCCTGTTCTTTTTGGCCGTAAGCAAAAGAGAAGGAAATGAAGGAAAGAAAGAGGATAAAAGCATTATTTTTTGTCATATAGTTCATTCCAGTTAATAAGTGAACGCAAAAAAAGTTTTCTTTTTAACCCCTAACACTTTTTATCCTACAACTTCCCAAAGTTTGTCATAATTTTTTGATACGCAATTTATTTTCCAAGCATGATTTTGAGAATAACAAAAAAGTCGATATTATTAGAGGCAATTATAAGTAAGTCTGAAAATTCTATTGAGACTTATTCAAAAAACGAAAAACTATCACTATATGAAATTGAAGGGGCAGCACAACTTCAACACTACTCCTAATGTCCTTTGGGAAAAATTAATGGACGCAGATACTCTTGCGCGTATTACTCCCGGCGTATCACGATTAGAAAGTAAAGGCGACGATTCCTATGAGGCGATTGCTGACGTAAAGCTAGGTCCGGTAAAAGGCTCCTTCAAGGGAGAGTTGTCGGTTTTAGACAAAAAAGAGCCGGAAAGTTTTACCCTGAACATTAAGCAAACGAGCAAGATAGGCAACGTAAATGCCGACGTGCATATTTTTCTAAAGCCTATCTCGGATCAGGAAACGGAGATGTCCTTTGAAGGAGGGGCTAAACTATCCGGCCTGCTGGCGCGCACAGGGCAGCGGGTATTAAGTGGGGTCGCCAATACGCTGACAAAGCAATTTTTCAGCGCCATGGAAGAGGAGGTGGCCAACACTACTGCATAACCGTTAGAGGCTTTGAGCGCTTGGGGCTATTCTGCCTCCACGAAAGTGCTCTTTACCATATTCTATTTCTTAAAACATCCAAATCAGGCGATTTTATGAGCGTTAAGATCAATCTTACCATCAACGGAAAGTCCCACAGTGACGAGGTGGACGGCAGAACCCTGCTGGTTTACTATCTTCGCGATAAGCTGGGACTAACGGGCACGCATGTGGGCTGTGACACCAGCAACTGCGGCGCCTGCACCATCCTCGTGGATGGCAAAGCCGTCAAATCCTGCACTATGCTGGCTGCACAGGCGGACGGTGCTACCGTAACCACCATTGAAGGGCTGGCGCAAAACGGCAGCCTACACCCCATTCAGGAAGGTTTCAAGGAAAAACACGGTCTGCAATGTGGTTTTTGTACGCCCGGCATGGTTATGCTGGCGGCTGACTTACTGGATCGCAATCCCGATCCGAGCGAACAAGACATTCGACATGCCCTGGAGGGCAACTTCTGCCGCTGCACCGGCTACC
>CAZJQS010000021.1:0-42077 GCA_964548175.1 uncultured Saprospiraceae bacterium
GCGCAAAGGTGTTTTGTTTTTTTTACCGCGAAGGCGCTAAGGGCGCAAAGGTGTTTTGTTTTTTTACCGCGAAGGCGCGAAGTCCTTTTTTGTTTTGATATGTCCTCTTTGGGTTGATTGCGATAGTATACTTTGCGAAAGTAATTTTATCAAGTTTAAATCAGGCGCTGAAAATTTTTACCGAAAAAAGGTAAAACAGTGCTAAGAAGAAATATTTCAATCGCTAAATACCTACAAAATGAAAGAACGTTATAGTGAAATCGAAGCAATAGCAAAAGTAATTGTAGACAGCACCTATCAAATTCATAGAGAATTAGGACCAGGACTTTTGGAGTCCGCTTATCAAGAGTGCTTGTTTTATGAATTAAGCCAAAGAGGCCTAAACGTTAAAAAGGAAGTTCCTTTACCATTTATTTATAAAGGAGTCAGTATGGATTGCGGCTTCAGGATTGACCTGTTTGTTGAAGGAAAAGTTTTAATTGAGATTAAATCTGTTGATGCCATAGCTGCTGTACATCTTGCTCAAACAATTACCTATCTGAAACTCTCAGAAACTTCCCTTGGCTTTTTAATCAACTTCAATGTCGCCAAAGTCAAGGATGGCATCAGAAGGGTTGTTTACAAATATGAAGAATAATTCATCCAAATAAAATCTTCGCGCCCTTTGCGTCTTAGCGGTAAAAAAAACTACTCAAACTCATTCTTCACCTCAAAACCCGCATCCCGCAACAACTGATCCTTCCGGAAATGCTCAATATCGCTTGCCACCATCTCCCTGATCATAGCCCGCAGATCATAACGCGGCTGCCAGCCCAGCTTTTCCATGGCTTTGGCCGGATCGCCGATCAGCAGGTCGACTTCTGTGGGGCGGAAATATCGGGGGTCGACGGCCACCACCTCCCTGCCCGCTTCCACCGAAAACTCAGGATTATCGGAGGAAGCTACTACCGCCACCTCTTCCTTACCTTTCCCTTTGAAAGCCAGCTCCACCCCGATCTCTGCAAAAGCCAGCTTGACGAAGTCGCGCACGCTGGTGGTGATGCCGGTGGCGATGACAAAATCTTCCGGCTGTTCCTGCTGGAGCATCAGCCACATGGCTTCCACATAATCCTTGGCATGACCCCAGTCTCTTTTGGCATCCAGATTACCCAGATAGAGCTTATCCTGTAACCCCAGGGCAATCTTGGCCACCGCCCGCGTGATCTTGCGGGTGACGAAGGTCTCTCCGCGCAGCGGCGATTCGTGGTTGAACAGGATGCCGTTGCAGGCGTAGATGTGGTAAGCCTCGCGGTAGTTGACCGTGATCCAGTAGGCGTATAACTTCGCAACAGCGTAGGGCGAACGCGGATAAAAAGGCGTCGTTTCTTTTTGAGGCACCTCCTGCACCAGTCCGTACAACTCCGAAGTGGAGGCCTGATAGTATTTCGTTTTTTCCGTTAACCCCAGCAGGCGAATGGCTTCCAGCAGGCGCAACGCCCCCACAGCATCCGAATTGGCCGTGTATTCCGGCGATTCAAAGCTCACTTTTACGTGCGACTGCGCACCGAGGTTGTAGATCTCGTCGGGCTGGACTTCCTGTATGATGCGGATGAGATTGGTGGAGTCGGTCAGATCGCCGTAATGCAGGATGAACTTCAGTTCCGTCTCATGCGGATCCTGGTAAAGGTGGTCCACGCGGGCAGTGTTAAAAAGGGAAGAGCGTCGTTTGATGCCGTGTACTTCGTAGCCCTTTTCCAGTAACAGTTCGGATAGGTAGGCGCCGTCTTGCCCGGTGACGCCGGTGATGAGTGCTTTTTTCTTCATAACAAGTGATTCTTCTTTGCAAATAGACAGCGGAGATCTGCTCAAACAGCGGCCTCAGCATCGCTCACAGCATACCACTGCTTTTCTTTTTTTTCAGGTGCACAAACTCCAGTGCTTTGCGGAAATAACGCCCATACAACCTCCCCATGTTCGTCTCTACGCCATGCTCCCGGCAGGCCCGGAGAATTTCCCGGTTGATGACCAGTCGGTTTTTCACGGACGCATTACTCACTCCGCCCGCCCGCATATGCACGAGCGGCTGATCGATGTAGCGGTACGACAAACCATGAATGTACAACATTCTAAGCAACAACTCGAAATCCGCAGCGATCCGGTAGCTCGTATCGTGCAGGCCATGCTGCTGATAATATTTCCGCTTCAGGTAAAAAGTCGGATGCGCCGGCATAAAACCCTGCGCAAACTTGTGCGGCCGGAAATGCCCCGACGAATAGTACCGGATGATCTTGCTCGTATCCTCCGGCTGCACATACACCACATCCCCGAAAACACAGTCGACCGGCTGTTGCCCGAACGCCCGGGCAATGATCGACAATACCCCGGAATGGGTGAAAAAGTCATCGGAATTCAATATCCCGACCACCTCTCCCGTAGCCGCCCGTATGCCCTTGTTGAGGGCATCGTACAAGCCGTCGTCCTTCTCCGAGATCACCCTGGCTACATGCGGGAATTCCTCCACGATCTTCAGCGTATCATCACTCGACTGCCCGTCTACGATGATGTGCTCCACCTCGGGATGCATCTGCATGGCTACGCTCTCGAGCGTGTCCCGGAGGGTAGCGGCGGAGTTGTAGGTGGGGGTGATGATGGAGAGGGTCATGCTTTGAAATAAAAGGCGGTGTCGGTTACGCCGTTTGAGGTCCAGATAGAGCGATATTCTTTGATAATGTTATAGACTTCCTTCCACTCATCTGTCATTTGGTCTTCTGTTTTAACAGAAGTTGGGCTATGAGTATCGGATGGTAAAAACCAATTCACGTTGTCGATCAGGAGGATGCCTCCGCTTTTTAGCAAGGGGAGGCTTTTAAGCGCGGTATAGGCCCGATGCTTACCATCTACCAGTGCGATGTCGATCGAGTTAGGTTTTAATTCCTCGAAGATCCGGCAATATTCCGCGTTATTGGGATCGGCTTCATCTCCGTCATCTCTTAAGCGATAATCGACATTTTTAAGTTTCTTTTCTTCCAGTTGCTGACTGACTTTTTGATGCCAGCCGGCATGATGTTCTACGCTGATGACTTTGGCGCACCTTTGGGCGAACCAGATCGTGCTTCGGCCCGAGCCAAATTCAAGCAATATATCGGTTGGTTTGATTAATTGCTCCAGCAGGTGGATGGCCTCTTTGGTTAGCCAGGGGAGGCCTGGGTTCATCTTGGTATAGAGAAAGAGATTGGCTCGATTGATGATGTATCGAGGGTTAAATATGATTTATCGGCCATTATTGCAATTTAGTTTTTATCAGGAAATGATCCGTTTTCTTACGGGAGTTGCCGGATTACCCTGGTGTATGGTAAAGGCTTCAAGATCATTAGTAGCCACAGAATTAACACTTAAAACAGCATGGCTTTTACACCTGACACCCGGGCATATGACGGAATGAGCACCTATCCAAACACCATCTTCCAGAACAATATCTTTTATGATCAGATCAAAAGTTGTTTTTTTATAATTATGATTCCCCGTCAGCAGCATGGCTCCCTGGGAGATGCATGCATTTTTTCCTATCCGCACATCGGCCAGGTTATCGATCCAGACGTTTTCGCCTATCCAGCTGTGATCTCCGATGCTTAATCGCCAGGGGTATTTGATGTTGATGGTCGGTTTGATAACCACGCCTTTGCCAATTCGAGCACCGAAGAGGCGAAGTACGGCAACTTTCAAACTTGAAAATGGATTGAGCGGATTGATCAGGACTAAGCCGTTGACCAGATACCAGAGTGCCCGCTTTAGAGGGCTGCCGCCTGGCTGGTACCAGCTATTGGAGAAAGAGCTGTTATCTACCTGTTGACTCATGAGAAGATCTGCAAATATTTCTTTGTCAGTTGGGAATCGTCGGCAAAATCACGAGCAAAGGCCCAGGCGGATCGGGACCACTTCTTATACTCCTGCCCCTCCATTTGGGCGGCTTTGGAAATGGTTGTTGTCCAAGTTTCTATTTCGGATAGTTTCAGATCCCATCCGGTTTGTTGAGTGCTTAGCTCTTTCCAGGGCGTCTGGTCGCTGATGATGACCGGTAGACCGGCGGAGAAGGCTTCGAAAATAGCGTGGCCGAAGTTTTCTCCGTGGGTCGGCAAAACAAAAAAGTGTTGGGTAGAAAGGAACGCCTTCAATTGTTGATGTTCCATTTCTCCCTGGTAATGCACTTTGATGTTTTTGGGTAAGGTCTGGATCATGGACTGGCAATGATCCCAGTAGGTTTTATCTTCCAGGCTGCCTATTATGTTGAAAACTAAGGATTCCCGAACGCCTTTCAATGCTTTTAAAACTGTGTCGAGCCCCTTGATGGGGTGGATACGACCGACAAAGCAAAATTCGAACGGCTCTCCGGTTTTTTTTTCAGCGTAGCCGTCTACTTTTTGAGGAAAATTTGGGGCTAAAAAAACGGATGTATTTTCTCCAAATTTTTGTTGAATGGCCTCCCGTTCTTCCGGATCAGTGGCGTGAAAACGCAGTTGTTGAGGAAGCCCGGTGCTTTTCATCAATTGTAGGAATATCTTTTTTTTCAGGGGTTTGAAGTTAAGGGCACTATCCTTCAACATACCTCTTGGAGATAAGATAATTTTGGCCGATATTTTTTTTTGCCAGAGTAATAGGAGGGGATAGATGGTGAATATCTTGGAGAACATGCTGTTGAGGTAGATAAAATCCGGCTGAATTTCTGCTATGATGTTTTGAAGGCTTTGGAGATTCTGAGTTTTTTCGGAAGCGTACCAGACAGAAGTCTTTTCCGAGTAAGGCGTCCACTGATCCGGCTGAATGCCTTCATAGGGTTCGGCTGCGCCCAGGTCTTTATGGCTGGTGACGACCCGGATGTTGAGTTGTTCTTCCATTGTGTCCACGAAGTTGACGGTGGAGCGGATGGGGCCGCCGGCGCGGAAGCCCGGGTGGAACCAGTCGGTGAGTAGGAGTATTGTTGGGGAAATGAGTTTCCGGTTTTTTTGACAGAATTAATGATTGTTCTTTTCTGCTATGAATTGGTACACCTTAAGATACTCTGAAGCAATTTTTTCAAGCTTAAAACGCTCAACGTTTCCTAATCCCTTTTTGATGAGTTGCTCTCTGTACGCTTTATCCTCAATTAGCTTTAGGATACCTGACCGGATGGATTCTACTTCAAATGGGTTCACCAGGTGGGCTGCCTCGCCTGCAATTTCCGGCATGGAGGAAATATTGCTGGTGATAACAGGCCGGCCGGTAGCATTGGCTTCGACAATGGGTAAGCCAAAACCTTCCAATAAAGATACGAATGCCAGCAAGTCGCAATTTATATATTTATCTACCATTTCCTGATTACTGATGTTAGCGCTATTCTTATATTTTATCTGATATTTTTTTAGCAGTTGCAGTTGCTCGTCGGTGAGTGTTCCTACAATATCCAGGGTACAAGGGATGTCTTTTAAAGCTTCGATCAGCCTTGGTAAGTTTTTGTTGTATTTGGTGCCGATGTGCAATATGGTTGGTTGTTGCGAATTAAATGGTTTGGGCGTATACTGGAAGCGCTTCGAAACGAAATTTGGTATTATCTTGATCTTATCTTCGGGACAGCGGACATATCGAAGGATGTCTTTTTTAGATTCTTTAGAAATGGTCGTGACCAAGGCAACTTTCCTCACGGGCCAGGTAAGCCAGAAGAGTCTAAGTATTTGCCGCTTAAGCCAGGAACCTCGTTTCATAAATCCAACGTCATGAATAGTAAGGATGGTTTTCGAACCCTTGAGGCCTAAAGTAATGTAGTGAATATCACCGGTAACATGGTTTACGTGGCCCTGATGTTGCCTGGCATCTATTACATTTTTTACCCGGTTGAGCAATCCCTGGCTGGGGTGGGGGGAATGGGCGATATGTTGCTCAATTTTTCCGTTAAGCATCTGACGTATTTCGGAAAACAGGTTCTCTATGCTAAAGTAATTGTTGAAAGGCTTTCGGTGATAGAAGGTGACTTTTATCAAAATATGAAGCGCTTAAAACGTTTTTGGGAAATAATTCTTTAGTACAAATTCATAAAGTTCCAGATCGAGCTGGTTGTGATTTTCGATGGCTGTTTTAGTTTGATTGTCCAGTGGTTTTTTCTTGTTGGTTTTTTGAAAGCGCTTTTCGGTGATGGGATGAAGCCAACCAAATGTTTTTTCAAACCTATCACATGATTCTTCAAATTGCTCTTGAATACCAATAAACTTATATTTTTTTTTCAAGTTACTTTTTGCAACTTCCAACATCTTTTTTTCTGAGAACCACTTATTGTTGAACCCATACAAAATACCAGCGGTGAACCTGGTTTGTAAATTACTTTGAAGAGCACTATAGGGAAGTTTAGAATCATCTAAAAAAACCTCTGCCAACGTAGTAGCATGTAAGCGATCATAATCATAATGCCGACGGTTTTGAAGCACAAAGTAATAATGGCTCCGGCAACGCTCTACGGGGTCTCTAAAAAAGATAATATATTCATGCTTTCGGAAAGGTTTAAAGTAATGCAGGCCAAAAGGATAGTGGCCATGGATACAAGCCTTTTCTGGATATTTGGTAATAATAAACTTCCTAATGCCTGCCGGCCTGAAAATGTGATCTCCAAATTCCGGTTCTAAATATGATTTCACAAAAGAACTACCCGCTGTTTTAGGGATATGGGTGAAATGAAGCATATAGAGATAAATTACTTTTCAGATCAACTGGAAAAACAGTTGAGCTTAAAAGTTGAATAATGAAATTATAGGACTTCCCTTTTTTTAGCACTGTAAATTAGTTGATAACCAAAAAAGCCTGGGGAGATTTTCTTTAACACTGAGAAAAGCGATTGCTCCATTGAGGTAGTTAAGACTTTTGACAAAATACTGGCAAATGGTGGTCTTCCAGAAACGTCTGCTGTCAATAATTTGAAATTGTTTTTTTCGAGCAGTTCTTTTCCTGTTTTAAAAGTATACCATCTAAAATGGGTATAATCCCAAAGGCCAGCTTCCTGATAATTGAAATTGCCTTTTATTAATTCCAAGCGAGATTTATAATGCATCAAGTTTGGCAAAGCAACGACTAGAATTCCTCCAAGGGCTAATACATCCCAAATATCTTTTAGAAGTTGATCTGGATAGCAAATATGCTCTAATACATGGGAGCATATCACCGCATCATAAGTCTCTTTTTTTAAGGTATCGGGTAGGCCATTCTCCAAATTATGAAGACAAGCTTTTCTTAGGTATCCTTCAGCTATTTTTAATTCGCTTTCGGAAATAGTAACACCGTCTACTGCGATTCCTTCATCGTTAAGGATTTTAGCATTGGCTCCATTTCCAAAACCTAGGTCAAGAACTAATCTGGGATTCTTTGGAAGGAGTGCTAATACTGGTTGATTGCCAGTGTTGATGTATTGCTTTTCAGAAGTCCTTTTGCTCATCTATCTGAAAAAATTTTAATTTTCCATTTAACGTTGTGATTAATAAAACAACTATAAGGATTAGGTTAAATGGTGAATAGTTTAGGGTCGTGTAACTTTTTAAATTTAATTGCCTTAAGTTATATAAGGATTTTTTTGTTATGCTTTTTAGATGTCTGATACCCTTTTTTTCATTGATAAAGGCCCATAGATACCAATTCGCTTTATTGATAGAGTGATTTTTTAATAAAATGGAATAAACAAGAGCTTCTTCTTTTATTAATAACTGAGCAGGAAGTGTGTTACTTGCTCTATTCTCATGTGTTCTTAAAGCTAAAAGGCAGGCTGGGTTGTATACATAATCGTAGCCAGAAAGGCTGATTCTTACCCAATATTCGAAATCCCCGGCATATTTAAAATCTTCATTAAAAAAACCCACTTCTTCGAAAGCCGTTCTCCTCAACATGACGGGAGATAGATTGCCTGGTAAACACCCTCGCGATAAAAACTTATTTAAGGCTATTTTAGCCTTTGTTAGGCTCAAGCCTGAGGCAGTTTTTGTTTTTTTAAGTAATTTGCCATCCTGGATCATATCAAAGTCAGAAAAAATCATTCCAGCAGATGGATGTTTCTGCAAGCCCTTTACCTGCTCTTCAATACAGGTAGGATGAAGGATGTCATCTTGGCAAAGAATTTGAATAAAATCTCCGACAGATTCGCGAAGAGCGTTGTTTAGATTGGAAAATATACCTTTTTGGACAGACGTGTTTTTAATGATTTTCCAAGAAGGATCAGAAATAGTCAGAACCCATTTTTCATAGTTAGAATTGATTACATCATCTGAAATGATAACCTCAATAGACTTATATGTTTGATTCCTGATTGACTCCAGCGTAGTTTCAAAGAAATCAGGAGGATAATATATAGGAATAACAATTGATACAAGTGGGGTGTCCAATTTGAAGCAATTTTTTATGATGAAAATTCATTACTCTCCCTAGTAAGGGAAAGTCAAAGTTTGATCCTTCTTAAAATCCATAAAACAAAATAGATGAGCAAAAAACTTTTGGCTAAAGTGTTCAGCGATGACACAAAATCCGTCCCAAAAGTATTAATTCCTCCTACAAAAAATGCTGGAATCCATAGTAGAAAATATGGCTTTCTTGTCCCAATCTTTGCCAAACTCCAAAAAATAAGATTGATAAATAATCCCCAAACAAACATAAAAAAAGCTCCTCCGGTTTTGCCAAAATTGACGTAAGCTTCTCCAAAATGACCAATATTCATACTTACCGCTCTACCTAAAGTCCTATTGGCAAACCGCTCCATTTTTGCTCTTCCTCCCGATAGAGGTTTGTCAGGCCAGAATAAGCGTGGAATAAATGCACTGGCAATTCCCAAAAAAATAGTTTCTCCTCCTGCATAAGGCTCGAAAGCGGGAACATGTTCTAGAGTATAGTTAACGAGGTAACCTTGATCTAATCTTATAAACATTGGAATAGCAGTCTCATGTAATTCGAATAGTTGTTCTGATGACCTAAACTCTTCAACCAGTAACTCTCCAAATAGTAAAATACGATCGGTAGTACTAGAGTATTCATAATTAGCTGTAAACCATGTCATATCTCTAAATGTACCCTTAGCTTTTTGAAGGAGTACTAGTGTGAAAAATCCTAGGGTAAGAAGACCTATCTTAACTATAAGAGGAGATTTATATTTGATTTTAACTAAAAAGTATATACCAAAAATACCAATAGGCCAGATAAAGGAGCCTACCATACCACTAGCTAAGCCTTGAAGGCTAGTAAAAAGAACAAAAATAAGAGGAACCGTAATAAGCCCGGAGAAAAGAAGGTAAAGGATTCCAATGTACATGAAGCTTTTTAATATGTAAAAAACGTGCTGGATTATGGAGGGCATTATTGGATGAGATAAGGCAGCAAACAAACCTATGACAAACAACGCATAACCTTCTTTTCTTATGCGTATATTTCCATGGAGTTTTTGTAAAGTAATTGTGTTCAATTTTTCATAATCCAATTTTTCTATAGGGAAAACTAAACCCAAAACGAGTAAACAAGTGGCGGGAAATGCATATTGGAAATATTCTTCAGGAAGAATATGTGCCTGTGTTATTATATCGATTCTATTCTCCGGCATTATCAGAAAATAACTTGGTGCGAGCATCATTTGAGTAATACCCATTAGGAGAATAATGTCTTTAAATATGAGCCGTTGCCCAGTACCCCTTATAAGAAAAAAAAGGCCAATACTAAATAAAATGCAGCTGTAAGTCCAGAACGCTGCTATCCCAAATAAATAATAGCAAAGTAATAGTATTGGTATTATTATGAAGTATACTTTATCCCGCAGTAACATCGCTCTCTCTAACTTTTCTTAAATAATTTTCAAAAAACTTTAAAACCTGTTTCGCTCGATCTTCATATGTATATCTACTCTTTTGTGAACGGGCTTGTACACTTTTTTTTATTTCCATGGCCTTTTCTTTAGGTAAAGCCAATATTTCCTTTGCCTTTTGGTATGCTTCTTCCCTGTTACGATAATAAAAGGCTTCTTGATTTTCTTCAAAAAGTTCTATATGTTCTTCGCTGTACGGTGCCAGCATAATACAGCCTAAGGCCGGCATTTCGAAGGTACGCATATTATGGGAACCTTCGTTTTGTGGACGGAAAACGTTGAGTTGTACCCGATATTGTACAGCAGTCTTCGAAAAAGCTTCCTGAAAGACCGGAGGATGAATGCCTACCTGAGTGTCAGCAAACGCGTTGGCGAATTTTTGCCAGCCGTTGCCGTAAACGTCTATTGGCAGCCCCCTCTCGGCGAGATAACCGATTAGTTCAGCTCTTATTTTATCTGGATTGCCAATGAAACAAACTTTTCGAATGTCTTCTTCCGGTATATGGGGTGGATTGTCCACCGGTTGATAGGCAAAAGGCAGCCATTCTCCGGCAATGCCGTAACGCTCACGGATTTGCTTCAAAATGTTTTTGCTGTAGGAAAAGTGAAGATCGTATAATGGAATACTGTTCCGCACATTAGCGTTACCACTGCCCTTATGGGCGTATTCAAAGGGATGATCAGGGTTGTAATTGGCCAGAAAAGTGCCTGAAGCTTTTATCTTTTCGAGCGTGGCAGGAAATATTTCCATTCCTTTAAATACCCAGACAATATCCGGCTGAAACTCCGACACGTAATCCAGTAGATCTTCATTTATCTTTTGGTAAATACTGGATAACCCAAGCCGAAAGCGAATTTTATTGAATATTGAGCGATAGTAATACTTATGGAAAATATGGTGAGCAGGAAAAAGCTCCGCCGCGACTCCGGAAACAGACTGAAAATGATCCAGAAAGTAGTTCTCTATCGCCCAGTGCTTATCTGATCCGACGATCAATACCCTCATGCGGTGGCTTTTTTGATCCCCTCTATGATGGTGTCATAGCTGTATCGGCTGATCATTTCGGAAGAGCGTCGCCCCATTTCAGGCAGTAAACTTGCTTCCCGGATCATCCGTTCCATTTTGCTTTTTAATTGGTCGACATCTCCGCAAGGGAAGGTATAACCGTTTTGTCCTTCTATTACCAAATCATCTGTACAACCAACCATATCCGAAATAATCAAGGGAAGATCGAAATTCATGGCTTCGTTAACGACCAATCCCCATGTTTCGCCTATGCCCGAGGGCAAAACAAAAACATCGCTTAGGGTATAGTACTCGGCAATGGCACTTTGGTTGACAAAACCGGTTAGTGTAACCTTGTCTAGCTGGTGCTTCTGAATGTACGTCTCCATCTCCTTGCGAAGTGCCCCTTCGCCTACCATAATCAAGCGGGCCTTAGGATGGTCCAACTGACCAAAGGCCCGGATCAGATCCAATGGTCTTTTTTTGGGGATGTATTTCCCCACAAAAAGAAAGACGATCTCGTCTTCGGCTATGCCGTGTTTGGAGCGAAGATTGGCTTTTTGATCTTTCAATCTCAGGTAATCCTGACGGAAGCGATCGTTATCTACAGAATAGGGGGTGAAAAATAGTTGATTTTCTTTCGCACCGTGCTTTTTATAAAACGCCTTATTTGATTGTCCGATGTAGAGAAACCTATGGCAGAAAAATCCCAACAACCATTTCTTAAACCAATAGACCCATTTGGATTTTCCTTTCTCTTGCTTTTGCGGACTTTCAGCTCGCATCAGTACTGGAATGCCCAGCATTTTAGCTGAAATGAACGTGAGCCAGTTAGATAAATATCCCCATCCATGAACGATCAGGTAATCGGGGCGTTCCTTGCGCAGGTAGCTGAAAATCCCCGGGTTGATCAGTCCCATGAAACTTCCTGAAACGGCGGGCCGGGGCGAATAGTTCTTTATAAAGTGATATGAATAGCCCTTAAGAAGCGGAATATCCCAGGTGATCTTTTGACCAAACTGTCGGTCCAGCCCACCGAGCGTATGATCGGTGAAATAAACCACCTTGATGAACTGCTCTTTTTGCTCTTCTAATCGTTGGAAAAGAGGAGAAAAATATTGGATAGGGTGGGAGAGGGCGATGATTACTTTTTTATTGCTCATGGGGATTTAAGTAGTCCAAAACTTTTTTAAAATGCCCTTCAAAATTGGTTTCTTTTAAAAAAGTGATTCTAGCGGCTGATGAAAGAGTTTCATAGTGATCTATAATATATTCGATAGCGGATAACAAGGATCCCTTTGACAGGTCGGTTGGTATGGCCCAGGAATATTTATCCAGATGCTTTCTGAAGTTTTCATGATCAAAATATAGAACAGGAAGACCACAGGCCGCATATTCGTAAATCTTATTAGAAGCAGTTCCAAGTGTTCGGTTCATTATGTCATTTTTCGTGAAAACAGCCAGGCCAATGTGACATTGCATAGCGATCTTGGGTACGTCTTGGTATGGAGTGACGCCCTCAAATGTCACTTTATTTGCCACTCCTTGATCATGGATTAAATTTTGTAGCTTCTCTTGATACTCATTCCTGATGAACCCCTTGAGAACAAGTTTCAAATCATGGCCGGCAATGGTTTCATCTAAAAGTTGTATGATCTCTTCTATGCCTCTACCTTCACTCATTGTTCCCTGGTAGATGACCTTTATTTCTTTATCTGGAGAGTTTTTTTCTTCTGGTATTTGATAGATCTGAGTGGAAGGGAAGTTTGGCAAGAAGAAGTAGGATCCTTTTAAATGTTCCAATGGAAAATGAGTTTTTCTTTCTTCAGCAGGTAAAGAAAAAATATCTATAAGGGGGAACAGTTTGGGTTCGGTACTTGAAGCAAGATAATTCAATGAAAAAAAATTTTCTTTACCAGCTTCAATCACGTCGTGATTATGATACCAAATTGTTTTTGGCTTTTTAAACAGGAACCACCTTCCATAATAATAAGAAGGAATAGGATAAGCATCATAGATGATGAGCACATCTGCTTTAGCAGCTCGGCTAAGCATTAACAAGGAAAAACGGAGCCACCTGTACAGCTTTTTCCAGGCAGGCAGGTGAGCATAATCCCAGTTAGGAATTGGAGGCCCCACCATTTTCAGACTTACATTGGATGGATAAGGGAATTCATTTTTTAAAAAACGGTTACTTACTACTTCTACCGACTGATATCTCTGTGCGAGCGTATTGATAGCATTGAGCGTAGGTGGGAAAGCTTCAGGATGTTGATAAATAGCGATTAATACCTTTTTAGGAATTAAGGACATTCCGTCTTTTATCTTTTAATCTGGTTTAGAATTTTTGCAATACGCCTAATCTGTTGATAATAAGTGTGTTTTAATGCATATTCCAACCTCTTTTTTCGTTCTTTGTAAGAGTTGTGAAAAGGGAGTGATTCTAGTGTTTTCGCAAATAAGTCCGGCAAACCTTCATTACTGTAGTCTGACGGTATTTGTAATACTTGCTCTTGTTCATAAACAGACAGATAATTGGAAACAACCACTTTACCCGTACTCAAATATTCCAATATTTTATGGCTATTGTCAGCAAGATATTTACCCGTTTTTCGGTAACAGGCAAGAAACAGATCCATTGATTTGCTGTGATCGGCAATTTCTTGTTGTGTGCAGATGCCATACAGTCTGCAATTTTCCTGCGTATTTAAGAAATCAATAAACTGGATGAGGTCAGGATCTTTTTCCGTAGCGCTTAGTTGAAAGGGGCCAAAGAAATGGAAAATGTGGTTTGAATGTGTCGTAATGATTTTCTTCAGAATCTTTCTGTCGATTGCATAATGCTTGATGTTCCCAACATATCCTATATTGAATTGGGTATCTGGAGCATAATTCTTTTCCTCTGTATGATTCAATTCTTCTTTCGCCAGCTTTTCAAAAATGACAGGTAAACCATGATTTATGAAAAAGGCTGGTGCTTTGATATTGCTGTAATTTTCAAGAATAAATGGGGAGACAGAAAAAACACAGTCAGGGTTTTTGTTAGAAGGGCCTGAAGCGCCATGATCCACGGGGTGGAAAATATTGACCTTAGCTCCAAAGTCATCCAGTCGGGCAAAGCTGAAATTGCAGTCGAAATCCCAAACGATATCTATGGGCCGGTCAATTTTCTGAGCAATTTGCCTGGCCCGAAACCTCATGAAATAATGAAACAGGCTGCGTGCATGAAATTTTAGCGGATAAGGCCCTAAATGTGGATACTTGACAATGGTTATATTGGGATGGTCTTCACAAAAGATGAAGAAGATCTTTTTGATTTTGGGTTTTAACTGGTGCTCTAAAAAATAGACGCTGTTGCCCATCTTAGCCAATTCCAGGGCATAATGATGCTTGGATACCTTCATTTTACCCCAGGGCTGAGGAGAAATGATCAGAATGGTTTTGCCGGTTATCGGATGATCAGTAATATGAATCGAGGATGTACCCTTTGATTTACTGACGTGCATTTTTATTTTTTGAAAAGCCTGATAAGGGGTTTAAGGAGTTTAAGCACCGGATAGTGATAAAATAGACTCTGTTCTGTTTCAAAATCCGTATGTTCCCTTCTTGGTGTATTCATGATATGCTCAAACTCGGAACTGGAAAGGTTAAACTTCCTCAGAATAAAGTCCATATCTTCTTGCAAAAGATCAGCCTCATAAGAAGACTTTTCAAGTTTTTTCAAAGCTTCTTCTCTGGTAAGTTGTCCTGAAAAGATCAGGTTGGAAAAATGGGCTTTTCGTTTGTCGATCTTAAATTTATAAGGCAATATAAACCCCTGATAAAAGCGAGTCCAGACGGATTCATAATGTTTACCGCCGTAATCTCGCCAGCTAATCTCGTTTTTGATTGTTTCCTTTACAGCATTGTAGTTGTACTCGATATAATTCAGGGGCGTTACCACTTCCATCTTGAGCACATCTTCACAGTACCTTTTGTGAGCGTAATTGAGAAAAGGGAATGATTTTAATTTGTTGACCGGGACTCTCCCAAACTGATTTTGAATGGCTTTAATGTTTACGGCATTCTGCTTGTTGTAGATCCAGTATTTTGGAAGCACTTGCTCTGTAGCTATGTTCATACCGGCCAGCACATGCTTGATTTTCCATTTCCTGGCTTGCTCATATAGGACAGCCATGAAGGCATGATCAGTTAACACTTCTATATCAACTACTGAAGCTTTTAAATAGGATAGCTGTAATTCCCTGAATTCTCCCCAATCTATGACATAGGTAAATAAATCCAACCCCAGTTTTTTTACTGTGTTTTCAATATTGTTAACCGCCAATTCAGAGTTCCATCCATTATCGCAGTGCACTACTAAAGGATTAAGCCCCTGCTCTTTGGCAAGCAAGCATAAATAGGTGCTGTCTACTCCGCCACTCAAGCCCAGAATACAATCGTACTTTTTACCTTTTCCGGCTGCTTTGATCTCATTCACCTTTTGAGCTAGTTTTTTCCTGCCTTGCTCTCCGGTAAAAACCTCTCGTTCTGCAGCTTTTTGGTATTCATGGTAATAATTGCAGATTCCCTTATCGTCAAAAGTGATATTTGGATCTGCGATCGTATCCATGACGCTGAGACTACATCTTTGAAAAGGTCGACCATAATTTGCCTCCAGGTCTTGTTCCAGAGCTTTTTGGTCAGATATGGTGGTAACCGTCATAATTGCTGAAAAATTTTTGTTTTAAGTGTGTCCTGATCCGGATAACTGATGAGCACTGCTTTATGCGGACCATGAAATACAAACATGCTACCAGCAGCTACAGCAGAAGCGCCTCCGCTTTTAACAGTAGATAGAAAGTCATCCACTCCGCTGGCGCCGCTGCAGGCCACCAGGGGAATATCGATGTTGTGAGCGACTGATTTTATGAGCTCCAGGTCGTATCCAGAATAGGTTCCGTCGCGGTCGATAGCATTGAGTAAAATCTCTCCTGCACCCAGGGCTTCTAATTGTTTAGCCCAGGCCACAGGAGATAGTTTGGTGTTTTTTTGACCACAATGGCTGTAAACCTGATATTTTCCAAGCCAGTTCTTTTTTACGTCTATGGAGGCAATGATGCTTTGATTGCCGAACTGACGTGCAGCTTCTTGGATCAATGCCGGTTGATGAATGGCGGATGAATTGATGACTACCTTTTCGATACCGGCATGGAGGATTTCTTTAATTTGATCAAGGTTGGTAATACCTCCTCCGTAAGCCATGGGCATAAAAGCCTCTCCGGCAATTTCCCGGATCTGTTCTAGGTTCGGTTTTTTTTGATGGGGAGTGGCGTCAATGTCTAAAACAGCAATTTCATCCACTTCTTTTTCATTGAAGATCTTAACTGTGTTGATCGGGTCACCTACATATTTGTGGTTTTTAAACTTTACGGATTTGACTAGCCCGCCATTTTTGATTAGTAGTATAGGAATGATCCGTATACGCCGCATACTAGTAATTATGGATGAAGTTGCTCAACAATTGCATGCCGAATTTATGGCTTTTTTCCGGATGAAATTGTACCCCCAAAATATTGTCGTGGGCAATACCAGCTACAAACTCATAGCCGTGCCGGCCGGTCAGCATGACGTCTTCCTCCTTTTCCGCCACGATATGATACGAATGAACAAAGTAAAATCTGGGGTCCATAACCTGGAGATTCTCGGTTAGTCCATTCTCATGAGTTATGGTCACATCACACCAGCCCATGTGAGGAATTTTAAGATGTCCAGGTAATTGATGCCTGTCAAATTTGATGGTTTTTCCTTTTATCCAGCCGAGCCCTTCGCAGTCTCCTTCTTCACTGTGCTCTGTCAATAATTGGGCTCCGAGGCAAATGCCTAGAACCGGTGTTTTGTCTTCTAGTACTTTTTGGTTCAATAGATCAAAGTAAGGTGCTTGCTTTAACTGCTCCATCCCGTATTTGAAGGCGCCTACACCAGGAAGAATTAGTTTCTCTGCCTGGGCGATGTCTTCCTTTTTATCTGAAATGACCGCTTGTCTAAAGCCGATCTTTTTCAGCATGTTTTTGATAGAAGTTAGGTTTCCGACACCATAATTGAGAATAGTTAACCTCGGATTCATTGATAAAGTCTAAAAGTTTTTTCTATAAGTCCAATCAGCTTATGTTTTAAAGGGTAAACTCTTGCTTGTCTTAAGTAGGTTTTCTTTTCTTTTTCATTTAGAGGACAATCTTCAGTAGTCAATGCTTCTAAGATGATTTCGTTTCTTATTTTGTTGTACTGTTTTGCTTTTTTCATTTCTATTTTCATCTCTTGTTTGGGATGTTCCCTGTCCCATACCAAGTCTCTGGGCATTTTAACCAGAGGATATTTTCTAGCAAGCTTTAACCAAAGCTCCGTATCTCCAACATGTCTTTTTCCCGAGAAACCACCTTCTTTATTAAAGATTTCTCTATTGATAATGGCTGACCCGGGAGCTCTATTAAAATGGTCATTATTCTTTTTGATAAAATGTTCTAGATAGACTTCCCTTGGAGAAATACATTCTGGGAGCCTTATATTATTTGTAGCTTTTGCACTAAGACCGAAAGCTGCTTCTGGGAATGCTTCCATGCAACTAACCATCGCATCCAAGCCATAGTGATAGATGATATCGTCTGAGTCCAGATATTTAATATATTTCCCATTAGCGTAACTCGCTGCTTTATTTCTGTTGTGATAATCTCCTAAGTTAGACTCGTTGACATAGAGTTTTACTCGTGAATCTTTTTTGACATACGTATTCACGATTTCAGGAGTATTATCAGAAGATTGGTCATCTACGATGATTAGTTCAAAATTTTTATAAGTAGATGCCAAAACACTTTCAATGGATTCCGCAATAAAATCCTCCTGATTATATGCAGTCGTTAGGACAGATACTAAGGTTTTTTCCATTTTAATTTACTTTTGAAAAATCTGATAAAATAAACCAATACAGGAGGGAAAATCATTTTATCTAATCCGCTTCCAATTTTGATTAGGTGATGATCTTTTGAAGCTTTTGTTTCTATGGAATTGACTATTTCCAGAAAAATACTTTGATTTTTTTTGAAGTTAAAGCAGCTTAATACTTTTCTTTGAGAGTTCTTACTTTTTTGAATGTAGGATGGTTTATCTGAAAAGTAAGATTCTATGGCATCAATATAATCTGAATCATCTTTACATAAATAGCCTTCATTTTCAGAAATAAGCTCTCTCAAGGTAGGCAGATTTGAGGCAATTGGGACTAATCCCATCTCCATACCTTCAACTATTGACAAAGGCATTCCTTCTGCTTTACTGGGAAGAATTATGAATTGACATGTTTTATGTATTTCCTTTATTTCTTTTGGAGAGAGACCTATAAAATAATCAAAATTTGGCTTCGCATTAATTTTATCTAAATTTTTAGGGCTGAAAGAAGGGCAGCATAGTTTCCATCGAGCGTTTATTTTTCTTTTTCTTAGCTCATTATCTAGATCGAATAGTGTTGAAAAACCCTTAGATTCTGTATCTCTTCCTACAAATACAATCTTTGGTTGAACGGGGAGAGAATCAAAGTCTCTAGGAAAAACTTCTTCTACTAAGGGCGCATACAATAGGTGTATGTCATTTTTTCTTTGGGGTAGGGAGGACAATAATTTGGTTTCTATTCTTTGAGACACACAAAAAAACTTATCGATGACTGGAGAAAATTTAAGAGCTAGCTCATAATAAAAATCATAATCTCCATGCAAAATATAGACAAGTGGTGTAGATAACTTTAATTGGCAGTAAGTTATCAATTCTGGAAGATCATTAGCTACCATAACTCCTACTGGAATACATTTCTTTCCCACGGCTTTGGTATTTACCGAAAGTTTGTTTTTCCAATCCCACTTTACTTCGGAGAAACCGGAAACCAAAAGTTTAGACAAATTCAGCGGATTGGATTTTGGATAAGTTACTGCTATTAACTTAGAGTTATTCAACCTTTTTGAAAGATGATAATTGTAAATAGCTACGCCCCCCAGGCTATTTTTTATTATGAAGTTATATTTATTATATTTGGGCACTATTTTGTACTAGGTTAACTGCAAACTTCTTTATATGCTGCTGTCAGTTTTTGAGCGATATTCGATGAGCCATATTTAGAAAGTGCTCCCTTCCTTATTTCAGGCAAATTATATGTAGAATAGCTCGTATGCATTTCTGAAATGACTTGAGCTAAGTGTTCAGGGGTGTTTTCCTGAAGAATGATTCCATTTTCATTGCATACCACCTCTTCAGGTCCTTTACAGGGAGTGGTGACTACGGGTCGCCCTCTCGATAATGCTTCGATGACCACAACGCCAAAAGTTTCATATTGGCTCGTCAAGACAAATAAATGGGCTTCATCAATTGATTCTATTACGCTTTTCACAGGTAACTGACCTGTAAACGTCACTCTATCTTGTAGGCCTTTTTCTTCTGCGAATTTTTCAAGTTTATTTTTGTTAGGACCTGAACCTACAATCCTCAGATTAACGTCAAGTTCGTTTTTTATGTTCACTAGCGCTTGCAATGAAAGAATTTGATTTTTGTTATCATCAAGCGAACCAATGGTAATAAGGTTGAATCCAGACTTTGGAGGGGAGACAAAATCTTTATTAGCAAAATCTTCACTGAGAATATTCGGAATAACTGTCCACTTGTTTTTTATTTCAGGAACGGGATAGCTGAAAAAAACGTCTTTACACTTTTTCTTTTTAAAAAGATTATTTAAAATTCTAGAAAATAGTTTTTCAGGAACAGAACGGTTTATCACAAAGATTTGGTCAATTTTATGACTGTTTTTCAAGGCTTTTAAGATAGCTGCACTTCTCCGATTAAATAATTTCTTCTCTTCAATGTTTTTCCAAGTTGTATCTGTTCCATAATAAAATAGAGTTTGTTTTTTTTTATGGTGTGACATCCCTGTAGACTTTTCTTATCTCACGTGCAATAGTGGATGGGCCATATTTAATAATGGCATCTTCCCTTATCTTTTTGAGGTCATATTGGGTATAGTTTTCATGAACTTTAATAATGGCTCTTATTAATTCTTTTGGATTGTCTTTTTCAATGAGTATTCCATTGGAATTATCAATAAGGTCTTCTGGACCACAGCACCGAGTTGTTATAACCGGACGACCTCTTGAGAGTGCTTCAATGACCACCACACCAAAGGTCTCATATTGGCTTGTCAATATAAATAAGTGAGCTTCATCTAATGATTGTACTACCTCTTCGACAGATAGTTGTCCCAAAAAGGTTACCCGATTGATTAGGCCTTTTTCTTTCACAAATTGTTCTAAAATAGATTGATATGGACCTGAACCAGCAATTTTTAAATGAAAATCCAATTTATCTTTTAGTTCCGAAAGTGCTTTTAGTAATAATAGTTGATTTTTGCGCTTGTTTAGTGATCCAATAGTAATAATATTAAATCCTTTTTGGGGAGGGAATGCAAATTCTTTATGATTAAATTTCTCATCTAAAATATTTGGAATTACTTTCCAATTACCCTTTATGTCTGGGACAAAGTTTTTTTCAACAGTATTTCCCAAAGAATGACTAACCATGATAATACTGTCTACACTTTGATACATTTTTTTTATGTAAGGAAGTAGATGGTTGGGTTTGGGGTTTTGATTATAGTAAGTACTGTGTTCTGTCAATACATATTTTATGTTTTTCTCCTCTTTTACATTGTAAGCAAGCATTCCTGCGTATAAAAAACGGCTATGCGCATGTATAAGATCAGGGAGTCCATTTTTTTGCTCGTATTTTTTGATTGCTTTATTTCCTACTTGAATCCAACGTTTCAATTTTTTTTCGAAACTACTGAATCGTGAAAAAGTGAAGCCTCTACCTTCAAATACTTTTACCCCCTCAATAGTATATTCTTTAACTGGGTGGAATAATGCATCAACTATTTCATTGAAAAAGGCTTTTAAACTGGATTCTAAGCGATAAGTCGATCGATACTTTCGAATGAAAATAGCAGCAGCGCTTTTGAAAATATGCAGAATTCTATCTGAAAAAGGCATCGAAAAACGAACAGAAATAATGGCCACCTCTTCATCAATGTTTTTCAGTGCCTTTGCTTGAGCCAATTCAAAACAGGAAGAAAATAAATTACCCGGATGTAATTCTTCTGAGGTAATTAATAATATTTTCATCTTTTTTTTGAAAATATTTTTTTTAAAGGTTGGATAAATCTGCTCAGTGAAATAGCTATTTTAACAATTCTGCTGCTTGTCAATAACCTTAGCCTTGACAATTCTTTATAATCTTTATAAAACCCCGGAAAATAATATCTGTAAGCAGCATTGCGTTCAGGTATAGTTATATTTTTGTAAATATCTGTTGAGCTGCTTATTCCCCCTGAATCAACCTCTGAAATCGTTTCTTCAATATATTTGTATGTTGCATTTCCTTTAAATATGATGAAAATCAAAAATAACCAGTCCGCGGTTATTTTTAAAGATTCATCATAAAGACCATGTTCATCGAATAGTCTTTTAGAAAAGAAAACACTTTGATGACAAATAGACCTATGCCAAAAATCGCTGAACTGTAGTGGGTAAGGGCTTTTGTATCTTTTACCATTCATTTGAAAATCTCCATAAAGCAAATCTTCTCCATTCGCTTGCTCGAAAACTTTTTCAAGCGTATGGCTTGAAGGGAGTAGGTCTCCACTGTTAAGAAATAATAGATAATCGCCCGTAGCCTTTATGATGCCTTTATTCATGGCATGATAAACACCATGGTCCGGCTCTGAAACCCAATAATTGATTTGGGTGTCATATTTTTTAATAACTTCCACACTACCATCCGTACTTCCACCATCGATAATAATGTATTCATAGTCCTTGAAAGCTTGAGAAAAAACACTTTCAACTGTTTTTTGGAGTCCTTCGGCATCGTTAAAGTTGATGGTAATAATGCTGAGCTTTGGCAAAAGCTTAATTGTTTAAAATAAATAAATCGAGCTTAGAACGAAATTTTGGCTTTGGGTGAGTTTTTGTAAATGCTCTGTTTTGAATGTAGTATGTAAGTGCTGTATTATTAATGATTTTTATAAAATGTCAATCATTTTGTTTCCCTTTTTTCAAAGAAAAAAACTTAGCATACAGACCTCTTAACTTAGAGATGAATTGTGATAAAATATATTTCCTAAGGCCTAGTGAATGAATAATAAGTGGTTGTATCCCTGTTTCGTGGTAGTTGAAATAATTTCGAAATTTGGCAGATCGATATATATTTGAAAAAGGAGTCTTCTGTTGCAGGGCTTCTTCTCTTCTAACAATAAATAGTTCATTGCCCTGTATTGAAAAAATGATGTTGTTAATTAAGGGCCGTAGGTCTATTCCAAAGCTTTTTTCGGGATTGGCGATGAATCTCGAAGTCAGTAGGAACTCCTTAGACACTCCTTCTATTTCTTTTTTCCCATATAGATCTACTTCTATTGGAGAATAAACTGATAAGGATGGATTGACTTTTAACAGGCTTTCCTCTTCAAGTTCAAAAAAACTGTCATACCTGGCTGTAGACTCTTCCAATGGCATGAATCTATACTCAATCGGCAATGCTTGAAGGCTGACCTGAATACTTTTTGTTGAATCAGCTTGATGAGTTCCTTGTTCTCCAAAATTCGTTGAAAGGGATATTCTGGGATAAACAAAATATTTTTTTTCATCAACCAGGTAGGCTGTATAGTATTTTTTCCAGGAAGTTTCCGGCCATTCCCTTAAATACCTCCACAGGAATGATTGTATTTGCTCAGGAGTATTGTGTTTGCTGTACCAGGATTTGAAGGCTTGCCATTGCTTTTGGGTCCATGCCTGCCCCCAGGAAGAGGGGAACTGCATGAAGTAATTATCACCTCCATCGTAAAGGGGATGAAAAACTTGCTTCGAGCTTTCGGCTAATTCATAGTGATATAAAGAAACACCTCCCACGCCATAGTCGTCATCAAAAAAGTTTAATGCTTTACATGCGTATTGATAAAAATAAGGCGATACAAACAGGTCATCTTCTAAAATGATGACTGATTCATACTTTTCAGTTAGATCTCCACATTGTAGTATGTGCTTTCTTAATCCGAGATTGTTTTTGTAGATAATGATTTCTTTTTTTCCATATTCCCATACAAAGTCTTCTGCTATTTTGACAACATCCTGGTTGTCGGGATGATGATCTATGGAAACGATCAGGGGAATTTCTCCAAAGGCTTCGAGGTACTTTATTTCAGATACTGATCCTAAAAGCCTTTTCAAGGAATCTGGGCGGTTATAGGCAACAATTACTATGG
This sequence comes from uncultured Saprospiraceae bacterium, assembly GCA_964548175.1. Classification (GTDB taxonomy): domain Bacteria; phylum Bacteroidota; class Bacteroidia; order Chitinophagales; family Saprospiraceae; genus JANQPA01. The sequence goes on from CAZJQS010000021.1 coordinate 23,155, forward strand.
CAGGGGTACAATTCACAATAGAGAAACAATAATTATTTAGGCTTTGAGCATAAGACTTTTAGTTGTTTTGAGAGAATGTTCTCCATAAAACCTAATTTCTGATCAATTTATATTGAGGTATTCAAGAAAATTTTTTGATAAATGGAATACAAGACCGGAATGACTTCGATTTTACTAGGTTAGGATTTCTGAATGATAGATTTTAAAATGAAGCTAAGCTTTTTAATTCTTTGTATTTCAGGTCGCTTATTTATTTGGTTTCTATTGATTCAATGTTATAAAATAATTTGCTGAGTCTTTGTTGGATTGTCGCTTTGGGAATTATATTATAGATAATGCAATCCTGGCTTACGGTTTTTCTCCCAACTCGCAGCCACCTCCTCTTGTATTTGTTTGAGTAATTTTATTTCTTTTTTTATATTCTTCGCTGTTTTAAAGCCCATAATAGCTCGTGGCCAGTATCCTTTATTTAAAAGCCTGATTCTTTGGGCCAATTCCTTTGGGCCGTTTTTGTTCACATCCGCAAATTGAATCAATACTTTTTTGTGTTTATCTGTTTGTTTTTTTAATTTACTTTCTTCTCTATGCTCTCGATCGTGGTAAATTTTAACCAAAGGGCAAATACCTATTTTAAATCCGTGATATCTCACTCTTTGGAGATAATTGTCATCTTCTCCGTAATGAAAAAACAGAGGATCAAAGCCACCTACTTTTTTAACGGTTCTGGCTGGTAATAACCAGGCAGCCGCATTCACATATTTTGCATCATATAGGTCATTTAATTTATTTCCTATCAAAGCATCAGAATAAATTTTAGGACAATATCTAGGTATAATATAATTTGAAAAATTCCAGTCTAATTGATTGCCTTGCCCATTAAGATGTAATGGGCTGATTATACCATATGATCGATTTTTTTCGGCAACTTTAATAAGAGTTTCAATAGTATTAGGTTCTACCCATGCATCTTGATTCAATAAAAAAATATAATCTGCTCCATTTTGAAGTGCTCTACTAATTCCTAGATTGTTACCTTGACCAAAGCCTAAGTTTTTGGAACTTTTTATGAGTTGAACTTCCGAAAACTCCTTTTCAATGATTGGTATTGTTTGATCAGTAGAGCCATTATCTACTATTATAATTGAGGTCTTTAAAGATGAACTTCTTAAGCTCGACAAACATTTTTTTATCCATTTTTCACCATTGTATGTTACTATGATAGCGAATATTTGCAAGTCTTGTAAGTGATACATTATTTAGAAGTGTGAAATTAATGGATAAATGGTTTTTCAATTTTTCGGTTTAGGATTTTTTTAAGATAAATTGTTGGAATATATTTAATTGGGCTCTTCTATCAATAAATTCATAATTAAAGGTTGAAATATCTTCAGAATATTGTTTCTCGATTAGCAGCTTTTTAGAATTACTGAAGTAATGAGAATAGTGTTTGTGCCTTTTTTTTGATTTTTTTGCATGGAAGTTCATAGGTTTATTTAGCCTTAGAATTTTTCTTACTTTTTCAAAGTCTTGGTTAAAGGTTTCAAATCTTCCAATAAAATCAACGGCAATTTCTCCATTAACTGTAATGAATTCAGTTTGAGAAGTTAAATGATCGCCTCTATATTCTTTTTTGCAAAAATCATTTAGCACTTCCGAAAATTTTCCCTTTTTCAGGATGAAATTTTGAAATGTATCTCGTATGCCGGTATCCTTCATGATCCAAAAATAATCAGAGTAAGCACGACTCCAGGGATTTCTGACAAAAGCAAACTTAAAGTATTGATGCCAAGTTTTTTCATCTATTAATTCAAGCTCCAAATATTGCTTTGCAGTTGCATGCTGTAAATGAATTTTTCTCTTGGAATCCCATCCACAAAGCGTATAAAAATTAGGTTTGCGCCAATCGAAGGGTTTTACATTGAAATAATATTCAATGCTTGACCCAGCGCATTTGGGTATGTGGATAAAAATAACCTTATGTTCATGGGAAATCATCTCGTTTTAAAAAGGTTATTAAGAATACTCTTTCTTTTGGTTAAAAATGTATCACTTTTTGATATTTTTGCTTTAGCATTTTCCGAGCTCGGATGAAATAATAAAAACCATGTTTGTTTTGGATGGTACCAATTTGATTCGATAAAATCGAATTCTTTCTCTTTGATTTTGCTTATAATAAATTCTTTTTTATACTCTACGCAGCTTGGATATGCCCATCCATCACCCTCATAATTTTTGTTTCCTAGAATAAAAGTCAATAAATAAACAAGTTCTGGGTTCTTTCCATCCCCATTGTTGGTGCATGTCAATTTTAAATCTAACTGTAGACTCAATTTTTTTTGTAATAATAATTTAATCTGACTTCTTTTGTAACGAGACCAGTTGGAGATAGGTTGTTGGAAACGAGGATTTCTTTATGAAGCTCAAAAAAATCAAGATCTTCGTAGTGTCCATTAATATTCCCAATACCACTCCCAAGTAATCTATCACCTAGGTTTAATCCATACTCATGGAGCCAATTGGCTATAAATGATGTGCCGGATCGGTGCATACCAAGTATGATAAGAGTCTTTCGGTTCACATTATTTGATTTTTTCCCAGTAATGATCAACTAAAACTCCCTTGTTTATAACAGGGAGTTTGCCAGTTTTAAAAAAATCCCCTTCTTCAACATCAATATCTGTAGCAAATTCAACCTCGTCCGCTATATCTTTATTTACTAAAGCTTGCAAGTGTAGAAAGTATTTACCAGGGGGTAAAGGGAACTTTGGTATAGTACAAGTAACATAATGATTAGGAGGGATTTTAGCAAATGGAGAAGAAGAATGATAGTTGTTGCATATAAAACGTATATTTCCTTCTTGATCACAAAATATGATTCTAAAAATTACATTTTCTAAAACTTGTTTGGATTCATAAAATAATTTAATTGTGAATTTCTGACCTGAAAATAAAATATTAATAGGCTTTCTGCTTTCTGTCTCAAAAGCAACTTTCCTGAATAGCAATTTATGATTACCTCTTCTATCAGTCCTTTGCAAAAGGTCTAATGTAGACTTTTGAGATTCATTAGTTAAGTATTTCTTTATAGCGCTAATCGTTTCTCCATTGAATGATATTATGCCTTTTTCAAGTATAGTTGTTTTTGTACAGAGGTTTTGTATAGATGCCATATTGTGACTTACAAAAAGAACTGTCCTTCCTCCTTTTCTACTTACTTCTTGCATTTTACCTATGGCCTTATTTTGGAAATCAATATCTCCAACAGCTAAAACTTCATCCACTATTAATATTTCCGGTTCCAAGTGGGCTGCTACGGCAAATCCTAGTCGGACGGTCATGCCTGAGGAATATCTTTTCACCGGCGTATCCAAATAGCGCTCCACCCCTGCAAAAGCCACGATCTCATCCAGTTTTTTGCTTACTTCTGCTTTGGTCATGCCCAAGATGGTGCCGTTCAGGTAGATGTTTTCTCTGCCTGTCAGTTCCGGGTGAAAGCCGGTGCCGACTTCTAAAAGTGAGGCAATTCGTCCTTTGGCTTTGATACTTCCAGTAGTCGGAGCTGTTACCTTACTAAGTAATTTCAGTAAAGTACTTTTTCCTGCTCCATTTTTTCCAATGATACCCAAGACTTCACCTTCTTTTACTTCAAAATTGATGTCGCGTAGCGCCCATACATACTCACTGTTCCCTCTGGAGGCCCGGTCATTGGTTTCCCCAATTTTTAGATAGGGATCTTCTTTTCCTCTGACGAGATGCCACCATCGGTTGAAGTCATGACTAAGGGTTCCTGTACCTACAAGACCGAGACGGTATTGTTTGGAGAGGTTGTCTACTTTTATTACGGTTTTTGACATATTCTTTTCTTTACCGCGAAGGCGCGAAGAAGCGCCAAGCGAATCCAATAATATTAGACGGTATCCATGAAGTTTTTCTCTGTCCGGTTAAAGATGACGGTTCCGGCCAATAATAGAATGGTCATAAAGCCAAAGCTATAGGCCAGATGTCCCCAGGAGAAGGTACCTTGTCCAAGAAAACCGTATTTAAAGGTCTCGATTACGGCGGTCATCGGGTTGAGAACAGCAACCCACTGATACTGTTCTGGAATTTGGCTCAGCGGGTAAATGACCGGTGTGGCATACATAGCCAATTGAATACCAAATTGGAGTAGAAAGACCAGATCGCGGTATTTGGTGGTCATGGAGGTGATGACCAGTCCAAAGCCCAGGCCTAAACCTGCGAGCATGACTACCAATAATGGAAACAATAAAGCATAGGCGTTCACCTGCGCCGGGGAGCCTTTAAGGGCAAAGTAGGCATAAAAGCCGAAGAAAAGGGCCAGCTGAATGCCGTATTTGATCATGTTGGAGACCACAATGCTTAATGGCGTCACCAGTCTGGGAAAATAGACCTTGCCGAAAATGTTTTGATTGTTCCTGAAAGTGTTGGCCACAGTGCTTAGACAGGTGGAAAAATAGTTCCAGTTGGTCACGCCGGCCAGGTAGAACAGCATGGGCGGCAGCCCGTCGGTCGGGATCTTGGCGATGCGGCCGAAGACGACCGTGAACATGAGCGTGGTCAGTATGGGCTGAATGAAATACCAGAGCGGCCCCAGTATGGTTTGTTTGTACATGGCCACAAAGTCTCTTCGCACGAAGAGCATCAGCAGGTCCCGGTATTGCCAGACTTCTTTTAGGTTGAGCTCAAAGAGGGATTTCTTGGGGGTGATGACGGTGTCCCATTGCTCGTCTTCTTTGATGGCCGGTTTGGTCGCTAATTTATTCATGTTGGTGTTCGAGGCTTTTCGTCTTTGATTCAAAGGGGTGGGGCGCCAGGGGCAGCCGCGCCAGGTTGTGCGAACGTTCGGTCAGGCCTGTTGTCCGGGCATTCCTGATGTCGTGGACGATCTGTATGGCTTTTTGGGTTTCCAGCAGCCGGAAGCCGTTGCCCTTGAGGATTTCTTCGTAAGAACGGGTGTGGAGGTCGTTGAAGCCGCCGCTGAATTCGAATTCTTTGCCTTCGATCTGTAGGGAGCGATAGGTGCGGGCGCCCTGCGCCTTAATGGCTTCGGGAATGACGTCGTAGTTGATGCTGAGAAACCAGCGTACGCGGGCGCGTTCGAGCTCCAGGTAGCCGGCCGCCCGGTCGTGGGTATGCAGGTGCACGACATTTTCTTTCAGGTCGCCGAATATCCAGCAGAGCATGTCGAAAAAGTGAACGCCTATATTGGTGGCGATGCCGCCGGATTTGCTGAGGTCGCCTTTCCAGGAGGTGTAGTACCAGTGTCCCCTGGAAGTCAGGTAGGTCAGGTCTACGTCATAGACCTTATCCTTAGGGCCTTCGTCCACCTGCTTTTTGAGTTCGATCACGCTGGGGTGGAGGCGAAGCTGGAGGATGTTATAGACGTTGCGGCCGGTTTCGGCTTCCATTTCCGCCAGGGCGTCCAGGTTCCAGGGATTGAGCACCAGGGGTTTTTCGCAGATCACGTCGGCCCCCACGCGCAGTCCGAAGCGGATGTGGGCGTCGTGTAGGTAGTTGGGGGAGCAGACACTCAGGAAATCCAGTTGCGTCCCTCTTCGTTTTAGTTTTTCGATATGGCGATCGAAGCGTTCGTACTCCACAAAGAAATCGGCATTGGGAAAATAGCTGTCGATGATGCCTACTGAGTCGAATCTGTCCAGGGCGGCGATCAGCTGGTTATCGGTTTCTTTGATGGCCTGCATATGTCGGGGCGCCACGTAGCCGGCTGCGCCGATCAGGGCAAAATTTTTCATACGGGTGATTTTTGGACCTGGTTATCTTTCAAATAGTAATATTGACCGGAGACGATGCACTCGGCTCTGCCGTCTGCATTGAAGTGCAGTCGATGTCCCTGCTCGCTCATCCATCCGATCTGCCGGCCGGGATTGCCGACGATGAGGGCGTAATCCGGCACGGCTTTGGTGATCACGGCGCCGGCGCCGATAAAGGCGTACCTTCCGATATCATAACCGCAGACGATGGTGGCGTTGGCGCCGATGGTCGCTCCCTGTTTTACCAGCGTTCTTTGATATTCATTTTTCCGAATCACCGCCGAGCGCGGATTGATGACGTTGGTAAAGACCATGGAGGGCCCCAGAAACACATCGTCTTCGCAGATCACGCCTTCGTATATGCTGACGTTGTTCTGTACTTTCACATTATTTCCCAGCACCACATTATTGGCCACAAATACGTTCTGCCCCAGGCTGCAACCTTTCCCGATCACTGCCTTCGGCATAATGTGACAAAAATGCCACACCTTGCTGCCCGCCCCGATCTGGGCGCCTTCGTCGATGACAGCAGTGGGATGCTGGAAAAAGTCGGACATTTTAATGCTATTCTTTTGGTAGAATTTTTTATTGCTGGGTTGAGAAGACGCTGGCTTTTTTTTACCGCTAAGACGCGAAGGAACGCTAAGGTAGAGTTTTTTTTATGCAAATTCCCGCGAATAACCGATAACGTGTAACCAACAACAACCTTAATTTCGCTGTAAAATCCTCCACTTGCGCTTCTTCTTATCGTCATCGTAATAGCCGTAGCCGTAGCCATAGCCGTATCCGTAACCATAACCGTAGCTATAACCGTAACCATAGCCGCTTTTTCTTTTCACTCCATTCAGCACGATGCCCATTTTCGGGAGTTTTCCTTTTTGATAAATATCGTCGATCATTTTGATCAGGCCTTTTTTGGTCTTGCCCGAGCGGACGACGATGATGGACTTATCGACCAAGTCTTTGAATAATAACGCGTCAGTCACCAAGCCGACCGGCGGGGTGTCTATCAGGATACGCTCATAGTGTTGTTTAAGGCGCCGGATCAATTCCTGCGTTTCGGGCAGCATGATCAATTCGGCTGGGTTGGGAGGAATTGCGCCGCAGGAAATAAAGTCGATATTATTGTAGTTGTCTAAAGGTTGGATGATCTCTTCCAGTCGGGCGCTGCCCACCAGGTAGTGGGTTAGGCCGATGCCTTCTGACGTACCCGTCAGGTACCTGGATAGTTTAGGCTTTCTCAGGTCAAACCCCAGCAGTATGGTCTTTTTCCCGGAAAGCGCCTCGCTGATGCCCAGATTGATGGTGATGAAGCTTTTGCCTTCGCCGCTGACGGAAGAAGTGACCAGGATGGTTTGATGGTCTTTATCGACCGTCTGCACATATTGAAGGTTGGTGCGCAACAAGCGGAACATTTCTGCAATGGAAGAGCGGCTGCTTTTTCGGATGACGATGGCTTGATTTTTAGGAGATTGTCCGATGGAACCCAGGAAGGGCGTACGGGTGATCGCTTCAATATCCTGCTGGTGATAAATGTTATTGTCCAGGAAATACAGCAGCAGAATAATCCCAGCCGGCAATGCAAGGCCTAAAAATATACTCAGCAGGAAAAAACGTTGACGATTAGGGGCCACCACCCCCATATTGATTACAGGTTCCAGAACGCGCAGATTGGATACCTGCGCGGCAATAGAAAGGGCGGTTTCTTCCTTTTTCTGGAGTAAATAAAGGAAAAGGGATTCTTTGATCTGCTGCTGCCGCATGATTTGCAGTAGCTCCCTTTGATTGGTTGGGATGGTATTCAGGCTGGATTCGATAGGTCCTATACGCTCCTGAATAAGCGCTTTTTTGCGGTTGATTTCTTCTATGAGGGTCTTAATACCCAGAAGAATATTTTCTCTTAGAAAGTCCAGACGCTCATCATAGGTAGCATAAGCAGGGTTTTCACTGGTCGCACTTTCCAGGAAATTCTTTCTGTCAAAAATGATGTTGTTGTATTCCTGGATGTTTTGGAGCATGGAGCCCTGGATCATTTCGGAAGTAACCGGGAGTATGGCGTATTTATTAGAATCGGCGTTCAGGTAGTTTTTAAAATTAATGATGAGTTCTTCATTCAGTTGAAGATTGACTAATTCGTTATCAGCTTGATTGGTTTTAGAAATATACTCAGACGCTCGAGATTCAATACTTAGAGGAAAGCTATTAGATTGTCTATACCCTTCTACTTCTTTTTCTACATCATAAAGTTCGTTGGTGATAAATGCCAATCTTTCATCGATAAACTGGAGCGTTTTTTGGCCGGATTCATTCTTTTTCTCGATCACGCTGGTGTTGTATACACCAATCAAAGTTTCAATAATATCAATGGCTTTATAAGGGTTTTCATCACGCATGCCTATAGAAATGACGTTGGAGCCCCCAATACCATTCATTGTAAGTTTTTGGGCATATTTTCTGGCTACAGAGGAGGGAGATTGAACTCTAATCAGATATGTTGCATCATTATCAATATTAAATCGACGACTTAATATGAAGTTGACTCTTTTAAAAACAAAAGGCTCATCAAAGAAATGTAGGAGCGTGTCGTTTTCGCCCTGGAAGAGGATGAATCTCTCATTATCGAGTGTTTTTATCTTGAAGGAGGTTCCATAGGCTTCATTTATGGGGGTAGCCTCAGAGATGTAAACTGGGCAGGAATGGTATGCATCCGATGTCTTAATCCTGCCTTCCTGGTTATAAGAAAATTGTAATTCCAGCGAATCAACGACCTTTCTCATCATGGAACTGGATCCAAATATTTGAAGCTCATTTTCCATCATAGAGCTCCCAGGTTTAAAGCCTAGTTCTTGTGCAATAATGTTTTCAGATATAGGCTGTTGTTGGTCTTCATTTACAAGTACTCTTCCAGAGACAGAGTATATATTAGGCGTATATCTCAGAATAGCCCAGGCCGCAGCATAACTGATAATCAGACCCAACACAATCCAATACCACCTGCCCAAGAGCAAATAGAAGATTCGCTTCAGGTCGAACTCCTGATTTTGGGAACCATTTTCATGCATCCCATTCATGCCGTTCATCGTTTCTGTTCCCATAGTACTCATAATTTATCTGGTCACTAAGGTAACGATAATGGTTACCAAAGACAAGGCGGCCGAGCCGAAAGAGAGCGCTCTGGAAAAGGGATCGGCTACGGTAGCTACCCTGGCCCTGATGGGCTCTACATAAATATAATCATTCTGTTGCAGGTAAAAGAAAGGCGATTCAAAGACTTCGGGTGATTGAAGATTGAGCCTGGCGTATTTTCTGAAGCCATCCTCTTCTCTGGCCACTAAAACATTGGCGCGATTGGCATAATTGGTGAAATCCCCCGACAATCCGATGGCTTCTAATACAGTTATCCGTTGATTGGAAACTTGTACCGTTCCCGGACGATTGACCTCTCCTGAAACCGTTACTTTAAAGTTCAATAACCTTATATTGATAACTGCATTTTTCAGGTATGGGCGTATTTCGGCAGCTATGTTTTCTTTTATTTCCCTGATTGTCAGCCCTTCCACCTTAATCGGACCAATAGTTGGAAGATCAACATAGCCTTCGTTATCTACCAAATATCCTGTGAACAACCCTATGTTTTGAGTATTTTGAACCAAACCTATATTATTGCCTACTCCCTGGTCCAAATTAAACGGGGCAGCCGCTTCAGGAGGAGTTGAACTTATTTGTATACTCAACAAATCCTGCGGCATGATCCTCAGATCCACAAAATTATCGATCGCCTGCGGCGGCAGGTTCCCGTCGATGGGCTGGAAGGAGACCAGCTCGGGGTAGCGGACGCAGGAGGTGGTTAGTAAAAAAGCCAGGATAGTTATGTAAAGTAAGTGCTTCATTAATGTTGTTGTGTTGTTGTTCTTTTGCCTTGCTGCGAAAGAACAAAACCTGCCTTGGTTAGGACTCCGGCGGGCAGGAAATCTACTGATAAAACAATTCCTTATTCCTGAACCGATACTCCTCCAGCACCTTCACCACTTTTTTATCCAGCAGGGCATCGTGTAGTTTATCTGCATGATGCTCGTTGTGGAGGTCGGTGCCGGCGAGGTCGATCAGACCTGCTTTGAGGAGGTCTTTGGCATTGGTTTCCACGTCTTTACCGTAATGTCCGGTCAAAGATAGGAGGTTTAGCTGTAAAAGGCAGCCTAATTCTTTGAGTCGGCGGTATTTATCCATCTTGCCTTCCCAGAATAGGTAGCGTTCGGGATGGGCCAGCACGGGCTGGTAGCCTTTGATCTGTAAGTTGAACAGGTATTCTTCCAGCTGGGGCGGCGGACTGAAAAAGGACATTTCCACGAGTACGTAGTTGTCTTTCAGGGTCAGCAGTTCTTTTTTCTCGAGCAGTTCTGCAAAGTGCTCGTCCATAAAGTATTCGGCGGCGGCGCCTACTTGTATGTCGATCTCTTCTATTTCGAGGGCTTCGTTCAGCTCGGCTAGTCCTTCAAGTATGCTCTCTTTGGTGTTGGGAAAAAATTCTTTGTATACGTGGGGCGTGGTAATGACTTTCCGGTAGCCCATCTCGGCCATCTGCCGCAGGAGTTCCAGACTGGTGGATACATCGGGGGCGCCGTCGTCTATTCCGGGAATGAGATGGGAGTGGATGTCTACGCCCAGGATGGAGTAGTTGGTGGTTATTTCTTTCTTTTTGTTCTTTTTGAAAATGTTGAACATGGTGTTGTTTGCAGCTTTTTTTTACCGCAAAGGCGCTAAGGTTTTTTTTGTTTTTTACCGCAAAGGCGCTAAGGGGGCTAATGTTTTGCGTTCTTCGCGTCTTGGCGGTAAAGAAAAACTTTGCTCAAAGTTAATTTTTTGATACACTTTTCTCCAATCCCATTTCTTCCCCATAATACTCCAAATACCAGGTTACAAAACGCTCTAGTCCCTTCCTCAGTGGCGTATTCGGCTGATAATCAAAATCTTCCTGCAGGCTGCTGACATCTGCAAAGGTCGACTCCACATCGCCGGGCTGCATGGGCAGCATTTCTTTTTGGGCTTCTTTGCCGAGGATGTCTTCTATAGTCGAGATGAAGGTCATCAGCTCGGTCGGCTGGTTGTTGCCGATGTTGTAGATCCGGTAGGGGGCCGAGGAACTGGCCGGATCCGGGTGCTCGCCCGTCCACCGGTCATTGGCTTTGGGTGGGTGGGGGAGGATGTTGAGGACGCCTTCGATGATGTCGTCGATATAGGTGAAGTCGCGGCTCATCTGGCCGTGATTGAAGACTTTGATGGGTTTGTCTTGTAAAATGGCGTTGGTAAAGAGGAAATAGGCCATGTCGGGCCGTCCCCAGGGGCCGTAGACGGTAAAAAAGCGGAGCCCGGTGGTGGGTAGTCCGAACAAATGGCTGTAGGTGTGGGCCATGAGTTCGTTGCTTTTTTTGGTGGCGGCGTAGAGCGACACGGGGTGGTCGACGTTGTCGCCGGTGCTGAAGGGGACTTTCCGGTTCAGTCCGTATACGCTGGAGCTGCTGGCGTAGACGAGGTGCTGGACGGGGTATTGCCGGCAGCATTCCAGGATGTTGGCGAAGCCGGTGATGTTGCTGTTGATGTAGGCTTTGGGGTTTTTGATGCTGTAGCGTACGCCGGCCTGGGCGGCCAGGTGGCAGACGAGGTCGAATTGTTCGTCGCGGAAGATCTTGTCGAGGGCTTGCATGTCTTCCAGGCGGACTTGTATAAAGCGGTAGTTGGGGTTCAACTGGCTTTCGACGGTTTCTTTGTAGGCGACAAAGCGGCGGTTGATGCCGGCGCTTTCGAGCCGGTCGATCTTGAGGCTGACGTCGTAGTAGTTGTTGATGCTGTCGAGGCCGACGACTTCGTGGCCTTCGTCGAGTAGTCGCTGCACGAGGTGGTAGCCGATGAATCCTGCTGTTCCGGTGACTAGTATTTTCATTTTTTGTTAGTGGCAGTCTCCGACTGCGGTGCTTGGTTTTTCCAGTCTCTGACTGGTGTTTCGATCTTTGACTTGAGAAATGCTTGTAGAGTCTTTAACTACTGCTGTATTGCTTTTTAATTGCTCTTTTGTTTGTAGAAATAGCAGTCAGAGACTGCTGGATTGTGGTAGGTCAGTCGGAGACTGACACCAACCAGAGACTGACACCAACCTGAGGCAGCCTCCAAATAATGCAAAATATTATTCTAACGTAAGTTCGGAGATTTCCCTTTTGGTAATCAGCCAACTAGCCCCGCTAGGGGCTGAATGTTGGTAGAAAAAGGGGCAACAACAAAAACCCGTGCCGTAGGTACGGAATATATGACGTACCTACGGCACGCTATCCTTTAATTTCAATTTTTTCTACCAACATTTTGCCCCTCTGGGGCTTTGGGAATCACCGAACTCACGTTATTCTATTAAATCGAGCAAATACTGTCCATACCCGCTTTTCAGCAGGGGTTGGGCGATTTGTTCCAGTTTTTTGGAGTTGATGAACCCCTTTCTGTAAGCCACTTCCTCGGGGCAGCCGATCTTCAGGCCCTGGCGGTTTTCGATGGCCTGGATGAAATTGGAGGCCTGCATCAGGGAGTCGATGGTGCCGGTGTCGAGCCAGGCGGTGCCGCGTTCGAGGACGCCGACTTTGAGTTTGCCTTCCCGGAGGTAGTGTTTGTTGACGTCGGTGATCTCCAGTTCTCCGCGGGCGGAGGGTTTGATGGATTTGGCGACTTCGATGACGGAATTATCGTAGAAGTACAGTCCCGGCACGGCGAATTTCGATTTGGGCTTCTTGGGTTTTTCTTCTATGGAGATGGCATGGAAGTCTTTGTCGAATTCTACAACGCCGTAGCGCTGTGGGTCGGAGACCTGGTAGGCGAAGATGACGCCGCCCAGGGGGTTGTTGTTTTCCATCAGGGTTTGTTCAAGGCCGGCCCCGTAGAAGATGTTGTCGCCCAGGATGAGGGCTACTTTTTCGGAGCCCAGGAAGGATTCTCCCAGGATAAACGCCTGGGCCAGCCCTTCCGGGGCGGGTTGTTCGACATAGTCGAATTCGCAGCCCCACTGGCTGCCGTCCTTCAATAGTTCTTTGAACCTGGGTAGGTCTTTCGGGGTCGAGATGATCAGTATTTCCCGGATGTTGGCCATCATGAGGATGGAGAGGGGATAGTAGATCATGGGCTTGTCATACACCGGCATCAGTTGCTTACTTACCGCCAGGGTTAGTGGAAATAGTCTGGTGCCGAGCCCGCCTGCGAGTATGATGCCTTTCATTGGATGTTGGTGCTTAGATGTTGGATAGCTTGTCCCGCTGGAAGCGGGATTGGATGTTGGATGTTAGATAGCTTGTCCCGCTGGAAGTGGGATTGGATAGCCTGTCCCGCTGGAAGTTTTCCCAATACCCACTACCCACTACCCAAAAGTGTTTTGCTGAAGAAGAAGGGTTGGCAGTCAGAGACTGCCTTTAACTCTGGCTGGCAGTCAGAGACTGCCGCCAACTTTGTCTTCAACTCTGGCTGTCCCAATACCCACTACCCAATACCCAATACCCAAAACATGGCTTCGCCGACGAAAAGTCGAGGGACTTTCCGGACACTTAAACCGGTCTAGGAAATCAGACAGCACTATGTCAGTGTTCTCTGGTATTGATGTCAGCCCTTATTTGGAAGGCTGTTATCAAAAATCATTACAATATGGGATGCAATAACATCGAAAAACGCTGTTTTCAGGCTGTTATTGTATCCGTAACCTTGTTGAGCTTATTTTATTTACCCCCAGGCTAGAACGTTGTAAACTAATGTATGGCATTTTTATTTACCGCCAAGAGACACTAAAACTTAGCGCCCTTTGCGGTGATGCCATCCCATTATGATTGGGATTAAATTTCAATGTTCTCGCCTACAGCTCAATAAAATAATTTCAATTCAGTTGATTTTGTAGAAGCGCTCTAAATCTTTGAAGGGGAACCAATCCCCAATAAGCTCAAATCATCATCATTGTTTCGGCACCCTCCTCAAAATCTTCGGATCGACCTGCAGGAAGAGGTCGTATCCCAGTTGTTCGAGGGAGATGACGAAATTTTTATCGTTTTTCTGTTCGACCAGTTGTCCTTTCATGCCGAACAGGCGGCCGGAAGCGATCTCGACCCAGTCGCCTTTTTGCAGGGGCTGGCGTTCGACGACTTCCATGTTGAGTTTTTCACCCACCACTTGCCGGAGGATATTGATCTCTTCCTCAGGGATGGAGATCAGGTCTTTGGCGACCCGGACGAATTTGACGACGTCGGGATCTTCCAGCACCGGAACATACTGGTTTTTTACGATTTTGACAAACACATAGCAGCTGATCAGAGGTAGCTCCAGGTGTTTGATCTTGCTGGTGTAATAGCGGGTCACTTTTTGCAGCGGCAAAAAAGTATGGATGCCTTTTTGCTCCAGCCGTTTTTTGACCATTTTTTCCCTTTTGTATCCGGTATAAACGGCGAACCACTTGGCTTCTTCTTCACTGAGGTGATTGATTTCGCTAGGTAACTTAGTTGACATAGGATTATAATGTTTTGATAGGGGTTTATGGAAAAAATTACAATCGCCAGTACATCATGCCGATGTCTTCTTTTGGTCTTTCGTAAATGCCTTTAATGTCCAGCAATACGGGTTCTTCCTTCATGATGGATTTGTAGTAGCCAAAATCCAGGTCCCGGTATTCTATATGGCTAACGGCCACGATGACGGCGTCGTAATCGTCGGACGGCTGGTCGATCAGTGTCAGTCCGTATTCATGGGCGACTTCATTGGGCGATGCGTAGGGGTCGGTCACGTGGACGTTGATGGAGAACTGCATCAATTCGCGGATCAGGTCGGCGACTTTAGAGTTCCGGATGTCCGATACGTTTTCTTTGAAGGTGACGCCCATGACGAGGATCTTGCTGTTGCCGGGGCTTTTGCCTCTCTGTATGAGGATCTGGGCCAGTTTTTTGGCGATGAAGGACGGCATGCTGTCGTTAATGCGTCTTCCGCTCAGGATGACCTGGGGGTCATAGCCGATCTGTTTGGATTTATGCAGCAGGTAGTAGGGGTCGACGCTAATGCAGTGGCCGCCTACGAGGCCCGGGTAGAATTTGAGGAAGTTCCATTTGGTGCCGGCGGCTTCGAGTACTTCCTGGGTGTCGATGCCGAGTTTGTCGAAAATGATGGACAGCTCGTTCATCAGGGAGATGTTGAGGTCACGCTGGGTATTTTCGATGACTTTGGCGGCTTCGGCCACTTTGATGGACGGGGCCTTGTGGATGCCTGCGGTGATGACTGTTCCGTATATTTTAGCAATGTTGTCCACCGCTTCTTCGTCGCAGCCGGAGACGACCTTGACGATGGTTTCCAGGGTGCGGACCTTGTCGCCCGGCACGATGCGCTCGGGGGAATAGCCGATCTTGAAATCTTCACAGACTTTAAGGCCGGACAATTTTTCCAGGATCGGCTGGCAGTCTTCTTCGGTGCAACCCGGGTAGACGGTGGATTCGTAGATGACGTAGTCTCCGCGCTTCAGGTACTGTCCGATGGTCTCGGATGCTTTAAAGACGGGGGTCAGGTTAGGCACTTTGTGTTCGTCCACTGGTGTTGGGACGGCCACGATATGGAAGTGCGCCTGTTTGAGGTCTTCCGGATTAGAAGTAAAAAGGATGTCTGTATTTTCAAAAGCCCCGTTGTCCAGTTCTTTAGAAGGATCGATGCCCTTCTTCATCATAGCTACTCTGCTTTCATTGATGTCAAAACCGATGACGCTGAAGTGCCGGGCGAGTTCCAGCGCCAGGGGAAGGCCTACATAACCCAGCCCGGTTACGGAGATCTTTTTGTGTTTGTCGAGTAGTTGTTGGTGCACGTTAGTGGTTTTTAGTTGTTAGTTGGTTGATGGTTGTTTATTTAAAAAAAGCTTTCACGTTATCGGCGATATAGTTCAGCATTTCATCGGTCAGTTCGGTATGCATAGGCAGTGAGATGACGTTTTTGCACAATTCGTCAGTCACCGGCAGTTTATCGATCCCGTTAGCGTAAGATTTGAAGGCTTCCTGTTCATAAAGGGGGACGGGGTAATAGATCATAGAAGGGATGCCTTTTTCCTGCAGGTAATTCTGAAGGCTGTTTCTGTTGCCGTCGAGGACTTGCAATGTATATTGGTGAAAGACGTGGGTGGAGAAGGGACTTCTCACGGGGGTTTTCAATTGAGGCGTATCGGCGAAAGCCTGGTCGTAGAAGTCGGCCGCTTTGCGGCGGGCGGCGGCGAATTCATCCAGGTGGCTCAGTTTGATGTTCAGGATGGCGGCCTGGATAGAATCCAGTCGGGAGTTAACGCCTACGTACTTGTGGTAGTAGCGTTTGTTTTGGCCATGGTTGGCCACCATTCTGAGCATATTGGCCAGCTCGTCATTATTGGTGTAAATGGCTCCTCCGTCCCCGAAGGCGCCCAGGTTTTTAGATGGATAGAAGGAGGTGCATCCGATGTCACCGATCGTTCCTGTTTTTTGCATATGGCCGTCACTAAACTTGTAATCTGCACCGATTGCTTGTGCATTATCTTCTACGACAAAAAGCTCGTGTTGTTTCGCCAATTGCAGGATAGGTTCAAAATCGCAGCTTTGCCCGAAGAGGTTGACGGGAACGATGGCTTTGGTGCTGGGGGTAATGGCTTTTTCGATGATTTCTGCTGTGATATTAAAGGTATCGGGGTCGACGTCCACCATTACCGGTTTGAGGTGGAGCAGGGCGATGACTTCGGCGGTGGATACGTAGGTGAAGGCGGGGACGATCACTTCATCGCCGGGTTTCAGGCCGAGGGCCATAAAGGCGATCTGCAGGGCGTCGGTGCCGTTGGCGCAGGGGATGACGTGTTTGGCGTCCAGGTATTTTTCCATGGAGGCCTGGAATGCTTTTACGGCCGGCCCGTTGATGTAGGCAGTGGAGTTTAGAACGTCGATAACGGCTTGCTGGATCTCTTCTTCATATCGTTGATACTGGGTTTTCAGATCAACCATCTGTATATTTTGCATTGATTTACGTTTTTATTTGCTTTTTGATGTATTCTTTTATGTGTTGCTGGGCTTTTTCGGCTATGGTCAGTCCGATCGACAGCGAAGAGGTAGCTGCGGGGGAAGGCGCATTACAGATATTGATGACTCGTTTTCGTTCGAGTATGAGGTAGTCATCGATGAGTTCGCCTTCCGGTCCGAGGGCCATGGCTCTGACGCCGGCGCCGCCGCGCTGCAGGTCATTCATGCCGACTTCGGGGATGAGGTGTTGCAGGGCGGTGACGAAGGCGCGTTTGGAATAGGAGCGGTAGAGTTCGTCCAGGCCTTGTCGCCAGTATTTGAGGGCGAGTTTTTGGAAGCCGCGGTAGGCGAGGGTTTCGGCCAGTTCTCGCCAGTTGATGTCCCAGCGGCTGTATCCTTCACGGCTGAAAGCCAGGACGGCGTTGGGGCCGGCTTCTATGCCGCCCTTGATCATGCGGGTATAGTGCACGCCCAGGAAGGGGAAATTCGGATTAGGCACTGGATAGATCAGGTTGTTGACGAGGTGGTGTTTATCAGGGGTCAGTTCGTAATATTCACCGCGGAAGGGAACGATCTTGATCTTAAAGTCCGGCATGGTCATTTTTGCGATGCGATCGGAATACAAGCCGGCGCATCCGATGACGAGCCCGGCTTTGACGTCCTGCTGGTTAGTTTGGACAATGGCTTCATTATCCATTACTGTAATACCGAGGACTTTATGGCCCAGGAGCATGTGATGCCCCCTGGCCCTGATCAGCGCTTCGTATTTCCGGGCCACTTCGCCGTAGTCGACAATGCCGGACTGGGGGACAAAGATGGAGCTGACGGCTTCGACGTGGGGCTCTATTTCGTGGGTTTCGGCCCTGGAAATTTGCCGGATGCCTTCCAGACCGTTGGCCAGGCCGTGGGTCAGTATCTTGTTCAAAGCAGGAAGTTCTTCATTACGGGTGGCGACGATGACCTTGCCGGTGATCTCGTAGGGAATGTCATGCTGTCGGCAGAAATCGAGCAGCAGATGGTATCCGCGGCGGCAGTTAAGGGCTTTGAGGCTGCCCGGTTTGTAATAGATGCCCGAGTGGATGACGCCGCTGTTGTGCCCGGTCTGGTGGCGGGCTACGCTGGTTTCTTTATCGATCACGGCGATGCGCATATCCGGCTGAAGTTCGCTCAGCTGGTAGGCGGCCGCCAGACCTACGATTCCTGCTCCGATGATGCAAATGTCTACTTCCATGATTATGCTTTTGACCACAGCAGCAAGGGCTCCGGATCGAACATGGTTTTGTCGAGTTTATCGAATTCCTCCTTGCTGTAGATCAGGTATCTTATTTTTCGGTTGATCATATCCTCTGCTTTGCTGATCAGATTGAGCAAATATTCCCGGTCGACGTTCCCAATGAAGATCAGGTCGATGATGGAACTGTCGATGCCCCGGGAAAAATCCCCAATGACCAGCACTTTTTCAATATCCCCAAGCCGATGGATCACATTGTCGATGATGCGATCCAGGCCGACGTGTTTCAGGATGATGTTGTGTAATTCGTTGAAGAGGGGATGATTGGTATTCGCCTGGAAGATTTTTTTATTGCCGCTCAGCTGCGAAGTAAGCATGCCTGCTTTTTCTAACCTGTTCAATTCAACCCGAATGGCATTGGAAGAATCACCAAATTCGCTTTCCAGACTGCGTAGATAAGCCGTAGTGCTGCTGTTGAGAAAAAATTTCAGCAGCAGCTTAATTCTAGTTTTTGAGGATATGATTGCTTCTATCATTTGAGTAAGAAAATTACTCAATGTTTTATTTTTGGTTTAACCTATTTCATTCCTGCAGTAAATGCTTACTGCTGTCAGACTCAGGCTTTTAGCTCTTTTTGCCTCTAAATCGGCTGTTTCAAGCCTCTCAAAGGTAAAATTCATCTATTTAAATGCAAAACTTTTCACCAAGATTGACAAAAAAAATTACCTTTTCCCATCGGGCGCAAGCCCGATCCCCCCCCAAGCCGCTCCGCGGCGGCACACAATTCCATCGAGCGCAAGCCCGATGCATCCCCGAAAACCACACGAACACATCCCCCCAAGCCGCTCCGCGGCGGCACACAATTCCATCGAGCGCAAGCCCGATGCA
>CAZJQS010000021.1:42177-74734 GCA_964548175.1 uncultured Saprospiraceae bacterium
ATTCCATCGAACGCAAGCACGATGCTCCCCAAAAATCAAAAAACTACACCCCCCCAAGCCGCTCCGCGGCGGCATACAATTCCATCGGGCGCAAGCTCGATGCTTCCACACCAAAATTCCATCGTGCGCAAGCACGATGCTCCCACGCCAAAATTCCATCGTGCGCAAGCACGATACTCCCGCACCACACAATTCCATCGAACGCAAGCACGATGCTCCCCAAAAATCAAAAAACTACACCCCCCCCAGCCGCTCCGCGGCGGCATACAATTCCATCGGGCGCAAGCTCGATGCTTCCATGCTACAATTCCATCGTGCGCAAGCACGATGCTTCCATGCCCGAGCGCAAGCACGATGCTGTTCATTTCGACTGACAATAGTCTCGGGCGTCCCGCTGATGAAGTCTATGCTACGCTACCGCTTAAAAAACCGCTTACTCACCCTACCCTTTGCCGTTTCCACCACCAACACATAGCCCCCCTTATTCAACCGACTAACATCCAGCCGATGGATACCGGCCGGCTCGGAGAGCCGCCGCTCCCATACCCGCAATCCACTAAGATTAGTAATGTACAAGCGGACAGAAGAAGAGACCAGCCCGCTCAAATCCACCAGCAAAGAAACTTCCGCCAGGGTAGGGAATACCCTTACCTGTTCTAAAGGACGATAATCAACGGCAATAACATCGGAATATTCAAAAGTCCCATCCCGGTCGACTTGCTTCAGGCGGTAATAATTGGTTCCCGCGGCAGGAAAAGCATCCAGCACCTCATAAACGGTGCTGGACAGGCTGTTGCCCTGAGCTTTACGCTGCGTAATGGCTTCAAAACCACTAAGATCAGTGCGACGCTCCACCACAAAATGATCGCTGTTTTGCTCGGAAGCCGTGACCCACGACAGCCAGATGCCCTCCTCGCCTGCCGTTCCTGTCCACTCCGTCAGCTCCACCGGTAAAAGGGCGGAACCCAAAATGGTTACATTGTCAATGCGCATACTGGCTGCCAGGGCCGCCGGGTCCTGTCCATAGGGATATATTCTAAAAGAGATCGTGCCTCCGCCGGAGGTTTTAGCGTTAAGGTTATAAGAAAAGGTGCTGCAGGAGCCCGTCGGATTGCTGCCCTGCCCCAGGTATTGATTACTCGACCTAAAGCCGTCGGTGCTGTAATAGACCTGGAAGGCCCTCGCTCCGCTGGAAGAAGAAATGTTAGATCGGAAGAAAAAACCCGATACCGACAGGTCGTATCCTGCATTGGCGGTGGCCTCAAATTCCAGAAAATGGCTACTGCTAAGATTACCCGTCGGCCAGAAATTGGTTGACCAGGTTTCGACGCCCGAACAGGCATCCGGGCTGCCGTTGTTGTTACCGCCGCTGATACTCGCAACAGCCCTTCGCAATTTCCACGACTTAGAAGACGCCTCGATCGGCGTGGAAGGCACCGCACTTGTTATGTTCTCAAACGTCCATTGGGCTAAACTCTGAGCCCTTAACCCAGTCCACATAAAGACCAGGAAAAAGAGAAGCCATATCTTTTTCATGTTGGTTTCGGAGTTTCCGGTTGAGTAGCTGGATGGATATTTGCTTCCTTAAATGTAAATGCTTTGTTGGGGAAAATCAAATTTAGGAGGTGGAAAAAACGGGAAAGACGGTACCTTATTATGGATTTGGAGCAGGCTCCAAATCCATAATATTCAGCTATTTATACGACTCTTTTCGGTTCATAATTCAGCACGGGCATCAGCCATTTCTCAGCTTCTTCCTCGGTCATCCCTTTTCGTAGGGCGTAGTCTTTGACCTGATCTTCGCCGATCTGGCCGAGACCGAAATACTTGGCTTCGGGATGGGCGAAATACCATCCGCTGACGCTGGCCGCCGGA
This sequence comes from uncultured Saprospiraceae bacterium, assembly GCA_964548175.1. Lineage (GTDB taxonomy): Bacteria > Bacteroidota > Bacteroidia > Chitinophagales > Saprospiraceae > JANQPA01. The sequence goes on from CAZJQS010000021.1 coordinate 44,053, forward strand.
TACATGGCAAAGCTTTCGGTTAAGGAAATGCCGGTGAGTACTTCCACCTGCAAAAGCTCCCACAGGGCGCCTTTTTCGGTATGTTCCGGGCAGGCCGGATAACCCGGCGCCGGGCGAATGCCCCGGTATTTTTCGGCGATCAATTCATCATTACTCAGGCTTTCATTGGAATGGTAACCCCAGAACTCCTTGCGCACCCGCTCGTGCATGCGCTCTGCCAGCGCTTCCGCTAAACGGTCGGCCAGGGCTTTGAGTAAGATGGCGTGATAGTCATCGTGCTCCTCTTCGAACCGGCGAACCCACTTTTCAATCCCAATTCCAGCTGTCACAGCAAAAGCACCGATATAGTCTTTCTGTCCGGTGTTTTTAGGCGCCACAAAGTCACTCAGACAGTAATTGGGCTGACCGGGCGCTTTCTGGCGTTGCTGCCTCAGGTGATGAAGCACCATCTGCACATCCTTACGGCTATCGTCCGTATACACCTCAATGTCGTCATCGTTGACGCTGCCGGCAGGAAAAATACCGATGACTGCTTTGGCCTGCAACCAACCTTCATCTATGATCCTGCGGAGCATGCTCCTGGCGTCATTGTACAGTTTTTGAGCTTCTGCGCCAACTACCTGGTCTTCCAGAATAGCCGGGAATTTACCGGCTAGTTGCCAACTGGTGAAAAAGGGCGTCCAGTCGATGTATTCAGTTAGTTCTTCCAGGTCGTAATCTTCAAACACCTTTATACCGGTCATATTGGGCTTCACCGGAAGATATGCCTGAGGCCGGAAGCGATTGTTGCGGGCGCTTTCCAGGCTGAGGTATTTTTTGCGCGATTGCCGGCCGGCCCGAGCTTCGCGCACGCGCGCCAGATCGGAACGTACATCCAGAATATAATTACTGCGGGCATCTTCATTTTCTGACAACAAAGCGCTGGCCACGCCCACCGCTTTGGATGCGTCCAGTACGTGAACTACCGGACCGGAGTACTGAGGCTCGATCTTGACGGCAGTGTGGGTTTTGGAGGTGGTGGCGCCGCCGATGAGCAGGGGAATGGTAAAACCTTCCCGCTCCATCTCCCGAGCTACTGTGACCATTTCGTCCAGGGAGGGGGTGATCAATCCGCTGAGGCCGATAATGTTTGCCTGATGATTGCGGGCTTCCTGAAGTATTCTCGCGGTAGGGACCATCACCCCAAGGTCGATGATCTCGTAATTATTACAGCCCAATACAACGCCCACGATGTTTTTCCCGATATCATGAACGTCGCCTTTGACGGTGGCCAGCAGTATCCTGCCCTTGGCAGAGCCGCCGCCGGCTTCCTTTTCCTTCTCTATGAAGGGCGTCAGATAAGCGACGGCCTTTTTCATAACCCGCGCACTTTTGACGACCTGCGGCAGGAACATTTTCCCGGAACTGAATAAGTCGCCGACCACGTTCATGCCGTCCATTAGCGGTCCTTCGATGACATTCAGCGGGGCGGGATATTGCCGGCGGGCTTCTTCAGTATCTTCTTCGATGTAGTCCGTGATGCCTTTTACCAGTGCATGGGAAAGGCGCTTTTCCACCGGAGCCTCCCGCCAGCTGAGGTCTTTTTTCAGTGCTTTCCCGCCTTCGCCCTTGACCGTCTCGGCAAACTCGGTGAGGCGGTCCGTGGCGTCAGGGCGGCGATTGAACAGCACGTCCTCTACGCGCTCCAGCAGATCTTTGGGTATCTCTTCGTATACTTCGATCATGCCCGCATTGACTATGCCCATATCCATGCCGGCTTTGATGGCGTGGTAGAGAAAGGCCGAGTGCATGGCCTCCCGGACCACATCGTTGCCGCGGAAGGAAAAAGAAATATTGCTGACGCCTCCGCTGATCTTGGCGCCCGGACAAAGGGCCTTGATCCGGCTGGTGGCTTCGATGAAATTGACTGCGTATTCGTTGTGTTCCTCAATGCCGGTGGCAACGGCAAAGATGTTGGGGTCAAAAATGATGTCCTGGGGTTTGAAATGCAGCTCGCCGGTCAATATATCATATGCCCGTTTACAGATCAAGACCTTGCGCTCGATGGTGTCGGCCTGGCCTTCTTCATCAAAAGCCATAACCACGACCGCGGCGCCGTAGCGACGCACCGTTTGAGCCTGCTTTCTGAAAGCGTCTTCCCCTTCCTTGAGTGAGATGGAGTTAACCACGCATTTCCCCTGGACGCATTTTAAGCCGGCCTCGATCACTTCGAATTTGGAAGAATCAATCATAATGGGCAGTTTGGCGATCTCCGGTTCGGACATCATCATGTTGAGGAACTCGACCATCACCTGCTCGGAATCCAGTAGCCCCTCGTCCATGTTGACGTCGATGATCTGTGCACCGCCTTCTACTTGTTGTTGCGCAACGGAGAGGGCTTCGGTGTAATTGCCGGATTTGATGAGTCGGGCAAATTTCCGCGAGCCGGTCACGTTGGTGCGTTCGCCGACATTGACGAAGTTGGTTTCCGGGCGGATCACGAGCGGCTCCAGGCCGCTGAGCATGGTGTATTCCGGTAGTGTCGGTATTGCCCTTGGGGGGATGTTCTTGACGCCGTTAGCCATGGCGCGGATGTGGTCGGGGGTGGTGCCGCAGCAGCCGCCGATGAGGTTGACCAGGCCGCTTTGGGCAAATTCGCGGATGTAGTTTTCCATTTCTTCGGCGGATTGGTCGTATTCGCCGAATTCGTTGGGCAGGCCGGCGTTGGGATAGGCGCTGACGTAGCAATCAGCTACCTTCGATAAGGCTTCCAGATGGGGGCGCATTTCTTTGGCGCCCAGGGCACAGTTGAAGCCGACGCTAAGCAAGGGCAAATGAGAGATGGAGATCCAGAAGGCCTCAGCCGTCTGCCCGGAAAGGGTGCGTCCGCTGGCGTCGGTGATCGTGCCCGAGATCATGATGGGCAGCTTCCTGCCTTTTTCTTCAAATAATTCATCAATGGCAAATAAAGCGGCTTTGGCATTCAGCGTGTCAAAGATGGTTTCGACCAGCAGTAGGTCTATGCCGCCTTCCATCAGTCCTTTGGCCTGCGTATAATAGGCCTGGCGGAGATCGTCAAAGGTGACGTTCCGCTGACCCGGGTTGTTGATGTTTGGAGAAATGGAAGCCGAACGGGTCGTCGGCCCCAGGGCGCCGGCTACAAACCGGGGCTGGTCGGGATCTTTTTGGTTGTACTCATCAGCTGCTTTTCTGGCGATCTGCGCAGAGGCCAGGTTCATTTCATACGAATACTCCTGCATGTCGTAATCCGCCTGTGAGATGGCATTGGCGCTGAAGGTGTTGGTCTCTATGATATCGGCGCCGGCCTCCAGGTAAGCCTTGTGAATGGCCTCAATGATCTGTGGCTGCGTAAGGGACAAAATATCATTATTCCCCTGGATGTCCCGGTGAAAATCTGCGAAGCGCTCCCCGCGATACCCTTTTTCATCAAGCCGGTATTGCTGGATCATGGTGCCCATGGCGCCGTCTATGACGAGTATTCTTTCTTGTAGTATGGTTCTTATGTCCTTGTTCATTATCCAAAGGTTGTTTGAAAAACTTTGCTCCCGCTGCCGCAAGGCCTAAGGCGCATGTTTGAGGCTTTTAAAAAAGTCCTTCGACCTTTTACATGCCTCCTCCGGTCGCTTCCTTAAGTCGGCTCACAAAGGTATTAACTTCTAACCAATTAGGGGGTAAAAAGTGAAAACGGCCCCGAGCTTTTACTTTTCTGTTAAAATCAGGATAATGCCGTAAAAAATCAGGATTTAAAGAATTCCTTATTTCTTTTTATAAAAATTTTATTTTTCCAACAAATATTCTGAATAAGGAGGATTTGTCGGTAAAAATTTGGATGAGGAGTGAATTTAGGTATTTCAGGTAAAAAAAGATATATGAACCTATTATCAAGCGTCGTTTTTTAAAAAATAATTGTTTTTTGATATTGGCCCAAAATTTTTTTTATGGAAAAAGAATCAAGACTCAGGAGTTTGTTAAAAGCCATTTCCTGGCGGGTCATTGCTACTTTGACGACCTTCACGCTGGCGTACACCATTTTCTCGGGCTCCGGCTGTGAGGGGGCTTTGGAAAAATCCAGCCTGGTGGCCGGTTTGGAGCTGGTGATCAAATTGTTCATCTATTATTTCCACGAAAGGATGTGGCAGGCTATTCCGCGGGGGACGATACGCAGAGCGTTCCCTAATTGGCAAAAAGGGGATAGCTGATTGTTTTTTCAGCCATTTAATTTAGCCTGTGCAAAAAAAATCCCTTTTTTTGTGCAAAAAATAAATAACGCTTTGGCAGACAACATACATCCCATTTTTGACCGATTACTATCTAGATCAGAACGCGAAGCTCGCCTGAAGCAACGCAGCAAAGTGCTTTGGTTTACCGGCCTTTCGGGCTCCGGCAAGAGCACCATTGCGCAGCAGCTGGAGCGTCGGCTTTTTGAAGACGGCTACTTTCCCCAAGTGCTTGACGGCGATAATATTCGCACCGGCATCAGCAATAATCTGGGCTTTAGCGAAGTTGATAGACGGGAAAATATCCGGCGCATCGCTGAGGTTTCCCGCTTGTACGTGCAATCCGGCATCATCAGCATCAATTCTTTCATCAGCCCCACCATTGCCATCCGGCAAATGGCCAGATCGATCATCGGCGTGGATGACTTTATCGAGATCTACGTCAATGCTCCGCTGGATGTTTGTGAGCAAAGGGATGTCAAGGGCTTGTACCTGAAGGCCAGAAGCGGGGTCATCAAGGGATTTACGGGCATTGACGCTCCTTATGAGGCGCCCTTGTCGCCGGATGTGGAGATCAGGACAAATGAGCTGAGCATAGCGGAGTCGGTTCAAAAGGTCTATGAATATGTTTTGCCGTTAATTGAGTATTCTAATGAATGATTATTAATTAGATATGCGTCATTAGCGAAATCTGCGTGCCAAAAAAAAACTACTGAATAATGCCAACAAGCATAAGGATTGGCTAAAAAATATAGAATGGCTCCTTTTTCTCTAGATATTAAAAACATCGACTTCATATGCTGAATTATCAAATCAACCACCTGAAAGAACTGGAGGCGGAATCCATCTTTGTGATCAGAGAGGTGGCGGCTCAATTCGAAAATCCCGTTCTGATGTTCTCCGGCGGGAAGGATTCCATTCTGATGACTCACCTGGCCGTGAAGGCCTTCTATCCGGGCAGATTGCCTTTTCCTTTGTTACACATCGATACCGGGCACAATTTTCCGGAGACGATCCGCTTCCGGGACGAACTCGTGGAGAAGATCGGCGCCCGCCTGATCGTGGGTTTCGTAGAAGAGGCCATTAAAAAGGGGATGGTGGTGGAGGAAAAAGGCTATAATGCCAGTCGCAACGCCTTGCAAACGGCAGTCTTGCTGGATGAACTGGAAAAAGGGAAATTCGATGCGGCCCTGGGCGGCGCTCGCCGCGATGAGGAAAAAGCGCGGGCTAAAGAACGTTTCTTCTCTCATCGCGACGAATTCGGCCAGTGGGATCCCAAAAACCAACGCCCGGAATTGTGGAACTTATTTAATGGTAAAAAACATATAGGCGAGCACTTTCGCGTTTTTCCGATCAGTAACTGGACCGAACTGGATGTCTGGCAGTACCTGGCCATGGAAGGGGTGGAGTTGCCTTCTCTTTATTTTGCCCATAAAAGAAAAGTACTGATCCGCGACGGCATCCACCTGGCGGATTGCGATTATATTCTGAAAAGGCCAGAAGAAGAGGTAATAGAAATGATCGTCCGCTGCCGCACCATCGGCGATATGACCTGTACGGGCGTCTGGCCTTCTTCAGCCGCCACCATCGAGGATATCGTCAGCGAAGTCGCTACTACCCGCCAGACCGAACGCGGCGGCCGCGCTGATGACAAACGCTCGGAAACGGCTATGGAGGATCGTAAAAAGCGTGGGTATTTTTAGTGGGGGGTACAACAATTGCGGCAAGCTAAAGCTCGCCGACCTAACAGCTTAAAAGCTGTGTTCCTGGTCACAGTCACGGCAAGCTAAAGCTCGCCGACCTAACAGCTTAAAAGCTGTGCTCCCAAAACTCAAAACTCAAAACCAACACTATGGAACATACAGAACTACTAAGATTCACGACTGCGGGCAGTGTAGACGACGGCAAGAGCACGCTGATCGGGCGATTGCTGTTTGACAGTAAGGCCATTTTTGAAGATCAGCTGGAAGCCGTGAGGGCGACTTCGGAAAAAAGAGGGGAGGAAGAAGTCAATTTAGCCCTGTTGACAGACGGGCTGAAGGCGGAGCGCGAGCAAGGCATCACCATAGACGTGGCTTATCGCTATTTTGCTACGCCAAAACGAAAATTCATCATTGCGGATACGCCGGGCCACATCCAGTATACCCGGAATATGGTAACGGGCGCCTCTACGGCCAATGTGGCGCTCATTTTGATCGATGCGCGCAAAGGAGTATTGGAACAGACCCGTCGCCATGCCTTCATAGCTTCTCTGTTGCAGATTCCGCATTTGGTGGTGTGCATCAACAAGATGGACCTGGTGGACTACAGCGAGGAGCGCTACGAGCAGATCAAAGAAGAATTTTCGGGTTTTTCGCATAAGCTGGATGTCAAGGACGTCCATTTCATTCCGATCTCGGCCCTGAGAGGCGATAATGTGGTGGAACGCTCCGATAAAATGAAGTGGTACGATGGTACGACATTGCTGTATTACCTGGAAAATGTACACATCGGCAGCGATCACAATTTTATCGACATGCGCTTTCCGGTTCAATTGGTGGTCAGGCCCAATACCGATGATTTCCATGACTATCGCGGATATGCGGGCCGCGTGGCCGGTGGGGTCATGAAAAAAGGAGATAAGGTGATGTTGTTACCGTCGGGTTTTACGAGTACGATCAAAAAGATCGATACCTACGACGGAGAGCTGAATGAGGCCTTTGCGCCCATGTCTGTGACGGTCTTGCTGGAAGATGACCTGGATCTGAGCCGGGGGGATATGATCGTCCGGGAAAATAACGTACCCACAGTGGGGCAGGACCTGGAGGTGATGGTCTGCTGGTTCAACAATCGGCCTCTGCAGTTGAGGGGCAAGTACACCATATTTCATACTACCCAGGAGGTGCGCTGCATCGTCAAACAGATACGCTATAAATTGAACATCAATATCCTGCACCGCGATGAGGAAGACCTGACCATCGGCATGAATGACATCTCCCGCATTGTGATCCGAACAACTAAGCCATTGTTTTATGACAGCTACCGCAAAAACCGAATCACCGGCAGCGTGATCTTCGTGGATGAGGGAACGAATGAAACGGTGGGAGCGGGGATGATTATTTAGAAGTTGGTGGCTGGTGGCGTGAGAGCGTTCAAAAAGATGTGTCCTTTTTTCCCTGAACCCCACGCAAACGGCCAAAAATAAAGGAGGCTGTCTCACCAGCGTTTTGCTGTTATGAGCAGCCTCCTGTAATGTTGGCTGTTAGCCTTTATTTTTTACGGTCTGTTATCTGTAAGCGCTATTTTGCTCAAGATTTTCGTTGACGTTCAATTCCGAGTTCGGGATCGGGAACAGCTGCCTTGCCGGGTCATTCAGCTTGGCGGGGTCACCAGGCGTATTGGTGCGTGGTACGCTGTTCAGTATGCTCAAGGCTCTACCGGTACGCAACAGGTCAAACCAGCGATGTCCCTCGAAAGCGAATTCAATCTTGCGCTCTTCCAGGATGTCGTCTAAGGTAACGGCATCCAGCGGAGGCAAGTTGGCGCGCTGGCGAACGATGTTGACATCAGCTGCAGGATCACCGGCGCCTCTTTCGAGATCGGCTTCTGCTCTGATGAGGTACATCTCGGCGATTCTGAGCACATGGGTGTTGTCAATATCACTGGCTTTGATATACTTAGTGGGATAAAAAACGCCAGTTACATCATCGAATGCATAAAGCTGTTTGCGTTCGTCGGCATCGTCGATAGCGTTAAAAAATTCGTCGTGAGCAGCCAGTTCTCCGCGGCCACCGATGGCGCCGGGCGCGTACCAGAAGCGTACACCACTGGTATTCACAATGTCGAACTGCATTTCGAAAATAGACTCTGAAGTATTTTTGCCGGAAAAAATGGCCGTGTAATCATCCACCAACTCATAGTTAGGATCGTCGATTACCTGAGTGGCATATGAAGAAGCCTGACCATAATCCTGCAAGTACAGGTAAAGTCTGGCCAGCAATGCCCGGGCGGCGGCTTTTGTAGCGCGACCGCGATTGCTGGATTCCGGTAACAGGTTCAATGCTTCCAGCAGGTCAGATTCTGCCTGTTGGTACGTCGCGTCGACAGAGGCGCGAGAAGGGAAGGAGGCTTCTCTGGAAGGTTCTAAAGGAAGCGGCACTCCCAGTTCAGTATAAACGCCTGGAACACCACCCCATACACGGGCAGCATCAAAAAAGGCCAGACCACGGGCAAAGAAGGCTTCCCCGCGAGCAGCGTCCCTTTTTTCCTGACTGGCGTCTTCTACATTAGGAGCAGCTTCAATAATATTGTTGGCCTGGTTCACCACGTCGTAAATGGCGTCCCATAGATCGAGCACTTCTGTGTTATCCGCATTCACCACATAGGTGTCCATCTCGCGGTAAAAATCCCAGGTGCCGACACTTTGGGCTATGTCACTGGTGACATCTGCCAGGAAAAAAATGTCGCCACTATAATAACTGCCTTGCATCTGGCTGTATAGACCAGCCAGCGCTGCATTCAAACCACTCTCGTTGGTAATGGCGGCATCATCCGAAATAGAAGCTTCCGGTTGGACGTCAAAAACGTCGCAGCTGAAGATGGCTATTGATAATAAAGCCGTATATAATAGGTTTTTCATTTTATCTTCTGGTTTTTAAATTAAAAATTAAGGGTGAATCCTGCAGTGAAGGTTCTGGCTTGTGGGAAGGCATACAATTCAATGCCCTGCACCAACTGCTGGTCAGCACCGGTGTTCAATTCTGGGTCAAGACCTGTGTAATCCGTGATTGTGATCAGGTTCTGAGCCGTAATGTACACTCTGGCTGCTCTCATCCCCAGTTTGCTGGTCAGACTGGACGGTAGGTTGTAGCCTATAGAAACGTTCTTCAGGCGCAGATAAGATCCATCTTCCAAAAAGCGGGAAGGGCGCAAACTACCGGAATAGTTTTCTGCAGTCATTCTAGGCACCATTGTCTCATCCCCCGGCTGCTGCCAGCGGTCTAATTGACTGGTGTGGTACTGCGTATTCCGGCCGCCGCCATGCTCCTGGAAGAAGCGGTTCCAGTGCAGCTGGTCGTTGCCAAGGCTGTACTGCCAGAACATCATGAAGTTGAAGCCTTTCCAGGTAAAGTCAGAAGTGAAACCACCGAACAGATCAGGCTGTGCATCGCCAACAAAATAACGGTGTACACTTGGGTTGAAGGTTTCCGAACGAGAATCAGAATCATCCACTCTCCAGATCGCGTCGCCCGTCTGAGCATCTACACCTAATTGCTCATGCAACCAGAAAGAGAACAGTGGCAAGCCTTCCTCAATACGGATGGGGCTACGGGTGAACGCTTCAATCGGTGCTACCAGACGAGTAGCAGTGGCTTCGTTGTGAGAAACATTGAAGTTGATGTTCCACTGCACATCCTGAGTTTGGATGGCTGCCAAATTCAGGCCAAATTCCCATCCTTCGTTTTCGATCTCTCCGAAGTTCTGGATCTGGCTGGAGAAACCGGTGGTTCTTGGCAGGGGTACATTCAACAACAGGTCTTCTGTGAGTTTCGTGTAGTAGTCAAAGGTTAAGCTCAGACGTTCCTTGAGGATGGTCATGTCCACACCAACGTTAAACTGAGTGGTCGTTTCCCACTGCAGGTCAGGGTTCGCCAATTGCGCCGGAGCAGTACCGGGTGCGCCATCGTAGTTAAATCCGCCATTCCACAATCCAAGAGAGGCAAAGTTGCCGATGCCGTTCTGGTTACCGGTGATCCCCCAGCTGGCGCGCAGCTTCAATTCATTGAAGAAAGTATTGTTTTCCATAAAAGATTCCTCAGAAATACGCCAGCCTACGCCGACTGATGGGAACGTACCCCAGCGGTTGTCTTCACCAAAGCGGGAGGAACCATCGCGACGTACGTTAATATTAACCAGGTATTTTCCGGCATAGTCATAGTTGATTCGACCGAACAAAGAGGCGATGCCCCACTCGGAACCCTGGGAGGAAGAAGTCTGGATCGCAGCGGAGGTGATCCGGCGGAAGTCGTTGGAGGGGAACTGCTGTCCGAAAGCAGTGGTTCTTTCAAAGTCTGAAGTCTGTACCGACTGACCTAAAAGAACTGTCAGGAAGTGATCACCTCCCAAGCCTTTCTGGAAGGTCAGTACGTTTTCCCAGATCAGGTTGTCGTCTACTGTAATTGTAGAGCGGCCCTGTCCGTTAACCGCGGCGCCTTCGTTCATCTGAGTCGGCCAGTAAGCATCTTCCTTAATGTTGTTGTAATCTACGCTGGCAATCGATTTGAAAGTCAGATAGTCTGTAATCTCCCATTCTCCAAATAAATTGGCCAGGATACGGTTCGTTCTCATCTTAAGATCCTGATACTCTGCAACGGCAATTGGGTTTTCGAAGATCGAGAACTTTGTCAGCGAACCATCCGGCTGACGAGGTGGCAGGTTAGGAGGATTAAAGAAGGCCCCTCCCAATGCTCCGAAAATATTGTTGTCATTGTCGGAGCGGGTACGGTCAGAGCGTGAATAAAGGACGCTGGTTCCAAATTTCAGCTTATCATTGGCTTTGTAGTCCAGGTTGACACGGCCGGTCTGGCGCTCATAGTCGTTGTTTCTCATAATACCGTTCTGAATGAAGGCATTACCAGATACGAAGTATCTTACGACATCATCACCGCCGCTGATGCTCAGGTCTACATTGTAGATGGGGGCATCCTGGCGGAAAATGAAAGAGTTCCAGTCGGTGTTGGCACCACTACCTGGATTAGGATAAGGCTCTGCTTGTCCGCGGTTACGGGCGGCTTCGTTGCTGAGCTCTTCGAAAGTGCGGGCGTCAACAACCGACTCAGAAGGGTCCTTCCAGAAGTTCTGGATACCGGCGTAAGTGTTCAGCGTGACGCGGGCATTTTTACTCTTCGTTCCTCTCTTGGTAGTGATCAGCACCACCCCGTTAGCGGCGCGCGCTCCATAAATGGCGGTGGCGGCGGCATCTTTCAATACCTCGATCGACTGGATGTCGGCTGGGTTGATGTCAGCGATGGGGCTGGTTCTTTGTCCACCTGTTCCTTCCGCTTCCAAAGGGGTCGAAACAATGGGAATGCCATCCACCACATATAGCGGATCACTACCTGCAGTGATGGAGTTGGTGCCCCGTACCCTTACGAAGATACTTCCACCTGGTGTACCGGAGTTGGAGCTGATCTGCACTCCGGCTGCCCGGCCTTGTATCATTTGGTCAAAGCTGGGCTGCGGCAGGTTCTCGATCTCAGAAGCGTCCAGCGAGCTGATGGCGCTCGTTAGTACTTTCCGCCCTTGCGTACCATAACCCGTTACCACGACCTCGTCAAGCAAAGCCACGTCTGATTGCATCTCGAAATCGATCGTGGTGCGGTCTCCTACGCGCTCTTCAATGGTTTTCAATCCGGTGAAGGCCACCACCAAAATGGCATCGTCATTGGGTACTTCAATGGAATAGTTCCCATCAAAGTCCGTAACCACGCCTCTGGAGCTGCCTTTGATCAAAATAGTAGCACCGATGACGGTCTCCCCATCCTCGGCCGATGTGATCGTACCTGTGACGGTTTTTTGCCCGTAAGCGAAAAACGTGAGTCCCAGTGCTAGTGCGACGGCAAATAGTTTTTTCATACTCTAATAGATTAAGTGTTTTATAAAATTAGGTCTATATCAAAAGCAAAAAGGTACTATTCTTAATATGATCGTAAGGCTCTGAATGGTCTTAAGTAATTGTTAGGACAATGCCGTACAACTTCAAAGAATCGCTTTTTGCCAGAAAAAGACTTCAAACAGCAACACTCATGTCATGGTGTAATGGAGTGTTTTACATAAAAAGAGTACCGTCAAACATGGCTTCCATGCTTATCCAGTACCATTTGTACTAAAATCCAGTTTAATGTTATAGGACGAAATGCGTTGGCGTATTTTGGGGATAGTCAGGTTATCATCAATTTTGCCCGACCAAAATAGTAGTTTCCACGAAGTTTCAAGAAAATTTTTCCAAAAAAATGCGATTTTTTGTTTTACTGCCTTCAATAGCCTTAAGTTTTTATTCTATATAGCTGATGAAAAGGGAAATAGTGTGTGGTAAATGTTAATATCGGTTTTTTTGCAACTCAACTGCCCCAATGTCAGTTTCCTATTATAAAAAAGGCTATGAATCCTGTGCTACCGAGAATATCTACTTTTTTGTTTTTTTTTAGCTTCCTGCATCTTACTGGGTTTTCCCAAAATACGGCCAGGCTTTCGGACTTCTACGCCGCAGGAGATGCGGTTATCCGTGGATCGGAATGTTTCCAGCTGACCTATGACCGGGAGTGGTCTGCCGGCTCGATCTGGTATAAGGAAGCCATCGATCTGAGCCGCTCTTTCGAGATGGAACTGGAGCTGATGCTGGGACGAAAAGATCGCACAGGAGCGGATGGCCTCGTTTTTGTTTTTCACCCCCAACGCATTCGCGTGGGTTATGCAGGAGAAGGAATGGGGTTTGCAGGCCTTGTGCCTTCCATAGGCATCGAGGTGGATACCTGGGAAAATGATCACCTGCTGGATCCTGCGGAAGACCATATTGCGATCCTGAAAAATGGTAGCGTAGCTCATTTCAATAACCTGGCCGGCCCGATCAAGATCGAAAACGTAGAGGACGGCCGCAACCATAAATTCAGGATCATCTGGGATGCCGCTTCTCAGGAACTGGCCATCTACCTGGATGGAAGCAAGCGCCTTTCGGTAAGGGAAGATATCGTCCGGACCATCTTCAGAGGACAACCTAAAGTGTTCTGGGGCATTACCTCAGCTACCGGCCGGTACAACAATAATCATGAGGTGTGTTTGAAAAAACTGATATTCGATATTGAGATCGGCAACCTGTTCGATAATCCACGGATGAAACAGGAACTGCTGAGCGGCAAACAGGCCAGCCTGCGCAGCGTAAGCTTCCCCTCCGGCAGAAGCAACATCCTGCCCGTTTCTTTCGAAGAACTAGATCAATTGGCGGCCTTCCTTAAGCAAAACCCTGAAGTGACCGTCGAGATCGGCGGCCACACCGATTCTTCCGGCGATCGCGAACTGAACCGCCGTATCTCTCAGCAAAGAGCGGATGCCGTGGCGGAATACCTGAAGGGTAAAGGCATTTCCATGAAAAGAATGTACACCCGCGGTTATGGCGAAGATTTCCCCATCGCTAGTAATTCCACCGAAGATGGCAGAAAGAAGAACAGAAGGGTGGCGATTAGAGTGTTTAAGCCGCTGCCATGATGCTTGTTCCGATTCCATCGGAACGATACTTTGATACTTTTGATGCCGGACGATCCTGGGAAAATGGCCTCAGCATCCTTCGCCAAAGGCGAAAAGAGCATCTCAGCATCATTCGGTCGCCGAGGCGACCGAATAAGCATCTTATATTGTAACCACTTTTTTTGAAAAAATCAAAACCTAAGCATACAACTTATCATAATACTCCTCCAACATCCGCTTCACCGCAAATTCATCTTTATTATCCAGGATGCTGGCCTTCATCATTTCTCTCCACTTTTTCTTATTGTCATAGTAAGTCGGGACTACCTCTTCCAGCAGTACTTTGTACAGCGCTTCTCGGTCGTGATCATCTTGTTTTTTGACGTCATCACTTTCGAAGCCGTCGCCGAATTGCCAGCCGTTTACGCCGTGCTTGCAGGCTTCCGGCCACCAGCCGTCGAGGATGCTGCAATTGAGAACACCGTTGATGGCGGCTTTCATGCCGGAGGTGCCGCTGGCTTCTTTAGGCCGGCGGGGGTTATTGAGCCAGATATCGGAGCCCCGGGTTAACATGGCGCCGGTCGCCATGTCGTAATTAGGCACGAATACCACGGAATTGGGATATTTTTCTGTCATTGCCACCAGGTCGGCGACTATTTTTTTTCCATTATCGTCCAATGGATGTGCCTTTCCGGAGAAAATGATCTGTATGCGCCCTTCTTCCAGATAGGGAGCGATCACATCAGGCTTGCTGAAGATCAGGTTGGCGCGCTTGTAGGGAACGGCGCGGCGAGAGAAGCCGATGATCAGGTTATCTTCTTTCAACTCGGCGCCGGTGCGGTCTTTGACGAATTGGATCAGGTCGCGTTTGTTTTGGAGATGAGCTTCCCAAAGATCGCCGCCTTTTTCGGCAGTTTTGATCATATTATCGTCCACCCAGGTCGGCAGATGGATGGCGTTGGTTATCGGGACGATCTCGGAGCGATTGTCAATGTGGGCCCACATTTCGTTAGCGGTTTTGCCGTGCAATTGGGCCACGGCATTGGATTTTTTGGACATCCGAAGCGCTCCGACGGTCATATTGAAAGGAGCGCCGCCGAGCTCGACAAGCTGCTCGATGGTCAATCCAAGGTTGGCGCCCATGTAAAGCAGGCGGTCAATGGGGTGCGACTCGTTGCCCTGGATCACCGGGGTGTGCGTGGTGAAAACAATTTCTTTCTTGCACTCTTCCAACGCTTCCTCAAAAGAAGAGCCGCCTTCCATTTTTTCTCTTAATAACTCAAAGCCGGCAAACAGGGCGTGACCCTCATTGAAGTGATAAATGTCAATATCAAGGCCTAGTGCTCTGATGGCCCTTATCCCGCCGATACCTAAAACCATTTCCTGCGCGATGCGTTCTTCACCGAACCATCCATACAATTGGCCGGTAATCCAGGCGTCTGCATTGTCAGGCAGATCTGTGTCGAGCAAATAAAGCGGGGCATTGCCGAAATTGTCGCACTTCCAGACCTTGCACTTTACATTGCGCTGTCTGATTTCTACATCAATAGTGATGCCGGTATCTTCAAGAAAGTCGTATTCATAATTGTGATAAGAATCGTAGGGGCGGCCATCCTCTCCAATGAGTTGGTCGGTGTATCCCTGTTTCCATTTCAGGCCGATACCGATGATGGGGAAGTTATGATCTTTAGCGCCTTTCATATAATCGCCCGCCAGGATGCCGAGTCCGCCGGCATATGTTTTCAAGCTATCGTCTAATCCGTATTCCATACAGAAATAAGCGACTTTAGGAAGGTTTTTCGTTTTTGACATAGGTTTATTTTTTTATTTAGAAAAATGATTTTTTAATTCCATAGGGGCGCCGTACAGCACTCCATGGCATTAAAAGTCTAACCGTCTTCGTCCTATATTCATTCTGATCCCCCCGCCAAAATACTGATCGTTTTGGTCTTTGATATCCAGGACGCTATTTTTTACGCGATTAAAGTAGTGAAGTTCCAAAAAAAGATTGTGGGCCAGCTGATAGGACAGGTCAATGCCAAAAAGGGAAATATCGGCGGTGACTCCCTGGGCCGTCTCGTTATTGAAGTTCTGTTCTCTGTCGTCATTGGGCAAGAGGAGGTTGCCGCCCCAGTTGGTGCTGTCGGCATCTTCTCCCGCAGTGGCGTTGATCAGGCGGGCTTCGATCTGTAACTTTGTGAACGGGCGGTAGCGGGCCACCATGAGCCATTCGCGGAAATTGGCGCCCAGAGGATGGGCCAACGGCTGGTTGTAGTGTGTGTAACTGGCCACGCCGTCAGTATGGGTATACGTGTAAGGGCGAACAGTGTTGTATTCGGCCTGAAAGTCCAGGTGGTCAATGCCGAGCACGTCGATGTATTTGGCGCCGATCTGGACGCCCGTCTTATTTCCCCACCAGCCGCGGTTTTCGGAAAAAACTTCCCGGAAGACGAATTCGTCCAGCGCCAGCTGTCCGTACAATTGGAAGTGGTTCAGGAAAGTCCATTTGGCATCCAGCCCCAGCAGCACATTATCGGGACTACCCAGGCCCTGTTCAACGGTCCGGTAAAAAATAACGGGCAGCAAATACCGGAATTCCATTTGATTGGTGCGGCTGAATATGACGGATTCGAAAATGCCTATTGTTAGGTTGGGCAATAAATTCAGGCTAAGATGGTGGGCCGCCATGTATTTTTTGGGCAGCAGCTCGTTGCCACGCACGACGCCCTCTCTCAGAGTAAGCTCCGCAAAGATATTCTGATAATGCAGCTTCCATACTTTCCAGTTGAGCTTTAAATACAGATAATTGTAGGCAAAGTCCGACAGCAGCAGAGAGCGGTAACCGTTGCCGATAAAATTCTGGCCGTAGCCAAACTGCAGTCCCACATGAGATGATAAGTTGAAGCCCAGGTATCCGGTGCTGATCAAATAATCGTATCCTCCTGACAGGCCCAGATAGGTGTTTTTATTGGTTTTCAAAAAGCCGGCGCCGGGCAGGGCTTCATACTGATCGACGTAATCTTCCACATAAACCGGATAATGCGCTTGGTTATCAATGATCTGGGTGTGAAAATAGATCTTATCGTCTATGCCCCCCCTAAGGTCAGTGCCTCGCTGGCTGATGAACAAGCCTTCGTTCGGGCGCCGGGAGGAAAAAAGCTTAAAGTTGATGATCGGGTTTACCCTCAGGTGAAATGCCGGTTGATTAACTTCGAGGAGATTGGCGGGAGTGGGATAAAAAAGGCCGAGGAATGGTTTTTCTTTTTGCTGGTATTTGGGGCTTTGCAGGCTTTTTTCGATCTGGGTAGTGCGTGCTTTTGGTTGTTTTTCGCCAAGAGCGTAAGGTAGTTCATGCTGTCCCAGCCATTCATTATTATCCAGGAAAAGGTATTCGAGGTCATCCCGGTCCTGTCGGGACCAATTGACGGCAGCGGTGTCCATTTGATAGGCAAATTCGGTGACTTCCGACCGGGTGTAAAACTTCAGGGTGGAATGGAAAACGGTATTGCCGTTGTTTTTGATCTCCATCCGGTCCAGTATATGATAAGCCGGACTTCCCAGCGGAAGTGGGTTGCTTTGGGAAAAAAGAAAGAGTGGGGACAGCAACATTGGGATTATAATGTACTTCATTAAAAATCAGTTTTGGCAAAATATATAGAGCCTTTCTCAGCCTTCGGGCCGTTTTGCCGGCCAATAATTTTTGTAGTAGTCTTTTTTGAAGAAAAATGGGATTTTTCCTCAAAAAAGACGATATAAAAGAAATGTATTAAGCTGCACAAAAGTGCAAGGCGCTTTTGAGGCGTTTTATTCTCTAAAGTTTGCAATATAAGACTGAAAAGTTTTACATTCCATAACCACCTCCTGGTAAAAGCCGCTGTCGACGGGATTTTTTCTTAAAACCTCAAAATACTGGTAAGTAGGCTGGACATCTTCGCGGTATCTTTTGAGCAAATAGTTATTGCGTTCGCATTTGGCGGCCATGTAGGCGGCCTTGGCGGTAAGCTCCGGATCGTTGCTGAATTGGATGGCCTTATCGAAATATTCCAGTGCCTTATTGCAGTTCATGTACTCCCTGTTGCCGTAAGGGAAAGTAGGGTGCGGAAAAACAAAATCGCCGCCTCTGAGCAGATAAGGCTGCATACTGGCTCCGCTGCGATAATAATCCAGGATCTCCCAGGCATGGCCGAAATAAGTCATGTTGTAGAACGCCAGTCCCATCCGGTAAAAGAGCCGGGCGCCGTTCTGCGGGTCGGCTTTGCTGCGGTAGTCCAGGTTGACCAGCCGCTCCAGGAGCTCTCCTTTGTTAAAGTCTTCCAGCGTATCGGGTACGCTGCAGTAGACACATTCGCTGAAGTTTTCGAAAAAGGGTTTAAAATTGGCGCCGTAATCGTCCCAGCGGGAGCGGTCTTCCATTTCTTTGTAGGTTTCCAATGCGGCTTCGACCTGAAAATTAGCCAGCTGTATGGTGGCTTTCAGGTCGATCAGGTCATTTTCAATGGTTGTGGCGCCATCTTCTTTGGTGATCAACTGCCATTCGATTGGGGAGAGCGTTTCTTCGGGCCGGCGAACGATGGTCAGGAGGCTGTCGATAATGTTCTCCTGCGGATTGGGCTTGAGTTCCCTGAAAGGATGTTTGGTCAGGAAGGCTTTTCCGGGCCGGCCTGCCCTGGTGTAGAGATAGGCCATTTTGTCCTGCAGGAGGTCATCAAAATAGCGGTACCTTTCAAAGAGGTCTCTTTGCTTTTGGATGCGGTTGATCTGCCTGTCTATTTCGCCAGGGTTTTTCAGATATTCCACAAAGCTGAGTTCGGTGATCTGGAGGACCAGTCGAAAGACTTTGAGTTGTTCTTTCAGTATGGGTTCGTCGATGCCGCGTTCAGCTATACGAAAGGCTCGCTCGGCGGCGTAATTATCGCCTTTGATGAGTTCGATATAGCCTTCGGCCATTCGCCAGAAGGAAGGGCGGGAGACTTTTTTCTCATCGGCCAGTTTTTTGGCGAAAGCGGCCAGTTCGATGGCGTATTCTGCGGCGTTGCGCCGGGGGCGGCCAAAGCGGCTTTTATTGGTGGCTTTGTGGCTGTTGAATTCCAGTCCGAGCAGGTCTTCTTCCAGTTCTTTTATTTCGTTGACCAGCAAAGGTTCGAGGTTGTGATTGTCGGGATCGATCTCATAGATGCGCAACATTTCTTCTACTGCCCGGCTCTGATCTTCATATGCCCGGAGGCAGTATAGTGCTGAGCGCTCCTGATCGGAGCGGCATAAGCGAAGGGCGGCTTCCCATTCTTCGTCATTTTTGATCAGGAAGCTGTTGAAAGCGGACTCCCGCTTGCTGGCGCAATGGTCAAAGATCTGAGCGTAGAGATATGAGGCTTCTACATTGCGGCCTAAAGCCCTCAGTGCTCCTGCCCGGTGCCCCTCTATCCAGTATTCGATGATGCTGGGATCGTGATCGATCTTGGGCATGAGGTATTGATATAATTCCAGTGTCCCTTTAAAGTCTTTGGCGTAATGAGCCAGCCGGATCATCTGGTAAGCGTATCGAAGCCGGATGTAATGGGACTTGACGTTCAGAAAGTCCGCACGAGCGGCCTGAATGAGCCTCTTCATAGCCGCAATATTGCGCGGAGTGTCATCCCAGGGTTCTTTCGGGACGACGTGCGGCTCACACTGCTTGGCAAAGATCAGATAGGCTATGGTTTCCAGGCACTGGTTCTTCTTCAGATAACGGGCAAAGGAATTGTCGGCCAGGTAATAACTCAAAGGAATGTTCTTACTGGCCGCTGAGGTGTACAACTGCCGGAGCAGATCCAGGTTGGTTTTGTAGACGATCTGGTAAATATCCTGCGCTTTGGGGATATTGCAAAAGCGTTCTCTCCATTCCGTGACGTTATCCCGGGGTTGAACGACTTCCTGTTTGCCGTAAGCTTCATAAAGGCTTTCAAAGCGAGGCAAAAAGGTGGCGGGCGCCTCAGGTTCCAGTATGGAAGAGATCAGAAAGGAATAGCCCCGAAAGGTGATATAGTTCGGGCCGCATCCCTTGGAGAGATCGGCCGGAGATAAAAAACTGATCACGAGTATGCAGATCCAGGTTTTAGCGGAAAGATTGAAAGATGGTTTGCATGTTTTCATAGGACAAGTCGTTTACAAAAGTCGTATCCAAGTGATAAAAGCTGAGCGTGAAAGATAGACCTTCAAATAAAGGTAAGGTTAATTTTACAGCTTCTTCAAGCTTATGAGCCTCGATTTTTTCCAGCCGGATGTAATCGTCCTGGTACAGATATAGGCCCTCCAGGAAGGTGCTCTTTTTTACCAGATACCGGTTTTTTTCTAAAAAAACGAACCGGCTGCTGTCCTGAAGCGCTTCTTCGGGTAAGGAATGGATCAGCCTTATCATGTCTCCACCCCTGAAAACGACGGCCCATGAGAAAATGGGCAGGGCAAGGTCAAGCGGTAATGGATACCGGTCGGCCCGCTCCAGGTAAGGCCTGGCTTTGTCGTTATTTAGGATGGAATTGGGCTCCTCCCATTTCTCCAGTTCGCCCATATTATAGAACATAAGCATGCCCCGATCCACCGGCGGTACGCCGGTCCGGTCAGCATAGCGTACCTGGTGCAGACGTATGGTGGCGGACATTGACCATGCTGTTTTTTCTTTGAAAAGCCGGAGAAATTGAAAATAGCGCTCCCGCGTGGAGCCTGTCCAGTCACAATCAAATTGGATTTCTTGGAAGCTGTTTTTTTCGGGAAAAAGAAAAGCTAGTTTTTTTTCTATTTGGGCTATGAGCCTGGGCAGCGCTGCTTCAGACAGCCTGGTAAAGGTTCGGTTGGTAATGAAAATGGTGGGGATGATGTTTACACCGGCAGGAACATCTTTCGGGTTGGTCAGCTGGCCTAAAGGCACGGGCCCCCCATAGGCTTCGTCCCAGTCAATGTCAAAAACCCGCAGATAGATCTTTTCGACCTGCAGCCTTTCCAGCGGCTCCTGAATGGCTCCCGCGTCAATGGTACTTTTCCAATGATAAAATGCCCGCTGGAGCGTTGTCTCCGGACCAGGAGAGCAGCAGCTCAGAATGAGTAAGGGGATGATTAGCAAGAGGGGCTTCATGTTGGTGGATCGTTATGTGTTAATCAGTATATGTGTTAATCAGTAAGTAAGCAAAACCTATATTTAAAGATAATTTGCCGCCCCCCGGGCGGCAAATTATCTTTAAATATTTTTGTACAAGCACTTATTCGTCAACGGTTCTGAGTTGTTATCCATCTACCATCTACCATCTACCATTTACCAATTCACACCAATCCCTCCTTCAGCAGGTCATGCAGGTGGATCATTCCCAGGTATTCATCCGGTTGATCGACTACGATGAGTTGGGTGATGCTGTGTTGGCGCATCAGGTTAAGGGCTTTGACGGCCAGCGTATCTTTATGGATGGTTTTCGGGGAGGGGCTCATGATGTCTTTCGCGTGTACAGGAGAAAGGGTTCCCCCTTTTCCGAGCATTCGGCGCAGGTCGCCGTCGGTGATGATGCCTTTCAGCCGGCCTTCCTGATTCAGGACGGCGGTGGCGCCGAGGCATTTGGAGGTCATTTCTATGATGGCCGTTTGGATGTCATCAGACTCATAGACCGAGGGCTTTTGGTTGTTGGGATACAGGTCGTGGACGCGCAGGTAGAGTTGTTTGCCCAATGCGCCTCCGGGGTGGAACAAGGCAAAATCTTTGGAAGTAAAGCCCCGCAATGCCAGCAGTGCGGTAGCCAGGGCATCGCCCATGGCCGCCTGGGCGGTGGTGCTGGCGGTGGGCGCCAGGTTGTTGGGGTCGGCCTCCTGGGCTACCGGCGTCAGCAGCAGCAAGTTAGCATGTCGACTGAGATAAGACTCCTTGTTGCTCACCATGCCGATGATGTGGATGTTGAGTTTTTTGAGCAGGGGTATTAGCACTTTTATTTCGGCCGTTTCCCCGCTTTTCGACAAACAAAGCACCAGATCGCCGGTTTGTATCATGCCAAGGTCGCCATGAATGGCGTCGGCAGCATGCATAAAAAGAGCGGGTGTTCCGGTAGAGTTCAGGGTAGCCACGATCTTCTGAGCAATGATAGCGCTTTTGCCGACCCCGGTGACGACAAGCCGGCCCCGGCACTCGTAAACAGCTGATACTGTGCGAACAAACTCCTCGTTTATACTGTCTTTCAGCAATGCCAAGGTTTGTAATTCGATTTCCAGCGTTTGGAGCGCCGTTTTAGTTATGAGTTCTTCTGAATTCACCGTTTTTTTTGTATTTTTGACAGCTTTTAAGAAAAACTTAATCTTTTTCTTCGCAACTCCTTGATAAAAAAAGCGTTAGGAATAGGCGAAAAGATAATTTTTTCAGTTAATTTTAATTGATTCCCTTTGGTGGGAATGAGCACAAAATAAGGCAAAAAATTAGTTCAACAGAATTGTATGTCATGACAGTGACGCAAGAATCTTTGCACGAAGCATTAAATAAATATTTTGGGTTTGACGGGTTCAAAGGTACACAGGAGGATATTATCAATAGTGTGCTGGAAAAGAAAGATACTTTTGTGATCATGCCTACGGGAGGCGGGAAATCACTGTGCTATCAGTTGCCGGCATTGATGCTGGAGGGGACCGCCCTGGTGATCTCTCCCCTGATCGCTTTGATGAAGAACCAGGTGGATTCCATCAGGGGATACAGCCAGAATGATGAGGTGGCGCACTTTTTGAATTCTTCGCTGACTAAGGCTCAGATGAAGCAGGTAAAGCAAGACATATCTGCCGGGAAGACCAAATTGCTCTTTATAGCCCCCGAGACGCTGACAAAAGATGAAAACATCAGTTTTTTCCAACAGGTCAACATCTCTTTCGTTGCGGTGGACGAAGCGCATTGTATTTCTGAGTGGGGGCATGATTTCCGTCCGGAATACCGCCGCATACGTTCCATGCTGGACGCCATAGGAGAAGAGATTCCTGTTATCGCTTTGACGGCCACTGCTACTCCGAAAGTACAGTCTGATATTGTTAAAAACCTCAATATGCAGGGTGAGCACATCTTTATTTCTTCCTTCAATCGGGAGAACCTGTACTATGAGGTCCGCCCTAAGGTCAAAGCGGAAGATACCGTAAAAAGCATTATACAGATCATAAAAGGGATGCCTGACCAATCGGGCATCATCTATGTACAGAGCCGAAAGTCTGCCGAAAATATTGCGCAAGCTTTGCTGGTGAACGACATCAAAGCAGCCCCCTATCATGCCGGACTGGATGCGAAGACCCGCAGCAAAACGCAGGATGACTTTCTCATGGAAGAGGTGGACGTCATCGTTGCCACCATTGCTTTTGGGATGGGTATCGATAAGCCCGATGTCCGCTTTGTCATCCATTACGATATTCCCAAAAGCATAGAAAATTATTATCAGGAGACGGGCCGGGCCGGCCGCGACGGGCTCCAGGGAAAGTGCATCGCCTTCTACGCTTACAAAGATATCCTCAAATTAGAAAAGTTCCTTCGCGACAAGCCTGTGGCCGAGCGCGAAATGGGCATCCAGTTGATGCAGGAAGTGATGGCGTATGCCGAAACCACCGCCTGCCGGCGCAAATTCCTGCTACACTACTTCGGTGAAGAGTTCGACGATTCGGACTGTAAGAATATGTGCGATAATTGCCGGTATCCCAAGGAAAAGATCGAGGTTAAAAAAGAGATGGTCCAGGCCTTAAAAGCGGTAGAAACACTGGATGAAAATTACAGCCTCAAAACTTTGGTCGCCTTCCTGCGAGGAAAAGACACCAAGGAAATGAAAGATTTTGGTTTCGACAAAAAAGAGGGGTTCGGCGTTGGGAAAGAAAAAGACAAAAACTTCTGGAGTTCTGTTTATCGCCAGGGGTTACTGCATAACCTGATCTATAAGGACGTAGAAACCTACGGCTTGATCAAAATGACCGATAAAGGGCGCCAATTCCTGAAAAAACCTTCCAATATAGAAATTTCGCTCAATCACGATTTCGATGCCGCCCCGGAAAGCGAGAACGGGGCTGCAGGAAAAACGGCAGTGCTGGACACGATCTTGATCAACATGCTGAAGGACCTGCGCCGCAAAGAAGCTAAAAAGCATAATGTTCCTCCCTTTGTGATCTTTCAGGATCCTTCTCTAGAGGACATGGCCATCCAGTACCCCATCACGATGGATGATATGACCAAGATCACCGGCGTAAGCAAAGGAAAGGCCATGCGCTACGCCCGCCCCTTTCTGAACCTGATCAGTTCCTACGTCGAAGAAAATGAAATCGAGCGGCCTACTGACTTTGTGGTGAAACAGGTGGCGAACAAATCCAAGATCAAGGTGAACATCATCCAGTCGATCGACCGTAAGATCCCCCTCGAGGATATAGCCGATTCAAACGGCATTAGCATGGAAGAGTTGATCACCGAAATGGATGCCATCGTCTCCTCCGGTACTAAAGTGAATATCGATTATTACATTGAAGAAAATGTAGATGAATATTCCAGGGAAGATATCTACGATTACTTCATGGAGGCTCAAACCGATTCGGTGGACCAGGCTTTTGAAGTACTTAAAGAGGACGATATTACCTACGAAGAAATTCAGCTGGTCAGAATAAAGTTTTTGTCTGAATTGGCTAACTAAACGCCTTTATGAATCAGCAGAGGCTGCATCAAAAGCACGGTACTGCCGTTTTTGCGCAGCCTCATAAACATTTTCTCCGCCCTCGCTTCAAGTTTTCCTATGAAACAATTCCTCATCATTAACGGTCCTAATCTGAACCTTCTCGGCAAGCGGGAGCCGCAGATCTACGGCAGCCGTTCATTTGAGACCTACCTGCAAGAGCTGACCGAAAGGTATAAAGATCGTTGTGCGATCAGCTATTTCCAAAGCAATGGAGAAGGTGCTCTGATCGATAAGCTGCACGAAGCGGGTTTTTCCTCAGATGGCATCATTCTCAACGGAGGCGCTTACACCCACACCTCAGCGGCGATCGGAGACGCCATAGCTGCTATTGCCAGCCCGGTTGTCGAGGTGCACATCTCCAATGTGTTTGCCCGCGAAGCTTTTCGCCATCATTCTTATTTCTCTGCCCATTGTGTGGGTTGTATCATCGGCCTGGGTTTGGAAGGCTACCGGCTGGCTATTGATTATTTTTTACAGGCGTAAGGTCCAGCATTCTAAGCCGTTTCCTTTTGTTGAACTTGATCTTCTTAGTACGGAAAAGAGCGGGAAGCGCCGTTCCGATCAGAATGGACGTTCCCGATACTACGGCATCGGACCACCGGTAGCTGGTGTCGGGGTTGTTGTCGGTCAAAGTACCCACAAAGGCTAAGCCTGACCAGCCGGCGCCGAAGGTCAGCAGGGTTTTGTTGGCTACCTGTGGCCACCTGCGTTCGAATTTAAAGGCTTTCAGACTGCGAATATGTACATATCGAGGACCCAGCAGGAGCACACTGTCTTCGACCAGGAGATCCTCTATCACAGCGTTGAGCCATTCATCCTCATAGTCCTTGCTTTTTAATTGGAAGGTAAGCTGCTGGCCGACGTAAAACTTATCTGTTTTGGCTTTTCCGGATCGCTCGATCTGCAGGACCTTTTGAGCAGAAAGGGAAGAAACGAAGAACAGAAGGATGAAAAAAGCGGAGTAGTAGGTTTTTATCATAATATAAGGAATGGTTTGTGAAATAAGTAAGGGGTTAGGTAAAACAGCTTTTGAGACAGACCCGGCCTACCTCATTTTTGGTTGTTTGAAGGAGTCGAAAATTTCCTTTTTTTCAAAAATCTTTTCAACATTTTTTTCATGGCCGTTTCCATTTCCTCATAGGGCAGAGGTTCTTTGGCGATATACAAGATCATGAAGGCGTATTGAGGTTCTTCTTCGGTTAGGGCTTCCAACAACCAGTGTTTGTTTAAGCGGTAAGCCTCTTTGATCTGGCGGCGAATACGGTTTCGATGAGCG
This sequence comes from uncultured Saprospiraceae bacterium, assembly GCA_964548175.1. Classification (GTDB taxonomy): domain Bacteria; phylum Bacteroidota; class Bacteroidia; order Chitinophagales; family Saprospiraceae; genus JANQPA01. The sequence continues at coordinate 69,450 of CAZJQS010000021.1, forward strand.
GCCTTGGGAAATTTTTTCCTGGCTACACTCACCGTGCATTGTATGGGGGCCTCGCTTTTTGGCGGCTCCACAGTAGTCCAGATCAGCCGTAGCGGATATTGACCGAAGGATTGCCCCTCTGCAAATAGCTTGCCGATGATCTTTCTGCTTTTTAATCGTTCCGGCCTTTTAAAAGAGTGTAGTGACATATTTTTCTAAAAAAAAGTGGGAAAAAATTTATGGAATTTCGGCTTTTTCGACTCTTATATATAGATGCATCCCTTTTACACAACCTCCCGGGTTTATATTTTGATCGCAGAACCTGACATTTCTCATTTCATCATTTTTCAAAACTATAAAGCTATGGAAAAACAAACACTTTACACGGAACAGTTCCGCGGCAAGTCAAGTACGTATTTTTTAGATCTGAAATCTTCGGAAAAGGTCGACTATTACCTTGTGCTCACTCAGAGTCGAAAGAATAAAGAGGGGCAGTTGGAAAATGTTCGGATTCGGGTTTTTGGAGACGAGATCGTCCCTTTTGCTGAGGCCGTTCAGCGCCTGATCGAAGCTTTGCAGGATAATCGCCAGATTGAAGGCCAGCCTGGAGTGGAACCGCTGAAAAATAAGGCTTCATGACCCAAACGACTTCAGAAGATCCTTACCGGATAAAAGGGCTGACCATCAAATCCTGGGCAGAGGCCGACCGCCCGCGCGAAAAACTCAAGATCAAGGGGAAGCAGCATCTTTCGGAAGCGGAACTGCTGGCCATCCTGCTTGGGTCAGGTACGCGGGAGGAGTCCGCTCTTGCCCTTTCAAAAAGGATGCTTCGCTTTTTTAACAATGATCTTACGGCTGTGGGAAAGGCCGACCTTCACGATCTGAAAAAATTCAAGGGCATCGGAGAAGTAAAGGCCATCAAGGTGATCGCAGCACTGGAACTGGGGCGGCGCCGGCAACTGGCCAGCATCATTGAGAAGCCGCAAATATGCAGCAGCAAACAGGCTTTCGATGTATTGGCGCCGCTGATGATGGATCTCCCTAATGAAGAGTTCTGGATCATACTACTCAACCGGGCCAATAGGGTCATAGGGAGAGAAAAGATCAGCTCGGGAGGGGTGGCCGGAACCGTGGTGGATGCTAAGGTCGTCTTCAGAAAAGCCATTCAGCAACTGGCGTGCGCCATCATTTTGGCGCATAATCATCCTTCGGGCAACTTAAGGCCCAGCCAGTCGGATATCGATCTGACCAAAAAACTGATGAAGGCTGGACAATCACTGGATATTAACGTACTGGATCACCTCATCATCACCCAAAACGGCTTTTACAGCATGGCGGATGAGGGGGCGATCTGAAAGATGAAGTATAGATGAGCGATTTTCTTTAACCAAAAAAACAACCGATCCAATGAAATTAGGCAACTATCTGCATAGGGTGGAAATGATCGATCAACTGATACAAGGCCGGTCTACAGGGACGCCCTCCGAATTAGCAGCAACTATCGGCATATCTGAAAGCATGTTGTACAACTATCTGCAGTTCATGCGGCAATCGGGCGCTCCGATCGAATATTCCAAAACCAGGAAAACTTATTTCTACCGGCAAAAAGGAACGTTCAATTTTAGTTTTAAAACACAAGAAAAGGTTTCCGGCTAAAAGAGCTCATTAGTTAAGGTTTTTGAGTATGGATGCTGCTTCCTGAATTGGGCAGGAAGCGCATCTTTTTTTACAGCTTCATGCCTTAATTTGTGACGAGCTAAGCTGATTTTTTTGATGCCGCCCGTCGGGCGGCATCAAAACTTGAGTGGGTCTTTTCCTGCGACACGCAGGTAAAGCTGATTTGGCGAATGACTTCATGACCTGACCCTACGCAGGCTTATGCTCTGCGTAGGGTCAGTTGCTTACTGTTTAACGAAACGTTTAGTGAACACCTCTTCCGTCGTTTGCACCATTAAGAAGTAAAGGCCTGCTTTCAAGTCGGAGACATCGATCTTTTGAAGTTGATCCAGGGTTTCAAATCTTCTGATAATTGCGCCATTGGCGCCGATGATCCTTATCTCTGTGGCATTAACAGGCAAGCTGACGTTCAGAAGGTCGCGCACAGGGTTGGGCGCCAGGCTCATGCCTTCAAATTGCGGGGCCTGTTCGTCCTCGTCCATACCCGGCATATCGGAAATTTCCGGACGCGCAGCCAGGGAGAAGGCTTCCAGCCTGCGAATGTCCGCCTTCGGGCGGTCCGCCAATGTTTGCAGGGCCTGCCCACTGGAGCCGGTGATGGTCACCGCATCGATGTATATCTGGTCGCTGTTGGTGCTGGCGTCACACTGGAAGCGGAACTGTGCGTTGCCTGGGAAGTTATACTGCGTATTGTTTATGGATACAGTGGCCACGTAGAAGTTGCCATTGGTGAAACTCGACCCGCTGGCATAAGCGGCAATGGTGTTCCAACTGCTTCCGTCATAATACCTTACCCAGAAATCTTCTCCGTTTTCCATGCTATTGGGATAAAAATAAAACTCAATGTCCAGCTGGCTGTAGCTGCTCACGTCTAAGGAAGCCGACGTCATCGATGAGGCTACACCCGAATTATCGCGTATCTGGATGGAGTAGCTGCCTTCGTAGGAGGCGCTTCCTGAGTAACGGGCGCAGTCACTGCCTCCGTCAGACCAGCCGTCCCAGCCGGTTTCGAAATAACTGGCCAGGAGCGTTGTCGGTCCGCCTCCGCCGCCGGTGCTTTGGGTAGTTACATTGATGCTTGCGGGCGCCGATTCATTCCCTGCCGCATCTTCCGCCGTCACCTCCATAGTGTAGGTAGTGGAGGCTGTCAGGCCCGAAACGGTGTAACTTGTTGCGGAGGTCGTGCCGTCCAGGATGCCGTCCACGTAGATGTTGTATCCGGTTACGCCCACGTTATCGGAAGAAGGGGACCAGGACAGGTCGGTTGCCGTTTGGGTGGTATTGGACGCCGTAAGGCTGCCTGGCGTAGTTGGGGCCTGGGTATCCGCGCCGCCACTGCTGATGGAGATGGTATAGTCTTCTACTTCGCCGTAGCTGAAGGTTTCACAAGCGGTCTGAGCGCCGTTCCATTTCATGGATACCCGCATGCGGGTGTCGCCGCTTGCGCCTGCAGGAATGTTGATAGAGCCGGTTACGGTAGTACTGCTAAGCCCGCCTGCGTCGAAGGCCAATTCGCCGGAATCGTCGAAATCGCCGTCGCCGTTGTAGTCGATCCATATCTTCCAGTATTCATTGTAGGTTTGGCCGGAAAATCCGGGAGAAAGGTTGATGCCGTAGGATTGACCGGCATTAACGCTGACGGTTTGTCCGGTAAAATCGCTGTACCCTGCCGCCCCGGAGGTTTGGGTAAAGGAGCCGACAGAAACGGAAGCGATCCATTCATAACTGGCATTGTTACCCTGGGAACTGCAGTAGGAAATGGTGCCGTATTCGCCGCCCACGCCTACAGCATACCAGGCGTTGGTGGTGGCGATTTCTTCAGCGGATCCGGCGCCGTAAAGATCGATGGCTGACTGGATGGCGCCGACTCTGGCGTCGGAATAGTTGGAATTGGTGGTCAGATAAACCGTCAGGTTGCGGTAGGCAATGGCCGCTGCTTTTTCGATGCCTATGCCGCTGACGTTGTAAGCATTACCGAGGTCGTTGGTGCCGGTCTCTCCTACGGAAAGAATATAGAACCACTTATTCTGAACGCCGGAGTTGATATGGACGCCTCCATTATCTCCGGTGCCGGTATACCAATAAGTTCCCTGGTAGGTGTCCGGATCGCTAAAGGCATTAGGGTTATTCATCGAACGGATGGCGCCGCTGCCTCCGATGCCGATATCGGTGCCCATCTGCCAGTCATTAGAGCCGGTGGCAAAATTCTCGATGGCTTCGCCAAAGATGTCGGAGAAAGATTCGTTTAAGGCGCCTGATTCATAGGAGTAAACCAGGTTGGCGGCGTAATTGGTTACCCCGTGCGCGATTTCATGGCCTACAATATCCACGGAGACCAGTGGGCCCTAATTGACGCCGTCACCGTCGCCGTAGGTCATGCGCTGGCCATCCCAGAAGGCGTTGACATAACCATTGGAATAGTGGACATAGGAACGAATGACCGCACCGTTGCCGTCAAAGGAATTCCGGTTGTGTTTTTGAAGGAAATACTTATGCGTTTGTTCGGCGCCCCAATGAGCCTGCACACCGGTATCGTCAGAGGTAAAGAAGGAAGAGCTGCTGACGACATCGGTGGCGTTGTTGTAGTTGGTGCCGTTATTCATGTCATAGGTTTGGATGCCGTTCCCGTCAGCCGTTTGCCTCAACCTGTAGCCAGAGCCGGTGAAATCGGCTGTAAAGTTGACCGTGCCGTTGTAAAGGCTTGTTCCGGAAGCCGCTGCATCTGTCTCATGTATTTTATGGTTTTCGCTGATGAAATCGCCGGTATGGGCATCGATGTAAACGTCCGCACGGGATAAAGGATCCAGAGCGTAAATGTCAAATTTGTAAGCCAGCCTCGGCGCTTGCCTGCCGTCAGGGTCCGCCATAATGACCAGCTCTCCTTCCGGCCTGTCTTCTCCTTGATCCCAGGTATAGATTTTGGCGCCGACATGATTTTTCGCTTTTAGGAAAGCAGCCCATTTCCCAATGCCGGGTTGCGTGTCGAGATCTTTAAAAACATCGCGGAAGTTACCGCTTAGCATTTCTACCATCCCATTGCGAGAGTGTAATTTGAAAAGCGCACCTTCTACTTTCAGCCCCTGGTAATATTGCTGATAAGTCTCATGAGTGAAACCCAGATGGTCGGTTTTTTCATCCACCAGCACCATGTCATCCTTCATCCTGAGCTGGAATAATTTGTTCACCAATGGTCTGGATTGATTGCGCTGAGCCTTTTCTTTCAGCTTAATCAGGAATGGGTGCTTCTTTCCTGTTTCCGGCCGTTCGTTCTGGGCCATGGTCATCGAGCTGAGTAAAATGAAGATGAAGAGTAATAGAGGGTACCTTCTAATCGTCATAATGTTTGTTTTTAGGTTATCGAATAAATGAGTGCAAAGCATAGCCAGGTCATTACAAGGTCATTTTGTTTATTTTTTGAATGACGCAATAATTAACCAGGCTGTATTGAGTTCAAAACTTTTATACAGCTATGGAGTAAGTACTCAACTTGGTAAAAAATGATATAAGGCGCGAAAGGCGCCCCGTAGTAAAAAAGCGTGAATATATGTTTCCTTCAAGCTAAGAGCAGGAAGAATGACTTGTTTCAGCTACGATGTAATGAATGTGAAGTTTACAAATGCACAATACCG
>CAZJQS010000022.1:0-74586 GCA_964548175.1 uncultured Saprospiraceae bacterium
CAAAACCCAAAACTCAAAACCCAAAACCCAAAACCCAAAACTCAAAACTCAAAACTCAAAACCCAAAACTCAAAACTCAAAACCCAAAACCCAAAACTCAAAACTCAAAACTCAATGTCCATACACGTACATCAACTTTCCAAAGCCTTCGGTCCTCAAAAGGCTGTCGACAACATCTCCTTTAAGGCGAGAAAAGGAGAGGTGCTGGGCTTCCTTGGGCCGAACGGCGCCGGAAAAACCACCACCATGAAAATCATCACCTGCTTTCTGCCGCAAACGGAAGGCCGGGTCGAAGTTTGTGGGTATGATGTGGAAAAAAACAGCATGGAAGTCAGAAAACGTATTGGTTATTTACCCGAACACAATCCGCTGTATAAGGAAATGTATGTGCGCGAATACCTCCGCTTTGTCGGACAAATCCACGGGGTCAAAAAACTGAACGCCAAAGTGGAAGAAATGATCGGTATCACCGGACTGGAACGCGAACAACACAAGCTCATCGGCGCTTTATCCAAAGGATATCGACAACGGGTAGGCCTGGCTCAAGCTATGATCCACGATCCGGAAGTACTGATCCTGGACGAGCCGACTGCAGGTCTGGACCCCAACCAATTAGAGGAGATCAGGCAACTGATCAAACAGATCGGCCAAGAGAAAACAGTTATCTTCTCTACCCACATCATGCAGGAAGTACAGTTACTCTGCGATCGGGTCGTGATCATTAATAAGGGTAAACTGGTGGCGAATGACCCGGTGGAAGTGCTGCAACAAAAGATCGAAGGCCGCAGGGTTACCATCGCCCTTTTCGATCAGCCGGTGGAAAAAGAGCAACTCCTCAAGATTGAAAGTGTTGGAGAAGTACAGGCATTGGACGAGTACCGGTGGCAGTTGTTTTCCACCGAGGATATTCGCAAAGCTGTCTTCGAGTTTGCCGTCGATCAGCAGATAGTGCTGCTGGAGTTATACCCGCGGGTGTCTACAGTGGAAGATGTTTTCCAGAAGTTAACGAAAAACTCATGATGATGCCGAGGCTTGTTTTCCTTTTGTCGTACTTCATTTTCTTAATGGCAAGCTTGCAGGCCCAGGATAGCATGCTGCTCAACCGCTCTTTTCGCTTCGATGACGGCATCTACCTGAATTACGAACAATTTAAAAACAACCGCCCGGCTTACAGCATGGAGGACATCAGTATGGTTTATGTCGTTAATCCTCAAACCCTATTGGCGCAGGTAGCCTCCGTAACCTTACCTTCCGAAGAAAAGTTAGACCTCTCGAAACTCTGGGGGGTATGCATCAAAGGGCGCCCGTTTATCCAGGTTAACAAAGAACGCGTGGGAAAATCACTGGCCAGTTTCGCAGGATTTAGCGTCCTCGGACAATTGTGTTTTTTTACCTTTGACGTCCCGGTGGAAGTTCCGGTAGAGATAAAAGCTTATAACCCCCTGACCGGAAAGCCTTTCCGCAGCGGCACGATCAGCAAAACGGAAGTCCGACAAGCTCAACTGATGATGGATTTTCAGAGCGGTGAGATCCTCCCGTTTTCCAAAAATAATTTGCTCAAATGGGTAGATAACGATTCCCGCATCAGCAATCTGGTGCGCAGCCTGGAACCCGATGACGGGGATACCTTGCTAAGGGCTTTAATCGCTTATAATGACCGGAACCTGCTGTTCATTAAAGTAGAAAGTAGAAAGTAAAAGGATGAAGGATGAAAGTAGGGCGGTTACCCCTCAAGGGAGGGGCAGAAAAAAGGTCGAACAACCAATAACCAATAACCAACATGCTTAGCATATTTCTAAAAGAAGTCAACGGATTTTTCAGTTCACTCATCGGCTATATAGCGATTGGAGTGTTTTTGATCATTCTGGGGCTCGTACTGTTTGTTTTTCCCGATACCAGCCTGCTTGATTACCGTTTTGCGACGCTGGATCAGTTATTTGATATTGGGCCGTTGATCTTTATGTTTCTGGTGCCGGCAATTACCATGCGGTTGTTTGCTGAAGAGAACCAGAGTGGGACCATTGAGTTGTTGGTGACCCGACCCATTAGCGATTTACAGATCATTATGGGCAAGTACTGGGCGGCAATGCTGGTGATCTTTTTTGCGATCCTGCCGACGGTGTTGTACTACATCACTGTTTATCAATTAGGGGAGCCCAGAGGAAACCTGGACAGCGGCGCTATTTTGGGCTCCTACCTGGGGCTGTTTTTGCTGGCCGGGGCTTTTGCCGCCATCGGCCTATTTGCGTCTTCGGTAAGTCAAAACCAGATCATCGCCTTTGTAATGGCCACATTTTTGTGTTTTGTATTTTATTACGGCTTTTTCTTTATTAGTAAACTGCCGGTTTTTGTAGGGAAAATCGACGACCTGATCCAAATGATCGGGATTGACTATCACTACACCTCCATCAGCAGAGGAGTGGTTGACACCCGGGATGTGATCTACTTTTTCTCCCTGATTGCTTTGTTTATTGTTCTAACACAATTATCGATGGAAAGAAGAAAATGGTAAAATGGTGAAATTAAGAGATAACTGATGCAAAAAAATAAAAAACTACAATCCTTCATCCAGTTCGGTCTGATCCTGGGCATATTGATCCTGATCAATATCCTGGCCAATGTCCGGGTAGGTAATCAACCTATGTATACCTATTTGGACCTGACGGAAGATAAAAGATACTCCCTGACCCAACCGACACGGAATCTGCTCCGTGGCCTGGACGATGTCGTCTATGTCCAGGTGCTCCTTGCCGGAGAATTCCCTGCCGGCTTTAAACGCCTTCAGCGAGCTACCCGCGAAATGCTGGAAGATTTCCGTAGTGAGTCCGGCTACATCGAGTTTGCCTTCGAGGATCCCAATCAGGGGTCCGTAGAAGAAATTAACGAAAGAAGAGAAACCTACGCCAAGGATGGTATCGTGCCGACTACTTTGAGAGTCAAGGAAAATAATGAAACCAGCGTCAAGCTCATCTATCCCTATGCTGTATTTTATTACAAAGGCCGGTCTATGCCGGTACAGTTGCTCGAAAATCAGGTGCCGGGGATGCCTCAGGAGATCGTCCTGAACAATTCCGTAGGGCTATTGGAATATAAATTTGCCAATGCAATTCAAAAATTACAACAATCCGTCAAAAGGCCTGTTGCCTTCAGCATGGGGCACGGTGAGCTGGCCCCTGCCCAAACTGCCGACCTGGAGCGTTCTCTGCGGCGCTTTTATGAAACCGGACGCATTAATCCGGACAGCACCACTTACATCAGTCAGGAACTGGCGGCGCTGATCATTGCCAAACCGACCCGGCCTTTTTCCGAAAAAGATAAATTTAAGATTGACCAATACATCATGAACGGAGGAAAGGTCCTCTGGCTGATCGATAAGATAGCCGTCAGCCTGGATAGCCTGGCCGGAGGCTTATATTTGCCAAGAGAATTCGAATTGAACCTGGACGACCTGCTGTTCAGGTACGGCATTCGCATACAACCCAACCTGGTGCTGGATATACAATCGACCGTGATCCCCCTGGCTGTAGGCAAGGTAGGAAATGCACCTCAGTTTGACTTCTTTGAATATCCCTATCACCCCATTGTAACGCCTGCTTCCAAACACCCAGTGGTCAAAAGTGTGGATGGGGTGAACCTGAGATTCGCCAGTGCTATCGATACCAGCGTACGTACAGAAACGCAACTGGAAAAAACGGTTTTACTCAGTACCTCTCCTAAATCGCGCATGCAGTATCTGCCGATCCGGATGGATTTTGAGTTTGTTAAATACGGGCTGGATCCCAACCTGTTCGATAAAGGCCGACAACCCGTAGCCCTCGCCCTGGAAGGGGTTTTTCCCTCACGCTATGAAAACAGGATCACTCCCATCATGCGGCAGGGATTGGAAGAATTGGGACAGTCCTTTAAGGCCGAAAGCGAACCGAATAAAATGATCATCGTCGCAGACGGTGACGTTGCCCGCAGCAGGGTCAACCCCAGGACCAGTGAAATGGCGCCGCTGGGCTATAACGAATACGACCAGCAACTCTACGCCAATAAAGAGTTTTTACTCAACGCCATCGAATACCTCGTCGATGATACCGGCCTGATCGAAGCTCGTGGTAAAGAGGTCAAACTCCGGCTGATGGATCGCGCCAAAGTAGAGCAGGAAAGAACTTTCTGGCAACTGCTCAACCTGTTGATCCCCATCGCCTTTTTGCTGATCTTTGGGGTAGCCTTTAACTTTGTGAGAAGGAAAAGATTTGCAAAGTAATAAAAACAGGTTCACGTGTTCCCGTCCAGACTATGACCAGGGCACCTGAACATCCGAAAACATTCAGATGAATAGACTAACCATATCTTTGATCCTTTTTTTGGTGCTCGCCAGCATCTTCGGCTATCTGCTGGTCACCAGGAATATCGAAAACGATACTTCTTTACTGGTGGCTGATCGCCAATTTGCAGTGGAAGAGACCGAGAACATTCATAAGATCTTTATCGTCGATCGCCGGGGTAATGAAACCTTGCTGACCAGAGCAAACGGAACATGGCGGTACAATAACCAGTATAAAGCCCGGGAAAATGCCATCGACAACCTGCTGGATGCCGTCAGCAGAATCCAGGTGAAATACAAACCACCGGAGGCAGCCCTCTCCAATATGATCAAGGAGCTCTCGAGTGAAGGTATTAAGGTAGAGCTTTATGGAAAGACTGGTAAGTTGCTGAAAGCTTATTATATAGGCGGTGGAACTGCTGATGAACGTGGAACCCACGCCATCATGGAAGGGGCCGAACAACCCTACGTGACCCATATACCCGGGTGGGAGGGTAACCTGCGCTTTCGCTTTAACCTGACAGGCGACGACTGGCGGGATAAAACCTTGCTGGATTTTCAGCCTGAAGAGATCGCCTCCGTAAGCGTTGAGTATCCCAAACAACGGAATCGTTCCTTTCATTTGTTTAACCAAAACGGCCGGTATTCCGTGATCCCTTTTTATGAGATCACTCCTGAGATCAACCAGCCCGTTGATCAGGGCAGAGCCGAAGCTTACCTGACCAACTTCGAGAGCATCGTCGCGGAAGCTTTTGAAAACGAAAACCCCATCAAAGACTCCATTTTACAGCTTGTGCCGTTCAGCGTTATTAAAGTAAAAACTCAAAGAGGGCTGGAGACGGAACTTCGCCTTTTTCCTGTCATCCCCAGAGGCGTAACCATCGATCCTAAAACGGGCCTGCAGCAAAATGCCCAGATCGAGCGCTTTTTCGTGGAATACAACAACAATGATTTTATGCTGGCGCAGAATAGAGTAGTGAAAGAGATCTTGTGGGGCTATGATTTTTTTTTTGATACAGAAAAACGCTGATGATACTGTCCTTTTTAGCTGGATACGGTAAAATGCGGTGTCTATTCTGTTGTACTAAAAATTGATTTTCTTCCATAAAATGTGACCGGAAACTCCAAAAAATGAAAAAGAACAGCTACTTCATCAGCGTTTTCTTCCTGCTACTGTTTCTATCCAGTTCCTGGACCGCAGACCCCCAGTGGGGGTTTTGGGGGCACCGCCGGATCAACCGTATAGCCGTTTTTTCCCTGCCTCCCGAAATGATCGTTTTTTTCAAAAAGAACATAGAGTTCGTTACCGAGCATGCCGTGGATCCTGATAAAAGGCGGTACGCCACCAAATTTGAGGGGCCACGTCATTTCATCGATATTGACCATTGGGGAGTATACCCCTTCCATGAAGTTCCTCGGGACTGGACGGAGGCGCTGGCCCGCTACACCGATGTTTATCTCATAGACGAAAACAATGATTCTCTGCAGCTTTTCGGTAACAAGGTCATTGACTGGGGAGCGAGAGCGTTGAAATATATCGGCGAAACCGAGAAAAACCTGGATTTCTGGCCGGCAGAAGGGCTGGAAAAAGAAGCCTATCTGACTTTTTTCCGCAACTACATTCAGCCTCAATACTACGAAGATGTCTGGACCCTTCCTTGTGATCTGCTGGCGGATCAACTAGGGATCGAGGCCGGTTGTGAACAGGTAGTTGCTATTGATCGCTTTTCGGAATATGGCATCGTTCCTTATCATCTGCTGCAAATGCAAAACCGGCTGACCAACGCCTTTCGGTCAGGAGAGGAAAAAGCCATCCTTCGATTGGCCACCGAAATGGGACATTATGTCGGGGATGCCTCTGTGCCGTTGCATACAACCGAGAATTACAACGGCCAGCTGACCGACCAGATTGGGATACATGCTTTTTGGGAGAGCCGGATTCCGGAGCTGTTTGCGGATAAAGAATACGATCTGTTCGTGGGAAAAGCTCAATACATTGAAAACCCCAAGGAATACTTCTGGGACATCGTCCTGTCGAGTCACGTATTGGTAGATAGTGTGCTGGCTATTGAAAAAAGGCTTAGCCAGGACTTTCCGCAAGATCAGCAATTTTGTTTTGACGAGCGATTGGGGCGCACGCTGCGCATCGAATGCGAAGCCTACGCCCGAGCGTATCAGAACGAAATGCAAGGTATGGTCGAACAACGCATGCGGGACGCCATTCTCAGTATTGCCAGCTGCTGGTATACGGCCTGGATCGATGCCGGCCAGCCCGATCTGAGCAGGCTGGGAGAGGCAGCACTGTCAAAAGGGGAGTTAGAAGAACTGAAAAAGCTGGAGGAAAAATCCAGGACGGGGACTATTATCGGCCGGGAACATCAAAATAATTAAGGGAAAAAAACGAGGCTTGCTTTTTTCATTACCTTCCGGGTAGTACCTTTGCGCCCATGGAAAAAACGAATTTCATTTTATTGGCGCTCAAAGGTATGGCCATGGGGATAGCAGAGGTCATACCCGGCGTTTCCGGCGGTACGATTGCGTTCATCACCGGCATATACGAAAGGCTGATCGAAGCCATTAAATCGATTCTCGGGCCGGAAGTGTGGATTACGCTGCGAAAGGAGGGACTTGCGGCGGCATGGAAGCGGGCCCAGGGCACTTTCCTTGTTTTTTTACTGATCGGAATGGCCATGGGAATAGTCCTTGGAGTTTTTGGCGTTTCTCATCTGCTGGAGAATTATCCGGTTTTATTGTGGGCCTTCTTTTTCGGCTTGATCATCGCTTCAGCCCTTTATATCGGCCGGTTGGTGGATCGTTGGACAGCTAAGGAGGTTATTGCCCTGATCGTTGGGACGGTAGTGGCTTATCTGATTACGGTTTTGAGCCCTGCACAGGGAAGCGACAGTCCCGGGGCTGTTTTTCTGGCCGGCGCTATCGCTATTTCCGCTTTAATTTTACCTGGGATTTCGGGCAGCTTCATTCTTTTGCTCATGGGGATGTACACGCTCATTATTCCATCTATAAAAAGTGTATTAGAAAATCAAGATGGGCAGAGTTTTGTCATTCTGCTTATTTTTGCATTAGGTTGTCTGGTGGGGCTGGCCACCTTTTCACGGGTTCTTTCCTGGATGTTTCGGCGCTATCATGGACTGACCATGGCCTTGCTGGCGGGTTTTATGATCGGCTCGCTGAACAAGATCTGGCCCTGGCGCAATGTGTTGTCTTACCGGATCGACAGCAGCGGCGAAAAGGTGCCTTTCCTGGAAAAAAGTGTGTTGCCCGGCGCCTTTGAAGGAGAGCCTTTTGTTTTGGGGGCTATTTTTATGATGGTCATGGGGTTTGTGGTGGTCTTTGGATTGGAACGCTTAGGGAAAAAAGAGTAAAACAGCCTGAAAAGTGTCTTTAGAAACCTTCACAGGCGAATTCACAAACATATGCAGATATTACAGCAGCATAAAAACTTACTCGGTCTGATCGGTTATCCGCTTTTTCATTCCTTCTCGAAAGGCTATTTTGCTCAAAAATTCGAAAAGGAAGAAATAGCAAATTTTTTTTATGAAAACTTTCCGATCCCAAAAGCAGGCCGGATGCCGGACCTTTTTGAAGAATTTCCGAACCTGATAGGACTGAACGTGACCATCCCATACAAGGAGGCGGTCATTCCTCTGCTGGACACCTTGGACGCAGGCGCCAGGGCTGCAGGCGCCGTCAATACCATCAAAAGAATGCCTGATGGACAATTGAAAGGGTTCAATACCGATGTTTACGGTTTCCAGCGATCCCTGGAGAAAAAGGTGGAGGATGATGGCCTAAGCATAAAGGGTGCATTGGTTTTGGGTACAGGCGGCGGCGCCAAAGCGGTAAAGTATGTTTTAGAAAAAAAGCATATTTCTTGTCAGATAGTGTCGAGGCAGCCGGGAAAAGCAGATCTTACTTACGAGGAAATTGATGAGGAGAAAATATCGGAAAATCAATTGATCGTGAACACAACACCCCTTGGGATGTCGCCAAAAACCGATACTTTTCCTATATTACCTTATCAATTTTTGACTGCAGACCATCTGCTGTACGATCTGGTATACAATCCGGCCAGAACCCTTTTCCTGCAAAAGGGAGAAGCCGTTGGAGCATCCACAAAAAATGGTCTGGACATGTTACATTTACAAGCCGAAAAAGCATGGGAAATCTGGACTTCCCAATAAATTTTTGACCTATGAAAAATTCTGGAGAACCTGTAAATCCAATTATCAAAAAACTCGAAGAACTGGCGGATCAATACCTGGAGGGAAGAAGTTCCGTTGATCTGGATTTTTCCAATACCAAAATTGCTTTTGAACACAAGACGGACCAGGAGCTTAAAAAATCAGCCTGGTTGTTTAAAATGATGAACAAGGGCTGGTTGGTGAAAATAGGATCCAGATTAGCCCTGCTGGGGATCAAGCTTCGCCTACCTTTCGTTAAACCCATCATAAAGAACACCATTTTCAGTCAATTCTGCGGCGGCGCCACGCTTCTGGAATCGCAGCATACCATCGAAGTACTGGCTGCTCATAATGTACAAACAGTACTGGATTATGGGGTAGAGGCCAAGCAGACGGAGGAAGATTTTAATGCTACGATGAACGAGGCGCTCCGCGGTATTGAATTTGCTGCTCAAAACGACAGCGTCACCGTAGTTAGCTCTAAGATCACCGGCCTGGCCAGATTCGAACTGCTGGAAAAAATCCATGCCGGCGAAACCCTCACGAAAGCAGAAGAAAAGGAATTCGACAATGTGGTCAAACGAATAGATGCCATGTGCCACAAAGCCGGAGAACTGGGCGTCAGCATTTTTTTTGACGCCGAAGAAAGCTGGATCCAAAATACCCTGGACAGTCTCGTCAACCAAATGATGGAACGCTACAATAAGGAAAGGGTAGTGGTATACAATACTTTCCAGCTTTATCTGACCAGCCGCCTGCAGTTCCTGATCGATTCCTATGAACGAGCAAAAGAAAAAGGCTATATGCTCGGAGCTAAGCTGGTTCGCGGAGCTTATATGGAAAAAGAAAGAGCCCGAGCCGAGCGATTGGGATACCCCTCGCCCGTCCAACCGACTTTGCAAGCTACTAATGACGCTTACAACATGGCCGTGCGCTTTTGTGTAGACAATTACGAAACCATGGCTTCCTGCAATGCTTCTCATAACGAATTCAGCAACCGCCTGCAGGCAGAATTGATGGTTGAAAAAGGCATACCCAAGGACCACCCCCATTTGATGTTCGCCCAACTCTATGGTATGAGCGATAACCTCACTTTTAACCTCGCTAAAGTCGGCTATAGGGTCGCTAAGTACGTAGTCTACGGCCCTGTTAAAGACGTCATCCCCTACCTGCTCCGCCGCGCTCAGGAAAATACCGCCGTTACCGGGGATATGAGCCGGGAATATGGGCTTCTGCTCAAGGAAATGAAGAGAAGAAGATTAAAATGAAAGCGTGAGACCGACTCCGCACTTAAAAGATAGGGGTTGTGTAAAAAGTCAGCTTCTCCTGCCGGCCGATAGCGGGCGAGCACGATTACTTAGTTCATAACCCCTATTTTTATTAGATAAATTTGCTCACTTACTTTAGGTAAGTAAAAATTTAATTTTTGCTAATTCTCGCCTTTTAACGTTTTTGAGATTAAAAAATCAAGAATATAATTTATTTTTGCTTCAAGCGTTCAGGTCAGATAGGTGTCTCTGTAAAAAGTCATTGAAAATTTCCCATCGTCATTCGACAGCATCAATGCTAATGCAATAATCAGCTTCTCATGAGCATATCTTTCATTTTTCGGCAGTAACCTCTCTTGTGTTACTGGCCTGGAGGGGCATTGTTATTTGTGACCCAAAAACTAACAAGTTATATGAGGAAGGGGCAAGGTTTATTGTTTTATATCCTGACACTGTTTTATTTTATCCCCAGCTTGCAAGTTCAAGCCCAGAATTTCGACTGCGATCTGGCCATGATCATTTGTAGCGACAGCACCATTAACTTTCAACCAAATGGAGGAGGAATAAATGATTTCGCTAATCCTAACAATGATTCCGGTTGCTTTGTACCCGAACCTTCAGAAGGGTTCCCCGCAGAGAATTACTTCGAGCAAGCCAGCGGATGGTTTTATTTCGAGTTTAGAAAAGACATGCCCGACAGCAGCATCATTGAATTTGCCATCATCCCTCAATTGACAGGCCCCGATGACGTTTCTGATTACGACTTCGCCGTTTACGGCCCTAATGTGCGTTGCGATAGCCTGGGCTCTCCCAAACGTTGCTCCTTCGTCAACGGCAATTGCGCCTACTGCCCCGATACAGGGCTGGGAAGAGGCGAAATCGACGAGTCCGAAGATACCTGGGTCCCGGATAACAATGCGAATGGATTCGTCGCCCCCATGATCGTACAACCTGGAGAAGGTTACTTCCTGTTCCTGGAATATTTTGAAGGCGATGATCCCGTGGACCTGACCCGCTTTTTTTTAGACTGGGAAGGTAACGCAGCTCCCTTCCTGAATTGCATCGCCAATCCCTTCTGCTACCGAGCCACAGCCCAGGCCGGACAAGATACCAGCATTTGTGCGGGCTCCACCATCCAACTGCAGGGAAATGCCACTAATACCTTCGGCCAGGAATCCTACATCTGGTCCGCTATCAGCGGAAATAATGCCTGGCTGACAGACCGCTTCGCTCAGTCGCCGAACCTGACCGTTCCCATCGATTTTAGCGGTCTTGCCGTATTCGAACTGCTCGTAGAAGAAGGAAACTGTGAAAAAAGAGATACCGTCGTCATCGATGTCATCCCATATCCTCCACTCAATATTACCGGCGATGACTTCATCTGCGAGGGCGAACTCGTCACCTTAAACGCTACTCCCGGTTTTGAATCTTACCTCTGGAGCACCGGAGAAACCACCTCCTCCATTATAGTCAACGACGGCGGCACCTACGAACTTACCGTCACCAACAGCATGGCTTGCGAAAGAGTGGCTTCTTATACCGTGTTCATGGAAAAATTCCCGGATCCCATCATCAAAGGCGATCCGGGCTTTTGCGTCGACGGCTCCACCATCCTGAGAACCGATGACGCCTACGCTAATTACAACTGGTCAACCGGCGCTAACGGACCTGAAATACAGGTCGATCAGGAAGGGACATATTCCGTTACCGTAACCACAGCCCTCGGCGGTTGTGTCGGAACGGAAAGTATAGATGTAGTCGAATACCCGGAGCCTTCTGTAACGATTACCGGGGATACTGACTTATGCCCGGATGAAGTTTCAACGCTAAGCCTTACCGATACCTACCAGTCTTATTCCTGGTCTACACTTGAAACAAGCGCAAGCATCAGTATCGACCAGGAGGGTGTCTATTTTGTAAATGTCGTCGACGCTAACGGATGTGCGGCTTCGGATACCATAACGGCGGTAGGGCTATCCCCGCCCGAACCGCTTATCTCCGGGCCTAATATCTTTTGCCCCGGCGATACCATCGATTTGATCACAGATCAGGTTTATGCTTCCTACGAATGGTCAACAGGGGCAACTACCCAGCAAACTGCCGTAGCGGACTCAGGTGTAGTGTCTGTAATCGTTACCGATAATAATGGATGTATCGGCGATACCGTCTTTTCCGTGGCTCAGTATGATACTCCTCAGCCACAAATACTAGGTGCAGATGCATTCTGTAGCGGCGATTCCGTATTGCTGCAAACCGATGCCGCTTTCAGTGCGTATGCCTGGTCAGAAGGTTCAAGCCAGGCTTCTATAGTGGTCAGACAGGGTGGAAGCTATGCCATAACCGTTACAGATGATCAGGGATGCCGGGGCGTTGCCGATATTAACCTCATCGAAAATACACTCCCTCAGCCCATAATTGAAGGCCCTGCTGATATCTGTTCCTACGAAGTCGCCACTCTTCAGGTGACGACTCCTTTTGTAGCCTACGAATGGCAGAATGGAAGCACCGACCCTCTGCTTGAAGTGAATCAAACCGGAAGCTACACCATAACAGTAGTGGATACCAACGGATGTACAGGGACCACCGTTTTTGACCTTATGGTCAACCAGGCGCCTGCACCTGAAATTCTCGGCGAACGTACCTTTTGCCAGGACGATACCCTGCGACTGGAAGCCGACCAGGATTATGCCCAATACATCTGGTCGACTGCCGAAACGACCAAAAACATCGGAGTCCTTATCCCCGGCGAATATCAGCTCATCGTTACCGATGATAAAGGTTGCTCAGGAGATACTACCGTTAATATTATTCAGTTTTCAAAACCGGAGCCGTTTATTGAAGGTGCAAACGAATTCTGTAGCGGCCAGTCTGTTGCCCTCTCCCTGAACAGGCCGTTTTCTGCTTATTTATGGGAAAATGGAGCGACCACTCCGGGAATCACCGTTAACCAGGGTGGAAGATACAGCGTCACCGTTACCGACCTGGTCGGCTGCTCCGCCGATACCAGCTTTTTCGTTACAGAAAATGCCTTGCCCACACCCGATATTCAGGGCCCTTCTGAGATCTGCTCCTACGAAATGGCCACCCTTTCTGTACCAACCGGTTTTCAGTCCTACCAATGGCAGGACGGATCCATCGGAACTACCCTGGTAGTCGATCAGACAGGTGTATATTCCGTTGAAGTAAGCGATGATAAAGGCTGTATAGGAACCGATACCTTGGTTTTTCAGGTCAATCAGGCCCCCCTCCCATCCATAGACGGAGAAGAATTGATCTGCCGGGGAGATACCGTCACCTTAAATGCGGAAGCGCCGGAATATACCGGCTATGCCTGGAGTACAGGTGATTCCGGATCAGCAATATTCGTGACAACGGCAGGGAATTACGAACTGACCGTTACAGACGTTAACGGTTGTATCGGAAGCAACAGCTTTTCCACAAGCATTAAGGAATTACCAATTCCGGTTGTAGATGGCAACCCTGAGTTTTGTGAAGGACAAACTACTACATTAAGATCCCGGGAAGCCTTCACCAGCTACCAATGGTCAAATGGCGAAAATACGCCCGAAATCACCATTTCAACTCCCGGTGAATACATCCTGACCGTTGTCGATGATGACGGATGCAGAGGGCAGCAGAATATCGTCATCACAGAAAATCCTAATCCCCGTCCTAATATCATGGGCGAACAGGTGTTTTGCTCCAATGAATCCACCAACCTGGGGGTTGATAACGAATATGCTGTTTATCGCTGGTCTACCGGCGAACAATCAATCAATATTTTTGTCACCAAGGCAGGTACTTATCAAATCACCGTGATCGATGATAAGGGGTGCTCCGGAACCGACTCCATAGTGCTGACAACCCTGCCGGCCCCTCAACCCGATATTGCAGGCGACAATATGTTTTGCGAAGGGGATACGCTGACTTTCGGCGCCAGCCAGGAATTTCAGGCTTACGAATGGTCAACAGGGGAAACCACTCGAAACATTTCCGTTGCCATTCCCGACAATTATCGCTTGACCGTTACTGATGTCAACGGCTGCATGGGGGAAGCCTCCTTCCAACCTATCCAGTTTTCGCGTCCACGGCCGGTCATTGAAGGACAGGATAGTTTCTGTGAAGGCGAAATCACCAGCCTTTCCACCGAAAGAAATTATGAAAGCTATGAATGGTCTGACGGAAGTAACGGTCGGCAGATCGAAGTCAGTGTGCCCGGAACGTATACCGTTACGGTGACCGATAGGGTGGGCTGCGTGGGGTCGACGGAACAGTTTGTCAGAGAATTGCAAAATCCGGTCCCGCAAATCACCGGCGATACCCTGCTTTGTATTGGAGACAACAGCACCCTGGATGCCGGAGGCGAATTTGTGGGCTATATTTGGGAAAGCGGTGAAAGAGAACAAACCATCAGCGTTAATCAGTCGGGCAGGTACCAGGTCACTGTGATCGACAGCCAGGGCTGTTCCGGAGTGGATGCAGTCGAGGTAGCTGTTTTTGATCTTCCCGATCCGGTCATTAGCGGGGCGGCTACTTTCTGCCCAGGAGATACCATTCTGCTGGAAGTCGCTGATTTTAATACTTATCAATGGTCCAACGGCGCACAAACTCGTCAGATCGATGTGAGTGCTCCAGGTGTTTACCAGATTACAGTGACCAATGCAGCGCAATGTGCGGCCGAAACAAGCGTCACCATAGATGTTTTTCAGAGACCGCCGCTTTCTGTGGACGGCAATCGTTTTTTTTGTGAAGGCACTTTTACCAACATAAACGCAACTCCGGGATATCCCCGGTATCAGTGGTCAAATGGGGCAACAACCGCTCAATTGACTGTGACGGTTCCGGGGACGTATACACTTGAAGTAACCGATGATAACGGATGTCGGAATCAGGAAATGGTCTCAGTAGAAGAGATTCCCACGCCGGCCCCGGTGATTCAGGGGCCGAATACACTTTGTGATAATGAAACTGCCAGCCTTGCGGTCTCAGATGACTTTGCTGCCTTCGAATGGTCTACAGGGGCTCAGGGCCGCGCCATCCAGATCGATCAGGCAGGCTTATATGAACTGACAGTAACCGATGAATTCGGTTGCAGCGGGCAAAGCGCTATTAATGTTACCTTGCTGGAGGCGCCGGATCCTGTGCTGGAAGGGGAGGAGGATTTCTGTCCTGGCGATTCCGTTCTGTTATCGATTGCAGATATTTATCAGTCTTACAACTGGAACGATGGCTTTGATCAGGCTACTCGTTTTGTAAAAGAAGGAGGACAATATGTGGTTCAGGTAACCGCTGACAACGGATGCCGTGCAACGGTGAGTAAACGGGTGTTCGCCCGTCCAGATCCTGACTTTGCGATCCAGGGGGATAGCAGTTATTGTGAAGGAGAAAGCACCATACTGAGCGTTCCTTCCGGTTTTCGCGATTACTTGTGGTCGACAGGCGATACGAGCGCCAATATAGTGATCAATAGCCCAGGGAGTTATCAGGTACAGTTATCAAATGAATTTGCCTGTACATCAACTCGATCCGTCATCGTAGAGGAATTGCCCACACTGGACCCCATTCTTCCGGAAGAAAGCTCCCTTTGTAGTGGTGATTCTTTGGTGCTGAACGCCGGAAATAATTACCGGGACTACTTGTGGGATAATGGATCGACGGATCCCTTCCGCCTGATCACCTCTGCTGGGACCTATATGGTTACGGTTACCAATTTCAACGGCTGTGTTCAGGCACTGGAATCCGAGGTGGCGGAAATAACGCCTGTTTTACCCGAAATAGCGGGAGCCAATGCCGTATGCGAAGGCCAGGGGCTTGGGCTGTTCGTGCGGGGCAGTTTTGAAAATTATCGGTGGTCCACCGGAGATACCACTCCTGCCATTACCGTTCGAAATGCAGGAAATTATAAGGTAACGGTGACGGATCGCAACGGCTGCGTCAATTCGCAAGTAAAACCGGTTTCTTTGCTGTCTTCCCCTAAAGTGACGCTTAGCGGTCTGCCTTATTTTTGTGAGGGTGATTCGACGGTGCTGACTGCAGAGATTGATGGAGGAACCTTTGAATGGTCCGACGGCAGGACTACGCCTTCTGTTACCGTAACAGAACCGGGGAATTATGGGGTCTTTGTCCGAAGTACGAACGGTTGTAACGTGGTCAGCCAGGTGCGGGTCGAAGAATTCCAAAATCCGGAACCGTCCATCTCCGGTCTGTCGGAGATCTGTTCGGACCAAACCGCTCAATTAGATGCCGGGGAAGGGTATGTGCGGTATAACTGGTCTACAGGTTCGGATCAGCAACAAATAACGGTAGCTCAAACCGGGCGGTACGAGGTCATGGTGGTGGATTCTTCCGGGTGCAGCGGAAGAGCAGCCGTCAACCTTACGGTTAATCAGATTCCCGAGCCTTTGATTGTAGGAAAAATGAGTATTTGTCCTGGCGAAACCATTGTACTAAGGCTGGATCAGGAATTTGCAGCTTATACCTGGTCAAACGGTCTGGCTGATTCTGCTATTGAAGTCAGCAATGCAGGTTCCTATTCGGTCGCTGTTCTGGATGAGAAAGGCTGCCGTGGACAGGGCAATTTTAACCTTAAGAATGGAGAGGTTCCCGTGATCCGGCTGCAGGGAGATTCGGTGATGTGTGAAGGAGGGCAGGTGCAGATAGGGGTGGTCGATACTTTTGTGACTTACCGCTGGTCGGATGGCCGCGGTGGTCGTTCTGTGGACTTTTTTGAGCCTGGCCTTTATGAGGTTTCGGTGAGGAATACTGACGGTTGTCAGCAATCGAAAAGTTTTACCATAAGAGAAGTTCCCCGGCCGATAGCCAATGCCGGTGCAGACATAACAGCAGATTGTACCGAGCCTGCCATTGCACTGGATGGATCGGGCTCTTCTTCGGGAAGCCAGTATTTATATCGCTGGACAGGGCCCGATATCAATAGGGACAATCAAAACTTGATCCGGCCTCTGGTCAATGCCAGTGGGCGTTATCGATTAATTGTCGAAGACACCATAAACGGCTGTATTTCTCCAGTTGACGAGGTTGAGATCAATTTTCTCAATATTGCGCCCAATGCCACTGTTTTTACCGATGGGGTGCTTACCTGCGATAACGATAAGGTGCTTCTCGGCGCCGATCCGGTCAATGACAATGCGCAATTAACTTTTCGCTGGTTTGATCCCCAGGGCCAGCCATTGTCCCCGGATTCTGCTGATCATTATTTCGCAGAGCAAGCAGGCGTTTTTGAGGTTCTGATAACCGATCAGCAAACGGGTTGCTCCAATGTCAAAACGGTGGAGGTCACCGAAAATTTATTACCTCCGACCGTAGAAGCCGGTCCCGATCTCTATTTAAATTGTAATGAAACCACGGTTAAACTCAACGGGGCCGATTCGGATCAGGGCAGTAGTTATGCCATACAGTGGACTTCCAGAGAGGCTTACCCGATCATAGATGCCAATACCTTACAACCGAAAGTCAGCCGGCCTGGCGTTTACCATCTGACCATCAGGAGGCTGGCCAATGGCTGCTTCGGGACTGATTCGGTACGCGTCCTGACGGATACCCTCCTTCCTGTAGCTGAGGCCGGACCGGATAGGCTCCTGTCCTGTAACGATCCTTTTGTACGGCTGGATGGCGCCGGTTCTTCCGGCGCCGGTGACCTTAACTATCGGTGGACTTCTCCCGACCATCCCGATTTTATCGCCATTAGTGCCCGGCCCTCAGTGACCAGGCCGGGAACCTATTTTTTGAAAGTGGAAGATGAACAAAACGGTTGTATTTCCCTTGATTCTGTTGTAGTGGAAGCAGGCAGCCTGGGACCGGAAGATCTGTTTTTTTCCGTGCGTCCGCCTTCCTGCCTGGGTGACAAAAACGGGCAGATCGTTCTGGACAGCGTCAAAGGGGGAGTGGGGCCGTTTCTGTACAGCTTTGAGCTTCAGCCTTTCAGCTTTGAAACCAGTTGGGACGGCATCGGCGCCGGCACTTACCGTATCATCGTCCAGGATGTGGAGGGTTGTGAATACCTGAAACGCGTGGAAGTAGCGGACGGCGGGACGATCTCCGTTCGCCTGGGGCCGGATCAGGAGATACGGAAAGGGGAATTTGCTGAGATCAATCCTTTTATTCCGGCATTACCGGCATCCGATCTGGACTCTATCCTCTGGTCGCCTTTGGATAGCCTAAATTGTCAGGACCCCGAATGCCTGAATGTAACTGCCAATCCGACTTTTGACCAGACCTACACTTTAAGGGTAGTGGATCAGAACGGTTGTATTGCGGAAGACCAGATCAATATCCTGGTGAACGACACTGTTGATACTTATATCCCCAATGCTTTTTCACCTAATGAAGACGGTATTAATGACCGGTTTACCGTTTACGGAAGCGATTTCGTTAAACAAGTGAAAGTGTTGCAGGTTTTCGACCGCTGGGGCAATCAGGTCTTCCAGCGAAACGCTTTCCCTCCCAACGATGAAAATATGGGCTGGGATGGGTTCTTTCGTGGGAGGCGTATGAATCCTGCCGTGTTCGTTTATTATGCGGAAGTCGAAATGAAGGACGGGGAGATCGAGTACCTGAAAGGAGATGTGGTATTAATGAAGTGATGGTGGTCATCCCTGATTTTGGGGAGTCACTCAGGGTTCAGGGTTCAGGGTTTGGAGTTCAGGGTTCAGGGTTCTGGGTTTAGGGTTTAGGGTTCCAGGGTTCAGGGTTTAGGGTGAAAACTCAAAACTCAAAACCCAAAACTCAAAACCCAAAACTCAAAACCCAAAACTCAAAACACTCCGGGATGTATCTTATTTTACTGGATTAGCGTCCAGCTTTTCCAGATATTCGCTACTTTTTCGCTAGCTGTCAGCTGGGGGGTTTGAACTTTGCCGGCCAGGCCGGTTTCTTTGCTGACGGAACGAGTGATGAAATCATTCAACTCGCCGAGTTGAGCATTTCCCTTGGTTTGTTGTAATTTTTTCAAGAGGAAATAAGTAAAATAACCATGCCTTTTTTCCCGATAGACGCTGGAGCTTTCATCGCCTGTGCTGGAAGCAAAAACAACGATATTTTTGGACAAATAGGCAGCTTTGGGCCTGACGCGGATCCCTTTGACGGCCACGAGAGGCTCATTGCGGGCGCCGCCGCTAAAGCAGGCGTCGAGGAAAACCGTCGCCCTTTCTGTGGGGTGCTCGGTCAGCTGCTCATAAACTTCCGATAACTTTATCGCATACCGAAGATTTGAGCCCGATACATCCACCGGGATCAGATAGGGTTCTCTACTGTTTTCGTCCGGCAGTCCGTGGCCGGAATAGTAGAAGATCAGTTTGGCCTGGCCGCCTTCAATCCTGGCCAGATTGTTGATCCAGGACAGCCCCTGGCCCATTTCAGCGGACGTAGCGTCTGTGATCAGCTTGATCTGTTTTTTTGGTATCCCCAGCGTCTTTTCACAGTATAAAGCAAAGACCTCTGCATCGTTCCTCGCAAAATCCACATTCTGCTCGGCTTTTAGCGTACGTTGCTTAGAGCGGTAATCTTCATTGCCGATGATGAGGGCATAGGTATGGTTTTGCTGAATGTTGTTGCCAGGAATATCCATATCTACATCCACGACAAAATCAGGAATGTCTTCGACTATTATGTCTTTAGGAACATCATCTTCCGGGGCGGCCACATTACGGATAAAACCTTCTTCTTCCAGCACGGTATTGATAGGGAAAGTTTTGGTCTCATTAAAACCAAAGCGGCCTACTCTTTCTTTAGAGCGGATGATAAATTTGAGTTCCTGATCGGAGAATTCACTGTTGACAAAATACCGGTAAACTAAGGTTTTAAACTTACCCGATTCGATCTGATCGAAGCGGGGATCTTCCCTTTTTAGTTGGTTGCCTTGGGGAACCCCAAGGAGCATAACCCCTTTCTGGTTATTTTCTACGACCACTTCTACATTTTCAGCATTCCCCTGTCCGACGTTCTGTACGGCAAACTTCAGATCGATCATCTCGTTGATGTCGATCTGCCGGTTTGGAGAGGCCGACTGATTTTCTATAACGGCATATTGAGCGAGGATGAGTTCAGGGCTGCGGAATTCCCGGGTAGGAATGCGCAGTTGCTTTCCCTGGATCTTTACCTTGAAATTGGGTTCTTCGACCTCTATCTTCAACAGTGCTTCCGCCGTGGGCAGGTCCAACCCACCTTTGATGCCGATGGTGATGGTCTTTTCTCCTCCATTAGCCGGAATGGTTGGGAAGCTGGTCTTATTGGGAAAGGACAAACCTTTGAGGAAGCCTGTTAGATTAGCTGTAACATTACGGGCGTCTCCGGGGCCCACATTTTTGAGGGTAATAGACAATTGCGCGGTTTCTTCAGCATCCAGCACATTTTCCGAGAAGGTGATGTCGGAAATGGTGAGGATAGGAGGCAAGCCTAGCGGCTCATCCCTGGGCTGGTCTTTGTCTTTATCCACCAACTGTTTGTCAATGCTTCCGTCCGTGGTGATGTAACCGACGTGCAGGTAGTCGATGTCTATCCTCTGATTGTTGTAAACCAGGAACCCGATCCGATCCCCGAAAAAGGGCTTGAACGGAGCGGAGTGTACCTTTACACCATTGATGAAATAATGGAGCTGATTGCTTTTCTTAAGGATAGTTATTTGATTGTACTGATCGTTTCCCTGTTTGATAATGTCGGAGGTGGTCCATTTTTGGGTTTCGGTATATTGGCCTTTGACATATTCCGCCATAAGAAAGTGGCCGTCACCGGAGATGAGATAGAGAAAGCGATTGTCATCGTCTTTTCTGCCGAAGTCGATGCCATAGCCGTAATTTTGTACGCCGCTGACTTTTTTGACGCCCATTTCGATCTTAAAGTCCCGCTTATCGTTGATCACGGCATTGTTTCTGGTGCCCCAGCTGCCTTCTGATCGTTTGTGGTCAAAAACATAATATCCGTCTGCATTGACTTCCAGGTTTCTTTGATTATCCGAGCCGGTTGACCACTCATTAGGGTTTGAGGAGGAGAAATTATCGAAAAGGATCTTTTCTTCCAATTGGTAGGCTGCATTTACACTCAGGTAATCGATGCTGATCTTTTGCTGGTTGGCTAAGTAAAAGCCGAGCTGATCACCGAAGAAAGGGAGGAATTCCGTCTCATACAGAAAGGTATTGTTGACGTAAAATTGTAGCTTATCCCCTCTGCGCCTGATGGCCAGCTTATTGGTTTGTCCGTTGCCTTGAATGATGGCCGAACTGCTGGTCCAGGCTTTAAGATCTTCAGAAGTTCCCTTCTCATAGCGGGTGATGGTATACATACCGTTGCCGGAGATCAAAAAACGGTAGTAGTTGTCCCAGTCTTTTTTTCCCCACAGTAAACCATATCCGTAATTTTGTATTCCGCTTTCTTTGGTAATGGAGGTCTCGATCACGAAATCGCCGTAGTTCTCGATGTCGATCGGTGACCAGCTGCCGTAGGCGCCGCTTTCGCGAACGTGGTCGAAGATATATTTTCCTGCGCTGATGGAGATGGTGCGGTCGTCGTTAGAGCCGGTCACCCAATCGGCAGATGGCGCCGTAAAACCTTCGTAGTAAATGCTGGGCAATTCCTGGGCGTAAGTGTAACTGAACAGACAGAAAAAAAGAAGCAAATGGAAGACGTGGCGGAGCATGATGTTTATTTTACGAGAGATAATGTTAAATATAACGAATTCTCAGAAAAAAGGATGCTGACTTTATAGTGTTTTGTGTTGAAAAAAAAGGAAAGGTCCTTTGGGAGGAGGGTGTTTTTAGGGAAATTTGTAAGGGAAATTGGCGAATAAATCATCTTCTATGATAAAAATGACTTTTTAAGGGTATCTCAATGAAACAAATTTGCACATTAATTTTTCTTTTTAACCTATTGGGAGGCATCAAGGCCCAAAATACCTTCTGTGCTATCGACTCCGCACAGATACGCATACCGGAGATCGCTGAAGTAAGCTACCTCAAAAAAACGCCGGAGGGAGGTGTTGTCGGCGTTGGCTACGAAAGTGACAGGACCATCCCCGTGATATTTAAGCTGAGTGAAAATAAAGAACTGCAGTGGGCCAGAATACTGGAAAGCGAATTGGACTTCTCACCTACGGCAGCGACCGTAGATCAAAATGACGGCAGTATTTACCTGGCCTCTGCAAATATCATTATGAAAATGAGCTCCAGCGGCATTTTTATGTGGGCCCAAGAAATAAAAGGAGACCTGGAAGGCTATATTGCCAGAATACATCTGACTTCTGAAGGCAATTTACTTTTACTTTGCAACCGCATCACTTTTCAGATAGAGGCCGAAAACTATGCCGGATCTTCTATTATTTTCATGGACCGCAACGGAAGGGTCATTCGTCACAACACCATTGCTGATATCCACGCTGTTGATCTGGCGCCTGCAGCAATGGGGAATGAATATTTTATTGTTGCGGACGACTGGTTATCTGCCAACCAGGAAACCAGATTGCTCAAGGTGGATCAATTCGGCAGGCTGTTGTCCGCCAGGGTGATCCGCTTTCCAGGGCAGGTCACCACGGCAGATTCCAGGCCTGTAGTGGCTAATGATCAGGGAGGCGTGCTCGTAGGCTTAAAAGGAGAAGTGCCTGGCGCCGGCCCATTTGAAAGCATTCTGGCTTCTTTTAACGGGAACCTACAGGTGCTCTGGGCCAAACAGTGGGGGATGCAGCCGAATATTTCCGCAGGCAGGAACATCAGCGGGCTCAAAAGGTCCCCACAGGGAGGATATCTGGCTTTTACGAATGAACAAATCAACCGGCGTGTTTTTCTACATCATTTCGATGGTGCAGGAAGAGTAGACTGGACCAGTAGTTATTACTTTCAACCCTATGAAGAGAGTAACGAATTCGAGGTTTTCTCTGACGGTCGTATGGCCTATTCCGGAAGTTGGTCCAACGGGGGCTTCATAGTGATGGCCGATGAAAGAGGATACGCCGGGGCTTGTGGAGAAGAAAATGCTCGGGGTATTTTTGCTGATCTGACCATTACCACCGGAGCATTGGTGCTGGAGGAATTCGATCTTTCTTTTTTCCAGGAGGAAAGAGGCCTGGGCTTTCAAAATATCGACTTGAGTGTGAAGTTCCTCTGCGCCACCGAATATCCTGACCTTAAGCTTGATGTGCTCTCTGCCGTCTCCTGTGCAGAAGAAGTAATCATAACCATAGAAGTCTGCAACAACGGTTTCGCCGATCTCACTAAAGCTACGACCATGACTTTTTACGATAAAAATCCTGCCCTGGAAGCGGCCGGGTTGATCGCCGCCGTTCCTTTTAGAGAAGAAGTAAAGATAGATTCCTGTGTTCGTGTAGCTATCCGCTTGTCTGCAGATCAGCTTTCCGATCCATTTTTCGTGCTCATTAATAACGAAGGTAATAATGGAGAAAAGATCAATCTGGAGGAACAATCTTTCCTTTTTCCTCAAAAAGAATGCAGCTACCTGAACAATCTGGATAGTCTGATCCCTCCGCCGATCGAAACTTTCAGCCTGGGGCCGGACCTGCAGGTTTGTCAGAATGAAACCGTGAACCTATCGGTGAGCGATCGCTTTGCCAGGCTTCGCTGGGAAGCAGGGATCCCGCTGGACTGCGATACTTGCTCAAGCATCAGGTTGGAACCCATGCAAGGTCTGACGGTCTACTTCAGCGGCGAAACGGTCGGAGGCTGTGTGCTAAGGGATACGATCGTTATCAGGATAGTAGAACAAAAGCTGATCGAGCAAGAGCTTGTCATGTGTCCGGGTGAAAGCGTGACCATTTTCGGGGAGCAGATCAACCAGGCGGGCCGTTATGAGCAGCTTTTTACTACGGCAGCAGGTTGTGATTCTCTGCATCGGGTGGAGGTGCTGGCTGCCGAGCCGTATGATCTGATGGTGAGCACCCGCAGTGGTTGTGAAGGCCGCGAGGATGGCCGCATCAACGTGGAGGCGGAAGGAGGGATGCCTCCTTTTTCTTTCTACTGGCCGGAAATCCTGCGAACCGGCCCTGTGGTCGATCGGTTGATTCCCGGGCTATCCTACTTTCTGGAATTTAGGGACGGACAGGGGTGTCGGCTGGATACGCTTATCGAGTTGGGGCCTTCTGATCCTTTGCCGGTTATTTCCTTTCTCAATCCAGGCACCATTCAGCTTAATGAGGGATCGTCTTTTCTGGTTAATGCGCAGGTTAACGGCGGCAGTGGGAACTTCTCATACTACTGGTCGCCTGAAGCCGGGTTAAGTTGCAGCGATTGCCTGCGCCCACAGGTCACTCCTTCAAAAAGCACCACTTTTGTCCTGACAGTTACGGATGAGAACGGCTGCATGGCTATGGATTCTCTTTTTATTGAGGTGGTCAAAAACAGGGAAGTGTTTGCCCCCAACATTTTCAGTCCGAACGGCGACGGGATCAACGATTATTTTTATTTAATGGCTGGGTCGGCCTCGGCAAGGATCAAAAGCATGCGGGTATTTGACCGCTGGGGGAATCTGGTTTTTGAAAAAAATGAGATGATGCCGAATAGTGCACAAGAAGCTTGGGATGGGCGATACCGGGGAGAAGAGCTTCCGGCCGGGATTTATGTTTATGTGGTGGAGATGGCGTTTGAAGAAAATGAAATGATTAGCATTACCGGCGATGTGATGTTGGTCAGGTAGGATGTTTCTTACCGCTAAGGTATTTGGTTTTTCACCGCCGGGCCGCGAAGAGCGCGACGACTTGGCGTCCTGGCGATGAAAAAACAGTTTTAAATAATCAGGACAAAACGTTCTTGATCAATAACACGAGCAATATACTCACTACCAGACCAAAGAACACTTTCAGCAAGTCACTCCCCACCATTTTCAAAATTTGTTTACTCACTTTTTGCTCCAACCTGAAGCGAATGGCAATTTCACGACCGGCCAGCAAGCCGATGAACACCCAGGTTGTACTCATGGGGATATTGCTGAGTTCTTTGAAGAAAAACAGCACCACGCCATAAATTAAGTCGATGATGGTAGCTGAGCGGATATCCACAGTATTGGTCTTGGCTTTTACGATCTGCTGGATCGCCCCACCTTTGCTAGCGAAGATATATCCCAGTAAAGCCAGCAGTATGATGAGTGAAATGGCCAGTTGGGAACCCGGCAATTCACGAGGCAGGTAGACAAAGATATTAGCGAAGTCCTGGATCAGCCATTGCGACCAGAGGAAGCCCGTGGAGAGCCATTGCAGCGGCACCCAGATCCGTTCTTCTTTCCTGGTGATGGTCGTTTCGATAAATCGTTTTTCTACGATACGAGTGACCAGCAGGTACAAAACGATGGCCGCGCCGAAGGCCACGGCATAACCCAGCATAGATTTGACGACCATATCCCCGAGATTCTTCTCGTTAAAAAAAGTCAGGATCAGGAATGAGGTGCTAATGGGGATACCTGTGCGGGTAAGGGCCGTCAATACCAGGGGCGGCAGGAGGTA
The DNA here is from genome assembly GCA_964548175.1 of uncultured Saprospiraceae bacterium. GTDB lineage: Bacteria > Bacteroidota > Bacteroidia > Chitinophagales > Saprospiraceae > JANQPA01. Next base: position 25,237 of record CAZJQS010000022.1, read on the forward strand.
ATACCAGGCGAAAGGGTCGGGCAGGGGATACTTGGCCAGGCGGTCGTAGGAAACATCCCCACCATAGGTATACCAGCCATAGATCAGCGTGGACGCCAGTATGGTTCCTGCGAAGATCCAGAGTACCCACCAGGGGCGATTTTCGTTGGAACTGAGGAAAGTACCAAGTGTTTGAATACTATCGTTACCGACGACGGAGTAACCGGCCAGGATGAAGCCGGTCCACATAAAGATAAGGGTGGGATCCATGGTTGTTCAGCTGTTTGTTTAGGCTAAAAATAGGGTTATGGTTTGATATATTAAAATTTGGGGAGTTAAGGGTGGATAAATTTTTACCGGATAGCGGGGGCCCCATCCAGTAAAAATATTTTACTGATCGGGATTTTGAGGTTGGGTGTTTTGCGTAACCGGAAAAACCGCTTTTCCTCTTACCATCCAGGCGCCGTACTTTTTTTCAACGGAGCGCAGGTACGGTCTGATGACATTTTGAACGTAATCCTCCTCTTTGTTGTTGAGGGCATAATCCTGGTGTTCTAGTTCGGCAATCCAGAATTCGCTGTATGGTTGTAAAGTGGTATGAATAGTCTTACCCTTGTACTTGCTTTTCTTTTTGTTTTTCTCCAACTCTTCCTGGGCCAGTTTTTTTTTGCTGATCATCATGAAAATAAATAACCGGTTGAAACTGAGGTCCTGATTCGATGCCCTGTATTTCTTTGCTGGTGGGGTTATGAGCGACAAAATAAACCGCCAGGAGCATCTGGTAGCTGATCTTTTTGGGATCGTAATGGACTTGTATGGCCATGCGGTGTTAGACCTACCGCTATTCACTTCTTCAAACCCAGGACCTTTATTGCGGCCTCCGGTATAGCCGGACAGAACATGCTCCGTTCCTTTTAATTGTTGAAAGACTGCTTCCAAACCATAAAAGTGGGCTCCTGAAAAGGTGGCGACTTCCAGGGTGTCTGTAGTCATGTTCAACTCACTCAGGTAATTCGTTACTGTTTTCGTAGGCCTGGCGTCAGAAGAAGTACTCTGGTTGTTAGCTTGCTCACAGGCTAAAAGGAAAGAAGCCAGAAAAAGGAAAAAGAACAACTTTTGCATATAACTCCAATTTTACAGACAAAAGTTAATAATAGAAGTTAATAAGTTGTTAACTGTGCTTTAAATTTGTATTCTAGCCTGATTCCTTTTTATAGTTTTGCAAGGCGGTAGTCTTTATGCTTTAAAAAGAAATAATTTTCCAATATCAATCTCCTTTGCGCCGAAGTCGATATACTTTTCCTTATCTTTGTATCCCGTAACATTAGCAAATGGAGCTCAGCTAAAAACCAATTGCTGAGCACCACAAAAAAAAATAAATGACCAAGTATATTTTTGTTACGGGAGGAGTCACTTCTTCTTTAGGTAAAGGTATTATCTCTGCTTCTCTGGCCAAATTACTACAAGCCAGAGGCTTCAACGTCACCATACAAAAATTCGATCCTTATATCAACGTGGATCCAGGCACTCTGAATCCTTACGAACACGGAGAATGCTACGTAACCGATGATGGGGCTGAAACGGATCTCGACCTGGGCCATTACGAGCGTTTCCTGAATCGCCCGACTTCCCAGTCCAACAATGTGACTACAGGTCGTATCTATCAAACCGTCATCAATAAGGAACGGGCAGGTGATTACCTGGGAAAAACCGTCCAGGTCATCCCGCACATTACCGATGAGATCAAGCGACGGGTACAGCTGCTCGGAGCAAAAAACGAATTCGACATCATCATCACTGAACTCGGCGGCACCGTAGGCGACATCGAATCGCTGCCCTATCTGGAAGCGCTGCGCCAGTTGCGCTGGGAACTGGGCTCCGACAATTGCCTGGTCATCCACCTGACCTTGATCCCATATCTGAGCGCCGCCAAGGAATTAAAGACCAAGCCAACCCAGCATTCCGTAAAGGAATTGCTCAATGCCGGGATACAGCCGGATATCCTGGTCTGCCGCACCGAGCATCCCATTTCTATGGATATCCGCCGCAAACTGGCCTTGTTCTGTAACGTAGATGTCGGTTCAGTGATAGAAGCCATCGATGCGCAAAGCATTTACGATGTTCCACTGCTGATGCTTAAGGAAAAACTGGACACGACCGTCATCACCAAACTTCGCCTCCTGGATAGAAAGGCGCCGGATCTCAAAGCCTGGAAAACCTTTCTGCGCAAACTGAAAAATCCTTCTAAAAAGGTGACTATCGGACTGGTAGGCAAATACAACGAATTGCAGGATGCCTATAAGTCCATCCACGAGTCTTTCGTCCACGGCGGAGCCGTAAACGATTGTGAGGTGATCGTCAAACCTATTCATTCCGAAAAACTGGAGGTGTCTTATGAGGAAGTTGGAAAACAACTGGACGGTTTGGACGGTATTCTGGTGGCGCCGGGATTCGGCGAACGGGGCATAGAAGGCAAGATCATGGCGGTAAGATATGTTCGAGAGAACCATATCCCTTTCTTTGGTATTTGCCTGGGCATGCAGTGTGCTGTGGTGGAATTTGCCCGCAACATACTCGGCCTGGAAGGAGCAGCTTCTACAGAAATGAACCCTAATACCCCTCATCCGGTCATCGATCTGATGCCTGAGCAGCTGAAAGTGACTAACCTCGGCGGCACCATGCGCCTGGGGGCCTATCCTTGCCAATTAAAGAAGTCGTCTAATGCGCACAAAGCCTACAGTTCGGATATCGTCAGCGAACGCCATCGCCATCGCTACGAATTCAATAATGACTACCTGGAACAATTCGAAACGGCCGGCATGATCGCCACCGGCATCAATCCGGATACCAAATTAGTAGAGATCGTGGAAATCCAGGATCACCCCTGGTTCGTGGGCGTTCAGTTCCACCCGGAACTGAAAAGTACGGTGGAAAACCCGCATCCTTTGTTCGTCGGCTTTATTAATGCTTGTATTGGGGAAGGTAGAAGGACGTTTATTCTAATTAACAACCAATAGGATCCCCATTGAGCAGGACAACAGAAATAACACTTTATATTCTATTAATGACGGCTCTTTTCTTCCGCATCCAGGACCATGTCTTTTTCTGGGACACCATCCAGCTAGGCGCCAAACACGCCTGGTTTTATTATGAGACTGGTTTTCGGCAGTTCATTCTTCCCGAAATCGATAGTGGGCATCCGCCGCTGCTCGGGCTGGTGCTGGCAGCTTTGTGGATGCTGACCGGGCCCTCCCTGGCGATGAGTCATTGGCTGATGTTTCCTTTCGTTTTGGGAATTGGTTTATTCCTGTTTCGGTTAGGCGATCATTTTTTAGGGAAAAAAAACGGGGGTGTGGCCGTTTTGCTATGCCTGCTGGATCCTGTTTTAGCCGGGCAAGCCATTCTGATCAGTCCGGATTTGATTCTGGTGCTGGGTTTCTTAGCAGGTTGGTATGGGGTTTTGAAAAATAAGCCGGGATGGAAGGTTTTTGCCGCTCTTTTACTTGCAGCCACCAGCACCAGGGGAATGATGGTGGTGGTAGTGCTTTTTTTGGTGGATGTATGTAATCAATGGGAAACGTTAATACCATTTTCCCTTAATAAAATGATCCGGGTCCTTTTACCTTTTATTCCTTCCGGTTTGCTCGCCCTGGCTTTTTTGGCCTACCACTATCAGCAGACTGGCTGGATCGGCTATCATGCTGATTCCACCTGGGCCCCGAGTTTTGAAAAATCTGGATGGAGCGGTTTTTTTAAAAACCTCCTCGTTCTCAGTTGGAGAATGCTCGATTTCGGCCGGATTTTCCTCTGGCTACCGGTTTTGTTTTTTCTGTTCCGAAAATGGCCTTTCTGGGAAAAATGGGAAAAAAAGGAAAAACAGGTATGGGCGATATTTTTGGTCAGCACCGCTTTATTAAGCATCACTTTTCTGATATACGAGGGGCTACATGGCCACCGGTATCTTCTTCCGGTATTTATCGCGTTTAACTTTGTATTTTTGACAACGGTTAAAAATCACGTTAAGGAACGAAAATGGCGGAATGCACTGTATACATTTGGGCTGGTAGCTCTATTCAGTGGGAATTTCTGGATCTATCCGGATAAAATCGCGCAGGGCTGGGACAGTACCCTGGCGCATTGGCCCTATTACCGGCTCCGCTCGGAAATACTGGCTTTTATGGAAAAAGAGCGCATTCCCTTAAAGTCAGTGGGGACGGCTTTTCCGGAAATCGGACCTTTGAAGTACCGAGATCTCAGTGGTGATGAACGTGGCATGGTGGAAAAAGACCTGGACCAACAGGAATTGGTCCTGTATTCCAATGTCATGAATGATTTTACGGATGAGGAGATAGCTCAATTAAAGGCGGAGTGGACCATAGTGGAGCATTTGGAACGAAATGGGGTGAAGATTATCTTATACAGAAATGATAACTTGACGCAGAGGAACACCGATCAGGCCGATTTTCGCTATTAAATAAACCGGGTCTATTCGCTAAACCTGTCTCTTTCCGCGTCGAAAAAAATTGGCATGAGAAAATTAAGCCTAAAAGAACTCAACAGACTAACGCCCGAGGCCTTCCGGCAGCTCGATAAAACCCCTATCGTTTTGGTGCTCGATAACATCCGTTCGGGGCTGAATGTGGGCTCCGCCTTTCGCACCGCCGATGCCTTCGCCCTGGAAAAGATCCACCTTTGCGGCATTACGGTCCGGCCGCCTCACCGGCAAATCTTGAAAACGGCCATCGGGGCCACCGAATCCGTCGACTGGTCCTATCATGAATCTACTCCCGATGCTATCCGCCAACTCAAAAATCAGGGATACCTCATCGCCGGTGTCGAACAAACCGATGAGCGTATCTGGCTACAGGATTTTTTCCCGCCAAAAGATCAGAAAATCGCCCTGGTCTTCGGTAATGAGGTAAAAGGCTTGACCGATGAGGTGCTCCTCCTGCTGGATGTCTGCCTGGAAGTTCCCCAACTGGGAACCAAGCACTCTCTTAACATTGCAGTTTGCCTGGGGATTGTAGTGTGGGATGTGTTTGTGAAATTAAGTTATTAACCTAAGTTGCGACGCAACTTAGGTGTAGATGGTAAATGGTAGAAAGTAGAAAGATTTCTGCCTGAAATGGACAAATAGATACCTTTTTAGGTTGTATTTCTTTCTACCTAATACCTTCTACCTTCTGCTAAAGTTGCTTCGCAACTTGAAGTTATTAGTAAATTAGATGGTTGAAAAAAAACAAATGATCAAATGAAATGCTGGCTTGTTAAATCCGAACCTAATGAATACGGCTTTCACCATTTGGAAGAAGAAGGCCGTTCGATGTGGGACGGCATCAGGAATTATGCTGCCCGTAATCATTTAAGAGCGATGAAAGAGAATGACCTGGTATTGTTCTATCACAGTCGTACAGGGCTGGAAGTAGTGGGCATCTGCAAGGTGGTAAAAGAAGCCTATCCGGACCCCACTGCCGAAAAAGGCGACTGGTCGGTGGTGGACCTTGTTCCTGTGAAGCGATTGGAGCGGCCGGTTAGTCTCAAAGAAATAAAAGCGGAGCCTGAACTTCAGGATATTCCGCTGGTTAGGATCAGCCGATTGTCGGTGATGCCGCTGGAGGAAGCGGCCTTCAGGAAAATATTGGAGATGGGGAAGACGGAGTTACAAGGCTGGAATTAGTTTGACCTTATGAGCTCGCTCGGGCTAACGCCGAATGGTTGTTTAAAGCAGCGCGAAAAATAGCTGGTGCTGGAAAATTACATATTCGTAATAACTTTATTTTATCGTATCAATCGCCCTTTTCTTTTTCTACTTACCTTTATATGGTTCGTGACCCTACAGGTCAAGTTTCTTTCATTCACTTTTTGTAACCTAAAATTATACAATTATGAAATCTCCAAACCAAAAAATGATCACAGTTTTTATTTTAGGCTTGTTCTTTTTTTCAAGCTTCCCGGCCGGCGCAGCCAGCTTGAATCCTGATTTAAAAGTATCGAAAATTACAACGGCCGGCGGACTATGCATCGGAAAAAAAAACAAAGTGAGCGTTACCGTGGTGAATACACAAATGATCGGCGTAAAAAAGAAAATTCCTGTAATCCTTTATGTTTCAGTGACCGGACACGGCAGCAGTTCTTACGTTGGATACCTTAATTCCGGGATCGGTCCGAATAATAATTCCGGGCTGGCGGTATGGTTCAATGAGGTGAATATCCCGGGTTCCGGGGCAGTTACCCTTAAGGCCATTGTCAATCCGGATCAGGAGATCATTGAAAGCGTGTACAACAACAACACGAAGATCGTTCGGTCCAGAGGCGCTACCCGTAACTGTGGCCAGGCTGCCGCACCGGTCGCCGGAGCACAGCTGACCGTTAACGTCATCGTTCCCGGGTCATGGCAGGGCGGCTCGGGCACTGGAATTTCCGGGGCCATCGTTTTAGTTAAGAAATACAACAATAATGAGACGATCGCCTCCGCCACCACGAATACCAGCGGCAAGGTCGTTTTTAGCAGCATTCCCAAAGGTATGGTGAAAATCGTAGTGACGAAGCCCGGATGTACGACCATTCAGACCGGCTATAACATGCCTTCTTACACGGCGATTAAAAACCTGGAATTGACTTGTAATTAAGTAACTGACTTTATGTGGGGTTATGCCATGGGTAAAGTCAGAAAGTAAGTGAGCAAATTCACCTGTAAACATACACCGTCGCCGGCGGTGTATGTTTTAAGTACTGACCTTACGCAGGGTTATGCTCTACTTAAGGAGAGTCATTCAATAACAAAGGGGTGGGCATAAAGTCGGGGTTTATTTATTGCTCAGTAAGGGCTCTGCAAATGTTATACCCTTTCAGGGTACATTGGAAGCCTGTTTTAGATCTCCGGGCGTTGCCCGGAGTTTGTTTGTATTTGCCTTTTAGGCAAAAATTAGGGAAACTAAATTTATGCCCACTCCCCAGGCACGTCTTACCGTAAACCCCGACAGGGTTATCATATAGGTAGAAAAAAGACAGGCCAATAATTCAGACCCTCGATAGGGATTAACAGATATAATTCGCTTACAGGTACAATTTTTAAAAGCACGATAAATTAAGTAGCCTTGCTTAACATCAGTTAAGTATAACTTTCCCCCGCCCGCGGGGGAAAGTTATACTTAAAATTACTGGCTTCCTTACTTCCCAAAATCAGGGATGATTCAAATTTAAACCAAAAGGTCAAATAACATCTTGCTATCGTTGAGCGTCTGAAAATCGATATGGTGTTTATTCATCCTTTGGACCAGACCTTCATAATCAGTATGATGTTTAAGCTGCAGCCCTACCAAAGCCGGGCCGGATTCCCGATTGTGCTTTTTGGTGTATTCAAAATGGGTGATGTCATCTTCCGGGCCGAGCACGTTATTGAGAAAATTCCTCAGGGCGCCGGCCCGCTGCGGAAAGCGAATGATGAAATAATGCTTTAAGCCTTCATAGAGCAGCGCTCTTTCCTTGATCTCCTCTGTACGAGTGATGTCGTTATTACCGCCGCTGACTATGCAGACGACATTTTTACCTCTGATCTGCTCCTGGTATTGATCCAACGCAGCGATGGTCAGGGCGCCGGCGGGTTCGACGATCATGCCTTCTTCATTGTACAGGCTGAGAATAGTGCTGCACACCTTACCTTCATCTACCAGTACGATATCGTGTACGACCTGTTTTACAATGGGAAAGGTCTTACTACCGACTTGCCTGACTGCGGCCCCATCAACAAAGGAATCTATTTTTTCCAGTTTGACCAGATCACCTTTTTTGACGGATTCATACATGGCGGGTGCGCCCTTCGGCTCGACGCCGATGATCCTGGTCTTCGGGCTGATCTGATGGAAATAGCTGCCTAAGCCGGAAGATAAGCCACCGCCACCGATGGGAACGAACAGATACTCGACCGGCTCGGAGCAGTCTTCGAGTATTTCCAGTCCTACAGTTCCCTGGCCTTCGATGATGCGTTCGTCATTAAAAGGGTGGATGAAGATTTTATTTTGGGATTCCGCTTCCTTTACGGCTTCTCTAAAGGCATCGTCGAAGGTGTCGCCGGTCAGGACCACATCTACAAAGGACCGGCCAAAGAGTTTTACTTTTTTGACTTTCTGTTGTGGGGTTACTCCCGGCATATAGACTTTGCCGTGAACCCTCATTTTCTGGCAGGCGAAGGCAACGCCCTGCGCGTGATTGCCTGCGCTGGCGCAGACGATACCGTTGTCCAGTTGCTCCCGCGGCACGGTGGCCATTTTGTTGTAAGCCCCTCTGATTTTATAAGACCGAACCACTTGCAGATCTTCTCTTTTCAGAGATATGCGACAGCCGTATTGCTCGGAGAGGTTATAATTGAGCATCAGCGGGGTATGTTCCGCCACGCCTTTTAACCGGACTTTTGCTTTATAGATGTTTTCGACAGAAACGAGAGGGGAATGGATGGTTGAAGACATAAAATAAATTTTATAAAAAACGAGGCTGTCTAAAAAGCATCCTGCAGGTTTTCGCAGCCTAATAAATTTCTTTTTTAGCAGTATTTTAAGAGAAAAAATTTTATTTTTCTCTTAAAATACTGCTAAAAAAGGTCGTAGGTCTTTTTAGACAGCCTCGTTTTTTTTAACTTTCTACTGGAGAATCTACTTTCTGATTCTCCGGGCGCAAGCTTCGCACAGCCCTGCCTGCCTGCCACATTTCGCTGTTTCTCAGTTCGGACAGTTCCTTTTCCAGTTTTTCCCGGTAATCCGGCTGGCTGTTGGTGTTGATGGATCTTTCGGCTTCTTTGCCACTGGACACGCTGTTGTACAATTCGTTAAAAACGGGCAGTACAGCATCACGGAAACGGTTTTTCCAGTCGAGAGCGCCGCGCTGGGCGGTGGTGGAGCAGTTGGTGTACATCCAATCCATACCGTTCTCGGCTACCAGGGGCATCAAGCTTTGGGTAAGCTCCTCTACGGTTTCGTTAAAAGCTTCACTGGGAGAGTGCCCTCTTTGGCGGAGCACGGTATATTGAGCTTCAAAGATACCCTGGATAGCGCCCATCAGGGTGCCGCGTTCTCCGGTCAGGTCACTGTAGACTTCTTTCTGGAAGTCCGTCTCAAACAGGTAGCCGGAGCCGATACCGATGCCTAAGGCGATGACTCTTTCTTTGGCTCTGCCAGTTGCATCCTGATAGATGGCGTAGCTGGAATTCAGGCCGCGGCCGGCCACGAACATCCGGCGCAAGCTGGTGCCGGAGCCTTTGGGCGCCACCAGAATGACGTCAACATCCTTGGGAGGGATGATGTTGGTTTGATCATTATAAGTAATGCCGAAGCCATGTGAGAAATACAAGGCCTTTCCTGGAGTCAGTTTCTCTTTAATGGTGGGCCATAGGGCAATCTGGGCGGCATCGGAAAGGAGGTATTGGATGACCGTTGCCCTTTCGGCGGCTTCTTCAATGCTGAACAATGTTTTTCCGGGCACCCAGCCGTCACTGACAGCTTTATCCCAGGATTTGGAGGGGCTGCGCTGACCTACGATCACATGGAATCCATTGTCGCGAAGGTTCATCGCCTGGCCCGGGCCTTGAACCCCATAGCCTATGATGGCAATGGTTTCCTCTTTTAATACTTCCTGTGCTTTTTCCAATGGAAATTCTTCCCGTGTGACGACGTTTTCCTCTACGCCTCCAAAATTGATTTTTGCCATGGTATTTTGTTTTTTGTGTGTTCAGGATGAGGTTGTGTGAAGATCATTTTGCCCGATCTGACAACATGTTTTTTACGCAACGCTCAGGTCTAAAAACAAATATACCGGTATTCAAACAGCAGGGCCAAGGAAGGTCGATCAAAAAAGCGCTTTTTTACAAAATCACAGCAGCCTTTTACAGAATCAAAGAAGTTAAGGTTTTTAGTATAGAAGTTGTTATTCAAAGGTTTGCTTTTGATGCTGATCTGCTCGATATATGATGCAGAAAGTCTGGAAGCGGGTAGGTTCTCCACGTCGATCCTTCATTACGTCCAAAATCAGTTCGAGGGTTCGCGATTCGGAGCCGGTATACATGGGGCCTTTCCAAAGCACTTCTACATTTTCGTACTTCGATACGCTGGATTCCGCGACGATGGCTAAAAGGGGGCCTCCTTTCGTTTTTTCTTGAATTTCTTCAGGGCTTAAATTGTCATAGGCTTTTCTTTTGGCGTAGTAGGGCAAGTTCCAGGTCGTAAAATGTTCGGCCATCAGTGGTATGCTTTGATCGGGAACGTTTTCCAATATTACTTCACCGATCTTATCGTGATTGCGGTAGTCTTTTTCTACATAAGGGAATACGATAAGGGAGAACAGCAGGTACATGCAGGCAAAGCCGGTAAAGGGCAAACTGATGGATTTCAGCAGGTCGATATCTTTCCGGTAACCGGTCGCCAGGAGCACCACCGGTAAAAAAGCCAGCAACAGGAGAAAGTAAGAAGCCGGAAACAAAAAAATGATCGCGAAGCCACCGATAATGAATAGTACGCCCGGCAGCCAGAAGCTGACCTGGAACAGCGTTCGCCAGGTTTTGCTAAAATTAGCTAGGTGAAAAATGAAGTAAGCACTGAACAAGGACATGCCCGGATATCCCTGAATGAAATAGGTGGGGATCTTTCCTTTAGAGGCCGTAAAAATGACCAGCATCACCAGAAACCAGGCCGTCCCTATCTTCAGGGCCTGGCTGTCAAAAAAACCTTTAAAGCGGTGAAGGATCAAATAGATAAGCCCTAAATAAAAAGTGAGCGAGTAGGGGAGAAAGCCCCAGATGTTAGCTTCCAGATAGAAAAAGGGCTTTAGCCCCTCATTTTCACGGGTAAAAGCCCGCTCGAAGGTTTCCATCATGAAGATATCCCAGAACTCTTGCCCGTAAGTCGCATACATATATATGATCCAGGTCATGCCGATGATGATCGAAAGGGGCAGACCTATGTAAAGCCTTAAAAAGCCTAGTTTTTTTACAAAAGGCTTCCATTGAAATCTCTGATCGATCAATAGGTAAAATAGAATGATGCTGCCGATGATGATCAAATAGGGATATCCCTTGGTAAGGATGGCTAGTCCGAGCGCGATATAGGAAAGAAAAATGTACCTGAATTGCTCCCGCTGGTAGCCTTTTAAAAACCAGTAGATGGTGAGCGTAAAAAAAAAGGTCAGCGAAATAGCCGGGACCGCATATCGGGCATTGATCGTAAACTGAAAAGCGAAGGTCATTATCATGGCGGCTAATATTCCCAGACGACGCCCTTCCAGTAGCTGACCAATGCGAAAGACGAGAAAGATGGTGCCTAGTCCTGCCAAAGCAGAAGGAAACCGGATGGCAAATTCATTCAACCCAAAGATCGCCGTCGACAACAAGATCTCCCAGTAGATCATGATCGGCTTGTTGAACCGGGGCTCGTAATTGTAGAATACCTCTATGAAATTACCGCTTTCCCACATTTCTCTAATAGCTTCGGCGTAAAAGCTTTCATTAGGCGTCCAGATGTTGTTCAGGCCCAAGTTGCAGAAGAAAGCCGAGATGGCAAGCAGGCTGAGGAGAAGGATGGCTATTTTATCCTCAATAGGGAATGATTTTTCAGTCATATGGTTGGTCAATAAAGGCTTATAAAGAGTTTATTTATCTTTTTTTTTTCCTACAAAAACCACATATTCCCAGACACTGCCGTATGCCGGCTTCACTTCTTGAAAGATGGGCTTATACAATTCCTTCATTAGCTTAAGCAAGTGACCGTCCATTCTTACATGGTGGTTGGACATATGCTTTTTGAACCACAGAAAGCGGGAGTCGTGAAAGTCTGCCAGGCCGACGACTCCGCCGGGCTTCAGGTCTTTTTCCGCATGCCGGACCAGCTCTTCCCACTGAGGATTGATCATGGTCAGGGAATAAGAAAATAAAATGGCGTCATATTTTTTAGGTATGGGCTTTTGATTGGGGCCGTAGGGTTGTTGGAGTAATTCCACCCGGTCGGAAAAAGCGCTGCATTGCTTGGTGGACAAGTCGATCATGTCTTTTGAGACATCCAGGCCGGTCAGCCGTGCTTTAGGAAAGGCCCTGGCCAGGCGCTTGAGATTGTAGCCTGTTCCGCAGCCGATCTCAAGGAGGTCGATCTCTGCATTCTTATCGAAAGGCAGCACTTTTACCAGCTTTTTTCGGCCGAATAGGAACGTCCAGCGGGTGGCGTCATAGATCTTGGATTGAAGCTTGTAATAATTCTGGATATTTTTATTCTGGTCCTCTTCCGAAGCGGTGGTGACCAGGTTGTCAGTTGGCTTGCTCATGTCGTTGTTCTTTATCGATGAATTGTTGGCAGGAGGCCTGTCAACGATCAATTATTTGACAATTCCCATATACACACTTGCATATGTTCCTACGCGATCTTCCTTATGCGTTTTGGCGGTTAATTCTTTTTCAAATTCGAGGGCATCGAGCACAAAATCCGGGAAGAAGTCTACCTCTGAAGCTGCGGAACGCAGCAGGATACGTGTTCCTGGCCGGCTGTTCTTCAGGATCAGCCTCCATTCTTCTTCAAGTGCAGGGACATCATTGGACGCCAGCCAATCCTGGTGATCGAGCAGGATGAAATGAGAATATTGACCGGGATTGTCCTTTAGAAAGCCGCTTATGGTGTTATTGTGCGTCTTTATTTTATGTGTTTCTTCCTGGTAGAGAGCAAAATTTTCTGCTTTGAGGTAATTCGGGCAACAACCTTTGGTGTAACTCCCGTTAAAATATACCCTCCAGAAATAATTGTCTTGTATAGGCAGTTGGGTAAACACATTTCTCAGGCACTCCTGAATGAACCCTAAGGCGCCACGGTCATATTTTTCTACGAATAATTCCTGCTGACTTCTGGGAACGCCAAGCAGGCACATCGTGATGTGGCGATTCAGCAGCCACTCTACGATCTTGTTCATCAGGCTCTCTTCAATTTTGTAATACCAGCTGCGCTGTTCTTCCATGTTTTCTGAAGCGAAAAGCTTTTTGATGTTTTGAAAGAGCTCTTTTTGGGACCTGAGATACTTATTGGCGAGCCAGGCGAAGGTGCCGGAAGTGCCGTAATAATAAAACGTTTTTCTAGGGCCCTTGCCGTTGAAGAAATTGAGGTTTTGATCCCAGTATTCCCGGGCAAAATCAGGAAGCGCAGGGCGGAGGCTACTGAGATACAGCTTTTTAATGTCTTTATGAAGGCCATAGCCGAATAGCTGGAACAATTCCTCGTGGTTCGTTTCGTTGATGGCGGCCAGTTTGAGCTGAAGCAATGCATTCTGACGAGGGTTCATGTCGATGCAGTGGACAGCCTTCGGACGATCCATAAGATAGTCAAGGGCATTACAGCCGGCACTAGTGATCATCACGATCTCGCTATCGGCGTCAAATTGCAGCAGTTCGCGGTCGCAGCGGGGATCTTCCCAGCAGGTATTGTATACCAGATTACTGGTATGCACCTTTTTAAAAATCCAGTCTCTAAATCTGTTCACTTCCTTCACCATATCGTTTTATTTTGCGATCTATGATAGATTCCTGTTAGGGATCAGCCTAAGGCCAGGCTGTAACAGAAATTTGATTTTTTTCCTTCACAGAGCAAATATAGAGCAGCAGGCTGGTAACTGACGACTAATTAATAAAGAATTTTTATGGGGTGATCAAGGCCTTTTGTTCTAATACGCGGTAGGTATCTGTCTGAGCCCTGATTTTTTCTTCATTTTGACGTAGTATCTTATAGGGATTATCCTGGTTGGGGGTGATCCATCGGGCCTTGGTATTGTCTTTCAGCTGCAGGTCTATGATGTCGCGAATTTCTTTAAAAATAGCAGGATCATAGATGGGAATGACTACTTCTATGCGTTTGTCGAGGTTGCGCGTCATCCAGTCTGCCGAGGCAGTGTACATGATCTCCTTACCGGCATTAGCGAATATATAGACCCTGGCGTGTTCCAGAAAACGATCGACGATACTTATCGCTTCTATATTTTCGCTCATGCCTTCGATGCCCGGGGCCAGGCAGCAGATACCCCTGACGATTAGCTGGATACTAACGCCTGCCCTGCTGGCCCTATACAAGTGATTGATCATTTCGGGGTCTTCAAGGCTGTTCATTTTCAGGATCATATAGGCCGGAAGACCTCTCTGAGCGTTGTCAATCTCCTTTTGAATCAGTTCCTCAAAACCTTGTCTGGTGGAAAAAGGAGAGATCATTAAATGCTTGGATTTAGGGATAATGATCTTCCGTTCCAGCAGGTCAAAAACCTGGGTGACCTCATTGGCCAGTCTGTGGTCAGTGGTCAGCAGAGCGTGGTCACAATACAATTTAGCGGTTTTTTCGTTGAAATTCCCGGTTCCGAGATAAGTATAGTTGCGTATTTTCTCGTTCTCCCTTCTTTGTATCAATAGGAGTTTGGAATGCACTTTGATGCCTGGATAGCTGTATAAAACTTTGCCGCCTGCAGCTTTTAACTGGTCTCCCCAATAGATATTAGATGCTTCATCGAACCTTGCCTTGGCTTCTATGAAAGCGGTGACGGATTTACCTCGCTCCAGGGCGGTCAGGAGAGCAAGGACTACGTCTGATTTGGCCGCCACCCGGTAAAGGGTGATTTTGATGTGTTCAACCCAGGGATCGTTCGCTGCTTCCTGAATAAGCCGGGGAATATACTGATATTGCTGATAGGGGAAATGAAGCATAACGTCCTTTTCTCGCATTATTTCCAGTATGGAAGCAGCTTTTTCCAGTTCGGGGTGGGGCAGCGGAGGGAGGGGCTCATCCCTGAAGTCCGGATTTGCAGTGGGATCCGGAAAAGCGAAAAAATCGTTAAAGTTGTGGTAACGGGCGCCGGGGATCAGATCATCCTTTTTTAGAAAAAAAATGGTGCGAAGGCGCTTAATAAGCTCTTTGCTCATGCGACTGTCGTACAGAAATCGAGTGGGCAAACCGATATTCCTTTCCTCAAGGCTGGTTTTGATCTTTTCAATAAGGTCGCCCGAATATTCATCATTAATGTACAATTCAGCGTCTCTGGAGACTTTAATCGAATACGCATCCACTACTTCTCCTTCGACGATCTCATTGAGGTGGAAACGTAGGAGGTCATCCAGAAAGGTAATGTAGTGTTGTTCGTCATTGCCGGGAAGGGGCACAAAGCGATCGCAATGATCGGTTGGGATACAGACCAGCGCCAGTTTTTCCTTATTTTTTAGGGAGACAATGAAATAAAGCTGTTTGTTTTTCAGGAAGGGGGGCGTCTCGTTTTCATCGAAATAGACTACCGGCTCCAGTTTAGGACGGATATTTTCCTTGAAGAAATTCCGTATAAATGTTTTTTGTTCTTCGGAATAAGACAGGTGATCGGTAAGGAAAATGTGATGGCGTCTTAATTCAGGAAGGATCTGACCTCTGAAAATAGCTCCGAATTCTGCCTGCTGTTGCTGAACGATCTTTCGGATCTCTTTGAGTTGTTTTTTGGGTTGTACGCCAAAGAGCTCTTTTTGTTCTTTCTTTTTCAATTGTTTAAATGACCGCAGGGAAGCTACGCGCACCCTGAAGAATTCGTCCAGATTGGAGCTGTAAATGGCCAGAAACTTGATGCGTTCATAAAGGGGGACGCGCTCGTCCTTGGCTTCCTGCAGTACGCGATGGTTGAAGGACAGCCAGCTGATGTCTCTTTCGATGTATTCAATATTTTCCATGTAGACTTGAGGAAAAAGAGGCTGTGGGATCCAAAATGATTTTACCGATGGCCTCTTATTTTTTTCGCTTAAAATAGGCTTTTTCATTCAGAAGTGAAAACAGAGAAGCTCTGTCCAGGCTTACGCGAAAGTTGCTGCGTTGTGAGCAGGGGTTAATTCTTCTCCGATAAAGAGAAGCATTTCCTTTTTTATCCAATCTCTGATGATCTTAAAATATTCCAGTTTTTCTTCCGGAACACCTTCAAATTGATCGGGATCAGGGATGTCGAAATGGAGGTGGTGTTTTTTTCTTATGCTTTTGGGAAGTTCTTTCCATGCCTCGTTACAGACGGTAATAAGGTAGTCAAACTTCTTGTTTTTGAAGACTTTATAGCTTTTGGACAACTGATCGGAAGCATCCAGGTTATCTTCCGCCAAAGCCATAATGGTAAAGGGGTTAATGCCTTTTTCATGGATGCCGGCACTGAATACTTCGACCTCGTCGGGAGCATAATGCCTGAGGTAAGCTTCTGCCATTTGGCTACGCGCAGAATTCCCTGTGCAAAGAACGAGAATTGTGATCATAATAAGGCCCTGAACAAAGTTCACATTTATTTAATGCAAAGATAGCACTGATGTGTAAATATGGTTGCTTTTTTCACAAATAGTCCGAAAAATTAACCTTTTTTTGGTTAAAACCCTTTAAAGCAATCCAAAGGAGTTCCGCCCCGTGAATCGGAATTTAAACGAAAAGCAAGGCTGATGCCGCTGACGAAGTACCAGTCGTTCGCTTTTCCTCCGCGAATATAGGTAACGTCCACCTCAGTGTTGGGATCGATCGTTTTGTTGCTCATCTGGGCGGCCAGAGCGCCGTTGCCTCTGAGGATATCACGGTAATTGACTTCGGCGGAAGAAATGTCATCAAAGTGATCAGTGAACAACTTTCGGCCGCCGATTTCCAGGCCGATGGTGATCTTGTTGTTAATGGTCATTTTGGTGCCCAGGCCGATAGGGATCATTAGTTGAGTCAGCAGGTAAGGCTCTTCGTATCCGGGTAGTCCCTGCCCTTCTGTACCCAGCGGCTGAAGCTCCACATAGGTGTCCTCAAACCGGCCTTCCGGATTAAAATTGAACATTCCGATACCACCGAATAGGTAAGGGACAAATAAAAAGTTGTCGTTGACATTAGCAGCTCCGTACAAATTGAATTCTCCGATCAGGCTGACCTCAAAAACATCGCTTCGGAAGTTAAGGTTCCTTTCCGGATTAGAGCCGTTAAGGTCATCTCCCATAACACTGGCGTAATTGATAGATAATTTTGCGCTTAAAGGTTTGATGATATCATAGCGGGCAAAAACGCCATACGCCAGACCTGCATCGTTGAAGTATAAACCGAATTCACTCCTTGAAAGGTCGCCGCTATATACCGTGTACCCTCCTAATACACCAACTTCCAAACGTTGTGCTTTAACAACCAGAACGCAACAAAAAAACAGGAATACAGAAACGAATGTTCTCATTACAGTAGTTTTTCAAATGTTAAATTCAAAAATCAGGGAAGGAGGGGTAAAATCAAGATTCTAACGATGGCAACAAAAAAAAATTGAATAGGACGTCATTTTTTTATTTTCTGCCGCGAAAGATAATCATTTAACAACATATTTTGACAGTATCAGTAGGTTTCTAAACAAATAGTAGTGTAGTTTTGTGTTCCTGATTACACAACTCCTTTTTTTCAGGCACGTACTTATAAATAGCAGTCATTAACCTTTGAATTATGGGAATGAGAAGAAACCGGACCGACCGCAAGGCAGATACCAGGCTCACCAAGGAGCGTTTAAGAGCCACCATCGGCATATTCCGGTTCATTAAACCTTATATGGGGCCTTTCATTATCGGCCTGATCTTGCTGGTATTGTCCAGTCTGACATTTATGGTATTCCCCGGTGCTGCCGGCGAAATGGCGAACACAGCCAATGGAGAGCCTCGCTTTGAGAATATAACCATGGAGCAGTTTGGCTGGTTGTTTTTGGTCCTACTTGTCCTTCAGGGCATCTTTTCTTTTTTGCGAACGGTGCTTTTTGCTAAGGTGAGTGAAAAAGGTATGGCGGATGTCCGTAAAGCGCTCTACCAGCAATTGATCACTCAAGACATGACTTTCTTCGAATCCCGGCGTATAGGTGAACTGACCAGCCGCATCACCACTGATGTCGAACAGTTGCAAAATGCCTTTTCCATTACGCTGGCGGAATTTATAAGACAACTGGTGGTGCTGATTTCCGGTATCGTCATCATTGCGTGGCTGACGCCCCGCCTGTCCCTGATCATGCTGCTGACCTTTCCCGTAGTGGTTGTCGTGGCTTTTATATTTGGCCGCTACATCAGAAGAATATCGAAGAAAAGACAAGATAGCCTGGCGGAGACCAATACTATTGTAGAAGAAACCTTTCAGTCCTTCAGTGTAGTAAAGTCCTTTGCAAACGAATGGCTGGAGGCGCTTCGTTATGGAAATTCAGTAGATAAAGTGGTGCGTATTTCGCTTCGTTTCGCCAGGCTGCGAGGCTTGTTTTTTATTTTTATCATTACCATTCTGTTCGGCGCCATCTTCTTTATTCTCTGGCGCGGCGCGAAAATGGTGGAAGCCGGGGAAATACCGGTCGGTGACCTTTTCTCTTTCATCCTTTACACCGGCATTATCGGGGGCGCCATTGGCGGGATCGGTAATTTATATACTGCCCTTACCTCGGCTATGGGCGCCACCGAGCGCATACAGGATATTCTGAACCGCGATGCGGAAGTGAGCGCACAGAAACAGGAATTGCGTCCTGAAGATCGATTCGGAGGTGAGATTACCTATAGAGACGTTCATTTTGCTTATCCTTCCCGCAAGGATATAGAAGTGCTCAAAGGGATCAACCTGCACATTGAAGCCGGACAAAAAGTGGCCCTGGTGGGCGGAAGTGGGGCTGGAAAATCCACTATTATTCAGTTACTGCTGCAGTTCTATAAAAATGACCGGGGGGATATATTTGTAGACGGCAGAAACATTTACGAATACGACCTGTCCAAATACCGGTTAAATATCGCCACCGTTCCTCAGGAGGTCATTCTCTTTGGAGGGACCATACGGGAAAATATCCTTTATGGGAATCCCGCAGCTAGTGAGGAGCAGATCATAGAAGCAGCCCGGCAGGCCAACGCCTGGGAATTCATCCAGTCTTTCCCCGAAGGACTGGACACGATCGTCGGTGACCGGGGGATCAAACTTTCCGGAGGGCAACGCCAGCGAGTAGCCATCGCAAGAGCCATCCTTCGCGATCCGGCCATCCTGTTGCTGGATGAAGCGACTTCGTCGCTGGACGCCGAATCAGAAAAGCTGGTGCAGGAAGCGCTGGATAACCTGATGGAAGGCCGTACAGCCATCATCATCGCACACCGCCTGGCCACCATTCGCAATGTAGATTGTATTTACGTGATCGATGAAGGAGTGATCGTAGAAAAAGGTACTCATGAGGAACTGTCTATTAAAGAGGATGGCCTGTACAATGCTTTGGCCAAATTGCAATTTGAAGCAAATTTGTGAGGTGTTATGACCAGGAATGTTTTTAGAGATCCCGTTTTTTGGAAAGCTGTACTGGCTGTAGTGCTTTTTTTTCTTTTTATTATCGTCTATGCAAATGAGTTCGAATATTTTAACCGGACGATCAATGCCAGGCAACTGGTCATTCCTGCCGTTATCGTCGGCCTGTGCCTGGGCGTTATTGCGGGTTGGTATTATCAACGCAGACAGACAGATCCTGTGGTTCGCCTCCAGATCGTTATGGCCTGTTTATTTGCCGGCTTGATCGCAGCCCCACTGGCCGGCAGTTTGAGCAACCGCTTGCTGAGCCCTCATCCAACTCGTTTCCAGGAAGTCGATTTCGTCAAAGAACAGCCATTCTATTCCAGCCGCTTTGGCGTACTTAAAGGAGAAAGCCAAATGCCGACTGGATACTACCTGTTTTTTTACTATAAGGATAAACTGAGAAGGATCAGCCTGGATCAGTCTTTTTTTGAGGCCACCGAAGAAGGAGAGCCCATTCTGGTCCCCTTCAAAAAGGGGCTGTGGGGCATTGAACTGGTCCGGCCTTCAAAACTAACCAGCAGCCTGAATTCCCAAGAATCTTAATGTCCTAACCTATGCCGATAACCTCATTGAAACCCTACAACACTTTCAGAGTGGAGGCCTTTACAGAACAGTTGACAGGCATTGAAAGCGAACAACAGCTGCTGGACCTTCTCTATCAAGGCCTTAAGCCGGATCTTATCCTCGGTGGAGGCAGCAATATTCTCTTTTCGGGAAAAAAAATTCCTATCGTTTGGAAAAATAACATCACCGGTAAAAAGATACTGGAAGAAAATGAGGAAACTGCCCTGGTGGAAGCCGGTGGGGGAGAAGACTGGCATGAGTTGGTCATCTGGACGTTGGACCGTCATCTGGGCGGCATCGAGAACCTGTCGCTCATACCGGGCACCGTCGGCGCGGCGCCTATTCAGAATATCGGTGCTTACGGAGTAGAGCTGAAAGATGTTTTTCATAGCCTGGACGCTGTCGACCTTCAAAACCAGTCCGTACATACTTTCTATAAAGAGGATTGTGCTTTTGATTATCGAAACAGTTTTTTCAAACAACACAAAGGCCGTTTTTTTATCACTAAAGTCCGTCTGGAGCTAAGTAAACATCCTCAAGTGAACATCTCCTACGGTGCGATCGCTGATGTATTGGCCGAAAAGGGCATTCAATCTCCCGGTATTCGGGACGTCAGCCAGGCGGTCGTGCAAATAAGGCAATCTAAGTTACCACAGCCCGAACAGATCGGCAATGCCGGAAGTTTTTTTAAAAATCCGATCATCGATGAGGTGCATTTCAGGCGGTTACGGCAAGCTTACCCTAAGCTTGTTTTTTATCCTGCCGAAAGAGGGAGCTGGAAAGTACCGGCAGGCTGGCTGATCGAGCAATGTGGATTTAAGGGCAAAAGGGAAGGTCGGGTCGGTTGTTATGCTCATCAGGCGCTGGTGATCGTAAATTTCGGAGGGGCCACAGGCAGTGAAGTTCTGGCCTGGGCGGAGAAGATCGAGCAGGCAGTGTACGAGCGCTTCGGCATTCATCTGGAACGGGAAATTAATGTAATATAATCCGAATTATTCCTGATTTGGGGAGCTCCCAAAGTCATTAATCACAAATGATGACATCCGCCTTCAAAATTTCAGCATTCCTCCTGTTTAAACGTACTACTGTAAGCTTTTAAAAAAACTTTCTTCCCCCTCTGCGTCAACTCATGATCATCAAAGGCAAGGTAAATCCCTTCGAATTTCTCCAGTACCGGACGTTTATGGGGGGTGAGAATAACCAACAGCCCGGTATGCTGAAATAATTGGTAAGCCAAAGGGAACAATTGCTCTTCAGGACAAAGATGCATGGCAAAACTACAAATGACGGCAGAATAATCGCCTTTCAACTCCCCTTTGACGACGGATTCGAATGACCAGCTCTCACAGGTTCTTCCTGTTCTTTTGGTAAAAGCTTCTTTAGTGTAGGGGTCACAGGCAACCGGAGGAGGGTAGCCCAAATGTTCAATAACCACACTGACTTCCCCTGATCCGCAGCAAAAGTCTAGTACACGTTTGTAATCGATGCGGTGCTCATTTTTTATCAGCAAAGCCTCGATCTGTGGGAAATGCGGGTTATTGTATTCCCCTCCTTGTTGAAGGTAATAATTGGTAACGCCATGCTCCCGGTAATGATCACGAATGCCGTCGGACATATAAAAGACAATTAAATTTGAACAGGAGCTCGAATGCGCGCTCCTGTTCAAATTTAATTATTTTCTTCTAACTTCTCATCCTGTCGATCATACCTCAGCACCTTCTTTCGATTTTTAAAAGGCACGTAGCGGTAAGGGCGATCGGATAAATCCTGGATGAGGGTATCCAGGTTCATGCTGAGCAAGCTAAGTTGTTCGTAAAGCGATTCATCCTGGAGGAGTTTGCCAAGAGTACCCTCACCGTTATTGATTTTGCCGGTGATGTTGGAAACGTCGGACAGGGCGCCGTCAGCCGTGGTTAGGGTTTGCCGGAGGTTTTCGATCGCTGCCTGTGTTTCTTTCATGATCTTTTCCAGGTCGCCGTTGGCGAGTTGGGATGTCATTTTATCGGTATTATCGAGGATGGAAGCGATCTTTTCGTTGTTTTCCTCCAGGTTGTCAGATATGGATTTGAAGTTGGCCATGGAGCCGCTGATATCGTTGGAGGAGCGACGCATCAGGCCGTCCAGCTGGCGGGTGGAGGACTCCAGGTTGGTCATGGTTTTTTCCAAGTCTGTCAGCATGGCGGCGATAGGAGAGTCAGCTTCATCGTTTAACAGCTTTTGATTCAGCGTATCGATGATATTGCTGAGTCCTTCTTCGATAACCTTAAAATAGTTTTCGAATTCGCTTTCGCTGATCATAGAGCCGACCAGGCCCACCAGTTCGCCGTCAATAAAGGCGCCGCTTTCAGCGCAGTTGTCCTCGGCGCAATCACTGTTTTTCAGTACGACGATCTTCCCGCCCATAAAGCCGTCGGACATGATAGCGGCAGTGGTATTTGGGCTGATCTGGATGTCCTTTCTGAGGTCCAGCGTGGCGATCACCTGCTGATAATCATCCGAAAGCTGGATATCGGACACAAAACCCACGTCAAAGCCTCGTATCTGTACGGGTATGGAAGGTTTCATGCCGCCGATATTATCGTAAGCGACGTAATAGAGGTTTGAGTCTTTCAGGATGTTTTTCCCAATGATGAACTTATACCCCCAATAGGACAGACCAATAGCGGCTATAGCCAGCAGAGCAACTTTAACTTCGTTAGACATAATGAGATCTCCTTGTTTCAGGCTGCAAAAGTAAGTAAACTTTTCATAGAACGCATGAAAAGAGGAGTAGTTGTAACAGGAAAGAGATTTCTGGCTTTGTAAAAAATTAGCCATTTGCAGAAAAAACTAAAACAAAACCCACCCGCCAAAGTTAAAATGCTCATAACAAAACTATTATAGAAATGAACATCAGTAGAACCATCATCTTAGCCTTATTGGCCTTAACGGCCTTCATTTTTTCTTGTACAGAAGACAGCCTGGAAGAACCCGCTACTCCCATGCAACCCGAAAGCCCGAATGAAGAAACCACCGACAGTACCCGTATTGTGTGGAGTGGTCCAGTCACCTCCTTCGTCAAAGCCAATGATGCGGACCCTAATCAGGCGGAAAACCAGGACCGCATTACCGATTTGGTATGGATCACCCGTGGTAATGACGGCGGACAGATCTATAATGCCAAAAGCGAGAGCAACGCCAGCAAAAGCACCAGTCCGACCGGCACCCGCTGGGCGGAGGGAACCCTTAATCAGATCGACGACCTAGAGTTTAAAAACTTCCGGGTAGCAGTAGGCAACCCCAAGAATGTAGTTGGTAAAAATTTAGTTTTGCATCTTGTGGAAGATAATATTTACCTCAGCGTGAGGTTCACAAGCTGGGCCCAGAGTAAGAACGGCGGATTTGCTTATGAACGGAGTACGGAGAATTAATTCGGGGTTGTGTAAAAAGAAATACAACCTAAAAAGGTATCTATTTGTCCATTTCAGGCAGACATCTTTCTACTTTCTACCATTTACCATCTACACCTAAGTTGCATCGCAACCTAGGTTAAATAATCGATCTTCAAAAGGAGATAGGCGCCACAGTTGGAGCTATGGCGCCATTTTTTTAACATAATTGCAATAGCGCTGCGATTATGTTTTTTATTTTTAATCTTGATACAATGTTGCAAAAATGACATAGATCACCGATTTCCAATGATGGGCATCCTTTACTTGAGCGGGCGGAGCCCTTATTTTTGCTGAAAAACCTAATATTATGAAAAATGTCGTTTTGTTTTTATTAGCCATTTTTGTGTTGGCGTCCTGTGGCCCACAACAGGACAAAGAGCAACAATCTACTGAAGCATCCACTCAAGTTTATGAGAATGTCCTACAGGCTACACCGGATAAAGCCTCAATCGTTTTTGAAAATGACTATACAAGGATCATTCGCATCACACTTGAGCCGGGGGAAGAACAACCGCTCCACAAAGGCAAATCAAGGGCGATTTACGCTTTGACTTCCTATGAGCTGGAATGGCAGGAAGAAGGTGAAGACAAGAGTCAGAAAAGCTGGTCGGCAGGTCAGGCGCATTGGCATGAGGCTGGGGTGCACGCTGCTAAAAACATTGGCAACAGCACGGCTGAATACCTTGTGGTGGAAAGAACCGGAAAGGCTCTGCCGGAATGTGATATGGATGCGCTTAATAATGATGTGTATACCGTCGCCTCCGACCGGTCATCTGTGTTGCTGGAGAACGAGCACATCAAAATTACAAAAGTCAGCTTACCTTCCGGAGAAACGATCCCAGAGCATAGCGGTATTAACCGGATTATTTATTCTTTGTCCGATTACACCATCGACTATACATCCGATAAAGAAGGGGAAATGAACAACAAAACTTCTGCAAAAGGCGAGGCTCACTGGCACGAAGCTTGTCAGCACAGCCTGAAAAATGCAGGTGAAACAGCAGCGGAGTTTTTAGTCCTCGCTATGAAGGATTAAACTGCTATCACTTCACCCATTCCGCATTTTTCAGAATGTAATTGAAGTGTTCGGGATCGGTATTGTTAAGTTTCAAGATACCCTTGAAAGAAAAGACATCATCCATCTCAAAGCGTTTCTTTTTTGAATGAGGTGAAAAATCTAGCTCGATTACCGTTTCGGGGCCTGCTCCACCGCAAAAGAAGCAAGCGGAAAAGGGGTACCGGGATAATGCATACAATTTCCCGGCGCCATCTAAAGGCAGGACATAGCCCTTTATTACAACCGTTTTTCCTTCTAAAGATTTGGGTGTTTTCCCAAAAACAGGGGTAAGAAAGCGCTGGTCAAATTTTTCAAAATACCGGGACTCCAATGTTACGTCGCCTAATTGGTCCCAGGTAATTTTTACTTGTGCGCCTAAAAAGCCCAGTGCAGCCTGTGCGAAAAGTATCGTCAGAATAATGCGTTTCATTTCTCTATCAGATGAATGGATTAAAAAATGGCAAATAGGTAAGCAAACATTTTTAAGTATAATATTTCCCCTCGGGCAGGGGAATGTTATACTTAAATTTGCTCGCTTACCGCCGCAATTTACTATTTTCGCAACAATGTTGCAAAAGATAGGCTTGCTTTAATCCTATTTCCAGCGCAGCGAAAGATCTGGCCGGGAGTAATGGCTGCATGAAATCACTGTTGCCAGATGGATATTTTTGTAAGTGACAGGTAATTCATTTATATTTGAGCAGTATAACCAAAGTATGTTAAAGCAATTTTTTTCCATATTAATGCTCGTAGTGATTCTTTTGCCAGGCTTTTCGAAATTCTGGATAATAATTGCTTTTAAGATCAATCAGGATTTCATTGTAAATGAATGGTGTATTAATAAGGAAGATGTAATCATCACCTGTAACGGGAAATGCTATTTATCAAGCCGTTTAAACCTGGTGGATGAAAATGAACAAAAGCAAATCCCGAAACCCAAAATCGATTCTTTAAAGATCAATTACCACCTCACCAAGAATGAAATGCCTGTATTCAAGTTTCGAGCCATAAAAAACAGGATAGAGCCCGTTTCCGATCAGGTATTTTATTATTGCTCTCATCTGGATGAGGTATTTCGCCCGCCTCAACCTCGTGATGTTTTTTCCAACAGCGCCAGACATGTTTTTTGCCGGGCTTAAAAGCCGGTAATCTTTTGTGAAAAAATTGTTTTTATTAAGAGCAAAGGCAACAGTGCTTGTCTGCAACCTTTGGTTTTCTGACACTTGACCGTTGCTGAGCGACCAGATATTAAAAAAAACATCACCATGATTTTTTATCAATCAAACATAAAAAGACTGGTGGGTATGACGGCATTGCTACTACTCACCACATTTGTTATTGCACAAACTAATGTCGAGATAAGGCTACTGGACGAGGATTCCTATCTTCCAATCAATGGGGCCACTTTCGAATATGGGACTCAATCGGGTATATCTGACGAAGAGGGGATCATCTCCTTCAGTCCTCTCGAAGGGGAAAGCATGAAGCTTTCCCACATTAGTTATGGCAGTTGGATTATACGCCCTGCGGAAGTTCGACTATTGATCCAGGAAAAAGTACATTACAGAAAAAGCATGGCCATTAACTTTTATCCGGTTACAGTGATCGGATTAAGGTCTAGTCAGGTCCCTTCGCGAGGCATAAAGCTGAACCATCAGGATCGAATGGCGCATGATGGGGCGGCTATTCTTTTGCAGACCCCTGCTTTGAACGGTATACGGAAAGGGGGCAATTACGGTTTTGATCCTGTATTTCGCGGATTTAAATATGACCAGTTAAACATCGTGATGAACGGTGCACAAAGTGCTACGGCAGCCTGTCCGAATCGCATGGATCCCCCCACCAGTCAAATGGCGCCTAATATGATGGACCGCATCGAGATATTGAAGGGGCCACACGCCTTGCGTTATGGAACAGGTTTCGGCGGAACGATCAACTTTATTTCTTCCAAACTTCGCTTTACCGAATCTGCTGACGTTTACGGCCGGTTCTCATCTGGTTACGAGAGCAACGGAGGTGTTTTACGCACTGAGGGGCAACTTGGGCTGAGTGGAAAGTCTTACGACCTGAGTCTTCTGGCCGCCTGGTCGCAGGGAAATGATTACCAGGCAGGTAATGGGCAAACGGTTCAAAGTGACTTCCGAAGGGGGAGCTTTGGCGCTAATTTGGGGGTTAGACTGGATGCTAATCAGCAGCTGCGCCTGTCCGCCAATTATAATATGGCCAGGGATGCTGACTTTCCCGCTTTGCCCATGGACCTCAGGGATGATGACACCTGGATGTTCAACTTGCGCCATGACATCAGCATTGACCGGGGCAGGCTGGAGTCATGGAACACCACTGTGTATGCCTCGTTTGTGGATCATCTTATGAATAATCTTCTCAAACCGCTTGATCCTCGCATGCTGAATGCCGAAACTTTCGCCACGACTTACAATTACGGAGGGCGTACTGAAGGGGTATGGCGTTATGGTAAATCGACCTTATACGCCGGTGCGGACTTGCGAGTGGAAGGCGCTGAGGGGACGCGGGTGCGGGAGTTTTTGATAGGGCCCAATGCCGGTAGAACGTTTAACGACAATGCGTGGCAAAACGGAAGCATCAGCAAAACCGGTTTATTCGCAGAATATCATCTGCTAAATGAAAATTATCGCTTTGTTTTTTCCGGTCGAATGGAGTTAAATAGCGCGGATATCAGCGACCCTGATGAAGCTTTTCTTCAGGTATACGAGGATACACAGATCACTCAATTGAATCCCAGTTTTAGTGCAGGCGTCTCCAGAATGTGGGATAATGGTCTAAAGATTGGTCTTTGGCTGGGGCGCGCCCAGCGCAGCGGGAGTCTGACTGAGAGATTCATTAATTATTTTCCAGTCGGACAAGACCCATTTGAGATGCTAGGCAATCCAAAACTTGATCCTGAGGTGAATAACCAGCTTGATCTGACGTTTGAATGGAGTTCCACTAAGACCTCATTAGAAGTAGATTTCTTTGCTTCTTATCTAGAAAACTTTATGTCTTCGGTGATCGATCCTGAACTATCTCCCAGATTGCCGATGAGTCCTGGTGTTCGTCAATTTATCAATATTGAAGAAGCCTTTAAAACGGGGCTGGAGGTTAATTTCACGCAGGAGCTGGGCGCGGCCTTGCAGCACCAGTTGGGGCTGGCTTATACTTATGCACAGGACCTGGAACGGGAGGAGCCGCTTCCGGAAATTGCGCCTTTTGACTTTCGTTACTTACTCAGGGGGATTTATATGAATGGAAAGCTTCAGCCGGAAGTCATTTTCCGGCATGTTTTGGAACAGTCCCGTATTTCTACTGAATTTGGAGAAACGGTAACGCCTGCTTTTTCCTTGCTGGATATCCGTCTGTTTTATCAATTGTCTGATGGGCTGGGGCTTAGTGCAGGGATAAATAACCTGTTCGATGAAAACTACTACGAGCACCTAAACCGATCCGTACGGGGGCTTAATCAACCTATATTTGCGAGGGGAAGGAACTTCTCAATGTCCCTGAGTTGGAGTTTTTAATGGTAAGGCTGTCTCTGAAATCTTCGGATATTTGGGGGCAGCCACTGCATATTGACTTTTGTTCTGCTTTTGTATTGATCATTCTCATCTTTTTCAGTACATAAAGAACCATATATTGATAAAGAATTAGCTGTGATTTTTTTAATTTGGCGGGAGTGGTGTTTGACACCATGAATTGTGTACACAGTTGCCGTTTCAGATAACCATGTTTTTCCTAAAGTAACAGATCTTATGAAGAGCCGGTCTGCCCTAAGCTGAGGGCAGGATTCGGGTTCAAGTAGTTAAAGATCTTTTTTTTGAAGTTGTCTAAAAAGCATCTTACACCTTTGCGCCGCCTAATAAATTTTTAGTGGTGTTTTTTAAGGAAAAATGGAATTTTTCCTTAAAAAACACCACTAAAAAAATTACATCAATGGCTGGCGAAAAGGGACGTAAGTCTTTTTCGCCAGCCTCGAATTATAGATAATTTGTGGAAAGGTAAAAAATGAGGTTATGAAGTTAATTGAAAAAATTTTGCTGGCCATTGATTTTATGGAAGGCTATGAAAAGGTCGTGGATCATGCTGTTCAACTGGCGCAAGCTTTTAATGCAACCATTGTACCTTTGCATGTCCTGCCCGGAGACCTGGATGATGAGAAGCTAAAGAAAATGGTGGAAGCAGCTGCTCAAAACAAGCTTTTCGAACTGCAGCAACAACTGAGCGACCGTGGGGTCCAGTCTTCAGAAGCCACGCTGGAAGCAGGACGTCCTTTTAGTGTGATCGTCGAGAGTGCAGATAGGATCGACGCCAATGTGATCGTGGTAGGCGCCGGGGTAAAAAAGAAGAAGGACAAATTCCAGTTGGGTACTACAGCCGAAAAGATCATTCGCTTGTCGGGCAAACCCGTTTGGGTGGTCAAAAAAGATCAGGCGCCACAGATCAGGACCATACTCTGCCCGGTTGATTTCTCCGAGCCCTCAACGATCTCTTTGAAAAATGCTATTATTATAGCCCGCCGATTCGATGCCGAGCTCATCGTATTGAGTATATACGAACACATCAGTTCTCGCGGAGTGGTTTATTACAAGAAAGAATGGGAAGAACAGGGGGCGCTCGGCTTATCGAAATACAAAGGCCGGCTGGGTGGTTATCTGGTGAAAAATTTCAACTGGCATGGGGTGAAATGGAAGCGGATCGTTCGTTCGGGCGTTCCTGAAACCGAGGTGCTGGCTACTATTCAGGAGCATCAAGTCGACCTGCTTATGATGGGGACTACGGGGCGTAGCGGGCTCAGCAAAATGATGATGGGAAGTGTGACAGAAAAAGTGGTGCGTGAGGTGCCTTGCAGTTTTGTGACAACCAAAGCAGAAGATCTTATCCGGCTCCAGTTGGAAAGCAGCATTAAGGACATCGACAGGCATTACCAGATCGCTACGCAACTGGTGAAGGACGGTTTTTTTGAAGAAGCGGAGCATGAATACAACATTTGCCTGAAGATCAGCAATATGCATCTGCCTTCCCTGAACGGCCTGGCTAAGTTGTATGACATACAAGGAAGGGAAAAGGAGGCCGAAACGTATCGCAAAATGGCTAAAGATGTATTGCATACCATTTGGAATACCCGGATCGAAGAAGATATCCGGAAGGGATTGAGCTAGATTATGTCAAATTTGTATCTTTCAATACTTTTTTGAAATTGTTTACCTAAATAAAACCACTATATATGAGATCAATACTGGTTCCGACCGATTTTTCACCGAACGCTGAAAATGCCCTGACCTTTGCCATCACTATCGCCAATAAATTTGACGCTAAAGTTGAATTGCTGCATACCTACCAGGTAGCCAAGAGAGCCCTTGTCTTACTCGATATCGAAAGCGTCATGAGAGAAGAGGCTGAAGAGAAAATGGAACGCTCCATAAAAAAGTTCAAACCGGAAATGAATAATCCCGAGCGACTTTCCGGCCATGTTATACTCGGTGGAGCTGCTGCGACGACCAGTAAGTGGGAGGATAAGGTTGCCGCCGACCTGGTGGTCATGGGAACACAAGGGGCTACAGATGCCATAGAGGTTTTTGTGGGTAGTGTAACGGGAGCGGTATTGAGGCAATCAAAAAAGCCTGTGCTGGCCATTCCGTCAGGATTTGATTTTCGCCTTTTCAACAGGATCGTATTGGCAGTTGATGATCAACCGCTTCCTCCGGCGCCTGTTTTTGAGGTGCTCAAAGAACTGGCCCTGGCTTTTGAAGCCGAAGTGGATGTTTTCCATTTAAAGACTAAGGAAAGTAAGGGCATCGACCATCAAATTGAAGAATACCTGAAGGGCGTACCTGTTTCTTATCATGAAATAGCAGATGAAAAAGGCGAAGTATACAACAGAATGAATGAATTCGTCAAAGATAATGAAGCTGATCTGTTGTGCATGATTCGTAGAAAAAGAGGCTTTTTTGAGGCTCTCTTTAAAGGCAGTTCAACCATTAAGCAAGTCTACAACAGCCCGGTTCCATTGCTGGTGTTAATAGAACAACAGTAAAAAGAATAATGCTTTGCTAACAGGGGGTTGTGTAAAAGGTCATTGTACACACCCACCTATCGGCCGGCAGGTTTGCCCGCCAGCAAGAGGGCACAGCCTATAAAATTCTCTTTTGACATTTTTGCCGAAGAAAACCACAGATTTTCTTCGGCAAAAATGTCAAAAGTAAAACTAAGCGGTGCAGACGAGCAGGATGACCTTTTACATAACGCTTTGTTGATTAAAACTTACAGACCTGCATTGATTAGGAAGGTAGCGGCAAAAGCGACGATGGCGTATAATTCCGGAAAAACCGCCAACACCATTGTTTTGCCGAAAACGTCATAACCAGAACCAATGCCTGCAATGCCATTGGCGCAGATCTGCCCCTGTCGAATGGCGGAGATCAGCGAGACCAGCCCCAGGGCAAATCCTGCCGCTAAAATCGCCATTCCTTGCAATACACTTATTTCGGCGTTTAAAACCCCCGAACTGTTGATGATGAAAAAGCCCGCAAACCCATACAGCCCCTGGGTGCCGGGAAGAGCGCTTAACAGCATGTAACTACCAAAAGCATCTTCATTTTTTTTCAACGCTCCTATGGTGGCGTTGCCTCCAATAGAAACACCAACAGCGCTTCCTACGCCGGCCAGGCCGATCATGAGTCCTAGTCCTATATAAGCAAGTACGATCGCAGTAGTCATAAATATTTTAGTTTGTTTTAGTTATAGTTCTTGATGGTTGGAAAATGGCTTATAGGCTTTTCCTCCTCCGGAAAATCCGGCGTTTTTGTAGAATTCTACAAATGTAAGGCGCATCGGATGTACAAAAGCACCCAGAGACGCGATCAGGAGATTGAGCCCATGGCCGATCAATAAAAACAATACAAATAAAACCGGCCCTACATAGGGGACGCCTTCATTGATTTGCAGTGCGATATCATTAACGACGAAACCCAGGATAGCACTGGAAATGCCCAGTGCAAAAAGCCGAATATAGCTGAGCAGATCCCCGAAAATCCCTGTAATGCCATACAATTCCCACACTCCCTTACCCAGCCTGCCCAGCAAACCCGCTCTGGGATCATTAAATAAAAGGATCAATCCGACTCCCCCCCATACCGTATAGCCCGATACAGGCCCTGCAAGCTTCAACAGGCCCAGGTCGAGTAGACTCAGCAAAAGAATGATCCACCCAAAACTCGAAATACTATACACAAAGCTGTATTGTCGCATCTGATTAAAAGCTTTGATGAGCAATCCAAAAAAGATCTGCACCGCCCCAAGGATCAGCGCCAGTTGGAAGGTCTGGTCGCTGTTCAGCATATAGTCCCGAATATTACCCAAAAAAGCGTATTGATCTTCCAGCAGGTTCATCCCAAAAAAAGTGCCCGTGATGATCCCGAACAGGATCGTCGCTCCACCCAGGAATTGAACCAAGGAAAGAATAGGCTTCATATTTTTCTTCGCCCTGAACTTGTATATGGTCGCTGCGAGCAATAAAAACAAACCATAGCCGGCGTCGCCCAGACAAAAGCCGAAAAACAGCATGAAAAAAGGAGCAAAATAAGGCGTCAGATCCAACTCCCAATAAGAGGGCAATGCAAACAATTTTGCAATGGGTTCAAAAAGCCGCGAAAACCAGGTGTTCTTCAATAAGATGGGCGGGGGATCATAAGGTTCGGGTTTTTCTGATAGCATTGCCACCTCTTTTTTCCTGAAAAAGGTTTGGAGTGCTTTCTCCTTTCGGGCCGGAGCAAATCCCTCGACCAACATGACCGACCCTTGCGCTTCTTCGCGGGTGTTCTCCAACACTTCAATTAATTGGATAGCGCTTTCAGTTTTCTTTTCCGCCGTCTTTAGTGCGGTAATACCAGTGGCTGCCAGGTCATCGAGGCGCTTGTTGAGCAGGCTGATCTTTTCTTTCATAGATTGGTGCAAGGCCTTCAATGCTTCCAGGCTTTTTTCAGGGGTTGGTATCTCTTCTGCGTCGAGGGCAACTTCTTCTTCGCCTTTTGCAATAACGACAAAATAGATGTCCGGAGGTTGTTCGTTGATGGTAAACAGGAAATACTCGTTTTTCCATTCGGGCTGGAACTTTTTGATGGGGCACGTGAAAAAACGAATATGAAGTCCGGCATCTTCCAGTTGGTGCAGTGTATCTATCGAGAATGAACCCCAGGGTTGGAGAAAGTCGATCTCCTTTTGCAGGCCATTGAGTTCTTGCTTTGTTTTTTCCAGCTGTTCGGTCAGTTCTTGATGAGTGCTGACGAGGTCGAAGCCTTCCTCAGCAGTGGCGCCGGGATTTTCTTTAGCTTCAATATCGCGATGACCGAGTGCTTTTAATGCACTTCGTATTTCCTTTAATTGGGCTATTTCACCACGCAATTCTTCAGAGGGCTCAACAGATCTGTAGCGTACATGCAATACGCCCAGAGCCCGAAGGTCTTCCAGGAAGTTCATGTAATCGGCATGGTACACCACAAAGGCATATTTTTTCATGGGTACGATCATAGCGCTTCTTGGTTTTTCTCTTTTTTGTTCTTAATGATCTTCTGAGCCGCCTTGGCCAGGTTTTCCTGGTCTTCTAAAAAGCGTTTGATCTTTTTTATCGCATCTTCATAACCAGGTATTTGCACTTTTTCATATAGATTGACCTTTTGGGTCGTTTTCTTTCGGGCATGGTCCAGTAATTCCATCTGCTGATATAAAAAGGAGCGCCTCAGGGAAATGGTCACCCATTCTTTGATCAGTTTAATGCCGGCCGGGAACCAGGCTGGTTTGTTGAACAAACTGTACGGGACCGGCTCGAAGGCGATCTCTTCCAGCACGGGAATACTCACCCCGGCTATTTTTCGGATATGGCTCTTAATGGATCCGATCTTTATCAGGTCGAAATCAAACGCTTCCCAAAGTCCGGCCATTTCCTTATGCGTTTTCAGCTTACTGTTGAGCAACTGATCCATTTCCTGGGCGTCCCGGCGAGCCTTTTTGACTTCAATACGCAGAGCTGCTTCCTTATTTTTGAGGATAGGCAGCGCATTCTCCCGAATCTTAAGTTGCTTGTTGAGCCGCTGAAGCTCAGTTTTATTGTATTGGAATTTAATGGCCATGTGCTTTGTGTACTTTTCTAAGGTTCGGTGATCATTGCTTTTTCGGCCAGTGCTGTTCGACGAATTCCTGCTTAATACCCACTTCGGCTATGGTGAAATACTTGGCGAAAAGCTCCCAGCAAATGTCCAGCATGCGTTCAGTATCGATGTTCACATCAATAGCCAGCAAGCGGTCGGCATATTCTTTTGCGAATTCCAGTGCGCGCTGGTCATAGTCGGTCAGGTCAAAACCGTTTTCCAGTTTGGTGCGGGCATTGGCGGCGTCGGCATAAAGCCGGATGGCGGCGTTCATCACCTGTGGATGATCGGACCGCGTTTTTTTGCCGATTACCAACTGCTTGAGTCGCGATAAACTGCGGAACGGATCGACAATAACTTTGCCGATGTCCGAGTCCCGGCGCAGAAAAAGCTGTCCCTCAGTGATGTAGCCAGTATTGTCCGGGATAGCATGGGTAATGTCTCCTCCGGAAAGGGTCGTCACTGCAATGATGGTTATGGTGCCGCCTGCTTTAAACTGGACGGCTTTTTCATAAAGCTTGGCCAGGTCGCTGTAAAGCGAGCCCGGCATACTGTCCTTGGAAGGGATCTGATCCATCCGGTTGGAAACGATACTCAGCGCATCGGCGTAGAGCGTCATGTCGGACAGTAATACCAGCACTTTCTCGTTTTTGTCGACGGCAAAGTATTCCGCTGCGGTTAACGCCATGTCCGGAATCAGGAGCCGCTCTACGGGCGGATCTTCCGTGGTATTGATAAAGCTGACGGTTCGGTGCAGAGAACCTGCATTTTCAAAAACATTGCGAAAATACAGATAGTCGTCATTAGTCAACCCGATACCGCCAAGGACGATCTTATCGGCTTGCGCTCTGAGCGCCACCATAGCCATTACCTGATTGTAGGGCTGGTCGGGATCGGCAAAGAAAGGGATCTTTTGACCCGTGACCAGGGTATTGTTCAGGTCAATGCCGGCAATGCCGGTGGTGATCAGCTCTGAAGGCTGTTGCCGGCGGGCCGGATTCACAGAAGGGCCGCCGATCTCTCTTTCTTCGCCTTCCAGTTCAGGCCCCTGATCAATTGGATTGCCGTAGGCGTTTAGAAATCGGCCTGCCAGAGCGTCTCCCACTTTCAAAGAAGGGGCTTTACCTAAAAAGACTACTTCCGCATCTGTTGGAATACCTTCCGTCCCTGCGAAGATCTGTAGAGTGATCTCATCGCCGATGATTTTTACTACCTGGGCGGCTCTGCCATTGACGAGCGCCAGCTCTTCATAGCCCACACCGGTCGCTTCCACCGTACAGGTCGCTTTGGTAATTTGATCAATTTTAGTGTAAATTCGCTGAAAAGCTCTTGCTTCCATTTCTTATACATGCATTTTTTCAAAAGCCTGATCTAACTCGGCTTCGAATTTTTTAAAATCTTCAGATTCAAAGGGGGAATAGTTCATCTGTTTCAAAATATTAATGACCTTTTTATAAAAAGGATTGACCTTTTCGAAAGAGTCAAAATCGACCTCTGCCTCTGTTACCTCGAGCACTTTGTCGACCATGTATTCCTGCCGGGCCAGTGGGGTACGGGCATCTACCTTATCAAAGGCATCTTGCTGGAGAATAATAGCGTCGACCACTTCCGATTTCCAAAACGTCAGATGGGTTTCGATGGAAACACCGTCATCGCCAAGGATATTGATCTGCTCGGCTGCTTCTCTGCCGCGCAGTAGGATGTTCTTTAGTTTTTCGACCTTATCCACCCAGTCCGGAGAAATTTGCTCGGTCAATGTTTCTCTTAGTTCAGGATATTCCAGGTATTTGGAATAGCTTTCTATGGGATCGATGGCAGGGTAGCGCTTACTGTTGGCCCGTTGTTGGGAAAGAGCATAAAAGCAACGAGCCACTTTTTTGGTCGATTCGGTTACGGGTTCTTTGAGGTTACCTCCTGCCGGAGAGACGGTCCCGATGAAGGTAATGGAGCCGGTTTGGCCGTTGTTGAGGTACACTATGCCCGCTCTGGAGTAGAAATTGGAGATAATGGCCGGCAGGTCCATGGGGAAGGCATCCGGACCGGGCAGTTCTTCCAGTCGATTGGACATTTCCCTTAAGGCCTGCGCCCAGCGGGAGGTGGAATCCGCCAGCATGAGCACCCGTTGTCCCATAGCCCGATAATACTCGGCTATGGTCATGGCGGTATATACGGAAGCTTCCCGGGCTGCCACCGGCATATTGGACGTATTGGCGATAATCGTAGTGCGTTGCATCAGCTTATCTCCGGTCCAGGGATCGTCGAGCTCCACGAATTCGGTGAAGAGCTCTACGACTTCGTTGGCTCGTTCCCCACAGGCGGCGATGATCACGATATCCGCTTCAGCTTGTTTGGAAATGGCTTGCTGCATGACCGTTTTGCCGCTCCCGAACGGACCGGGAATGAACCCGGTGCCGCCTTCTACAATGGGGTTGAGGGTGTCGATGGTGCGAACGCCGGTTTCCAGTAATTTAAAGGGCCGGGGCTTGCTTTTGTAGGCTTTGACTGCTTTTTTGACCGGCCATTTTTGCATCATGCTGACCGGCAACTCATTGCCTTGCTTATCCGTCAGCACGGCAATTGTATCGGTCACTTTATAATTTCCGGTTGTCACTAGGGATTTGATCGTGTAGCGGCCTTCCATTTTGAACGGTACCATGATTTTGTGCGGGCGGTTGTTTTCCTGCACCTCACCCAGCCAGTCAGCTGCTGTGACGATATCGCCGGGTTGGGCAATGGGCGTAAAGGTCCATTTTTTTTCGAGATCGATAGCCGAAGTGTATTCGCCCCTTTTAAGGAAAACGCCGGTCATGGTTTTGAGGTCATGCATCAGACCATCATAAGTGCTGGACAATATCCCGGGGCCGAGGGTAGCCTCCAGCATATGGCCCGCAAACCTGACTTCTGTGCCGGGGCGTAATCCCCGGGTGCTTTCGAATACCTGGACGAAGGCCTTATCATCGAGTACTTTGATGACTTCGGCCATCAGCGGGGTTTCGAAATGCTGGATGAAGCAAATTTCATTTTGGGCAACCGGGTCATTTACCTGGACGATTACCAGGTTGGCAATAATGCCGTTTACCTTACCCACGGTATGTTGTGCTGTTTCTTTCATATATCAATCCTGCTTTTGAGTCAGTTTAATAGCTGCCTGCTCTAATCGCCCGAGCTCACGCCTTACGATGGCTTCTCCTTTTACGGGATCCAGGCCCAACCGGTGTTCCAATATCATTAATTTGATCAAATACCCCAGTACTACTTCAATAGAGAAGTAATGGAAGGTATTGGCCTCATCGATAAAATCCCACTTAATGAGATCGATGGCCTTTTCCCTTTCCAGCAGATGGTCGTTCTCCAAGGCATTGAGTAAGCGGTCAAGATAGTTTTTTTCATTGGAAAGGCCAAAATCTCTGAGGTGGCTTTGTGCAAGAGCTTGTGTTACTTCATTATCACCAATAAGCTGGCCGTCCATGGATAACTCATAAGTCCGGCAATTCCAGGCAGCCAGGATGTTGTTCAGGTCGCGCTCGAAGGTGAACCAGTAGTTGAGAAAGCCGCAGGTAGTATCCAGTACATGGTCAAAATAGAGTCGCGTGAGTTGGTTTTCCCAGCTCAGGTTAGCCCATATGGGAGATTCCTGCTGGACGGCTTCATAGAAACGATACATATAAGCAGGCAACTGGCCTGGTTCTTTTATTTTTTCTTCCAACTCTTCTATGGTCCACTCACTGAACGGATGTGGAGTACTGTTCTTTTTGAGGGCTAGGTCTAACAGAAGTTTATGGCTATAAGGCAAGAATAGAAAACGGACGAGATCAAAGTCTTCAGGCCGAAGCATCTCTTCGAGCTCTTCGAGAAATTCACTGACGGAGAAGGAGAGTTTGGATTGCTCCAGGGCCAGTTCAGGCAGACCTGCTACCAGAAAATAGTAATTTCGCTTGCTGCTCATCATTCGCCGTTGAATAACAGTTTTTTAGTTCTCGGTCTCAGGTAATCCAGGAAAAAGGCCTCGAAGTCTTTGTCTGTAAAGGAGATAATATAGTTGCCGTCAGAAGGGCCGATGCGGAATCCGGAGGTGAGTTTGCCGTCAAAATTGACTTCCAGGCCGCCATTGAGCACTTCTTTACTTTTGGCTGAGAAATACTGGTAAAGTTTATCTTCCTGATCGGGGGGTAAAAAGAGGGACAACTGGGAAGGGGCGTCATCCTGCTCCCGCCAGTTTTGGATCAGTTGCTCGATGGTTCTTTTGAGAAAATCTTCATCAGAGAAAGTGGTGTGGAGTGGTTCGGATACGATTTTGGAGGTAATGAGCCGGCTGATCTGTTGTTTAAGAGCGCTGATGGATTGCCTGGCGGCGAGGTCTAATTCCGAGGTAACATTTCTGCTGAGCTCTTCATTTTCCTTTTGGGCTTTTTTCCGGATTTCATCCGCTTCTTTTTCCGCCTCCCGAAGGATATTGTCTGCTTTTTGTCTTGCCTCGTTGATCAGTTGTTCCGCTTTTTCTTGTCCTTTGTTGACACCTTCCTGGTAGATTTTATCCAGCAAAGTCTGAAGTTGTTGCTCCATGAGTTGCATTGTTTATTTACAGCCGCAAAAAATGGTTTATATGATAAATTTTTACAGAAGCCTAATTTAAAAAATATCTGCTTACTTTTTCAGTAAGCGGGCTTTATTATATTCAAAGTTCATTCTTGCAATGTGGGCGATGGAAATTTCCTGAGGGCATTCCACTTCGCAGGCTCCGGTATTGGTACAGTGTCCGAATCCTTCTGCTTCCATTTGTTCCACCATTTTTTCCACGCGTTGGGCCGCTTCGGGGCGCCCCTGAGGAAGCATGGCCAGATGGCTGATCTTAGCCCCGGTGAACAAAGCTGCGGAAGCGTTCTTGCAGGTTGCCACACAAGCGCCGCAGCCGATACAGGCTGCTGCGTCGAAGGCTGCCTCAGCTACATCATGACCGATGGGAATCGCATTGGCTTCGGGGGCGTCACCTGTCCGCGTGGAAATATAACCGCCTGCTTGCATTATGCGATCAAAAGCAGAGCGGTTGACGCGCAGATCCTGGATTACGGGAAAAGCGCGGGCGCGAAAAGGCTCCACATAGATGGTGTCTCCGTCCTTAAAATACCGCATGTGGAGCTGGCAGGTGGTGGTGGCGGCCTGAGGACCGTGGGCCCGGCCGTTGATGAACAAGCCACACTGGCCACAGATGCCTTCCCGGCAGTCGTGATCGAATTCAACAGGCCATTCGCCTTTTTCGATCAATTGTTCGTTCAGCACATCCAGCATTTCCAGGAAAGACATTTCGGGATTGACATCCGTCAGTTGATAATCCACCATCCGGCCTTTCGCCTCAGGGCTTTCCTGTCTCCATATCTTGAGATGAATTTTCATTTGTAACTTCTTATTGTTGGTTGGACCGTTTCAAAAGTGAGTTCTTCTTTGTGCAGTATGGGTTCTTTATCTATTCCGGCATATTGCCAGACAGAGATAAACTGGAATTCTTCGTCGCGACGCAGGGCTTCATTTTCTGCCGTCTGGTATTCTTCCCGGAAGTGGGCGCCGCAGGATTCTTCCCTGGTGAGGGCGTCATAACACATGACCTCAGCCAGTTCGAGGTAATCAGCCACCCGACCTGCTTTTTCCAGCTCGGAGTTGACACGGTCTGAACTACCGGGGACTTTCAGGTTTTCCCAAAAATCTGTTCTAAGGTCCCGGATGTCCTGTATGGCTTGTAAGAGCCCTTCGCTGGTTCTGGATACGCCGCATTTGTCGTATAATAAGGCGCCAAGGGTTTTGTGATAATCGGTGGCGGTGCGGTGGCCCTTTATTTGGAGGAATTTGTTCAGCTGAAGACGGATAGCCTGTTCTGTTTCTTCAAAGGCCGCCGTTTGGCTGGAAACGCCGCCGGCCCCGAGTTCACCGGCCAGATAATTACCGATGGTACAGGGAAGGATGAAGTAACCGTCGACACAAGCCTGGAGCAGCGAGTTAGCACCGAGCCTGTTGGCGCCGTGATCTGAAAAGTTGCATTCGCCGATGGCATATAAGCCCGGGATGGTAGTCATCAGCTCGTAGTCTACCCAAAGGCCACCCATGGAAAAGTGAGCAGCCGGCGAGATCATCATGGGGTCTTTATAGGCATTACGTCCTGTAATTTTTTCATACATGCGAAACAGGTTGCCGTACCGTTCCTGGATAACTGCTATGCCTAATTCTTCGATGGCGTGTTGGAAATCAAGGTAAACGGCATTACGCTGAGGCCCCACGCCATAGCCGGCGTCGATACGTTCTTTGGCGGCGCGAGAGGCGATGTCTCTGGGAGCCAGGTTGCCAAAAGCAGGATAGCGTCGCTCCAGGTAATAGTCGCGTTCTTCTTCGGCAATGGCCGTTGGTGGTCGGTCATCAGCGGCTTTTTTAGGCACCCAGATACGGCCGTCATTGCGCAGGGATTCGGACATGAGGGTCAATTTTGACTGATAGCTTCCCGACTGTGGCAGGCAGGTGGGGTGGATTTGCGTCCAGCTGACGGCTGCAAAACCTGCCCCTTTTTTGTGGGCCCTCCAGATGGCCGAGCCGTTACAGCCCATGGCCAGGGTGGAGAGGTAGTAGATTTTTCCGTATCCCCCGGTAGCCAGAACGACGGCATGTGCGGCATGGCGTTCGAGAGTGCCGGTATCGAGGTTGCGAACGATGATGCCCCTTGCTTTGCCTTCTTCCACGACCAGGTCGAGCATTTCATGGCGGGCGAACAACTGGACGTTGCCCTGAGCCACCTGCCGGGTTAGGGCCGAGTAGGCGCCTAGCAGGAGTTGCTGGCCGGTTTGCCCACGTGCATAGAAAGTGCGGCGCACCTGAACTCCGCCGAAGGAGCGGTTGGCGAGGTAGCCGCCGTATTCCCTGGCGAAAGGAACCCCCTGGGCCACTGCCTGGTCGATCAAGTTAGCCGAGCATTCCGCCAGTCGGTATACATTTGCTTCGCGGGCCCGGAAATCACCTCCCTTCAGGGTGTCGTAAAACATTCGAAAGGCACTGTCTCCGTCGTTCTGATAATTCTTTGAAGCGTTGACTCCGCCCTGCGCCGCCACAGAGTGCGCTCGTCGGGGACTATCCTGAAAGCAGAAGGATTTGACCTGATAGCCCATTTCCGCCATGGAAGCGGCAGCGGCGCTGCCCGCCAGGCCTGTTCCCACGACAATGACATTCAGTTTCTTTTTGTTATTCGGGCTCACCAGCCGGCAGGTAGCTTTGTAACGCGACCACTTATCCGATAGCGGGCCTGGTGGTATTTTGGCATCCAGTTTCATGATATTGGCGTGGGTTTGATGAGAAAAATGTAGATCGGGATCAGGATGAAACCTGCTGTGATCACAAATGTATAAGCGTAACCAACCCATTTGATCCATTTGCCGTATTTGCTGTGATAGAGGCCCAACGTCTGAAAGGCGCTGTAAAAGCCGTGCAGCAGGTGAAAGCCGAGAACGAGCATTGAAACAACGTAGATGGCTACATACCACCATTCCCTGTAAGTCATCACCACGATCCTGTACAGGTCTTTTCTTCCGGCACTATCCAGCGGGACTTCACCAAATTTATAGACATACCAGAAGTTAGCCATGTGCATAACGATGAACGCCAGCAAGAGGGCGCCCAGCCAGCCCATCTGACGGGAATACCAGCTGGAAGTAGGCCCCCGCCGGTCAAAGTGATAGCTGACGCCTCCTCGTGCTCTTCGGCTTTGAATACTCAGGATCAGTGCAAAAAGTGCATGCGCCAGTATGCTGGCGTAAAGAAGGTAGGCGATGACCTTGATGATGATGTTGTGGGAGAGAATCTCTGAATAGAGGTTGTACTGGACCTGGGCGCGCTCAGCTGGCAAAAGCAATTGAAGATTGCCGGCCAGGTGGATCACTAAAAACAGGCAGAGAAACAAACCAGTCAACGCCATCAGGTTTTTGCGTACAATGCTGTTACGCAAAAATAATATTTTATTCATTGTTGATCGCTTTGATGGTGTCGGTGCTAATGCTTTTGCTTGCGCCCTAAATATAAAAGAATATTTATCACTTCACGTGCTCGATGGAGATTTTTTCTCCATTTTTATAGGCTACCAAAAAAGCGTCAGTAAAGCCAAGCTGGCGCAAATGATCCCGGTCTTCTATAGCCTTTTGGAGGTTATCTGCCGTACGGGCGCGGTATTTCAGGAGCCTGCCTTCGATAATGACCTCGACCTGGTAGTTGATCAATTTCCAGATGCCGTTGCGGGTATCGATCGGCTGAGTGGCGGCGGCGAGTTGTACGTAAAATTGGTATTTGTCATTTGCAGGTGGAGCAGGGGAGAGGTCCTGCTTTTTTGTATTTGCGGCAGGCTCTTTTGGGGATAAAATATTTTCAGGGGTCATTTCCTGGTATTGGGGAGTTTTGGGCTGGGTAGCTACTGAAGGGCTGGAGTGTTTTTGTTCAGCTACTTTTACCGGCTGTGGGGAGGGGTTGTTTTCGGAGAGGTCAAACTGATTTTCCGTCAGTACGAGATTCCCTTTCATGGCATCAGCAGCGGGTGTATCTTTAATGATGGGAGGAGACTGGGGCGAAGGTTGTTGTTGAGCAATGATGGGATCAGCAGCAGCGGGGGGGGCTGCGATCTCGCCTTCCACCATTTTCTTATAGTCAGCAAAGGCATCGCCGATGGCCTGAGCTATTCTTTCCTGGCCGGCATTTGATTTGAGGAATTGCTCTTCATTGAAATTGCTTAGAAAGCCGGTTTCGATGAGTATGCTGGGCATGGCTGTTTCTTTTAGGACAACAAAACCGGCCTGCCTGACCCCGCGGCTGCGGCGCTCCGCCCTTTCGGCGAAGCTTTGCTCGACCAGCTCTGCAAAAAGTATGCTTTGTTCCAGGTAGGCATTTTGGAATATGCTCAGCATAATGTGACCTTCCGGCGAATTAGGATCGTAGTCGTAGTTTTTTTCATAATCATCCTCCAGCAATATGGCGGCGTTTTCGCGCTTGGCTACATCAAGATTATGCTCAGCCGTATGGAGGCCCATTACATAGGTTTCGGTACCTCTGACCTTGTTGCTGCTGGGAAAAAAGTTACAGTGTATGGAAATAAAGAGGTCTGCATTGTTTCTGTTGGCAATCCTGGCTCTTTCGTGTAAGGGGATAAAGACATCCTTGTCCCGCGTCAGGATCACATTGAGGTCAGGGAACCGGGTTTTCAGATAATCAGCTAGCTTTAGGGCAACGCCGAGCGCCAGGTGCTTTTCGCGTGAATCACTTCCCGAGCAACCCGGATCATGCCCGCCGTGCCCGGCATCGATGACAACTGTTTTAAGTTGATATTCGTTTTTATCCAACTCTTTTTCAATCTTTGCAGTCTCTAGTGAAACAGAGGTAAAAAAGCGGCCTGTTTCGAGGGAAGCAGCAAAAGGAGCAATAGCGGAATCCTGAAGGCAGGGAAGGACCCCGTGGTTTTGTCCGCAGCAGAGCTGCTTTCCCGGGTGGTCGCTACTGAAAGAAATGTTAAACTCATTAGTGTTATACGGCAAAACCGTGAGCAGCATCGTTTGAATGAAAGAAAAAATAGTTATCATCTTTGTCAGGTGTGGGTTTATGTATTATTGCTTCAAACGCAAAGGATGCCACAAAGTTACAAAATGGAGCTTTCTCGAAAGTATTGCTGACTTTTAAGGTTGCTTCCAAAAAATGAGG
Organism: uncultured Saprospiraceae bacterium; assembly: GCA_964548175.1. Classification (GTDB taxonomy): domain Bacteria; phylum Bacteroidota; class Bacteroidia; order Chitinophagales; family Saprospiraceae; genus JANQPA01. Next base: position 68,438 of record CAZJQS010000022.1, read on the forward strand.
ATATTTAGCGTGAAAGATTTTTATCGATCCTCCAGAGCTCGAAAAAATGTCCGAAAACGGCGAGTCTTTTGCTCGCCCTATCCTGTCATTGCACAAAATATAGGTAATAATCTTCTGAAACAACGCAAATCTATAGGGATTCTTGTTTTTTTGCTACAAAACATCATCCTTTTTGCCCAGAATCCTCAGGACACCCTTCCTGTCCTGGATACTATAGCGACATTAATCGATACTTTTCCTCCGCCTGTTGATTCCATAGCGCAGAGGGTGAGTACGGACACCATTAGGATCTCTGCTGATGCTTTGGAAGCCAGGGTGGAATACAGCGCCAGGGATTCTATGATCTCTGATATAACCGGACAGCGGGTATATCTTTACGGGGATGCTTCAGTAAGGTACCAGGATTTGAGTATGAACGCCGCTTTCATTATGCTTGACCTGGAAAAAAGTGAGGTAATAGCTGAATATATGCTGGATAGCCTGGGTAAAAAGATCGGCATACCGGCTTTTTCTCAAGGTGAGCAGAATTTTACTGCCTATCGGATGCGTTATAATTTCGAAACGGAGAAAGGCAAGGTTTTTGACATCACCACCCAGCAAAATGACATCATTGTCAAGGGAAGAGAGCTAAAATTTGTAACCAATAAGGAGCCGGAGGATACAGCCAAGTCCTACGTTTTTTATGATAAAAACGCCATTTTTACAACCTGTACAGCTGAAGAACCCCATTTCGGTATTCGATCCGGCAAACAAAAGGTGATCAATGACAAACTGATCGTAGTGGGGCCTTCTAACCTGGAAATTATGGGTGTACCTACGCCGGTGGTATTGCCTTTCGGGTTTTTCCCCATGACGAAAGGCCGGCGCACCGGTCTTCTATTTCCCAGGGATTATGAGTATTCCCGACAATGGGGGTTTGGGTTAAGAGACATAGGCTGGTATTTTCCTTTAGGGGAACACATCAACCTGACGCTTCGCACGGACATTTATCTCAAAGGAACTTACGGCATCAAGCTCAACTCGCAGTACAACAAGCGATACGCCTACAGTGGCGCCTTTAACCTCGCTTTTGACAGTCGCCGCTCAGAAACTTCGGAAGGGATCGTTAACCGGCAAAGTTCCGTTGCTTTTTCGTGGTCTCATCAACAGGCAGCGGCGGCTCATCCGACCAATAAATTCGGAGGGTCGATCAATATGCAGTTCCTGGGCAACTACCAGAGCCTTGTGAACAACGAAGCCGATTTCGTGCTCAACAATACCCTGAACTCTAATTTTGGTTTTAGTAAAAGATGGAGAGATAAACCGTACAATCTGAATGTTACTCTGAGCCATACCCAAAACACCCGGAGCAATGTTATGAACGTAACGCTGCCGGTCGTTCGCTTTTCTACAGGAACCTTGTATCCTTTTGAGCGAAAAGGCGGCGGAGGTAACGAAAAAAGCTGGTATGAGAACATTATTGTTCGTTACACCGGCGAGGGGCGCAACCAGCTGACCGGGCAGGCGGATTCCTTTTTTCAGGCCCGGACTCTGGAGACGGCCAAGATAGGTGTGCGCCATGATGTTCAGGCCAGCACTTCTTTTAAGTTGTTAAAATACTTTAGCCTGAACCCTTCGGTCAACTATCAGGAAGTGTGGAATTTCAAAAGAGTGGATAAAAGATTTGATCCTACTCCGGTAGTAAAGATCGATACTATTCAGGATGACGACGGTATTTTGCCGGATCAGTTCATAACGGACACCACGCGATATGGGCGGGTTATTGGCGATACCATTTGGTCCTGGGCCCCTTACCGGCAATATTCTTTCAGTATGGGGCTGACCACGCAGATATTCGGGACCTTGCGTTTTCGCGGCAGGGGGCTGAGAGGGATCAGGCATACGATAAAGCCGAGCATTAGCTTTTCATATTCGCCAAATTACCTGAGCGAGAATCTGGGGTATTTCCAGGAAGTACAAACGGACAGTCGGTTTCCGGATCAAACGCGGAGGTTTTCTATTTTTGAAGACGGGGTATTCGGCTCGCCTCCTCAATCCGGAGAGCAGATGGCTCTGAGTTTTAATTTCCGCAATATCATTGAAGCCAAGTATTTCTCCAAGAGAGACTCAACGGACAAGAAGCTCAAGATCTTTGATAACCTCAATGTATCCGGGAATTATAATTTTGCGGCGGATTCGCTGAAGTTCAGCACCATCAGTATGTCCGGGGCTACCCGCTTTTTTAAAGGGACGACGACTTTGCGCTTCAGTGCAACTTATGACCCCTATACTGCAGATGCAAATGGAAGGCGGATCAATAAGTTTGCGATCCAGGAGACCGGTCGGCTGCTACGTTTCGTCCAGGCAAATGTAGGCATAGCCACCAATCTGACGGTCAGTAAGATACGGGCATTGTTTCAGGGGCGTGAAGAACCCCTGGTCACTGGCCGGCGGCCTACCGGCGGCCCTCCCGGTGCGGCGCAAGCCCGGCAGGAGCGTGAAGAAGACCTGTTGAGCTTACTGGACAATTTCAGCATTAATCACAATATCTCATTTCGCTGGGACAAGAACCAGGATCAGCGTGATACTTTCCGGATTACAACCAACTCACTTAACCTGAGGGGGTCCATTCGTATGACTAAGAACTGGAACATTAACATTGGCAACATCGGTTATGATTTTTCCCGTAAGGACATAACTTACCCTTCTGTCGGTTTTAGCCGCGATCTTCACTGCTGGGAGATGGGGCTTGACTGGCAGCCGACCCGTGGCACTTACAGCTTTTTCATCCGGGTAAAGCCTGGTACGCTGGACTTTATTCGATTGCCGTATCAGCAGAACAATGCGGATGCATTGCGGGCTTTTTAAAAAAAAAATTGCTAAGACCTCAAAGGTCTTTAAGACCTTTGAGGTCTTATTAAGGGAGGTCAAAAAAGTTCCCATAGAGGGCAGTTTTTTTATTTTTCCTTGATCATGCAACACGGTTGCACTTATTTTGTTATATTGCCGTATAAAACCTTGTACCGGCTAATGAGATTATCGCTTTTTACATCAGTTGTAGCTCTATTTCTCTATGTTAATGGGCTCCATGCCCAGGAGGATCCTAACTGCAAGAAAAAGATTGAGGGCAGAGTTTACGATCTGAAAACCGAAGAACCGCTCGCTTTTGTGAACGTCCAAATCGAAGGAGAATCTAATGGCACGGTAACGGATGAGGAGGGGCATTTCCTTTTCGAAGAGTTATGTAAAAACGAATATGACCTGCTATTTTCTTTCGTTGGGTATAAATTAACCCGCCACCACCATGATTTTCATCATCCTTTTGTGGAGATTTACCTGGCGCCCGAGGGGATTACTCTGGAAAGTGTAGTAGTGGAAGCAGAAAGCAGCAAAACCGATTTGAGCACAACTTCTTCACAAGCCCTCTCCAGGGAAGAACTGGAGGCCGTCTCCTCAGAATCTCTTGGAGAAGTAGCCAGCCAGATTTCCGGAGTGAACACCATAAGCACAGGGCAGAATATCGTCAAGCCGATCATTCATGGGCTGCACAGCAACAGGATACTGATCATCAATAACGGCTTGCGGCATGAATTTCAGAACTGGGGCGCCGAACATGCTCCCGAAATAGACCCTTCGCTCATCGATGGGCTGGAAGTCGTCAAAGGCGCCGCTACCGTCCGATTCGGGCCCGATGCACTGGGGGGCGCCATTCTGCTGAATCCGCCCAAAATGGAATTGTCCACCCCGCTTAGAGGAAAGGTCAACCTAATCGGTAAAACCAATGGCCAGGCTTATGAAACGACCGCAGAACTGAAAAAAGGAGGAAAATGGTGGAGCATCCTGGGGGGAGGTTCCTACGTAAGACAAGGCGATTTGAGCGCACCCGACTACCTGCTTAGCAACACCGGAAAAGAAGAAAAAAGCTACTACGGTGGGTTTCGTATTCATCCTTTTGCACAGCTGGATATCGAAGGCTACTATAGCCATTTTGACCAAAACCTCGGCATTCTCAGAGGTTCTGTCTTTTCCAATCTGGACGACTTACAACGGGCCATTAAAAGTGAAGTGCCCTTGTACACCGAGGAATTTACCTTTGATATTGCTCAACCCAGGCAGGATATTCAACACGACCTTTACAAGCTATCTGCCCGCTACATTGGCGAAACACATGCCTTAAATGTACAATATGGCTTTCAGAAAAATAGGAGGGAAGAATTCGGCGTCAGAAGGGGCGATGCCCCAAATATCAGGCTCGAGCTGGTAACCGAGAGCCTGGATGTCGACTGGAGGCATCCTCAAATCGGGCCGTTCTCTGGTAAAATCGGCGTGCAGCTCAGCAAGCAGGCTAATGACAACCTTCCCGGCACCAATACCGTCCCCTTCATTCCTAACTTCGATAGCAAAAGGGCCGGCGTTTACCTTATCGAATCTTTCGATATCGGAAGAACTACTTACGAACTTGGCCTGCGCTATGACTATATGGACGCTCAGATCACCGGCCGCGAACCGGACAACACCATCTACCGCAATACCATTTTATACGAGAACATCACCGCCACCCTCGGCTTTAAGAAAACATTCAACGAGTTTGAATCTTTCCGGACCAACTTCGGCACTGCCTGGCGCCCCCCGAATGTCGCAGAATTGTACCGCTTCGGCCAGCATGCTTTCTTCCTGGAATATGGACTCTGGCGATACACCATCAATGAAGATTTTGACTTCGTCTCCACTACCCAGGGAATCCTGGATGAAAATGACCGGGCAGTCCCTTCTGAAGTAGGTTATAAATGGATTTCTACCTATGAGATCCAACGCGAGAATTTTCAGGCGGAATTTACGGGCTATGTCAATTATATCGAAAACTATATCTATGCCAAACCTGCAGGGCTGACCCGAACCCCCAGAGGCTTTTTCGTATATTTTATTTACGACCAAACAGACGCCCTTTTCTGGGGAACCGACCTGTCAGCTGAATGGACGCATTCCCAGCTCTTTAGCTCTACCGTACGAGGTAGTTATTTGTGGTCAAAACAAATTCGTGAGAACGACAACTTTGCCGAACAGCCGCCGGCAAAAATTAGTTATCAGCTAACCTATCAACCTGAAGTTAAAGGTTTGGAAAATAACCGCCTGCAACTCTATTTGGGGTATACTTTCGAACAATTTCAACATCCCCGCATCCTTACCGTCGAGGAGTTTTTGTTTGCCGGTCAGAACGGTATCAACCGCTTCAAAGATGACGCCTCTGATTTTGACATCCTCCCACCCCCGGAGGGCTACCTGATGACTAACTTCGCCTGGTCTGCTTCCTGGAAAAAATGGAGGTGGCAGTTTCAGGTGAAAAACCTTTTTAACGTCAGCTACCGAAATTATACCGACCGATTGAGATACTTCGCTGACGACATGGGGAGGAACTTTATTCTGTCGCTTACTTATCAGTTGTAATAATTTTAGCCTTTTGATTTGAAACGCTGTTGCATTTTTTTACCTTTGCAACATTGTTTCATATCATAACATTGATGAGATGAGGAAAAATTTATACCAACTTTCACTACTTTTCCTTTTTATTTCTTTTACTATTTCAAGCAAAGCTTCGGATGTACGCCCTCTTGAATGGGTGGACGGCATTACCAACATCACGCTTACTTTTACTCCCAACAATGGGGGAGATGCAGTGACGGCGACGGCAGAAGACCCGGATGGGGCCGGCCCTCAGCCTCTGCAGGTGACTTCCGGAGCTACTTTGCTGGAAAGTACAGACTACACGCTGACTATCCTTATCGAAGACCGAAACTCCGGAACCAACCTGAGCCAGGAAATCACTCAAAACAGCGAGGATTATCAGTTCTTTTTTGCCTGGGCGGAAGGACTTTTTGCTAACCCTGCCGGTAATGGCAATATAGACAATGAAGACGATCCGGTCAATTACAACGATCAGGACGGAAATAATCTGCCGGTGGGGCTTTCCACTTCCTGGACGACAGCTTGTGTTGAAGGTAATCTGACCGATACCTTCAGGATCGTTCTAAACAATTTTCCTGGGACTAAATCAGCTACTTCTACGATTAATGACGGTACTGTTGATTTTGACCTGACCTGGAATATTACAATCGAAGACGATCCGAACGCACCGCCATGTGAAAATGAGGAGGAGATCATCACAGACGTAA
>CAZJQS010000023.1:0-71149 GCA_964548175.1 uncultured Saprospiraceae bacterium
CCCCGACCCGCTGATTACAAATCAGCTGCTCTGGCCAACTGAGCTATGCTGGCAACGTTTTGACAAGCTTTGAATGCTTTACTCAAGGTCTTTTCCTCAAAGCGATTGCAAAGATATACTAATTGCTATAAAAATCAAACTGTTTAATACTTTTTTTACCCTTTTCCTTGAGGGTGATGCAAAATTAGAATTTTTCTGCGAAAGGAAGGAGTAGGCAAGAAAAAAAGTTAGCTTCTGGCGGGACTCAGCGACCGTTGGCCAACATGCCCCGCCAGAGACGTCCCTAAGTTTAGTTCGAATATTTTGCCTTGAATTTTTTAAGCTGCCTTTCCAGTGCTTTTACGGCATCATCCGTAGCATTTTCGAACGTTTTGCTGGTTGATTTCGCAAACAATTGATCTCCTGGAAGATGCAAACTGACCTCCACCACTTTGTCCTTAATCTGCCCGGAGTTTTCTAACTTCAGCTTTACGTTGGCGCTGATGATCTGATCGGAAAGCTTTTCCAGCTTATTGAGCTTCTCTTCAATAAAATCAAGGAGCTTGGTGTCAGCTTTGAACTGAACGGCTTCAGTATTAATTCTCATAACACTACAGTTTAAAAAGTTAGAAAATTTAGGGATGAACTCACCCTGGTTTTCATAGACCAGATCAGCCATGCACCCCCTTCATTCTTTTGCCTTTGGATGAGCCTTCTGATACACTTTTTTTAATTGTTCGATCGAATTGTGCGTATACACCTGAGTAGCTACCAGGCTGGAGTGTCCCAGTAACTCCTTGATCGCATTCAACTCCGCTCCATTATTCGAAAGATGGGTAGCAAAAGTATGCCTGAGCGTATGCGGGCTTTTCTTTTCCAGGGTAGTCACCATAGATAGATATTTAGTTACCTTATTATACACAAACTTTGGATATAAGGGCTGCCCCTTATCCGTAAGCAACAGCTCCCCATATCCCACATCGGGAAAAGCTTCCTGCCGGGCATCCAGATACAATTCCACTAATTCCTTCACCATTTCTCCAAATGGCACAAGACGCTCTTTATTTCCCTTGCCTAATACCTTTAAGGCTTTTCCCTCCAGGTCAATATTCACTGTTTTTACGTAGATCAACTCCCCTCTGCGTAAACCTGCGCCGTACAACAACGCCAGCATAAGCCGGTCGCGCAACGCCCAGAATTCGCCCGTTCCTGCTACAGCAAGTTTTTCGAACAAGGCAGCCATCTCTTTTTCCTGTAAATAAACCGGCAGCCGCTTACCCAACTTCGGAGTCATCACCTTCTGCATAGGATTTTGAAAAAGGTGACCTTGTTTTAACAAAAACCGGAAGTAGGACTTAAGCGTGGCTGCTTTCCGGGCAATAGTAGCAGCAGACCGACCTTCAGAGATAAGTTGCACCATCCAGGAGCGAATATGCATGGCGTCAATATCTTCAACAGCATCAATCTCGTAAGTCTTTTGAAGAAAATCGACAAATTGCCGAAGGTCGCTTTGATAAGCAGTAAGGGTATGGGAAGAAAGCCTTTTCTCGTATCGTAAATATTGCTCGAAAGCGTTGATGTGCATAAGCAAAGTTTGAAAGAACGGTTTGCTGCTTTTTACTACGTCCTTTCAAGGTAATGGATTGGCCGCAAACATGCAAATAAAAAGAGGAGAGAGCAAAAGGTCTGCAGACCTTTTTGCCCTCCCCTCTTATGTGTATTGAAATGATGCCAATACTTAATCCTAATACCCAGGATTTTGGGTCAAATTCGGATTAGCGTTCATCTCCCGCTGTGGAATCGGGAACACCAACCTCGGATCATTGTAAGGAATATCACCAGTAGCCGCGGGTACGGACGTCTGCATACGTCTCATGTCATGGATCTTAAAGCCCTCATGAGCCAACTCAAGACGGCGTTCCAGCAACACATCTTCCACCGTAACGGCATCCGCAGCCGGCAATCCGGCTCTGGTATGTACCGTATTATAGTCGTCAACAGGAGCAGCACCCACGCTGCTGCCCAGCCGCAGATTACATTCCGCCCTGGTCAGGTACATTTCCGCAAGGCGAATCACGCCGACGTTACCGAACTGATTGTTCCACTTTCCAGTGCGCATCGCGCCGTTACCCATGAAGAACAATGCCAGACGATCATCAGCAGGATCATACAGGTTCAAATGGCCATCAAGGATTTCAATGTCCCCGTCACGACCACCAAAATCAGGAATAGAGAAGAACGTGTTCATCGAATTCGTTCCATCCTGAGTGGTATTCTGAATGGCAAAAATATCCTCAGAAGAGTTAGCGTCTCTGTTAAATGCATCCGCATAATTGGCCACCAGCGAATACTGACCGGACTCAATAACTGCATTCGCAGCATTTAATGCATCCTGAAAACGCCCCATCTGCAGATACACTCTGGAAAGAATAGCATTGGCTGCGCCCTTGTTGGCGCGCCAGCTGTTGCTTTGCGGCAGCAGGCTTTCCGCTCTGGTCAAATCTGCCAAAACCTGTGTATATACTTCTTCCACAGTATTTCTCCTCACATTGCTTTCATCCGTAATGCCTCTGGTCGGCGTAGTAATGACGGGTACACCAAGCTGAGCATTATTCTGCCCTGCCTCATATTGCAGCCCATAGTAGCGAACCAGCTCGAAATAAAGTAAGCCTCTGATAAAGAGCGCCTCTCCTTCCACTCTCGGGCGATCCGTTTCATTTACTCTTTCAACCGCCGACAAGACATTATTGACAATGTTTATAGTCTGGTAAGCATCAATCCATACTCCGGTGGCGTCACCGTTATCGGAGATCATCTGCTTGGTGAAAATCTCACGCGGCCCGGCAAAAGTACCGACCCACTGTATTTCACCATCTCCCCCCAATAATTCGGAGTTGCGAAGAATGTTTCCGCCAAATAAATTACCAACACCCAGCTCATCATAGGCGCCGACAAGTACCGCCTGAATATTGGCGTCATTTTCTAAAGCCTGGGATTCACTGATGCTTTGAGCAGGCTCCAGTTCCAGCTGCTCATCACAGCCAAAGAACCCGATCAGAAGAAAGCCCAGAAATAATAATCTGATATTTATGATTTTCATGAATTTTCTTTTTTTGAATTAAAGACCAATATTGATACCAAAAACAATGGTTTTAGGCTGTGGAGCAGCATAGAAATCCTGACCAAAGCTCACATTAGATACAAAAGCATCCGAAGATACTTCAGGATCCCACCCATCATAATCAGTAAAGGTAGCCAGGTTCTGGCCGGTAACATAGAGTCTCAGACGGCTGAGGCCTATGTTCTGTAATACACTCCTTGGAAACTCATACCCAAAAGTCAAATTCTGAAGACGTACAAAGGATCCCTCAGAAATGTAGCGGCTGTGTCTTCTCTGATCACCATTGCCACCCAGGAAAATGGCTTTTGGTACGTCGGTGACGTCACCAGGCTGCTGCCAGCGATTGAGTTGGTCTCTGGTCTGGTTATCGAACCAGGCGCCCTGAGCGGACATAAACCGGCCGGCAGTATTAAACAACTGATGGCCGAAAGTTCCTCTGAAAGAAATGCTCAGGCTGAAGCCTTTATAAGAAAAGTCATTCGTTACACCTCCGATCACATCCGGGTTCGGATTACCAATCACGACATCATTCGCCTCGGAAAACACATTCGTTGTCTGATCTCCGGTACCTTCACCGTTGATGAACCAGATGGCATCGCCGTTGGCGGGGTCAACACCTGCATATTCCTTGCCCCAGAATACACCGATAGGCTCGCCAAGCTTGACAACGTTCAGTCCGTCATCGATCAGTTCCTGTCCGGAAGCCAGTCTGGTCACTTCATTTTGATTAAAGGCAACGTTCAGGCTGGTATTCCACTTGAAAGCTCCCACCAGGTTATTGGTGTTCAATACAAATTCCACCCCTCGATTTTCGATTGCACCGATATTCCGCGTTTGAGAAGTAAAACCAGAAGTAGCCGGCACAGGAACGTTCAGCAACAGATCGTCGGTTGTCTTGACGTAATAATCAATTTCACCGTTGATCCGGTTATCTAAAAATCCGAAGTCAATACCGATGTCCACCTGAGTAACGTTTTCCCAGGTAAGGTCCGGGTTAGGGATTTGAGTAGGCTGCAGACCTGGTGATCCGTTATAGCCTTCAGCACCGAAAAGACCGAGTGATGGGAAGTTACCGATCTCGGCATTACCTGTCTGACCCCAGCTGGCCCGCAATTTCAGGAAGCTGATGCTGGAGTTACCCGCAAGAAAGTTTTCTTCGGTCAGCACCCAACCTGCAGATACTGCAGGGAAAATACCATAGCGGTTATTCTCACCAAAACGGGAAGAACCATCGACACGGGCGCTTACAGAAAGCAGATATTTTCTATCAAAATTATAGTTAGCTCTAAGGAAATAAGAAGCAAAAGAGAATTCAGTGAGGGTAGAAGTACCAAAAGTAATATCAGCAGCTGAAGCCAGTGTTTTAAGGTCATCCACCGGAAACTCCTGCCCGTCCGTACGCGTCAGTTCGCGTTGTGAACGCTGATATTCCACACCAGCCACCAGGTCAAGGTTGTGAACCTCATTCAGGGTAGTGGTATAGTTGGCATAGGCCTTAGTATTAAAGTTCAGGACCTGAACGGTTTGAGAAGAACCAAAACCGTTAGTCGCCTGACCGGAGAATGTTTTTACCCCCCAGCGTGCATCATCCCTTAAGTTGTATAAATCAACCGCTACCTCACCATTTATTCTAAGGCCTGGCAACAGTTCATAGCGCACATAACCATTACTGATGTTACGGAAAGACTCAATGGATCTGATCGCTTCCTCTGTTTCGATCAAACCGTTATAATACGTATTGATCGGGCGATCAAAAAACTCTCCGGGCTGAAAAGTGCGTCCACCAAAAGGAGAACGATAGGGCTGATCCAGATTGTTACGCACCGGAGTAAGCGGCGCCTGTGCAACCAGCTGCAAAGGCGTAGAAAAAGCGTTATCGTTGGCAACCTGATCCGTGAACGTACGGGAAAGACTCATATTTACCCCCACCGTCAGCTTCTCATCAATGCTGTGATCGAGGTTCAGGCGGCCACTCAAACGGGAAAAACCGTTGCCTACCAGTATACCTTCCTGATCACTCCAGCCTAAACCAACGTAAAAACGGGTTTTTTCATCACCACCGGAAAAGTTCAGGTTGGCCTGGCGGGAAAGGGCATCTTGTCTGAAAGCCTCTTCCTGCCAGTCGACATCCGTTTCCAGCGTCCGCCAGTCAGATGGACCGGAATAACGGTCGAATCTCGCTTCCACCCAATCTTTCCAGTTAAAACCATCTGGTGTATTGCCCTCAATCTCATCAAGATTGACGGCTGCTTCCGTGAACAGTTCAACGTATTCCTCTGAATTCAGGAATTCTCTACGACCCGTAGGGTTACTAAAACCGAACTGATAGCCAGCTTCGACTTTAGTTTTTCCTCTTTTACCTTGCTTGGTCGTGATCAGGACCACCCCGTTCGCAGCACGTGAACCATAAATAGCAGCGGCAGAAGCATCTTTCAGGATCTCTACCGACTCAATATCGTTGAAGTTTAAGTCCGCCAGTGGGTTCAAAGAAGCACCACTGATGTTCTGAGATTGGGTTGTAACCGGAATACCATCAATCACATACAGCGGCTGATTACTTGCTGTAATGGAAGCCGAGCCGCGAATACGCACCCGCATCTGTGCTCCAGGCTTACCGTTGACCGATTCAATAAATACACCGGCACTTTTTCCTTGCAGCGATTGTTCCAGAGTAGTAACCGGCACGTTTTCCAACTGTTCGCCGCTTACCTTGGCAATATTACCGGTAACCGTCGACTTGATCTGGGTTCCGTAACCAACCACCACGACTTCATTCAACTGCTCAACAGTTTCTTCCAACGTGACGTCAATCACATCTGAGGGCCCTACACTTACTTCCTGCGTCCGAAACCCAGTATAACTGAAAACCAGGGCATTCACGCCGTTAGGAACATCGAGAGAATAGGTGCCGTCAAGGTCTGTTACTGTACCTGTGGTGGTGCCTTTCGCTAGGACGGAGGCGCCAATCAGGGGCTCACCGTCTGCATCGGTGACCGTACCTCTGATCGTCCTCTGTGCAAGAGTGGCGCCCAGCACAAAAAGGACTAAGCTTAAAACTAAAGAGAGTTTTTTCATACCAAAATTTTATTTGTGTGAAAATCTTATCCGACTCCCACCCGGGAGTTATTTGAACCAAATGAACCGCAAATTTAACAATTCCTTATTACTTTAAACTTGACTTTTGTCATTTTCGCTGCCTGCAGGCATTGTTTCAGTCTGATTTGTGTATTGCTGAGTTATTCCAGATGTTAATTTTGTTCAGCAAAAACGATCTTTGACCCTTCCGCTCTGGCAGCAGCACAGGTTGAACAGATTCCTCCTAATAACCAAAAGTTCCTTTCATTCGAAGCTTTCCATACGATACACCTTTGCCTCTTCATTAACGATCACTCCATGCACCCGCTCTTTTCGAGGCAGCCGATCGTCGTCATATGCGATGGGATAAGCAAGATAGTCATTATTGGTCCGGTAATCACCATACGGATATTCGGTATAATCAAAACCACCGCCTCCCTGGTTTGAAGAAAGCACCTTTGGAAGCCGATAAATCTGCCGCCAGGCGCGCCACTTCATTTCCACTACCGGAAAAAGACCTACGGGTTGCCCTTTTAAGGGACCGTTGACGCTTTGAGCGGCTAATTGCGTCCAAATACTGTTAGTCTGTCGGTCAAATGGAAGAACATTGCTATTATAGAGCAGGCCGGATATCCCGAAAGTCGTCTCTTCCCCATTGATCATCCGATTCCAAATCATGGCAGTTCCGGTCAGTGGGCAATAAACCACTGAAAAAGGAGTACCGCCAATTTTATCATTGACAATCTCATGCCAGTCCAACACTGCATGTGGATAGGCTCTGGCCTCACCTTCTATTTCTGCCCCGACAATCCAGTCATCGTCTTTTACATAAAATTTGCGTTCTACATCTGCTTTAAAGTCATAATTTTCAAAAACAGGTTCTTCCAGTGAACGAATGGCATCGTAGCCGGAGCCCCGAAAGATAAAATCGGTGGGAATCGACCAATTGTCATCATCAGGTTCTGATACGGTTATTGTTTCTCCTGCTTCACTGCCATATATAGGTACGCCTGGATACATAGCTCCAAAGATGAACCAATAGCCCATGCAGGATTTAACAGGCGCCAACTGCTGACCTTCCCGAGAGCCGGAAACGGCCTTACCGAATAAATCCCATTCATTGCCTTCGCTATCACTCATGATAGTGGGTAATTCGTCTTGTTTTGGAAAAAAATCAAGCAAGGTCCCATCGGGGAGCTTTCTTTGAAAGGAGACGATGAAGCCATGAAAGGGACTGCCAGCCAGAACGATCTGCCGGCCGTTTACTTCGTCCTGGATGACGGTTATGCTGCCGCTGCCTGTGTACGGGTCAGGGATAGGTGTGGAAGGCTCAGTTTCTTCGGATGTGGAGCAGCTAACGAGTAGGAGGAAGAAAAAAAGGAGGTGGTTTTTCATTGTGCATTTTTTTTGACACTGATCTTCACTGTCTGTTGTTTTATTTTACGCGTAGTGACGCAGGTTATACAGGTTCAAACAGTTCTAGAGCCTAACTGCCCTTGTAAATCTACAAAAGCTGCGTCCTTCTGCGTCAAAAAAAAAACAACGAGCATCAGCACAACCAGCGTTCATTAGCGGCTGTAAAAGATTTTATAAATCAGTAGTCATCAGCTCTTGTTTAGGAGTGATGCTGTATCTCAAATTTACTCTAATTCTGCTGGAAGTCGTCAGCTGAGTGCCGGTCAAATCGCGGTAGAGGGGTATCTCCCCCGTCAGGCCGATGCTCCAATTCTGACTGAAATGAACGTCAAGCCCCGGCATAAGGTGGAGCCAGTTCCCTCCGGTATTAGCTGACTTTACTCCGTTGACACGATCAACGGCAGTGTTTCTGTATCGAAAAAGCAAGGAAGGGTCTACCACCCACAGGCCGATGAAATAACTGTCGGCCAGACCGGTAATCCACTGCAACTCATTGCCGAATTCATATTCCTGAGCGCCGTTGAAACGATCGGCGGGAGATGTCAGGCGATAGGTCAGCACATTGGTCCAGCTCATTCCAGGTTTGAAGATATTGTAAATAACGGCATTGGCGCCAAGCAGTTGATCCAAGGCGCCTTGCCCCGGCTGCATATCGGGATGTAGAGCAGTAATGCCCGTGGTCGGATCGAGACGATCCGTAGCACCTAGGGGGATGGTTAGGCCGCCGGCGAGAACGAGGCTCATGCCGGGATTATTGATCAGGTTGTATTGTAGCATGGCCACGGCATCACCTATCCCCTCGGCATAAGTTGTTGTCCGTCTGCCACCGATATTATCAATGACCTCTTCCTGGCGGACGAAGGAAAATAAACCGGTAAGGGAAAATTTGGGAGAAAAAGCATAACTTCCTCTTAACAATACCGAGTGGGTATTGCGATCTCTTCGGTCATCATCCAGCTTTTGGCTACCTGAAACCAGCGCCCGCTGGGTGTTATAATCATAGCTCAGTTGAAATTCGAGTTGCTGATGTTGCAAGCCCTGAATGCCAAGGTTACTGGATAGGGGCGTGCCGCCCGAACAGCAGGCCTGAGAGAAAAGCGTCTGACTTACAATACTCAGGAAAAAAAGAAGAAAAGCTGTCGATTTCATTTTGAGCGTTTTATGATTACAACTCAAAGTTAAGGATCGATAAGAATAAGAACTGTCCCAGGGTTGACGTAGGAATGAAAAAGGCTGGTCGCCGGATAGCGACCAACCTTTTTTTATAGTTTTTATGCCCAAAGGCTTAAAAATTATTTATCCCACCAAAGTGGCGTATGTAATTCATCTTCGCCGCCGAGCAGGCCGAGCGCAGCGTTGTAATTATCAGAATTCAAATCCCTTTCAGAAGTTGGATAAGCATGGCGTACGGGAATTTCAGGAACGACGCTCAGTGGGTCCGGAGCAGGGTCCAGTGTCGGAATACCTGTTCTTCTCCACTCCGCCCAGGCTTCATACCCTTGCAGATACATGGCTACCCACTTTTGAATGTGGATCTTTTCCATGTAGTTATTGGCGTCATAAGCTACTTCAGGCTGAGCGATGTAAGCCTGAAAAGCCGCATCGTCATAAACGCCCCACTGTCTCCAGCTGGCGGCAATTGCATCTTCGTACAACTGCTGGGCATTGCCCTGTATCCACCCTCTGGCGGCGCCTTCAGCCATTGAGAAGAGCATTTGGGAATAGGTAACGATTGGTAGCGGTGCATCCTGGCCTCTTACCGCAGGGAAACCTGGGAAAGACACCTCATCATTAGGAATATCACCGGCATTTTCAATACCGTAAGGCATGCCGCGTACATCACCATAGTTGGGCGCCGGATCGGCAAAAGGGCTCAATCGCGGATCGTTCAGCGGCTTCATATAATCCACCATGGTTGAGCTGATCGCATAGTCCGTACGGGTGATGAAACGACCAAACCAAGGGTTCTGGTTGTTGGTCTCCGCCAGGTATGGGTACATAACGCTTTCGTCATCAGAAGAAATCACGCCGTCTGCAATGGCATCTGCAAACTCAGCCTGAGCAGTGGAAGGATCTACTTCAGATAAACGCATTGCAGCAATAGCGCGAAGAGAATTAGCGAATTTAGCCCATTGCGCCATATCGCCGTTGAGCAGAAAGTCTCCGTCAACACCAGGACCTCCGTCCATCTGAGCTACTGCTTCCCTCAGCTCCTTCAGGATATCTGTATAAATAGTCTCCTGATTGTCATATTCAGGCCTGAGATTCTCTCTTCCCTGAAGAGCGTTAGTGTAAGGCAGCGGCCCCCAACGGTCTGTCATGAATTGGAAGAAATAAGCTTTCATAATGCGAGCCACCGCGATCTGATTGGCATTGGATCCTGACTGTAAGGCATCCAGCGCCGTTGCAGGATCTTCATTCAACTGGATGATGTGGTCCAGGTCAGCTAACGGACCGGTATACCATCCGTTGAAATCAAAGTTGACAGTAGAGTACCTGGAAGCATCCGTGTACTGCGTTTCAGACATATGCTGCACATAAAGCACACCGGTAGTAGCGCCAACGACATCCGAAACTGATCGCAGACTGTTAGTCAGCAATACTTCAGGAGCTACGGAAGTGGTGTTGTTAGGATCGTTATTGATATCGCCGAAATCGCTACAGCTGACTCCTGCCATAGTTAGCACCGCCATAAGGCTTATCTTAAATAAATTTTTCATCTTCTGTTTTTTATAGTTCAGAACAACTCTTTTGACCTTTGGAGGAGGCAGAGCCTTACGGCCCCGCCTGATTATTTTTTACACTCTACTAGTCAATGAGTTATCTTAAAATTAAACAATTAAGGATTTTTATAACTTCTCTTTACCTAGAACCCTACCCGCAGGTTAAGACCTAAGGAACGTACACCCGGCAAAGCGCCGTTCTCCTGGAACACAAAGTTGGAAGATCCAGGAGGAATCTCAGAAGGATCAAGGCCGTCTACCTCAGCGTGGATCAACCACAGGTTTCTGGCGATTACAGACAGTTTAAGGCTTCTGATCGGTGTATTGGACAATAGCTTGGTTGGGAAGTTATACCCCAGGCTTAATTCTCTGAACTTCACATAAGTAGCATCGTACATCCATCTTTCGTTCAAGGCAAACAGGTGGTCGGAGAAGTGGGTCTGTGGATCCACATACACAGAGTGTGGCGTTCCGTCAGCCAGTACTCCTTCTACTTTAATGCCACCGCCCTGATCGACCGGATCACGGATAGGGTTACCTTTGTCATTGTTACCGACAGTCTCAGCACCCAGACCAGAGTAAGCATTGAACATTCTGGTTACAGAGTGGAACTGGCCGCCAAGCTGGAATTCGATGAATGCTGAAAGCGAAAATCCGTTCCAGTCAATTACGTTGCGGAAACCACCGGTCCAGTCAGGAAGCAGACCACCCAGGTTTTTGTTGTTTGTCCATACATAAGAACCATCCTCTCTGATGATCGGCTTGCTCTCATCTCCTTCAAAGTAGGTAAAGCCTCTGCCGGTAAACTGGCCCCATTCGCCGCCTACAGGAGCGTTAACGGCCAGACCGCCCCAGCCCCATGCATCCAGACGTCTGTTGTCCAGACCATCTGCCAGTTCTTCTACCGAAGAAGTGTTAGTAGCTGCATTCAGGTAGATATCCCAGTTGAACTTGTTCGTTCTCACCGGAGTTGCATTCAGCGCCAATTCTACACCGTTGGAGTTTATGTTACCCGCATTGATGATCGCAGCAGAGAACCCTGAAGAACCAGGTACGGTCAGCGTCAGGATCTGATCTTCTGCATCATTATTGTAATAAGCTACGTCAATACCTAAACGGTCATTCAGGAAGCGCAGCTCCAGACCAAATTCATAAGAAGAAGACAATGCCGGTCTCAAGTCTTCGTTAATCAAAGTATTCGGCAGAGTAAAGGCGCCTACAGAGCCGTAGGGCGTTCCTGCAGAATAGGTGAACTGGGTACGATAAGGATCAATATCAGAACCTACCTGGGCGAAAGATCCGCGGATCTTACCGAAGGACAGGAAGCTGGACCCCATCAACTCAGAGAATACGAAGCTACCCGAAACAGAAGGATACAAGTAAGAGTTGTTTTCTACAGGTAGTGCGGAAGACCAGTCGTTACGCAGCGTAAAGCCCAGGTAAAGCATGGACTTCCATCCAAAGTTAGCGCCACCATATACAGAGCGCACCACCTTCTCAGAAACGAAGTTGGTCGCATCCGGACGGTCGGTGGAAGCCTTCAGGTTGTATAAATTAGGGGCGTTCAAGCCACCGTTTACACCCACGAAATTCTCGCGATAATCATTTCTACGAATGTTGGCGCCGAAGTTGGCGTCTACGGAAAGGTCACCAAAGTTTTTGTTGTAGTTACCCAGGAATTCATAGTTATCTTCGCGGCCATTGGCGACGAATTCGTCGTAATCATCCAAGTCTAATCCTCCTGTGGCTGCTCTCGTCTCATTGCGGAAAGTATAATCATCTCTTCTCAGAAAACCTGCAAGGGAGAGATTTTCATTTACCTGGTAAGTCAGGCTGATGTTACCGAAGTAACGATCGCGGCTATCGGTAGCGGCGTTTTCAAACTGCGTGAAGTATGGGCTATCCCAGTACAACGGACGCAGGTTAGTCGGGCTCCGAATGTTCCATGACTTGAACGTTCCGTCAGGATTCTTGTAATCACGCAGCCTGTCAATATCCAACTGACGCTGGAACCACTGGTTAAAAGAATTGACTACGTTGAACTGACCGTCATAGCCGAAGCTAGGCCGTCCCAGGCCTGCAATGTCCACAAAGTTTACGCTGGTTCCCAGAGTAAGCTTATCGGTAAGCTGCGTAGAGGCATTGATACCGATATTCGTACGATCCAGTGTACTGTTCGGCAATACCCCATCCTGCTGGATGTTAGTGAAAGAAAGACGGAAGGTAGTCGTTTCATTACCGCCGGACAAGGCAATATTGTTGTTAAAGGTCATGCCGGTTTCAAAAAAGTCCCTTACGTTGTCTGGCTTTGGAGAAAGAGGAATTTGCTTTCCATAATCTTCACCCTGGAACCATGACCACCATGGACGATATAAAGTGCCGTCCATCCTTGGGCCCCAGCTTTCATCTGCGGCGTAGTTCAATACATTGTATTGCTGACCATCCACGGGGTCAGTTGCTCTGAGGAAATCCTGAGTATAACCACCTGCATACTCGTTCTGATACTCAGGCAGAATGTACACACGGTCAGCAGTTACAGAACCGGAGTAGGTTACACCGATGCCTCTGCGGTCTTTCCCTTTTTTGGTGGTGATCAGCACTACCCCGCCGGCGCCACGGTTACCATAGATGGCGGTTGCGGCAGGACCTTTCAACACGGAAATGGACGCAATGTCCTCTGGGTTAATGTCTGAAGCAAAGTTACCCCAGTCACGACCGCGGTTGGTGTCGGAAAAGTTGGCGTTGGAAATAGGCGTACCATCCACAACGAACAGCGGCTGTCCGCCTGTCAGAGAGTTCGCTCCGCGAATACGAATATTTGCAGAACCGCCAAGCTGGGCGCCAGACGAAGAAATAACCTGGACACCGGCTACCTTACCGGTCAGGGCGCTGACAACGTTCTGGTCGGCTACGGCAGTGACTGCCTCACCGCTTACTTCCTGAACGGCATAACCCAGAGACTTTTTCTCTCTTTCAATACCAAGGCCGGTAACTATGGCCTCAGTAAGGGTTAAACCTTCCTGCAAAGCAATCTCAAAGGTGGTTTGGTTACCGATCTCCACTTCCTGAGAAGTAAAACCTGTGTAACTAATGACGAGTGTTTGTGCGTTTTCGGGTACTTCGAATTCGAAATTGCCGTCGAAATCCGTCACCGTACCCGTTGACGTTCCTTTTACCAGGATACTGGCCCCAATTAAGGGCTCTCCGTCCTGATCCGTTACAGTTCCTGATACCATTTTCTGTCCAATGGCTGTAGCTGCCACAAACAAAAACAGCATCACAACTAGTGAGAGTTTTTTCATACTAATCTAATTTTAAGAATTAACTAATCCCAGTTCCAAATTTATAAAATAGAAATAACGTTTCCTTAACAAATGGATAAAATAACATTTTTTTTCCCGCACTACACAGCTCAAAACCCCTTAAAGTACTAAAAAACAGGAATTTAAGAATATCAACTTAATGTAAAAAAATTATTTATTTATCGAAAAGTGTGGCAATTGGCCTTTTAACACGAGAACCAAACAAGGAAAAACGGGTTATAATTAGGATATGCTATTTTACAAAAGCGTTTAGCATGAAGTGAGGAAGGTCCATAAAAATGCGACCTGTTGATTTCGCGCATCCATGGATTTAACGAACCGGATTTCCCTTTTGCTGCTTTTGGAGATAGTAAAGTTGTTGAGGTTGAGATAGTGCCTAATGGGATTTTGGAAAAATACTGCGCCCCGGGCTGAAGTGGAATGTCCTCAGCAGTTTTCATTGCAATAACCGCAAGTACATCCGGATGGTATTTTGCAGACCATAGTATAATGCATCACAGATCAAAGCATGTCCGATAGACACTTCCATCAGAGGCGACACCTGTTGTTTATAATAGCGCAGGTTATCTAAATTCAGATCATGCCCGGCATTGACGCCAAGTCCGATTTCCTGAGCCAGGGCTGCGCAACGTGCATGAGCCGCTACTGCCTGGGCCGGGTCCTTTTCAAATATCCTGGCGTAATTCCCTGTGTACAGCTCGATACGATCTGCGCCTGCTTTTTTGGCTCCCTCCACCAGTTTTTCCACCGGATCGACAAAAACCGACACCCGGATGCCCGCGCCCTGCAATTGCCGGATAATAGCGGTCAGAAAATCGTGATGCTTAACGGTATCCCAGCCCTGATCAGAGGTCAATTGATCCGGAGAATCGGGAACCAGGGTACACTGTGCAGGGGGATTTTCTAAAACCAACTGCATGAACCGATCGGTAGGATTACCTTCTATATTGAATTCCGTTTGAACAATTGCTCTGAGCTGAGGGATATCGCTGTATCGGATGTGCCTTTCATCAGGGCGAGGATGTACAGTAATGCCTTCTGCGCCAAAAGCTTCACAATCTTTAGCCACCTGAACCAGGTCGGGCAGATTTCCTCCTCTTGAGTTGCGAACCAAAGCGACCTTATTGATGTTGACGCTAAGTCTTGTCATATCTGAAAATTTTGAGGTAAATTTACGAAAAATAGGTAGATGGATAATCTTATAGATAAAGTTGACACGGAATCGACACAACCGGACAAATCACCCCAGCCCGTTTTTTTTACGTTCATGCTCTTACTGGTGGCGCTCCTGGTGGGCAGTCTGCTCGGCAATCTGATGGTGCTGGCCATCAGCCAGGCCTGGGGCGTTGATCTCCGAACCTTGCTGAGTGACATTGACGAAGACAGCCCCCTGCACCTGAGGAATTTTCTGCGAGTCGTCAATCTTGTCAGCCACGTCATGACTTTCAGTCTGCCTTCCATTGCGCTGGTCTATTTTCTTTACCGGAAAAGGACCGTTACTTTTTTCAAACTCGATCGGAGTCCGCTTTGGAGAAATGTATTCTACGGCATTCTGTTCATCCTGATCTCGTTCCCAATGGCTCAGTTCACTTACTGGCTTAACCAGCAGCTACCCCTGCCGGACTGGGCCATGCAGATGGAAACTTCCGCCGAGGGCATGCTTAAAAGCGTTTTGAATATGGAAAGCCCGGTGGAGTTAATGTTCAACTTGCTGGTTGTAGCGGTAATTCCTGCCATTGGTGAAGAGCTTTTGTTCAGGGGGGTTATTCAGCAAAAGCTGGAACAAGGCTTCGGCCACGCCGTCGCCGCCGTTTGGATTACTGCTATCCTGTTCAGCGCCATCCACCTGCAGTTCCAGGGTTTTATTCCCAGAATGATCCTGGGGGCGATCCTGGGTTATCTGTTGGTGTGGACGCGCAATTTGTGGATTCCCATCATTGCTCATTTTTTCTTTAACGGCGCCCAGGTGCTGGCTCAGTATTTCTATGCCGCCGAAATTGATCCGGACGCCCTCAATGATATGGAAAGAGCTCCCTGGGCTTTAGGCCTTTTCTCTACTGCAGGGCTTCTATTTGTTGGCTATTTTATTTATCAATACAATCAATCTATAAACCGGGAGGAAACTCCTTTTTCAGAATAGAAAGACCACCTTTGATTAAAACAGCATATGGACAGACTAAGAGCTCGCGTCATTACCTCAGTATTTTTTGTATTGATCGTTCTGATCAGCATCCTCGCAGGTCCGTATTCTTTTTTAATCCTTTTTGGGTTAATTAACCTGATCTGCCTGGGGGAATTTTTCGGCTTGCTTTTACCGACCAAAGGCTGGCCCGCACTGGTGCGCATCGTCATTGGTCTCATCATAGGAAGCCTGCCTTACTTCATCAGCGCAGGACTGTACCTGGGCCTTCTGGACGGCCAGAACCTGCAATTCCTGGATATTGCTATTGTGGTCTTGCCTGCTTTTTTTCTCTTGTTCCTTTTTGAATTATATACCGGCGACGACCAGCCTTTTTCTTTCCTGGCCTATATGGTTATGGGTTTTTTCTACATCGGGCTCCCTCACTGCCTGATGATCCCGCTGGCTTTCCCACAGCAGGAATATATGTTTGACATCGTTCTGGGCATTATTTTGTATAATTGGGCTCACGATACAGCAGCCTATTTTATTGGCTCCCGACTGGGAAAAAAACCGCTGCTGCCCCGCATTTCTCCCAAAAAAACATGGGAGGGCACTCTCGGAGGCGTCGTGATCACAATCCTCATCAGCGTGCCGATGAGCTTCCTTTTTCCGTCTTTGCCGTTCCTTCAGTGGCTGGGATTGTCTGTCATCATCAGCGTAATGAGTAATCTTGGCGACCTGGTGGAATCTATGCTGAAAAGAAGCGTGGCCATAAAAGATACCAGCCAGCTGCTCCCTGGGCACGGCGGCTTGCTGGACCGCTTCGATGCGCTTATCTTTAGCGTGCCCTTTGCGGTATTGTATTTGTACCTTTCAGGAGAAATTGTAGTACTGTTTTAAAAAAATAACATGATGCGTCTGCATAAGGAAGGCTTTTTCATCATCGGCCTGACCTTTTTGGTCATCGCCCTTATTTTTTTTCTGGTCGACTGGCTGCTGCCGTCCGGACTGCTGGTCGTCAGTGTACTCTGCTTGATCTTATTGATATTTGTGTTGCAGTTTTTCCGGCACCCCATCCGCAACGTTCCTCAACATGACGATAAGCTTTTTTATTCACCAGCTGACGGCAAGGTAGTTGTGATAGAAGAACGGGTAGAGGACGAGGTGTTAAAGGACAAACGACTCATGATCTCTATTTTCATGTCCATTACCGACGTACATTGCAACCGGATACCGGTTTCCGGCAGGGTGGAATACGTCAAACATCATCCCGGGCGGTACCTGGTGGCCTGGCATCCCAAATCCTCCACTGATAATGAAAGGACGACCATTTCGATCAAGTCCGGCAATACGACTTTCGTTATCCGACAGATCGCCGGTGCTATGGCCAGAAGGATACGCACCTATCTTCAACCCGGACAGACGGCGATCCAGGGGCGGGAACTGGGCTTCATTAAATTTGGCTCCAGAGTGGATGTTTTTCTTCCGCTGGACGCTAAAGTAAAAGTATCGTTAAATCAACATGTGAAAGCGAATGTAGATGTGATCGCCGAGATGTGAAATGGCCGGCTAAGCCCTTTAATGCTCTTTCCAGACCACCTTACCTTCAGAATTGATATATGCCCAGCGGTTTTTGTATTCAATTAAGGCCAATCCATCCCGGAAGGGCCGGGCCTTATCGAAGATCGGCTGGATGAGCCAGTCGCCCAATTCATCGATATAGCCCCATTTGTCGTTTTTCATGACCTGCGCCATTCCCTGAGCGAATAGTCCGGCATTTTCAAACTCGAAAGGGATTACCGCTGTACCGGTGGTATCGATGTAGCCATACTGGCCATCATTTTTTGCCAGAGCCAGGCCGCCTGAAAAATCGCCGACGGCCTGGAAAGCCGGCGGAATAATGACTTGTCCTTTGGGGTCTACAAATCCCCATCGGCCTTCCTGGCGGATCATTGCCATACCGTCAAAAAACTCTCCGTTCGGAACGCCTTCGACCCAATCGAAAGAAGGCGGGAGGATTTCTCTTCCGGTGTGGTCGATCAGTCCCCATTGGTTATTTTTGACCACCACCCCGACGCCTTCCTGAAAAGGATAGCATTTATCGTATTTCAATGGGATGACCGGCTCTCCGGAAATATCGATATAGCCCCATTGCCATTCGACCTCGACAGGAGCCAGGCCTTCTTTAAATTCGCCGGCATTATCGAATTGAGGATGGATCACCCAATCCCCCTCCTGATTGATAAAGCCGTACATGCGATCGTAACGAACAGCGGCAAGGCCCTCGCTAAAGTCGCGCGCATGTTCAAATTGCACGGCAATGGCTTTGTTGCCCCGTTTGTCCATAAACCCCCATCGACTGACCAGTTGCACCCGGGCCAGCTCTTCCTCAAAATGCCCTACAAAATTAAAGAAATATTTGATGAGCAGGCGGCCCATCTCGTCCATTTGCACCAGCTTGTCGTTAAGTCTTACCCGGGAAAAGCCATGATAGAACTCCTCTGCCTCTATGTATTGGGGCTCTATAGCGATTTCTCCCTCACGATTGATGAAACCGTACTTTCCTTTTTCCCTTATTTTGAACAACGGTTCTTTCATATTATAAAGTAGAATGCGAATATAAGGAATCAGGCTATTTAAACATAAGTCGTCCCTTAAATCGGATAAAAAGGTCGAAGTTTTTTTCATTTCATCCATCTGCAGCCCGGACATTGAAAATATTTTAGCCGGCAGCAGAATAAAAAGGCATCCTTTCCGGCCATAGATCGACCGGCTTCTGCCTGCAGGGTCATTTATTTAAAATTCGGGATAATTCTCGTTAAAATTGCTTACCTTCTTGGATTAAGATCAGGAATACTTTGATAAATTTGCAGGCCGAAATAAAGAACAATCTTCATGGCTTTGCGTGATAATTTCCCGCCCCCAGGTTCGGATTATCTGGGCGGCGAAAGTGATGGATACGAATATAAAACAGTGTTTTCCGGCATTAGCCTGGAGCACAGCTATGAGATGATCCGGCAGTTTTTAAGAGAAGAAGGCTATAAGGACGTTCCCATTCCCAAAGACATCGCAGAGTTGAAACTATTCCGGCTGCCTACCAGAAACAAACAGATCCTCTTGTTTGAAGATAACGGTTATGTACATAACCCCATTCGAATTCTTTTTCCGGCAGACCGAAGAAAGAAAAAGACCTTAATTCTTTGTCTGTATAATGAGACTGATCCGGAACACCTGATTAAATTTCACCGGGTAAAAACATGAATCATCCCTAATTTGCGAAGGCCATAAGTTAGTTGACCTTAAGAGGTGGTGTAAAAAGCCAGGCATACTATTTTTCTTCCTCTTCCACTTTTCGTTCCGGTCTCATTTGTGGAAAGAACAGCACCTCCTGGATCGTACTCTGATCGGTGAGCATCATGGCGAACCTATCGATGCCGACGCCAAGGCCTGCAGTAGGCGGCATTCCGTATTCCAGCGCCCGGAGGAAGTCTTCGTCCAGGGCCATGGCTTCGAAGTCGCCGCGAGCGGCTAGTTGAAGTTGTTCCTCAAAGCGCCTGCGCTGATCGATGGGATCGTTCAGCTCCGTGTAGGCGTTGGCGATCTCTTTACCGTTGACAAACAACTCGAAGCGTTCCACCAACCCTTCCTTTTTGCGGTGCATTTTGGCCAGAGGCGTCATTTCCACCGGGTAATCGGTAATGAAGGTAGGCTGGATCAGGAAGTCCTCCACTTTTTCTCCGAAAATTTCATCGATCAACTTACCTTTGCCCATAGAAGGATCAACTTCGACATGGAGTTGTTTACACACGTCTCTCAGGTCTGCTTCATCCATATCCTCAATATCAAAGCCGGTATATTTTTTTATGGCGTCCAGCATACTGATCCGCTGGTAAGGGCCCTTAAAATCGATGGTATTTTCTCCGACCTGCACTTTGGTGTCTCCCTTTACTTCTCTGGTAATACGTTCGAAGCATTCTTCCACCATTTCCATCATCCAGTTGTAGTCTTTATAAGCAATATAGATTTCCATGGAAGTAAATTCAGGGTTGTGGGTGCGGTCCATGCCTTCGTTTCTGAACATTTTTCCGATCTCATATACCCCATCGAAGCCGCCGACGATCAGTCGCTTGAGGTAAAGTTCATTCGCGATCCGCAAATACAGCGGGATATCCAGCGTATTGTGATGTGTTTTAAAGGGCCGGGCTGCCGCTCCCCCATGAATAGGTTGCAGGATAGGCGTTTCTACTTCCAGCCATCCTTGCTCATCAAAGTAACGGCGCATGGAAGAAATGATCTTGGAACGGGTGATGAAGGTCTCTTTGAAATGGGGATTGACGGTCAGGTCCACGTAGCGCTGGCGGTGGCGAAGCTCCGGATCAACAAAGGCGTCATAGACCTCTGTTTCGCCCGTCTCTTCATTTACTCTGGTCTTAACAATCGGTAACGGCCGCAAAGACTTGCTTAACAGTTTAAATTCTGTGACGTGAATGGTGAGCTCCCCCGTACGGGTGATGAAAGCAAAGCCTTTTACTCCCACGTAATCCCCTATATCGAGCAGCTTTTTGAACACCGTATTGTAAAGGGTCTTATCCTCGTCCGGGCAGATCTCATCCCTGGAAACGTAGAGCTGAATGCGACCGCTGGAATCCTGAAGCTCGGCGAAAGAAGCTTTTCCCATCACCCGGGTCATCATTAAACGGCCGGCAATACATACGTCCTGGAAGTTCTTCTTCTCAGGGTCAAAGCCCTCCTTGATCTCTTCAGCTAATGCATTTACCGGGAAAGTTTCCGGCGGATAGGGATCAATGCCCGCGGCTTTGATTTTTTCCAGGTTTTCTCGTCTTACAATTTCTTGTTCCGTTAATTGCATTTTTATTTTTTTTAATGCGAATACGTAAGTGAGCAAATTTACCTATAAGACATCCACCGCGGCGGCGGTGTATGTCTTGTAGTATTGCTTATGCATTTTTGTGCATCGATGCGCAAAAATACTTTTTTAGCCCTTGAATAAAGAAAAAAAAGTAATTTTTCCAACATTCAACAGCTTTCGGTTTTTGTTGTTTATAAGTTTTGTGCCACAAAACGAAAGACGGAAAATGCTGAAAATCGCTTTTTCACCGATATATAAGTATGAATTACCCGAAGGCCATCGTTTTCCTATGGTCAAATACGAACTGCTTCCCGAACAATTGTTGTATGAAGGGACAGTAACTGACGATCATTTTTTTCATCCTGATCCGTTAGATGAAGACACCATTCTGCTCACCCATGATAAAGTTTACTGGGAAAAACTGAAGAACCAGCAGTTGTCCCCCAGGGAAGTACGCGCAATTGGTTTCCCCATGTCAGAAAAGCTGGTCCGGAGAGGAACACATATTGCCAATGGAACCGTACAATGCGCCTTGTATGCTCAAAAATATGGAGTGGCGCTCAATGTGGCCGGCGGCACACACCATTCTTTCACAGATCGGGGGGAAGGTTTTTGTTTGCTAAATGACATTGCCATAGCAGCTAACTTTTTGCTCAAACACGAACTAGCGAAAAAAATCCTCGTTGTAGACCTGGATGTGCACCAGGGCAACGGCACGGCCCAAATATTCAAGGACGACCCCAGGGTATTCACCTTTAGCATGCATGGAGAAAAAAATTATCCGGTCAGAAAAGAGCGGTCAGATCTGGATATCGGTCTTCCTGACAAAACTACAGACGGCCCTTATTTAAAAATTCTATCCGAAAAATTACCTATGCTCATCGATCGGGTACAGCCGGATATGATGTTTTATCTCTCAGGTGTAGATATTCTGGAAAGTGACAAGCTGGGACGGCTGAGCCTCACCATCGCAGGATCCAAGCGCCGGGACCGCATTGTCTTTGAGCATGCCAAAAAAAATGAAATTCCAGTGGCAGTAAGCATGGGTGGCGGATATTCCGATCGCTTAGCTCATATCATTGAGGCTCATGCTAATACGTATCGAACCGCGCAGGAAGTATTCTTTTGAGCAAAAAAAAAGTCACACTCTTGTGTGACTTCTTAGTTATAATCCCATGAACATATCCAAAATTAATATTTTTTTAACCTAACTGAGGGGTCTTTCTTTGATTTTACGATACAATTGACCTATCTTAGCCGTGCATTTTTTACGAAAGCTGTTTAGGCCTTTCGTGATAACATTTACATAATCCCGTGAACAAATCCAATTTGAGGCGAGTGACCGACCTTCACTCGTCTTTTTTTTATTTTTTAGGGACAAAAAGTGTCAACCGTCCCGATTTTATCGGGACGATCATCACTGCTATATTATAATCCCATGAACATATTCAAATCTTGTCCTTACGCTTCCATAAGTCTTTATCGCCCCACTTATCTATCAATCACAATACAAATATGAACATACTTTTTAGCAGAGACAAAAACAAAAAAGTTATTTTGTGAAAAAAAAACATAGCTCCTTATTTTAAAAACATATATCCTTTGTGCTTTTTGTGAAAAAAATGTTTTTTTCTAACATTTTTTTTGTGAAAAAAAATCACAGAACGTCCATTTTAGAAAAAAAAAGCTGTCTGAAAGGCCTGGAAAGTCTTTCAGACAGCTTTTTACACTGGATTAAGGGGGGGTTATTTTTCTTTATCTTCAGGCTCTTCTACTGAAACGGAATCGCTTTCTTCGTTTTCCGGTTCGCTTACTTCTTCTGCATTTACATCTGCCTGGGCTTTTTTGTCCTCTTCCGCCGTTTCTTCCACCTTTGGGGTTTCGGCTTTCTCTTCATCAGCATTAGCGACTGAGAACTCTGAAACTTCTGCTTCAGAAGGCTTCTCAACATTTTGAGACGCCTCTGGGCTGGGCTTCGGTTCTTCTGCCGTCGCTTCTTCTTCTTCTTCTTCTTTTTTCAGGATAGCGTCGGCTGCTTTTTCCAGTTTATCCTCTTCCTCCTTCCGGGCGGCGGCCTCTTCTCTGATTTGTTCAGCAATTTTGGCTTCAGCCTCTCTTTTGGCCTGTTCAAGCTGCTCCTGTTCTTTCTTTTTTGCTTCTTTATCCTTTTGTTTTTCCAGGCGATCTTCGAGGTCGTTTTTAGTGCTGTGCATTTCGCTGAGTTTTTCTTCTTTCGAGCGAATGCGTTCCTCGATCATTTTGATCTTAGCCTGGCGGATTTGAGCTTCGAGCTGGCCGTCAGAATTGGCGATCTTGCGATTTTGGAAATCCAGGTCCTCGCGATCTCTCTGAATGGACCTTTCCATTTTCTCGATGGCAGCGAGCAGTCCGTCATAGCGTCTTTTCAGCCTGTCCAGAGGAGAGCGATCTTCATTGGCGCCGGGTCCGAAGCGTTTTTCTTTGACCGTTTTAAAGGCTGCGTCGAGGCGTTCCCAGACTTTAGAGCGATGGTCACGAGTAAGTTTAGAATCCCGGAACTGGCGCTGTAGACTCTTGAGTTCTTCAAAGATGTTTTGCAGGCGTTGGCCCTCTTGTATTCGATTTTCGACTTCTTCGAGAAGCCCATGGAATTTGTCGTGATTTTTTTTCGATAACTTCTGAAATTCTTCATCCAGCCTGGACCGCAATTTTTTCATACGGGAGAAGAGTTCGTTGGTGGTGTCCCGGAGTTCATTGGCATGATCCTTGAGCAGGTTGCGATCTCGTACCTGGACTTGTACTTTTTGCCAGAATCCTTTCAAGGATTCCCAGACGCCGGCATCGTAGCGCTCCAGCTGCTCTATCCGCTCGCACAATTCGTCCAACTCTGCAGTGTAGGCTTGATTAAGTTTGGTGGACAACACCATAAAGTGCCATTCGGTCTGTGCACGTTGAACGATGTCACCTCGTTCTGCAGAGATGCCCTCCGGCAAGAGGTCTTCGGTGATGGTCAGCTCCCGCTTGTCAGTGGTATACCCTTCTGGAAAGGGCACCTCTCCCCCATCTCTCCAGACGTCCAGCATTTGCTGGCTGAACTCTTCCGTGGCGACGGATTCCGGAAAGGTGTAGATGTTGACAAAATTATCCTCCGTTAACAACTCCAAAGCGATTAGAATACGCTCTTCCTGTGCATTAGTACCCCATAGTACAAGCTTGGTCTTCATAATCCAGGTACAGATTTTCGTTTATTAAATATGAATACAGTACGACAAGTACTCAAACAGAAGACATTCAGAGAGGAAAGTACAAATCAGAAAAAAGGCTTTTCCTATCTAACAATCCCTTAGCTGTTTGTTTACTAAATGCTCTTTACAGTGACCATTTGCTATTGGAACAAACTGTCCCAGCTTATGGGATCCATCCATTTACCGGGTGTTTTATACCTTTTCCTAAACAATATCAATCAAAATTATAAAAAATGAGATTGATTACTGTATTTTTTCAACTGTTTTGTTCATATAATACGACCATTCCCTTTAATAATCAATACCTTTTCAGGGAAGATGCAGGCTGAAGGGCTTCTTTGGCCACCAAATATTCGGCGATCTGAATAGCATTGGTAGCCGCTCCTTTTCTTAGATTATCGGAGACCACCCAGATATTCAGTCCGTTTTCTATGGAAAAGTCCCGCCGAATACGTCCTACGAAGACCTGGTCTTTGTCCTTGGCAAAATAAGGCATGGGATATTGAAATTGCTGCACATCGTCCTGAACGACCAGTCCGGCAGTTTCATTTAGTATTCTTTTAACCTCCGGCAGTTCAAAAGGTTTTTCAAATTCAATATTAACTGATTCAGAATGTCCGCCATGAACGGGTACTCTCACTGCCGTCGCCGTTATGGCCATATCGGGTGCATCCAGAATTTTTCGGGTTTCATTCACCAGCTTCATCTCTTCCTTGGTGTAATCGTTATCGAGAAAAATATCACACTGCGGAATACAGTTTTCGAAAATAGGGTAATGATAGGCCATTTCGGATTCTTTAGGCTCGTACCCTTTTCTTTCCAGCTGGTACTGTTTAACGGCTTTCATTCCCGTCCCGGTGAATGACTGGTAGGTAGAAATGACCAGGCGCCTGATGCCGTATCTTCTATGAAGAGGCGCCAGCGCCACCACCATTTGTATGGTCGAACAATTAGGATTGGCAATGATCTTGTCTTCTATCGTAAGCTGGTCGGCATTAATCTCGGGCACCACCAGTTTTTTGTCCGGATCCATTCGCCAGGCCGAAGAATTATCAATAACGACCGTGCCTGCCGCAGCAAATTTAGGGGCCCACTCATTGGAGGTGCCGCCTCCAGCAGAAAAAAGAGCCAGATCAGGCGCCGCATCAACGGCTTCCTCCATCCCAATAACCGTATGCATTTTTCCTGCAAACATCACTTCCTTGCCTATGGACCTGGAGGAGGCCACCGGCAAAAACTCAGTAACCGGGAACTGCCGCTCCTCCAGTAATCGACACATCACTCCGCCTACCAGCCCGGTTACCCCTACTACAGCTACTTTCATCTTGTTTAAAGTTTTGATAGGTTTATAATAAAACTTGATGAGGCTATCTAAAAGCTGCAAACGCTCTTTTGAGACTACCTCATAATATCCATCTGTTGGGCCTGCAATATAAGGGAATTTGCAATGCAGTACCAGTCAATAGTCAAGATTAGCTTTCGAACGTCCACTGGTTTGATTAACTTTAGAGCCTAAACGCATGACACCCTGATTTATGATGAAAGCTATTCCTTTATGGTTCTGCCTGATGGCCTGCAACTGCTACCTCAGTGCTCAGTTTGTCGAAAACTTTAATGACGGCGATTTTACCAGTAATCCAGCTTGGACCGGTAACACCGATCAGTTTATCGTTACTGAAGGCGTTCTCCAACTCAATAACCCGGGCGCATCCGGTGTAACCACTTCTTTCCTTTCCACCGAAGCCGCTACTTCTCTGGACGAGGGCACTACCTGGCGTTTTTTCACAAGATTGGATTTTGCCCCTTCCTCTACCAATCAGCTCAGGATCTACCTGGCAGCTAACCGGCCGGAACTGGAGCTGTCCACCCAGGCTTATTTTCTCGAAATCGGCCAGAGCGGTAATGAGGACGCCATCAAATTATATGTCCAAAACCAAGAGGTCGTTCAACTCCTCGGGCAGGGTGCTCCCGGAACAGTAGCAGCAGAACCTGTTCTGGCTGGTATCGAAGTATTCCGGTCCACTTCAGGAGAATGGACCATCTCAGCCGATTATTCAGGGGGGAACAATTATGCCGAAGAATTTTCCGTAGTGGATACTACTTTTTCCATACTGAACTACTTCGGCTTCCTGTGCCGTTACAGCTCTACTCGCTCTGAATCGTTCTTTTTTGACGACATCGAGATCGATCCGCTATTTGTAGACAGGATTCCCCCGGAGGTCATTTCCGCCACAGCCCTCTCTTCACGAAGAATATCCCTTGCTTTCAATGAGGTTTTAGATTCTGCTTCCGCTGCGCGCACCGGGAATTACACACTCGACCAGGGCATCGGCCAACCGGCCGGGGTTTCATTTGATTCCCGAAACCCTACTCAGGTAGAATTAAATCTTGATGAAGACCTGGTGTCCGCTCAACTTTACACCATAACCATTTCAGGAGTCCGGGACGTGAATCAGAATCCTGTCGACAACCAAACGATTGACGTCATTTTTTACAATATACAAGAGGCCGCTCCCGGTGACCTCATCGTTACTGAATTCATGACCGATCCCACTCCATCCAGAGGATTACCGGAGGAAGAATACATCGAATTGTACAATCGCAGTGATAAGGTCCTTCAACTGGAGGGACTGTTGATCAATTCAGGTGCGACGCCCAGGCCTCTGCCTGAGTATTTACTGCTACCTGGCGCCTTTGTAACCGTTTGCGATGAAGACGTATTGCCCGAATTTCAAGTATTCGGCCCAGCCATTGCGGTCAGAACATTCCCCAGCCTGTCCAATGACGATGACGAAATAACCATTCTCGATGGCCGGGAAGAAGTCCTTTTCTCGATTTTCTATCAGGACGAATGGTATGATGCAGACTCTTTGTCCGTAGGCGGTTATTCCCTGGAGCTGATCGACCCGAACGGTCCGGTCGACTGTCCGGGCAACTGGGCGGGATCAAGGGCTGAAAAGGGAGGGACTCCCGGGCAGCCCAATAGCGTTGCAAATCTCCTTCCGGAAAATATAGCCCCCCGGCTCAGTAATATTGTCATTGAAAGCGAGTTTGAGCTTCGTCTGACTTTTAATGAGCGTATGGATGAGGGGACAACCCTGGACGTCAATGCTTATGCCGTCAATCCTGCCGTTGGGATCTCGGAAGTAATGCCCGGAGTCGGCAATGAAGTCATCCTGATTTTAGCTGCAAGTTTGGTACAGGGGCAGAGCTATACGCTCACACTGGCTACCACCATTTCAGACTGCACCGGCAACACCCTGCCGGCGCCCCTGGAGATAGCGGTCGGTCTGCCTGAAGCCGCCACGCCCGGCGATCTGCTGCTGAGTGAAGTCCTGTTCCATCCGCAGGCAGGAGGAAATGATTTTGTGGAAATTTACAATGCATCTGCGAAGGTCATCAATCTGAATGGATTCTTCATTGCCAATACCGATAAAGATAGCGGTGACACCCTCGCTATGGTAGAGAGTAATTACCTCATTTTTCCTGGCGAATACCTGGCGCTGACGGAAAACAGGGAGGATATTTTAATGAAATATTCCGTTGCGGCGCCTTCCCGCCTGCTGCTGAATGATCTGCCTACGCTGGAAGCCCGGTCTGGGAATGTCACCTTGCGAAATGCTGAAGGTATTGTCCTGGATGCTTTTGATTATGACGAGGATCTTCATTTCTCTTTACTCGACAATGAGCGGGGCGTTTCACTGGAAAGGCTGCGATTTGACCAGCCTACTCAAAGCCGGGGCAACTGGCACAGCGCCGCTGCTTCTGTTGGTTTTGCCACCCCCACGGCTCCAAATAGCCAGATGACGCCTCCCGGTGCGCCTGGTCAGGAACTGGTCAATATTGAAAACCCGCGATTCTCACCCGATAATGATGGTTTCGAGGATGTCTTGCTGATCCAGGTCAATCCGGAACGTCCCGGCTACGTGGCTAATATTAAGATCTTTGATGCACAAGGACGGTTAATAAAAGACCTGATTCGCAATACTTTGCTTGGCAACACAGAACTGTTCAAGTGGGATGGGCTCACCAACGAAAACAGCAAGGCCAGAATAGGGCCGTATGTGCTATGGATAGAACTATTTGAGCCGGAAGGGGAAGTTATTCGGGAAAAAAAGACCATCGTGGTAGCAGGAAAGTTATAGTTATGAAAAAAATACACCGTCGCCTTTTGAGCTTTAAATATGCAGGGCAGGGGATCCGGACGTTGTTTTCCACTCAACCCAATGCACGCATACACCTGATCATAATGATCCTCGTCATAGCCGCCGGCATCCGGCTGAACATATCCCGGATGGAATGGCTGGCGCTGGTGTTGACTTTTGGACTGGTGCTGGCGGCAGAAGGTTTCAATACGGCCCTGGAATACCTGACAGACCTGGTTTCTCCTGATCATCATCCGCTGGCGGGAAAGACCAAAGATGTAGCTGCCGGAGCCGTACTGATCGCGGCTATCACTGCTGTGTCGGTAGGGCTGCTGATCTTCTGGCCGAAGATTTTTTAACCCCCTGACCATGATCCTTTATTTTATTGCCTCTTCTACCGCTTTTGAGAGGACGTTCTCTTCAGGCTCCTGATCAGAAACCTTTTTATCCGGCTTAGGCAGCGTCAGATAGAGGATCAGAAAGCCGGTGACCCCTGAGAAAGTAGATCCGGCCAGGATGCCGATTTTGGCTGGATTCAGCATACCCATATTGCCTGAAAAGGCCAGGTTGGAAATGAACAAAGCCATGGTAAAGCCAATCCCTCCCAGGAAGCCGAGCCCTGTCAGATGGATCCATCGGGTCCGGTCGGGCAAGGTGGACATTTTCATCCAAACCGCCAACCGGCTAAACAGAACGATGCCGATCACTTTCCCCAAAAACAGCCCTGCAGCAATGCTCATGGACAGGGGGGTAATGATCTCGCTCTCTCCCTCGCCCAGGATCACGCCGGCATTGGCCAGAGCGAACAAAGGCATGATGCCCAAAGCCACATAAGGATGGAGGTTGTGTTCCAGTTTTTGTAAAGGCGGTTGGACCATGTCGATATAATCTTCCATTTCCATAATGGCCCTGAGTTGGTTTTTGGCTAGAAATTGCTTGACGGAATGAATCTTATAGTCCATAAATTCAGACACGGCGGAGCGCGTTTCGGCTGCAAAAGTACGCATGCGGATGCGGTTATTGGTAGGAATGATCAACGCTACTGAAATACCTGCCACCGTAGGGTGCACTCCCGACTGTAAAACCAGGTACCAAATAACAGTGCCGAAAAGAAAATATACAAAGGCATTACGCATGTTAAACTGCTTGAGCACCACCAGCAACCCCAGTACTCCCGCCGCCAGGTAGAGCATGTTCCAGGATATGTCTGCAGAATAGAAGATAGCGATCACCAGTACAGCGCCAATGTCGTCTATTATGGCAAAAGCCGTCAGAAAAACTTTCATACTGTTGGGCACTCTTTTACCCAGCAACATCAATATACCCAATGAAAAGGCAATGTCGGTAGCCATTGGAATACCCCAGCCTTCCACCCCGGATCCTCCCTGAATGAACAATAAAAACAAGCCGGCCGGTACGATCATTCCGCCGAGAGCAGCAAAAAAAGGAAGCGTTGCCTGCTTCAGATCGGACAACTCTCCTACCATTACTTCGCGTTTGATCTCAAGCCCGACATAAAAAAAGAACATGGCCATCAGCCCATCGTTGATCCATATGTGCAGGGGTTTATCGATCATAAAATCTCCAAAGCCTATAGACAAATGCGTATGCCAGATCGCATCATAAATATCCCCATAACCCGAATTAGCCCAAAACAACGCAATAAGCGCGAAGATGATCAACAGCAGACCGCTTAACGCTTCTGTATTGGTGAAGCGGGAAAAAGGAGTTGACAAACTGTCAATTAACTTGTCTGGAATCATATTTAGTCTTGTATCATTTTAAATTTTAGAATAGACACGAAAAAAGCGCCGCCGACAATGTTCCCAAGCGTCGCCCATCCTTGAGTGACCAGGTACTCTGACAGGCCGATCTTATCCGAGACCATCCAGCCTGCTAAGAGTTCAGTAGACCCCACAATACAGTGGTGCAAAGAACCTAAACCGATCACTGATGTGATCAGCACTACAATAAAAATACGGCTAATGGTCTCTTGTGAAGACGTCACCAGCCATGACAGCAAGCCCATCAGCCAGCCGGCCAGAATGGCGCTGCCCATGATCAACATACCATCAACTTCAATGATGTGCAAGGCAATTTCTTCAAAACTCTTAACAGAGATAATGTTCAGCTGAGGCCCCAGCCAACTCAACATTGCCGCGATCAATAAACCGCCGATGATATTGCCGGTGTAAATAATCCCCCAAACGACCGCCATATTCCTCACGGATTCGCGGCCGCCCAACACCGGCAGCACCGCAAGCGTCGTGTGCTCGGTAAAAAGAGTGGATCTCCCTAACACCACGAAAATGAATCCCAACGGATAGGCCGCAGCCATGATCAACTGCATGACCTGCTCCGAAGTACTCCCATTGAACAGGGTATACAAAACCCCCATAACCAAAAGGCTAAAACCAAGATCAAGCCCTGCAATAACTGAAGAAAGGAACAAACTCTGTTTGCTCCTTCTGTATTCCGTCAGACTCTCATCCATCTGTTCCTCTATGATCTGCTCGGGGTCTTTCGGGCGGTTGCTGACATCCTCCACTTTCCGGGGATAGTCTTTTATCCGTTTCTTTCGGATCTTACTCATCGCATCTTTTTTATGTTGTAACATCAAAAAAGATGACCCATGTTCGTTTTTTGCTGATGAAGTTGTTAAAAGTTATTCTTAAGGATTGCAAAATGACCTTTTTAGATATTATGATCCTCTAACGAAAGGTAGGATGCTTTCCCCTGGAAAAGCATGGTGTTATAACAAAATCAGTTAAAAAGAGAAACTGATTTTTGGAATGACCTAATATTAAAATAAGTGCTTATACAATAATATTTAAAGATAATTTGCCGCCCCTTGGGCGGCAAATTATCTTTAAATATAGGTTTTGTTGGCGCCCTGGGCGCCAACAAAACCTATATTTGGAATGGTTTGCTTACTTATCCTTAATCAAACCCTATCCCATAAAAAGCTGCTCCCAGCAAAGCCGTTTTTGAGTTTAAAATAATATGAATGGGTATTTCCTTTATTAAAGATTGCAGCCGGCCTACAGGAAAGAAGTGTTCGAGAAAGACGTTCTTCAGCTCTTCATTCCAGATTTTCGGTATGATGCCGCCACCGATAAACAGTCCGCCAGTGGATTTGATCTTAAGGGCCAGATTAGCAGCTTCAATGGCCAGGAACCGCACAAACTGCTCCAGCGTTTCGACACAAATGCCGCAGTTGTCCTTTACCCCTTTGCTGATCTCCGCCGCCGGATCCCCCTCATTGACGTTTTTCTCCAGCCAGAAGGGCGTCTCGCGTTTCTTGACGTCCCGCAGAAACCGATAGATGGTGTGGATACCGGGGCCGGAAAGGACCCGCTCCCAACTGACATGATCGTGTTTAGACTGAAGATATTGCAAGATCTCTACATCCATCGGGCTCCGAGGGCCAAAATCACAATGCCCCCCTTCCGTAGCAAAAGGATGCAACGCTGCTCCATCCCAATACAAACCAGCTTCACCGAGGCCTGTACCCGGAGAAATGATGGCCGCGTTTCCAACAGGCCGTTCATTTCCATCATAAATAGTCAGCACATCGTCCTGATTGAGCGCGCTTAAGCCGAAAGCATTGGCTTCCAGATCGTTGATCAGGCTGACGTTGGGAATCCCCAGTTTCTTGCTGAGGGCTTTGCAGTCCAGTTTCCAGTTCAGATTAGTAGCCTGGGCCTTCCCCTGATGAATAGGCCCCGCAAAGGCAATACACATGCGATCGGGCAACGTCACCTCATCGGCAAAATCCAGAACAATGTCCTGAAAGTTTTCCCAGTCCCTGGACGCATATTTATAGTCTCTTTCAATCTCACAATGGCCATTTTTAATGTGGCAGAGCGCCAGATGGGTTTTGGTCCCACCTACATCGGCCGCCAGCACTTTATGGTCTTCAAATAATCTTTCTTTGTGCGGAAAAGCTATCGGAATGAATAGTTTTTGCATAACCTGAATTTTATGGAAGGAAAGATAGAAAATTCAGTTGACTTCAAAAGAATGTAAAAGGCAAAACCGCTAACAACATTTGGCTCCTCCGGAGCCGCTACCTTTGAAGGATCAAGACTAGAATTCGAGATCAAAATACATTGGATGTAATAAATTAACTTGAGTTCGGAGACTTTCTTTTTGATAATCAGCCTACTAGCCCCGCTAGGGGTTGAATGTTGGTAGAAAAAAGGGGTAACAACAAAAACCCGTAGGCCGTAGGTACGGAATATATGACGTATCTACAGCGCGCTATCCTTTAATTTCAATTTTTTTCTAACAACATTTGGCTCCTCCGGAGCCACTACCTTTGGAGGATCAAGACTCGAATTCAAGATCGGAATTCATTGAATGTAATAAATTAACGTGAGGTCGGAGATTTTCCAAAGATGGAAAAACCCATGTTTTATCAGGCAGCACCACCTTAATTCGATAACCCTGGGGCGTTTGCATGGGCTCAAAAAAAATCCGATATTACAGACTACAGAACACTTCCAATTAAAACAAGTTGACAGTGAATAACTCTATCGGATTTAGCTTTAGCAGAAAGATCAGGATAAGGTTCCCCATTCTCCTTTGCTGCTTTGCTCTTATAATAAGGCCTGCCACATCATTCGCACAGGAACCTATGCCCGGCGCCGATAGTGTTTCCTCGATAACAAACTTTCGACCAACCAATGATAGTTTGATCCCGGTCGGCTATGGTCATTTTGGGAAAAATGCAATCACCGCTGCTGTATCGACCATAGGGGTTGAGGACTTTAACCAGGGTTTGATCTCAGATCCAAGGCTGTTGATCCAGGGAAGAATTGCCGGCCTGCAGGTATACAACCGGGGCGGAGATCCCAACCTTCCCGGCCTGATCAGGATCAGAGGCTTGTCGGGATTCTCCAACAGAAATCCGCTGATCGTCGTAGACGGTCTGCCCGGCGCCTCACTGCAAAACCTGGATCCCAATGACGTCGCTTCTATTACGGTATTGAAAGATGGTGCCGCTCAGGCCATTTATGGCATAAGAGCTTCCAACGGCGTCCTTTTAATTCAAACAAAAGACGGAAGCCATGCAAAAAAGACTTTTACGGTCGCTTACAGCGGCCAGACAGGTTTGTCCACCGCCTACGCTGGAATTCCTGTGATGAGCGCCGAAGAATTCCGGGCCGCAGGAGGAACCGATCTGGGAGCCTCCACCGATTGGCTGGATGAAGTGAAGCGGGATGGATTCTCCGGCATGCATCATTTAGCCATACAAGGAAAGAGCGGCCGCAACAACTATCGACTTTCCGGAAACTACCGGGATATACAGGGGGTTCTTAGACAGTCTGGGTTTAACCAACTCAATGTCAGGGCTAACTTAAACAGTGATTTTTTTGAAGAAAAGCTTTCTTTACAATGGTCCGCCTCCTACACCGACCGCAGCAGCCGATTGGGCTTTCAGGAGGCATTCCGATATGCCGCTGCCGCCAATCCTACGGCGCCTGTTTTTGCTGAAGACGCTCCTTTCCCTTCCAACCCGGAACAATTCGGCGGCTATTTCGAATTGCTAGGCTTATTCGATTATTTCAACCCAAGGGCTATAGTCGATCTGAATGATCGAAACGGTCGGGATCAAGTGTTCACTTCTTCTGCTTTGTTGGAATACAGGATCAGGCCCGGTCTTTCTTTGAATGCCAGATACGCTTACCAGGATATTTTTTCTAATGAGAGGGCTTATTATTCGCCCCAGTCTTTATTCCGGGGATCTTTTTTCCCGCTCGAACAAAACGATGCCAGCGCCGATCTGAACGACCGGCAGCACGATTTTTCCTGGTATGAGGTCTTCGCTAACTATCAAAAAACTATTGGACAGTCCAGCTGGGCACTTACGATCGGTTCATCCTACCAGGACGGCCATCAACTGGAAAACTCTTTGCTGCTGCGCGGCTTTTCCAACGAGCAATTATTAGCGGTAAAAAAAATTGAGGATTATTCTGACTGGGCGTCGGAAGCCGTTTTTACAGATACCCTGAATAACGGCTGGTCCGACAGGTTATCCGCTTTTTTCGCCCGGGGGCATCTGAATATTGAAAATAAGCTGATCGTAAATGCATCATTGCGATACGAAGGCTCCAGCAAATTAGGTGAAAACAATCAATGGGGGCTTTTTCCTGCCATTGGAATGGCTCTTAACCTCCATGAATGGAAGGCTATTCCAGCTGTGGACCTGCTAAAAGTAAGAATGAGCTATGGCATTACCGGAAACTTGCCTTACCAGGGAGGTCTTTCCAGGGATAAAATCGTTTTGATCGAACAGCCTGACGGCTCCACCATCACCAATTTTTTAAGAAATGCCAATCCCGAGCTGAGGTGGGAAGAAAAAAGCGAATTCAATCTTGGGCTCGATTTTAAGGTGGGGAAGCTACAAGGGTTTGTAGACTGGTATACGCGAAAGGTCAAAGACTGGATCCGCTCCGATTTTTCCACCACGGGTAATTCGTTTTCCAATAAAGATGGGCTAAAGACAAGCGGTATTGAACTAGGCCTGGGAATAGACTTGCTGAATGGTCCAACATCCGGCTATACAACGGGCATCGTCTTGTCCGCTTATCAAAGCCGATACGATGGTCTTATCTCCGATCCCGGTTTTGCCGTCGCAGTAGGAGGTTTGTCTCAAAATCCCTCCTTACCGGTCAGGGAAGGAGGTGGCTGGGGCGATATCCTGGCGCCGGTATTTATTGGAGTGGAAGCCAATGGCGAGCCTGTTTTTGAAGACATCAACCAGGATGGTGTGATCGACTCCGATGTTTATGCCGCACTCGAACCGGATAGTGATTACCAGCTGGTCGGCAGCGGCGTTCCCGACCTGGAAGTGGGTTGGAGTCACGATTTTCAACTTAACGGCTGGCAGCTAAGGGCTTTTTTCCGCGGTGCTTTTGGACACCGCCTGGTGAACAGGAGCCGGCTGTTTCTGGAACCCCGCCCTATTTATGTAAGAAAGGTTTTTAATATAGTTGAAACAGAGCTGGCGGAGGAAGCCCTTCGCTTAAGTCGCTATTCTTCATTATATGTAGAAAAGGCCGACTTCCTGAAGCTGGACAACCTAAGTATTGCCAGATCCTTTCCCCTGGGCGGCAAAAGCACCCTGAATGTTTCTTTAACCGGCCAGAATCTGTTTGTGCTGACCAACTACACCGGCCCCGATCCCGAGCCTGTATTTGAAGACAGAGGCGACACCACCAACGGAAGCCGTCAATCAGACCTTGAAGACTCCAACCCCCTTGCGCCGGGGATTGATCGTAGGAACCATTACCTGCCTGCAAGGACTTTTGTGCTGGGGTTGAGTGTATCGCTGTAGTAGCTTGATTTATATCCCCCTCAGCACCTCCCCTGCCCTCTCCAGCACCTCCTCCGTTTTCGCAAAACACAGGCGGATGACGTGATCGTCCTGCCCATTGGAATTGAAAACAGAAACCGGAATGGCCGCCACCCCAAATGCAGTGGTCATGCGGATGGCAAAATCCGTATCCGATTCACTGCTGATGGCGGAGTAGTCGAACAGCTGAAAGTAAGTGCCCGAACAAGGAAGGGGACGCAGGCTGGACCCCTTCATTGCTTCGGCGAAAAAATCTCTTTTTTGCTGGTAAAACCGGGGAAGGTCCAGGTAGAAGTCGGGCGTTTCCAGGAAGTCGGCCAGGGCGTACTGCAAAAAGGAGTTGACCGCATAGATGTTGTATTGATGCACTTTTCGAAATTCTCCCATCAGGGCCTTCGGCGCTGCGATATAGCCGATCTTCCAACCGGTGCTGTGGAAAGTTTTGCCGAAGGAAAAAACGGCCAGGCTGCGCTGCCAGAGATCGGGGTAGCGGAAAACAGACTGGTGCTCCGCTCCGTCATAGATCAGGTGCTCGTACACCTCGTCGCTCAGAAGCAAAATATTGGTGCCCTCCAGTAATTTTTCCAGGGCCTGCAGATCTTCCGCCCTCAGGATCTGTCCGGTCGGATTGTGCGGAGTATTGGTGATGATCATGCGGGTTTTGTCGGTGATCAGCCGGCCCAGTTCCTCCCAGTCGACGGTATAGTCAGGTGATTTCATGCGATAAGCGACCGGCACGCCGCCCGCCATCAAAATAGAAGGCACATAGGAATCGAAGGCCGGCTCGATCACGATCACTTCTTCTCCCGGGTGGACGAAGGCATTGATGGCTGTGTACAAAGCCTGCGTCGCCCCGGCCGTGATGGTGATCTCGGTGTCCGGATCTACGAGAGCTCCATAAAGTTGATGGATTTTTTGGGCCAGTCGTTCTCTCAACAACGGCACGCCCGGCATGGGGGCGTACTGGTTTTTGCCGTTTTTCATGTGGTGATAAGCCAGTTCCTTGAGCCGGTCGGGCCCGTCAAAATTCGGGAAGCCCTGAGAGAGATTAATGGCCTGGCGTTGATTGGCCAGAGCGGACATGGTCGCGAAAATGGTGGTGCCGACCTGAGGAAGTTTAGAGGTAAAGTGCATATTGGTTGTTCATTGGTGGTTAGCCTGTCCTGCCGCAGGCGGGCGTAGCTAATAAAATTTTTTTTTGAGTTTTTGCCGAATGGGAGGCGGGCAGTCAGAGACTGCCGTAAACGCTGGCAGTCAGAGACTGCCGCCAACACGAGTTATTTTGTTCACAACAGCTAAAGTAAGTATTGCAGCATTCCGTTTGCGGCTGTGTAAAAACCTACCAGCAGACATCCAACACCCAATTCCGCTTCCAGCGGGACAGGCTATCCAACATCCAACATCTAAAGTATCGTTTCCTGTACGGCATCCAGCACTTTTCTCACCTCTGCTGCGTTAGGCGCCTGGG
This sequence comes from uncultured Saprospiraceae bacterium, assembly GCA_964548175.1. GTDB lineage: Bacteria > Bacteroidota > Bacteroidia > Chitinophagales > Saprospiraceae > JANQPA01. The sequence continues at coordinate 36,827 of CAZJQS010000023.1, forward strand.
CGTAGACGCGGAGCACCGGCTCGGTGCCGGAAGGGCGGATCAGGACCCAGATGTCATCGCCGATGAAATATTTAAACCCATCGATGGTCTCGGTGCGATCCACCTGGTAGGAGCCGAAAGATTGGAAGGCATTATTTTTAGCCTTTTCGATGACGGCCAGTTTTTTCTCATTGGTCAGGTGGAGGTCGTCGCGATCATAGGAGAAAGGGCCTACTTCATCGTAGACTTCCTGGATGAGTGTTTTGAGCGATTTGCCGGTTTTCGCCATAAATTCCAGGATGGTGATGCCGATCCAGATGCCGTCGCGTTCCGGGATATGGCCGGTGATGGCCAGACCGCCGGATTCTTCGCCGCCGACGATCACCTTTTCATGAGCCATGATCTCGGCGATGTATTTGAAGCCGATTTTGGTAACCTCTATGTCCAGGCCAAACTTTTCCGCCAGTTTTTTCATCTTATCGGTAACGGAAAAGGTAATGACTACTTTACCGGTTTCCTTTTTATATTTAAACATATACAGCAGGAGTAAAAGCAGGATATGGTGGGAATCCACGAAGTTGCCCTCTTCGTCATACAATCCGATGCGGTCTGCGTCGCCATCGTTAGCGATGCCCAATTGGATCTCGCTGCTGTTTTTGATCAGGTCGGAAAACTCCTGCAGGTTGCGGTGTATCGGTTCGGGAGCTTGCCCCATAAAAGAGGGGTTGTATTCGCAATGCAAGGTAACGGCGTTGGGGAAGAGTTTTTTCATAGCATTCTGGCCTGCGCCGTACATAGCGTCATAGCCGATCACGATTCCGGATTGTTGGATGGTATCCAGATCAAAGCCAGCTTTTACGTGATCGATGTATATTTTTTCCAGATCGACATATTCCAGTAAGCCATCTTGTTGCATTTTTTCCAGGGAAGGCAGTTTGACAGAAACGGTGTCCGGCACCAGTTCTTCCACTTCGGCCACCTCGGCGGAGATCAGGGGGCCACCCTCTTTTGATTTGAGTTTAAACCCGTTATAAGCAGGAGGGTTGTGGCTGGCGGTAATAACGACCCCAAGGTCGGAATGGGTTCTTACGACGCCAAGAGAGACCATAGGAGTAGAGACAAAGCCTTGGGCCAGCATAACTTTTATCCCGTGAGCTCCAAAGACCTGAGCGGCCGTTTCGGCAAAAAGTTGTCCGCCGAAACGGGTGTCGTGTCCGATGGTTACTTGTTTTTCTCCGCGATCTTTCAACCAAAGAGCGGTGGCTTCTGCTACTCTTTTTACATTATCAACAGTGTAATCCTCTGCAATGATGGCGCGCCATCCATCAGTGCCGAATTTAATTTTGGTCATATTGTGTTATTTTAGGTGAGAAATGTCCGAAAAAAATGTATTATGCATATTAAGGATCGAATACCTCCAGTTGTTTCGCGTAAAAATAGAAAATACCGGCATATTATTAGTATTTCTATACTTGAAGAAAATATTAAATGTGAAGGATACCTATCGACATAAAGGATTAAGAAAACAACTGATTGAAGAAATTCGAAAGAAAGGCATTACTAATGAGCGCATTCTGGAAGTTATGGGAGCGTTGCCAAGGCATTTTTTTCTCGACAAGGCTTTTGAGGAATGGGCCTATGTGGACAAGGCATTTCCAATTGGCAGCGACCAGACCATTTCGCAGCCTTATACCGTAGCTTACCAGACGCAGCTGCTTGATCCGCAGAAAAGGGAAAAGATCATGGAGGTCGGCACCGGCTCTGGTTATCAGGCGGCTATTCTGGCCCTGATAGGCGCCCGGGTTTATACGATCGAACGACAAGAACCACTTTATAAAAAGGCGAAGGCATTATTAGAAGAGCTACAGGTCGGAAATGTACGCTGCTTTTTCAGGGACGGTTACAAGGGGTTACCTGAGTTTGCTCCATTTGACAAGATTATTGTGACGGCCGGCGCCAAAGAAATACCGGAAGAGTTGGTATCGCAACTAAAGATCAAAGGGTTGATGGTCATTCCTGTTGGGGAAACATCACAAAAAATGCTGAGGATCACCCGCATCAGTGAAAAAGAGATCGCCATAGAAGAGAGAGGGCATTTCAGGTTCGTCCCCTTTTTGAAAGGTACGGAAAAAAACAGTAAATAAATAAGGCTGGGGAAAAAGGACGAAGGACATTTTCCCCAGCCTGTAATATTTTTTTGAAAGATTTTGGAGAAGAAAAACTTTGTTTTTCTTCTCCAAAATCTTTCAAAAACAGAATAATTTAAGTTGTGTGAAAACCTGACTGCCTGACGGCAGTCAGGTTTTCACACAACCCCATTCATTTATTTTCCGATTTTCCTGCCGATGGCTTTTCTGGATTCCATTTCTTCTTTACTGGCCAGTTTCAGATCTACCAGCAGACTGGCGAAGGCATCGGTAAAGCTCAGGTTGTATTCTTTTCCATCATAGCGGACGATGCCCTGTTCGCGCCCCCAGTTTTTAGCCAGGATGGTAAAGCGGTTACTGACATTAGGATTGGGGCCGAACATCAGGTAGCGTTCTTCACCTTCCGATTCAAAGCTGATGGCCAGTTGATTGGCGCTGGGGCTAAACAAGAAAACTCCGGGTGTTCCTTTAGGGATAAGGATCTCTTCCACTTCACGCCCATTGATGATCTTGATCTCCCCTTCTAAGAATTCAGTAGTATCTTTTCCGATCTGCCGGGACAGCTCGATATCTTCGGACAGGTAGAACTGGATCTGGCTCAATTCATTTTCCGTCCACTTGTTTTGCTGATACAGCTCCTGAGTGAAGGGGGTCAATTTCGGGCTGCATGAAGAAAAACATAACGCGACGAGGGCCATTAAGGCCAATAGACTTAAGTTTTTCATATCTGATTTTAAGGTCAACTAATTAGAGAGGGTAAAAGATCACGCAATAGTTTGGATGTTCAATTTAGTATTAGTTATATATTAACCCTTTTAGGGTAGGAAATATTATATGCATTGTCGTTTTTTTTTGTCACTTTCTGCGGGCTGCAAAAAAAGCTTTCATCAATTGTTCACTTTCTTCCGCCAGGATACCGTGCGTCATGTCTGTTTTAGGATGGAGGATAGAATGGGAAACGCTCAGGAATCCCCGTTTGAGGTCAGAGGCGCCGAAGACCAGGGCGCTCAGTTGTGACCAGTACAATGCGCCGGCGCACATGATGCAGGGCTCGAGGGTCACATATAAGGTGCATTCCTGCAGGTATTTACCTCCCAGGTGGTTAGCAGCGGCCGTTAACGCCAGCATTTCGGCATGAGCGGTGATGTCATTGAGGCGTTCGGTTTGGTTATAAGCTTTGGCAACGATGTGTCCGTTGCAGACCACTACTGCTCCTACGGGAATTTCCCCTTCTTCGAAAGCCAGTTCGGCTTGCTGGAGAGCTTTTCGCATGAAATAGGTATGATCGAAATTACTGTTGGTCACGAGTGGTGTTCAAATAAGTATTTACAAAAAATCAGGTTAGTAGCCGGCGGCAATAATCCATTATTTTGTTCAACAAAAAAAACATTCAGGAGTTTCTCAAATAAGCCGGAAAAGAAATACCCGGGAGTAGCTTTTCTTTTTGGGATGAAATTCTTTACCTTTGCGCATGGAATCAAAACAAAATATCAACGACAAATTTTTGGGTGAAGCGCTCACGTTCGATGACGTTCTCCTTTCACCTGCTTTTTCAGAAGTACTTCCCAGGGAAGTCGATATTTCTTCAAATCTTACACGCGAATTAAGGCTGAAAGCACCTATCGTATCCGCTGCTATGGATACTGTTACGGAAAACAAGCTGGCCATTGCGATCGCCCGTCAGGGGGGTATCGGGATCATCCACAAAAACATGAGCATAGAAGAACAGGCTGAGCAAGTCCGTTCCGTTAAGCGCTCTGAAAGCGGTATGATCATCGATCCGGTGACGTTGACCATAGACTCCAGGGTAGGTGATGCGCTGAATCTGATGAGAAGGTTCAAGATCGGCGGTATTCCCATTGTGGACACCAGCAATCATTTAATCGGCATCCTTACCAATCGGGATCTAAGGTTCGAGACCAGGCTGGATCGTCCTGTGAAAGACCTCATGACCACGAACAACCTCATAACGGCCCCTGTAGGAACTACTCTGGAAAAAGCTCGGGATATTCTTCAGAAACATAAGATCGAAAAACTCCCTGTGGTGGACGACAATAATCTGCTCGTCGGTCTGATCACTTACAAGGACATTATGAAGGTCCAAAACTATCCCAATTCGTGCAAGGATCAACTGGGGCGCCTGGTCGTGGGTGCTGCGGTAGGCGTTACTTCCGATATGCTCGACCGGGTGGACGCTCTGGTCAAAGTAAGTGTGGATGTGATCACTGTAGATACGGCCCACGGCCATTCCAAGGGGGTATTGAACGCCATCAAAGAGATCAAAAAACATCATCCGGACTTACAGGTCATCGGGGGCAATGTCGCTACTGCAGCGGGCGCCAAAGCACTGGTGGAAGCAGGTGTAGACGCTGTAAAGGTAGGTGTAGGTCCCGGCAGTATTTGCACGACCAGAGTAGTTGCCGGCGTGGGCGTTCCGCAACTGACTGCCATTTATCAGGCTGCGGAAGCCATCAAAGGCTCCGGTGTCCCTGTTATTGGGGATGGAGGCATCAGGTATACGGGGGATATAGCCAAGGCACTCGCAGCGGGGGCCAGCACCATAATGGCAGGCGGTCTTTTTGCAGGAGTAGAAGAAGCGCCGGGCGAAACCATTATTTTCGAGGGCCGTAAGTTTAAGGTATATCGCGGAATGGGTTCACTGAGCGCCATGTCCTTAGGTTCTAAAGACCGCTACTTTCAGGATGTAGAGGACGACATCAAAAAGCTGGTGCCGGAAGGCATCGAAGGCCGTGTTCCTTACAAAGGCACGCTGGCGGAAGTAATGGTACAGTACATCGGCGGCCTGCGGGCCGGCATGGGTTATTGCGGCGCCGCCACCATAGAAGAACTCCAGGAAGCACAATTTGTGAAGATCACTAATTCAGGCATCAGAGAAAGCCATCCGCATAATGTTTCCATAACCAAAGAAGCGCCGAACTACAGCAGACGATAATGTTCTCAAGCGATATAAAAGACCAGGATATGGGCGGCACTGTGTTGCCCCGGCCCTTTTATGTCCGGGAGGATGTAATACAGATCAGCAAAGACCTGTTAGGAAAATACCTGGTCACGTATATTGAAGAACAACTTACTTCAGGAATGATCGTCGAAACGGAAGCCTATCGTGCTTCCGACGATAAAGCCTGTCATGCGTATAACAACCGGCGGACCCCGCGCACCGAGGTCATGTTTGCCGAAGGTGGAAGAGCATATGTTTATCTCATTTACGGCATCCACCACCTTTTTAATGTGGTAACCGGCCCGCAAGATAACGCCCAGGCCGTGCTGATCCGGGCCGTACAACCCGTGGATAACATCGAACTAATGCTGAAACGCCGTGGCCACCAAAAGCTTCGTCCACAATTAAGCGCCGGCCCGGGCGTTTTATCCAAAGCCTTAGGCATTAAAACCGAACTGAGCGGAGAAAGCCTGCTTCAAGCCGGCGGCTCCATCTGGATCGAAGACCGCAAAACGATCATTCCCAAAGAGAAGATCATCGCCGGCCCGCGCATCGGCATCAGCTATGCAGAAGAATGCGTAAGCTGGCCCTGGCGATTTAGGATCAAAGGCTCTGATTGGACGAGTAAAAATTAAAGCGTACACATCAATATGAAAAACAGCATTCTTTTTTTCTTTTTTCTCCTTTTTCTGAATTGCCTTCCGCTAAGCGGACAACAAAGCGACCCCAAAAACTATGATCACGTTTACAGGGATAACATCCGTTCCGTCAAATTTCATATTGACGGCCTTTTTACCAGCTATCCCATTATCGAGCTCAACAGCAACAGTCAGTTGCGGCTTTCTTTTGATGACCTTGATGCCGACACTAAAAACTATGTCTATTCCTTTATCCATTGTGACCGGGACTGGCAGCCTTCCCAGCTTACCGAAATGGAGTACCTGGAAGGATTCTCAGAAGAACAGATACAGGATTTTCGCTTTTCCTTTAAAACCATTAAAGCGTATACCCATTATGAGATCCTGTTGCCCAATAATTACGTCAGGTGGACCAAATCGGGTAACTACCTGCTGGTGGTTTACGATTACGACCGGCAGAAGGCGCCGGTCATCACCCGGAGGTTCATGGTAGTGGATAGCCGGGTACAAATCTCTCCTCAACTTGTCCGCCCAGCCAAAGCCAGCAAAGCCACCACCCATCAGGAAATCGACTTCGCCATCAACCACGAAAAATTCCCGCTGCGCAATCCCCGCATGGAAATTAAAGCCTCCATATTGCAAAACGGACGATGGGATAATGCCATTCAGGATGTGGAGCCCTTATTCCTACGCAACAATCTGATGCTTTTTGACTATCAGGACCGCATCGTCTTTCCCGGAGGGAAGGAGTTCAGGTCGCTGGACATGAGAAGCCTGAGGCGAATAGCGCAAAACGTTTCTTCCATCGACCGGCTGGATACGATTTTTGAAGTGACCCTTTACAAAGACCGAAAATTGGCCGGGCAGTCTTACCTGACGCGCCAGGACCTGAACGGCAATTTCGTCATTGAATCTCTTGATGAAAGTAACAACGACCTGTCAAGCGACTATGCCAACGTCCTGTTTTCCCTATATAGCCCACAGCCCATCTATGATAAAGACCTCTTTGTTGTTGGCAGTTTTTGCGATTGGGAAATGACGGATCGCAACAAAATGGTGTACAACAACATCATTAACGCCTATGTTGCCAAGATCACCCTTAAACAAGGCTTTTATGACTATGCATACGGCGTACGACCCGCCAATGACACCAGCGTCTATTCGCCGGATCTTTCCGAGATCGAAGGTCACTGGCATGAAACCGAAAACCAGTATACCATATTGGTCTATTATCGCCCGTTTGGAGAGCGATTTGATCAGCTGGTAGGGGCTACTACCTTCAGGTCTTTTCAATGACATCTCTGGCCCTGAGGGTAAAGCCGGACTCGAAATAAAGGCCATCCTGGGTGAAGGAGGCGATCCTGTATTCTATTTTCAGAGCAATCAGCCCCAAAGGACCGGGGCAAAGAACATGAGCCGGAGCAGATTTCCCGGATTCGAAGGGCATGTCCTCGGCCAGCCATAACTTAATGGTTCGGCAGGTAGAAAAATAGCCCTGGTCTTTCTGAAAAGAGAGGATCACATAAGGCCTGCATAGCTTACCTGCGATCCATTCCGGTGGGTCGGACATATTCTCAAAGAAAAAAAAGGGAGTGGATGCTCCTCTTTCCATCAGAAGGGTATCTGTATCCGGAAAAATGCCTTCCTGCTCAAAGTGAAAAGCAAGGACGCTATGATGGTCTTTTGGTAACCATTCGTAGAGAATGGTACCCCTGAAAAATCGCTCATCCTGAGCAGTAAAATAGCCCAAACTTGTTATAGCCAAAAGAATGATCATACAGATGGAAGACAAATGATTCATCGGATTATTGGTTTTTAGTTCTTGATGAGGAAGATATTTTCTTTTTCTGAGAAAGCCACGGACAGTGAACACCGGAAAAAGGATGGATTTTCCCGCCATTTTACCAAAAAAACATGCTCAAAAGGTTAACGCACAGTTAACTACCCTACTCTAATGGTTACTTTCGATACCGTTTTTTTTTTGAAAAAAAGTTACCTGTAATCAAATGGAAAGAATGCGTTTTTATCCATAATTCGATTGTATTGATATAAAAATTTCGGCTACTCGGCGCAACTTTCCTACCTATGTGAAAACTTATAGTTGAAGCTTCAAAAATGTCAACCATGCAGCGAATCGTATATTTAATATCCAGTCTGCTATTATTTTTCGTCTATACCATACAAGGCCAGGAAGTCTGGTCACTCGAAAAATGCATTGAATATGCTCAAAAGAACAGCCTTACTGTAAAGCAGGCGGAAGCCGGAGTTCAAGATGCGGAATTAGGTCTGAGTTTGAGCAGGGGGCAGCGTCTTCCATCCATCAACGGAACGGTAGGAGGCGGTATTCAGTTTGGTCGAACCATTGACCCGACCACTAATCAATTCCGGACGGACAATACCACTTTCAACACTTTCTCCTTAAATGCTAATGTGATCCTTTTCAACGGGAACCGGATCAACAATTCTGTCGAACAAAGCAAGCTGGATCTTAAAGCAGCCAAGCTGGATACCGAAGCGACGCAATACGATCTGGCTATTCAGATCGCCAATGCCTACCTAAATATTCTTTTAGCCGAAGAGCAACTACAGAACGCCAGGAAACAGTTGGAACTTTCTCAGGAGCAACTTGATCAGACAGACAAGCTGATCCGGGCGGGGTCATTACCTGAAAACAACCGCCTGGATATCCTGGCGCAGATCGCCAGGGATGAGCAAAATATCATTCAGACGGAGAATGCTGTGGAGTTGAACTACCTCAACCTGACTCAGCTGCTGGAATTAGATCCCGCCACCAATATGACCATCGAAAAGCCTGACATTGACATCCCCCCCGATGCTGACACCGATCTCTATCGCGTGCGGGAAGTTTATGCAACAGCTCTTGGGATTTTACCTTCGATAGAATCGGCAGACTTAAGGGTAGAAAGTGCCGCGCTGGGCGTGGATATTGCTAAGTCTAACCTTTTCCCGACGCTCTCTTTCGGTGGCAGTTTGAGCACCAATTATTCCAACCGTGGCGTGAGGCTGGACGGTGTGGAACAAACTTTTGAAGAAATCACCATATTGATCGACAACACTCCTGTACAGGTAGGCTTTCCCTCTGTTAATACCTTTACTTCCAAGAACCCCTATTTCGATCAACTTCAGGACAACTTTGGACAAAGCGTGGGTGTTAACTTAGCAGTTCCGATATTTAACAGAAACCAGAACCGCGTGAGCATACAGCGCGCCCGGCTCGGCGTCATCAATGCAGAACTCCAAAGTCGCCAGCAAAGACAACAGGTACAAACCAACGTTCAAAATGCCGTAGCTAACGCAAAAGCCTCACAGCGTTCTTATGAAGCAGCTCAGCTGGCTGTTAACGCCGCACAAATAGCTTTTGAAAACGCTCAAAAAAGCTACGATCTGGGCGCTATCAACACCCTGGAATTCACTACTGCAAGAAATACCCTGGATCAGGCCAATGTGGAGCTGATCCGTTCCAAATACCAATATTTCTTTAACCTAAAAGTCGTTGACTTTTACCTCGGCAAGCCTTTAAAACTGAATTAACATATGGCAAAGCGAAAAAATAGAAACCTGCTCATTTGGGTCCTTGTCGGACTTATCGGTATACTGATCGTCGCCGCAATTATCCGCAACAGAAACAAACCCAAAGGTGAAAGAGTGAACACCGAAAAAGCAGAACGACGCACCATCAAGGAAATGGTAGCGGCAAGTGGCAAAATATTCCCACAAACGGAAGTAAAGATCAGCTCCGACGTCTCGGGCGAGATCGTAGAATTATTCGTAGAAGAAGGTGATTCCGTCGAAGTCGGTCAGGTACTGGCCCGCATCGATCCCGACGCCATCGAATCACAGGTGGAGCGGGGAATAGCCAGCGTCAATAGCGCCAAAGCTCAGCTCGCTAACGCCAAAGCCAATGTCGAAAACATAAAAGCTCAAAAACAACAGATCATCGCGCAGCTTCAAAATGCCAGGGAAATCCATGAAAGGAATGAGGGGCTCTTCAAGGAAGGAGCCATTTCGGAAGCAGACTTTCAGAACTCCCTTTCCAATTTAAGAGCCCTGGAAGCTAACCTGCAGGCCTCCGAAGCTTCTATACGCTCCGCACAGGAGAATGTGCGGGCTTCAGAGTTTAATGTAAAAAGCGCCGAAGCATCCTTGAAAGAGCTCCAGACAAGCCTGAGAAGAACCACCATCTACGCCCCCATGAGCGGGACGGTCTCCCAAATGAATGTAGAAGAAGGCGAACGCGTCGTAGGAACCATTCAGATGGCAGGCACCGAAATGATGCGCATCGCTAACCTTAACGCTATGGAAGTTCGCGTAGAAGTGAGTGAAAATGATATCCCTCGTGTTTCTATGGGGGATGAAGTGGAAATAGAAGTAGATGCTTACATCGACCGCAAATTCAAGGGTAACGTCACTCAAATCGCCAATTCGGCCAACAGCGCGACCGGAACGGGCACTATTTCCCTGACCAGCGATCAGGTCACCAATTTCGAAGTACGCATCTCCATCAATGCCAGCTCCTACTCCGACCTGATCTCCGAAACCAACCGCTTCCCCTTCCGCCCGGGTATGTCCGCCTCCGTAGAAATTAATACCGAAACCCGGAAGGACGTCGTCAGCGTCCCCATCCAGGCCGTAACGGTGCGAGACCTGGAAGAAGAAATGAAAAAAGAAGGGGGCCAGGCTAAAACAGTTTCCGCCACTGAAGACGGGGATCTCGACAGAGATGAAGATGACCTGACCGAGGTCATATTCCTCGTAAAGGGAGATACTGTGGACATGGTGCAGGTCATTACAGGCATACAAGATGATTCCTATATCGAGATACTAAAAGGTGTCCAGGAAGGCGAGGAGGTCGTCGCCGGTCCTTATACGGCTGTCTCCAGAAAGTTAAAACAAGGTATGACCGTCCAGGTCGTCAAAGAAGACGAAGTCTATCAAAATTAACCATTCGGAGGCCTTATGAACGCGCTCCTTATTTTTATCAAGAATCCGGTCAAAGGCAAGGTAAAAACACGCCTGGCCCAAACTGTAGGAGAAGACCAAGCTCTGATGATCTATCTTGAACTGCTCAGGCACACGCGGGATATCGCGCAACAGGTCGACGCCAACCGGTTGTTGTATTACAGCCATTTTATTGATCAGGAAGATGAATGGAGTAAGGACATCTTCCATAAAGTCCTGCAGCAGGGCAACGATCTGGGAGCAAAAATGGGGAATGCCTTTGAGCAAGCACTCTCCACCCATAAAAAAGCTGTGATCATTGGCAGCGACTGCGCTTCGCTTACTCCGGAGATCGTCAATGAAGCTTTCCGATTGCTGGATCACTATGATTTTGTATTGGGCCCGGCTATAGATGGTGGGTATTATCTGCTGGGGATGAAGTCCTTTTATCCGGAAGTCTTTGAAAACATAGCCTGGAGTACCGATGAGGTCGCGGCAGCCACTATAGATCGCATCGACGCGCTTCACAAAACTTACAGCCTGCTTCCGCTGCTATCCGATATTGATTATGAGGAGGATTGGAAGAAATATGGATGGCCGTTAAAAAAATCTTAATCCTTCATTAAAAGTGCACGTTTCCTTATTTTAGTCAAACTTTTTTTTCGCAAAAGGACACCCAATGAAGTTATTCTATATACTAGGCATTACACTGATCTGGGCGTGCAGCCTCTCCGCCCAAAAAGACATTGAAGGATTATGGGAAGGGACTATATCTTTTGGAGGTATTTATTCCACCAAAACGTATAAATTTCAGCTCTACCTGCAGACCCGGGGTAAAAAAATAGTGGGTAAAACCCAGGTCCACCTCAACGAGCAAGACATTATTGAGATGGAAGTGTCCGGATATATGTACGGGGACCGGTCCGTTTATATGGAAGAATTCAAGTTCGTACCCGTAGTGGGTGATGAAGACGCCGTCAAGCCTCCCTTTTATCGAAAATATCAGTTCCTCCATAACCGCAGCATCTGGGAATCCAAACTGGAAGGTTACTGGCAGGAGATCAATCGTGATCCTCTTGATCAAAAAAGAGAAAGAGGAAAAATCAGCCTGACCAGGGTCAAGCGAACAGCAAAGCCTTAAGGGGTATTTGAAAAGGCATTTGGCAGGTTTGCACGGCCTTCTTTAATTTCCTCTTGCCATTTCTTCAATATACGCCCTCAAATCTTCCATTTGCTGATGACTCATTTTCTCCAGGGTATAATTCGGCATATAAGCTCTTTTTCCATTGATGGGGGAAGTCCCATATCGCCCGACCTGGTAAATCGAATACCGGGTATACCTTGAAGTGTGCTTTTCCAGGTGGCGAAAAGAAAATTTTGAATCATCCAACTTATAGAAAGAGTACTTCTTGTCTTCATGGCAATGCAGACAAGACTGGTTATAGATCAGCTTTCCGTTCGCTGCGTCACCTTTGATATTCGGGTAACCTTCCTTGCGATCTTTGGGAGGATCTGCAAAAGTAGCAGGAGAAGCTTGTAAGTACCTGGATTTGATCAGTCGGATCATGGGCTCATTATCCATCTGCCCGTTCAGGGCTTGTTCGATCCTTCCCATTTCTTCCTCGCTGAGTTGCAGATCAGACATTTTCAGATCGATTGTCCACAAAAAGGCCAATACGGATTCCAGTTCCCAGGGTTCCAGCCGTCGCCCCTGAGAACATTCCACTGCACAGAGCTGAACGGCTTCTCTGAGGTCATCTTTGGCCTTTTCTACAAGGTCCCCATATTTTTTTACGTAATCGTCATTGTAAAAACCAGTGCGGTTGACGGCGCCGTAAAGTGTAGTACCCTGTAAAAAAGGAAGCCCTTTTTGCACAACATATTCCAGCCTGGCCTGCGGGTCGGATACTTTCAGATCGGGATCTTCTTTTTCGACATTGTGGCAAGAGGTACAAACAAAATGCTTGCTCTGCTTGCTGGTTCTGTTCCCGGAGGCGTCTCTGGTAATCCCTTCCAGCATCAGTTCCTTCCCTCTTTCGGCCGAAACGCCTTCGATGGTTTTATCCACCTGGTGAGGCAGGGGCTCATCTCCCAGTTTTTCGAGGATCTCAGCTACCCTATCCTCCTGATCGATTGTCTTCTTAAGAGAGGGCGACCATTGAACACACAACAGCAGCAGTCCGAGAAGAGCACCAGAATAAAATATCGATTTCATATCGTCCGAATTTATCTTTATAAATTAAACAACCTGGATACGGTAAACCCGAGTCTGAATTCGCCATCTCCCCAATCACTGGTAGTATAGGGAATAAAGTCCGTTTCCACGATGGCCCTGGCATTGGTGAAATTGACTTGGAAAACGTGCCCTCCTGTTTCGAATTCGAACCCGATGCCGAGTGCGGGGTAAAAGCCGTTTTCTGTTGTTCTGTTTTCGGAAAACGGCACGGTAAGGTCGGCGATGATGCCGACTACTTTAGACAGTTGTATGCGAGTAGCGCCGCCCAGGCTAAAAAGGCCGTTTTCGTCGCCGGAAGGCACCAGGTTTCGATAAGTATATCCGGCATTCAACTGCACAGAGAAGCCGTCCGAGAATTTCCTGGCTCCCATCAGCTGAATATGATGCGCCATACGATGGGCAAACTTGGGGAAGGACTGAATGGCTTCGGCAGCCCCTTCCAGCTTTTCTGCCGTCGAAAGGGAGGTTACGCCCACTGCCGTCAAGGTAAGAGGAGTACTTCCATCACTCGTTTGGCGGAGCAGGCGAATTTTGTAAACTCCGTTCAGTATTTGTCTGAGCCCGGGCCTGCCGTCCGGCAAAGAGCCCGCCCCTTTAGTCCGAAAAATACCCACCGTGAAGTTATCTGTAAAGCCATATTCTGCGCCCAATAAAACATCGGTGGCGTTCTCCAGTCCGAAAACGGTCTTAAAGCCGCCGTTAGGCCCGGCAACGTCGCCGAAGCGGTGTGAAATACGCACGTCCAGTTTGCGCTTAGGTAGCGTTTCAACGGAATGAACATTGATCACCCGGCGGTCCTTGAAGGTTTGGAAAACCATATCCTGAGCCAGACCTTTGGTAAACAGCATAGAAAAGCTCATTAAAAGCAGAAAAAGCAATGGTGTCTTCATGATGGAATAGTTAGGATAGTATAAGAGTATTAAAGACCTTTGGGTTTAAAAAACAGGCCTTTAATTTTCGGGGAATCCTTTATTCAGCCAACAGCGGACCAAATCCAGCTCTTCTTCGGAAAGCGCTCTCGGTCTTCCTTCGGGGGCATTATCCGGGGGCATGCCGATGATGGGATCGAAGCGCAGATTCAAAACCCGTTGTTCGAACTTTCCGCTTTTAAGAGCACCGGAAAGCCCGTTGTAGGTACTGTACTTTCCCGGCGCGACATCCAGGTGGCAGCCGCTGTAAGCACAGGAGCGATCAATGATCGCTTTGATGTTCAGATCATAAGAAACCTCTACTTCCTCACAATTGATCTCGCCGCTAGGCGCCGGAAGCTCATCTGCCGTGCAGGAATAGGCTGAAAAGAGGAGGATATAAAAAAACGATGATCGCATGAACAAATCTATATACAGGCAAAGTCGGGGCCTGACCCGGCTGTGCCTCCATGTAACGCTCATTAGCCGGGAAATAGCTTTGTTTTTCATTTGTCTGATTTCATGGATGAAAAATAAGTACGTCTAAGAACCAAATAAAATATCCTCCTTTTTCCAAACCAAGAAGTATGAAATATTGTATTTAAGGTTAGGAATTTTTTATGTAGGTTTTTTATGTTACACGGAACGTTGTCACAAATGTTCCGGATTCTCATAAAACTTTTTTTAACAAAAAAAACAAAATAGCAAATGTATCCTGTAGAGTTGACAAAACCCATGGCCAGAGATCTGACTGATTATGGCTTTGAAGGCCTCACTACACCGGAAGCGGTTGTTGAGGTGCTGGATAAAAATGAAGGGACTACGATGATCGTAGTTAATTCCGTCTGTGGATGTGCGGCTGCGAATGCCCGCCCCGGAGCAAAGATGGCGGTGGACGGCTCCGATAAGCGTCCTGATCGCCTGGTAACGGTATTTGCGGGAGTCGACACGGAAGCAACTGAAAAAGCCAGAGAGTATATGTTGCCCTATCCTCCTTCTTCTCCATCCATTGCTTTATTTAAGGATGGACAATTAGTGCACTTTCTGGAAAGGCATCATATCGAAGGCCGCTCTGCTGAGATCATCGCAGAGAACCTGAAGCTGGCTTTTGAAAGGTACTGCTGATTTATTTTCAATAGGATCAGTAAAGATTTGGCAGATGGCGCGGAAACGCAAATTTTGATGATGGTGCTCAAAAAATTTGAGCAAGTTGCGTGCTAACCTAATCTGCCAAATCTGCTTTTATTTCAAGGCGCCAGTCTTTCAATCTTCCATTTTCCTTTTTCGCTCTTACGATACCGGATCCGGTCATGTAATCTACTAGGTCTTCCCTGCCAGAATTCGATCTGGTCGGCTTCTACCGTATATCCACCCCAATGGGGAGGTTTAGGCAGCACTTCTTCTCCTTCATATTGTTTCATCAGTCGCATAACATTTTCCTCAAGCACGCTCCGGTCCGTGATGACCATACTCTGGGGAGAAGCCCATGCGCCGATCTGGCTGCCACGAGGCCGGGATTGGAAGTACTCGGTAGACGTTTCCTCGCCCACCTTACTGACTTTCCCTTCTATTCTGACCTGCCGCTGTAACTCCAGCCAGTTAAATGTCAGAGCCACAAAGGGAGCAGCATCCATTTCCTGACCTTTATCGCTTTTATAATTGGAATAAAAAACAAAACCTTCCTCTTCCAGGCCTTTCAGTAAAACGACCCGGGCGCTGGGACGTCCTTTTGTGCTGATCGTAGACAAGACCATGGCATTAGGCTCAGGGATTTTACAATCGATGGCTTCTTTTAGCCAAAACTGAAATTGTTTTAACGGATCAGGATCGACATCTGACCGGTCGAGCGTATGAGCTGTGTATTCTTTCCTGAGTTGGGCGATATCTAAATTCATGTTCAAGCTAATTTTTCGAAAAAAAGAAAAAAACTCCAGGCCCAAAATACTGAGCCCGGAGCATAAATATAACATTGAAGTGTGTGATCTTGTTGATTAAACTAAGTTCCGATGAAGGCGCCAAAAATTAGTTATTGGCTTACCGCCACTTTATCTTCTTTAGCCCGGTTGAACAAGCCGTAAGTCAAATACTGAAGTCTGAAAGACAACCAGTACATGACGGGCACCACGATCAGCGTCAGGAAGGTGGCGAAAGTCAGGCCGTAAATAACCGTCCATGCCATCGGGCCCCAGATGGCCGTATTGTCCCCCCCGATGAAGATCTGGGGGTCGAGATCGGTGATGAGGGTAAAAAAGTTAAAGTTAAATCCGATCGCGAGTGGGATAAGCCCCAGTACGGTTGTAATGGCGGTCAGCAATACGGGTCGCAGGCGTGTGGCGCCTCCCTTAATGATGGACTCCCGGAGGTCTTCCTTCGGCAATTGGAATTTATTGGCTACTCCGGCCTTCACCATCTTTCGCTGGATCAAAATGTTGATATAGTCGATCAACACGATGGCGTTGTTCACCACTACTCCGGCCAATGAGATGATCCCAACGCCGGTGAACACCACTGAAATATCATTACCTGTGGCGGCATATCCCAGAAATACGCCAATCGTGCTAAAGAGCACAGACAAAATGATGATGAAGGGAGAGACGATCGAATTAAACTGAGCAACAATGATCAGGAAGATCAGGAAAAGGGCGATAGAAAAGGCCGTATTCAAAAAGGCCATATCCTCCCGTTGCTGCTGCTGTTCGCCTGTGAATTCGTAAGAAAAGCCCTCCGGCAGGTCGTACAGGGCCATGGCAGCATCCATTTCCGCGATGATTTCATTGGCGTTGTATCCTTCCAGCACGTTAGAGAAGATCGTAATCGAGCGATCCAGGTTTTTGCGCTTGATGGCGCTGTAAGTGGAGGTGTATTCCACATCTGCTACTGCAGAAATAGGGACCTGTACGATCTGTCCGGAAGAGGCATCGCGGAAGGTGATCTTCTGGTTCAACAGGTTATCGATGTTGTAGCGGTATTTTTCACCCAGGCGCACCATGATCGGATACTCGTCTTCCCCCACTTTGTACTTGGATACTTCCTTGCCAAAAACTGCCGTACGGATGGCATCGGCGATACTGTAGGTAGAGACCTCATAGCGACGCGCCGCTTCCCGGTTTACATTGACGATCAGTTCGGGTTTTCCGATCTGCACATCAGCCTTCAGCTCTTCGATACCCGGGATATTTTTACTGTTGAAGTAATTGATCAGTCGATCCGCCAGCACGACCAGGGAATCCACCTCATCTCCCTGAACTTCAAGGTTAATCGGCTTTCCGGTGGAAGGGCCATCTGCATTTTTATCCACTACGATCTGAACGCCGGGAAATCCTTTGGCTGAGTCTCTGATCTTTTCCATGACGTCCCAGGTGGAAACCCCTCCTCTTTCCTGGGTAGGCACAAAGGAAACGGTGAGTCGGGCCTTGTTTGGGGAAGAGCCTGGCTCAGGCGGGCCATTGGGATCAGAGGTATTTTCACCGATCTGAGACAATACGGCTTCCACGATACCGGCATAAGGCGCTATCGCTTCCCCTACTTTTTCTTCCAGTTCCTCCATGATCCGGTTAGTCGCTTCGATATCTTTACCCAGCGGGAGTTCTACAAAAACATTGATGTAAACGGGCTCCGCATTTGGAAAAAAGATCACCTTGGGTGAGCGAATAGACAGCAGCATCAGAGCTGCGATCAATAGCAGAAATGTACTGCCGAACACCATTAAAGGAAACCGCAGGGCGCTGCGTACAAATCTATCGTAAATATTCTCCAAAACCGGCAGAACACGGTTTTGGAAATAAAAGGAAGCCGGACGTAGGGCAAAGAAATTCAGCAGGTTGACGCCCAGGGCGATACTCAGCAAATTGCGTGCCCAGTGAGTTACCGGGCCAGCAAAATGAAAAACAATCGCTAGTAAAAGCATGATCCCAGAGCCGATCAATACGTTATTGCGCCGGCGTAAGCGGACTTTTCTCTCCTCCGCCCTTTCATCCACATTCATAAAGCGGGAGGTAAACACAGGATTAATGACCAGGGCTACGAATAAGGAAGAGGAAAGGACAATGATTAGCGTCAGCGGGAGATACTGCATAAAACTCCCCATAATCCCCGGCCAGAAGGCCAGCGGAAGGAAAGCCGCCAGGGTCGTCGCCGTTGAGGCGATAATCGGCCAGGCTACTTCTCCGACTCCATATTTTGCAGCTTTCATACCGGTATATCCCTCCTGCATATACCGGTAAATATTTTCTACCACCACGATGGCGTTATCCACCAGCAAACCAAGGGCAAGGATCAGGGAAAACAATACCACGATGTTCATCGTTACCCCAGTGGTATACAACCACATGATCCCCATCAGCATCGACAAGGGAATGGCCAGCCCGACAAATAGGGCGTTTCTGATCCCCAGGAAAAACAAAAGCACCAGCACCACCAGAATAACCCCGGAAATGATGCTGTTTTCCAGGTTGCTCACTTCATTACGAGTGTAGACCGACTGGTCGTTGAACAGCGTAATGTTCAGGTTTTCAGGTAATTCCTTTCTGGCTTTCTCAACGGTCTCCTTGATCTCATCGGCAGCAGCCAGCAGGTTCTCTCCCGAACGTTTGATGACGTTCAGAGAAACCACCGGCAGGCCATCCGCCCGGGCGATGCTGGTGCGATCCTCAAAGCCAAAGGAAACATCAGCTATATCTTTAAGGTAAATCGGCCGCTGGTTCTCACTCTTGACGATCATATTTTCCAGCTCCGTCATATCTTCGAATTCCCCGACGACTCGTATGGCGCGACGCAGATCGTTGCGTACGAGTTCTCCTCCCGAAAGCGTGATGTTTTCAGAAGAGATCGCGTTCTGAACATCAGAGAAAGAAACTTTCATCGACTCCATCTTGAGCAGATCCATATTCACTTTAACCTCGCGGTCCATGACGCCCTGAATTTCCGCTCGGTTGATCTCATCGATCTCCTCGATCTCATCCTGCAGATATTCTGCAAACTCACGAAGTTCGTCATTCGTAAATTCACCGTACATATTAATGGTGACGATCGGTATTTCTGACAGGTTAACGTCAAGAACCGTAGGGTCCTGATCCAGGTCAGTCGGCAATTCACTTTTTGCTATATCTACGGCATCTTTAACTTTACGGACAGCATCATCGATATCCACATCGGATTCAAACTCAACGACGATGACGGAAAAATCCTGGATAGAGGTTGATTTGATGTCTTTCACTCCTTCGACCGACTGGATTTCCTTTTCCAGGGGTCTGGTTACCAGGTTTTCAATATCGGTGGCGGAGTTGCCAAAATAAGGCGTATTGATATAAACAGTCGGAAGTTCTACTTCGGGAAATTGTTCCTTAGGCATTTGCTGGTAGGACTGTATCCCGAACAGGAAAATCATTAAAGTGATGATGAAAACGCTGGTAGCGTTATCCACCGCCAGGGAAGTAAGGCCAAACTGTTTTAATTTTTTGCCTTTTTGCTGATTATCCATTTATTGCTTCTTTTTTAGGAGTTTGCACTTGAATAGGTTCATTGTTGGCCAGCCCTCTGGAGCCGTCGATAATGAGGGATTCTCCCCCATTGAGGCCGCTGGTGACGATGATCTCGCCCCGGTAGCTTTCTCCGGTCTGTATGTAAACTTTCTGGGCGATCTTACCTTCATCGCCTTCGACGGAGACGAAAACGAATTTTTTACCCCCCACTTCCTGCTGCAGCGCTTCCAGGGGAATGATCACTGCATCTTTATGGGTAAAGTCATTGATGAGCATGACGGCCAGCAGGTTAGGTTTAAGCAAGCCTTTGTAATTACCTACGGATACCTCCACTTCGAAGGTTCGGTTGGCTTCGTCGATCACGCGACCGATGCGGCTGATGCGAACAGTTTGTTCTTCATCAAGTGCGGGATACCGGATCGTCACCTCATCTCCTCTTTTCACCGAGCGGAGCAAGTTTTCAGGTACATCCGCCACCACTTTCAGGCGGCTGGTGTTCAGTATTTGGATAATGGGAGCGCCGGGGGAGGCCAGTTCGCCGGATTTGAGTAAGACATTTTCGATCACCCCTGAAGCCGGAGAATAAATATCTGCTTTAGTCAACTGGTATTCCAGGGTTTCCTTTGTCTTTTCGAGGCGTTCTTTATTGTTTTTGGCTTCCAGGTATTGCATTTCTGAGCCGATGTTTTGCTCCCAGAGTCTGGACTGACGTTCAAAAACGATATTAGCCAGTTCGAGTGATTTTTCGATCTCTGCGATCTGTTTTTTGATCTGCTCGAGGTCGAGTTTGGCCACTAACTGGCCCTGGCGGATAAAGTCGCCTTCTTGCCATGGAAAGGTTATGATGATCCCCGGCGTTTCGCTTGTCACGTCGATCAGGTCATCGGCTTCTACGCTTCCCTGGATCTCGACATAATGTTTAAAGTCCCGCTTAATGATCTGCGAGGTGGTCACCAGGCGCTTCTGCTTGCTGCTGATGGTAGGATCCTGTGTGGCGATGTCGCTTTCCAGCTGCTCGATCAGAGCGGTTATCTCTTGCAATTCGGCTCTTTTTTCGCGCAACAGGCTTTTTTTGCCGTCCAGGTCCTGAGGAATTTCCTCTGTTGATTGAGGAGTGCCGGAACAGGCTGCCGCTAGTAGTGTAAGAAACAACAGTCTTGTGAGGTTTTTCATCAGAATTAGTAATTATTTTGTTTTGAGAATTCGAGTTGAGCATTCTGCTTTAACTCCATTTAACTTCGTTTATTTACCCAGTGCTTCATCCAACTGCATCTTAGCGACGAGCAGGTCATACATGGCCTGGGTATAATTACTTTGGGAATCGTAGAGGCTTTGCTCCGCCTGTGTAACCTCAATGCTGGAACCTATGCCTTCTCGGTATTTAATTTTTGTGGTATTATAGATGCGCTCGGCCAGGTCAAGGTTTTTCCGTTGATTGCCCAATCGCTCCTGTGCATTGAAGTAATTGATCCTGGCGTTGGTCACTTCCAAAGAGATAGCATTGAGCAATTCCTGCCGCTGATTTTGCGTTTTGTTGAGGTCCAGCTCTGCTCTTTGAATACGGGCTTTCCTCAGAAAACCGTCAAAGATAGGTACGCTCAGCCGAACGCCAAGAAAGGCGGTAGGCGCCCAGAAACCGTCTTCAGCATTGTTCCCCTGGTAAGACTGCTGGTAGGCTCCAAAGGCCCTGAGGCTGGGCAGGTATCCGACCCTGTTGAATTTGACATTGACCTCGTTCAGCTCCAGTCCCTGGTCAATCACATCAACTTCCGGCCTAGCGGAAAAATCGACCCGATTAGTCAGGTCTTCTTCTTCAGGACGGGACATCAGGTCAGTGATGCCTTCTTCAATTTTGAGGGGTTGATCCACCGGGAAGTTCATAGCGAATTTGAGGCCGGAAAGGGCGGTTTCTTTCTGCCTTTCCAGATTATCTCTTTCTACTTTCAGGTTAGCCAGGGAAAGCTCCAGGCGGTCGACGTCCAATTGTTCGACAAAGCCTTGTTCGTACAATTGCTGGGTTTCAAACAGCAGCTTTTCCAGGTTCTCGATATTTTTGGTCAGCAATTGAAGGTTTTCATTGACCAGCAAAACGGGCAGGTAAGCATCGACCACATTGTATTTGACTGTCCGGCGCTGCACGGCCAATTCTGCCTGTACGTAACTTTTGTAAGCTCGGGAAGCCCGCAGGCCGACAAAAAAGCTGGGATCGAAAACCATCGCATCCAAGCTGAGGCCTGCGGTGAAATTATTTTGCAGGAAGAACGAAGCTTCCCTGTTAACTTCCTCATTCGGGTTTAGCGCCTGAATAAGCTGTATAAAGGCCTCCGGCAGGGGTTGCTGAGGCACCTGGAGGTAGCGCTGAAAACTCACCTCTCCGGTCAACTGGGGCAGGCCTGTAGCCAGCTGCTCTTTGATCTGCTGATCCGCATCGGCTATGTTGATCTGCGCATTCTTGATGGCAAGGCTGTTTGTCCATGCATAATCAACGGCCTGCTGCAGATTCATCACAGTGGGTTCTTGTCCTGTCAAGGGTGTCATAAAAAGCAGGATCACCGGGAGCGGCCAGATCCATTGCTTAAAGGTTAATCTCATTGGTTGTTGGTTTTTTAGCCTGTTAATCTATTGATCCTTGTTTTTCTTTTAAATATTGCTCAAAGACTTCCAGCCCTTTGGGTGATGCTACACCATGTAAGTGATAGATGATGTGTTCCTTAAACAATTGCTCAATATTGTACTGATGAAGAGGAAACAATTCAGGGTCGGCGACCAGCGAGCTTTTAGCGACATACAGTTTGGATAAAATATCCGGCGACAGGTTCGACCGGTAGACGCCTTCCTTGATGCCCCTTTCTATGTTTTCCCGAATGATCTTGATGATGTGTCTCGTATGATAGGCCTCCATCTGTCGATAAGTACCTCTGTAATATTTTTGCAGATCGTACATCACGGTTGGGGAAAACTGTCTCAATTCCCGGATTACATGCCGGGCAATTTTCAGGATCTCATCGATGGCGTCCGCTGATTCTTTTCGATAGGTCGCCATCATTTGTTGCTCTTCGGCGATCTTGAGCTGGAAAATATTTTCGATCAGTTCGGCTTTGTTGGCAACATACTGATAGAGGGTTTTCTTTGACATCCCCATTTCCCTGGCCAGGTCATCCATGGTTACACTTTTGATCCCATAGCGCATGAAGAGACTCTCCGCCTTGTTTAATATTTGATGTTTAACATCCATAGTTTTCCTCCGTCATTACTGTGAATAATAGCTGTTTGCCGGTCAGCTTTTATTCGGTGGCAAAGATACGGGAAATAAACGCAGGAAACTTTGATCTTGTTCAAAGTTTCCAAAGTTTTTCGAGTTTTTTGATGAATAGAGGAAAATGCTCGATGAATGGAAAAAAAATCGACTGAGGCGTCCTAATCTTCCTGGAATCGTTTCCAGTCTTTTTCCGTGTCGATATCTAAAGCGCCTTGAGGGAAAGGAATAGCAACCAGTGTCTTTTTGTGAGCCTGTATTAATTTTCTGGCGCCGGTATGTCCTTTTTGATCAAGGAGCTCAGGAAAGAACTTCCGGTCGAATAAGGCGGGTACGCCATAAACATCGTTATAATGAGCCGCTACCAGAGGAGCTTCTTTGTCCTGATAGACGGCTAAGAATTCATTGATCAGGTCCAAAGTCACAAAGGGTTGATCGACGACCAGGACAAGCACGGATTGCAGTTCGGGTTCCTCTCTGAGGGTATATTTCAATCCACACCGAAGAGAAGACGCCATTCCGGATTCCCAGTCTGAATTCAAAAAAACGTGAACGTCTGTAGTATCGATCTGAGGCAAGATCAATTCCATATGGGCGCCGAGGACGACGGAAACGAGGTCGAAGTCTGAAGCTCTCGACATGCGGATCATCCGGCTGAGCAGGTTTTCGTTATTGATCTCCAAAAGCTGTTTTGGCTGGCCCAGCCGTTTGGAAGCGCCCGCCGCTAAAATAATGATGCCGTTCATACTATTTTTTTATCCTTCCGTATTTATTCATTAGTTCCATCACTTTATCTTCCGGCAACTCCTCTGCCGTGTAGCCGTTGCCGGTAATGGTTTCGGCTGCGAACAAGGAGTTGATGATGGCCTCTTCGGTCGCTTCTATGACGGCCATGAATAGCGGGGACAGGTAATCATTATGCAGGACCGGAACGTTGGCTACCGGCTCCCTGGTTGAATAAGGCACTCTGGCGGCTTCGGCAGTTGAAAAAGCGATGATGTAGTCTCCGCTTCCGTTGGAAGCGATGCCTCCGGATTTGGCTATGCCCAGCATGGCCCTTTTAGCCAGCCGTTTTAAATTCCTGGCGTCGAGTGGGGCGTCGGTGGCGACGACGACCATGATAGAGCCGTCGGCATCGTCATTGAGCCGTCCTTTCATGTAGTAGCGATCCAGTTCTTCTCCGACGGGGACTCCGTCCACTTGCAGTACGCCCCCGAAATTCGATTGGATCAGCACGCCTACGGTATAGCCCCCTGCTGATTCGGGAAGCCTTCGCGAAGCAGTTCCTATTCCTCCTTTCCACCCAAAGCATATGGTGCCGGTACCTGCGCCTACATTTCCCTCTTGCACAGGACCGGTTTTAGCGCTTTTGATGGCATCGAGGACATCTTTCTTTTTGACATGCCGGCCACGGATATCGTTCAGGCGCCCGTCATTCGTTTCACCGATCACAGAATTGACGGAGCGGACATTTTCATTCCCTTCCTGTTCCAGTACATAATCGATGACGGCATCTGCGGCGACGGGCACGTTGAGGGTATTGGTCAGCACTATAGGGGTTTCGATATTTCCCAGTTCTTCGACCTGGCTGTAGCCGGCCAGTTTGCCGAAGCCGTTACCGATGTAGATGGCGGCGGGCACTTTTTGCTGAAAGATATTTCCGCCATGGGGCAGGATGGCGGTAACGCCGGTGCGGATGTTCTTGCCCTTGTTGAGGGTCACCTGACCGACTTTAATGCCGGCGACATCTGTGATGGCGTTCAGCGGCCCGGGTGAAAGAACGCCGATTTGGACGCCGCGGTCGCGAGGTCGTTGTTGAGCGTGGGTCATGTAAAAAAATGCTGTGAGGAGGAATAAAGAAAATACTACTCTTTTCATGCTAACTGAATTATGAGGGTGAAATATACGATTTTCGCCGGAGGAATATAAATTGTAAATATTAACTAAAACCGGTATCTTCAAATTTAGATTTTACATTGTCCTCGGTTACCAATGACTAAGCATGAAACGCATATTCTTTTCTTACCATTTTGATCCGGAAATCCAGCCACTGGTTGCTTATTTAAAACGATTGATTGCCAGTCATGGTCTAGAGCCTGTGGAGGGCAGGCGACTGGGCGGGCAGCCTTTAGCACAGGGCGTCAAGAACCTGATCAGCACCTGTGACGCTATGGTTCTGTTTTTATCCAGGCGGGAGGAGAATTTGACTAATGACTGGGGCAAAGCAGAGCGCGCTCTGGCCTACAGCGAAGGCAAGCCATTCATTTCCATTATAGAACAGGGCGTAACGAATAACGGGCCATTTGAAGCATTCGAATACATTTTTTACGATTCAGACAATTTTATTGACCCTCTGCTCAGTATTTCTGAAACCATTTCCAAATGGAAGATAGACCTTGGAGAACTGATTGAAGCCTTTGTGGAACCGCCTGAGGTGGAAGACGTCATCAGGGAAAATTTCGACAGAGAAAGAGTGGTGGAGTATCGGTTCCTGAATGAGAGTACAGGCATTAACTGGACAGAATGGCGGGAAGCCACTGTCATTCCAAAGGCCGGGGGTGTCAGCGTGTATTTACCGGGGGTCAAAAAAGATGCTGACATTCAGATTAAAGTAACGGCCAATGGCAGGACCCGCATTTCCAATTTTATTAATCAAAACATCAGAATTCCAATACCATGGGAATAGCACAAAAATATACCATCCGGCAAACTTCCCAGCAGAGTTCATCCAAGATGAATTTTTATGATTGGGAAGTCTGGATCGAAGATGGAACGGCCTCCATTGAAAACATCAAAAAGGTAGAATACATCCTGCATTCCTCCTTTAAAAGCCGGGTTCAGGAACGAACCAATGCGGAAAACCAATTTAAATTAAAGGCCAGGGGCTGGGACGAATTTATGATCCAGGTTAAGATTACCGAACAAGACGATACTGTGATCCAGCTCAGGCATTGGCTGGATCTGGGAGGCGCTGCATCAAAAGAAGCCCCTCCAATCAAAGGCGGCCCCCTAAGTGAGGAAGAAACGAAAAAAGTTTTTTTGTCTTATGACAGTGCTAATGCCCGTCTTGGAAAATTCGTAGAGGATCAATTGCTCGATCTGGGCATGGAGGTCAGGCAATCCGGCAGCTTTGAATATGGAAAAACCATCAAAGAATCCGTGGAAGACGCTATTTCCTCAGCTGACGCTGTCATTGTGATCAAAGGCGATAAAAAGAGCATATGGCAGGAGGATGAAATTGAGCTCGCCCGGGCCGGCAACAAAAAGTTGATCTCAATTGAGGAGTCGGAAATTCAGTTGAGCGATATTGATTATGGGACGAGTCAAAAGAATAAGGCCGTTTTGTCTGAAAAATTGAGGGGGTTGTAGGCCAACAGTTAACTTTAGAATATCAAGTATTTTATAAAGTAATAAACCTCCGTAAAAAATTTCATTGTTATTAATGTCAACTGCAACTCGATATCAAATTTTCCTATCTTATCGAAAAGAAGGAGGAGGCGAGGATTTTGCCGCCAATATATACAACGGCCTTAAACAACTTAATGAGCAGCATGGCGGATATTATTTTTTTTACGATAATGAAAGTATCCAGGCCGGCGATCAATTTGGAGAGAAAATTGACGAAGCATTAGTTCAAACCAAGGTTTTTCTCCCGTTAATTCACAGCGATGACTGGTTCCTGGTCAAAGGCCCGGAGAATGATTATCAAGATCAGAAGCGACGGATTTTTCAAGAAGAGGACTGGGTAAGGAAAGAGATTCGGACGGCGCTTGAAAGTCAATGCCCTATTATTCCTGTTGTTTCTAGCCGCGTAACCAAATGGCCAAAAAATCAACAGGCCATAAGTGAAGCTGCTCCTGAGGACATTCAGGGTCTATTTTCCATTCAATACTTCCTTTTTTCCACTGGAAATTCAAGTTATGACATCCCCCGCTTATTTGACAGGATCAAGAATAATACCAATTCTCCATCCAGGATTAAAGCTGGCTATAAAGAACCCAAGAAAAGCAAACAAGACCAAAAAAATGAAGAAGCGATAAAGCAAATCCGGCAAAAAGAAAACAAGCAAACGACAAACTCAGAAAACTTTCGCTTATTGATGGATCGTTTCCTGAATATATTTGGTTTGTCTTTTAATGATCTGGATGTCATCAAGGATGGTGATCGAAGAGAAATATACTATTATAACGACATAAAGAGAGAACATGTTAACCCCATATGGTTTGAGCCGCTTTCCATATCTACTGAATCTCATTTGCTTAAAAGCAGGATTAAAAACCATTTGAAAGACCGGAACAACATCAAAACCAGGACTTTTTTGATACTTTATGACATTTTCGAAAGTATTGAAATAGAAGGGGAACGCTGGCCTTTGAAGGAAGGAATAAGAGAAAAGATAAACAAATTAGAAAATGACCTTAACTATTATGATATAAGCGGCACGCTTTTTATCCCAAGGATCGACGACTTGTTTGGCCGGTAATCTAACCACCTTCGGGGCAATGAAAAGATTTAAGTATGATTTTGCTCGCTTGTTTCTTGATTTAAATGATTAAATAAGCTATTTTTGTATTATTGTGAATGTTTGAAAAAAATAGTTAAAGGTTATTTGCTGCCCTACAATAGCAAATCTACATTTTAAACTGATTAACTATTTCCACTTAGACAAAAATCGAATCAATAATACTCTACTAACAATAAAGCCCTGTCGATACATGAGTCAATCCAAAAAAGAAACAAAGGTGAACCATAAAGTTAAGAAAGGAGATATAGATAAAGGGTACGAAATGATTTTGGAGCAAGATAAACTGCCTACCTTTTTATCTACGTCATCGTGGGTGTGGGAAAAACGGGGATTATTCAGCACTAAGAAATTCAAAAATTACAAAAGATAAATTTCCTTTGAGAAAAAAAGAGCTGGTGCACCGTTGCATCAGCTCTTTTTTTAATTGAAGTTGTTTAAAGTCTCCATTTCGAACAAATTCATTTTGAATTTCACAGAAAGAAACCAAAGGGACTTTAGGAATAAAATACGATATTGATAATATTTCCTGCGTGCCTCCAGGCTTGTAATGAAAACACCTCCTGAAGGGTCAAATTTTAAAGCCACATTACTCTCCACTTGATAAGTTAGTAATTCCGAAGGTTTTGCCTCTCCATCGTTATCTCTGAAAAGGATGTGGCAATTTTCTCCTCCCAGTGTTCTAATCAAACTTAAATAAGCATTGAACAAACATTGGAAAACAAATGAAGGACTAACGTAATGCAGCTCTTTTTTTTCCAAGATGCTATCGAAATTATACAAACACCCCTGTTCAAAGGTTTTTTTTATGTCCGCAGAAATTTTATCCATATAGACCAGGCGAGTAAGGCCAAGCATTTGTCTGGGGCCGAGTGGCTGGTCAGATGTTATTAGCCTGGCCCTAATATCGTTTTCGTTGTATGCGTACTTCAATAAAATATCCTTCGCCCACTCTCCATATGTAAAATCCTTTATTAGGGCTTCCTGATCCGCTTCACTCTTATTTTTCTTTTTAAAATCGAGTTCTCTGACCAATAATCCCAGGGTATAATTTCGTACCCAATTCAGGAACAAGTCATGATCCTTCATTATTTTTTTCACATAAAACTGTGCTGTTTTCAGGCTTTCACCCCAGGCCTTGTAGATTTTTGTATCCCAGATGTCTAATGGAGGCACGACGCACCCTTTTAAGTAATTGATTCCCAAGTACTCATCTAGCAATAACACGCGGACCATAAAATGATCAAAGATCCGCTCATTGAGATGGCCATCTAATTTATAAAGTATACCTGTTTGAATCAAACTGGCCCAGTGCCAGTAAAAAAAGGAGGGAAAGTCGACATTAAAAGCCAGAAAAAAGGTGATCATATCGGTCAGAAAATACCTGATGGTCTCAAGCTCAAAGGAATTTACTTCCATTCCTCTTTGCAACGCTCCTGTTTCGGCCTCAGCGTCGTCTATTAATTTGCTCAAATAACCGACCATATTCTGCACCAGACTCCTTTCTCCCTCTCCATTCTCCATAGGAATTCGGGCAAAAAAATGGTTGGCTGCTTCATGGAATGCCGCCACAGCAAAAAACTCAGGCTGGAAGAGGTGGAAGTAATTCAGGCGAACCGTTAAAGGATCTGACTCGATGATGGGATGTCCTGAGACATAAGCCATGGTCGTATTCATCTGATTGGGCCCTAAAAAATTGGAAAAACTCTTATAAGCACTGTCATAGGCTGCGATCAGCTGCTGAATACCTCCATTAAAATCCATGTTAAAGTCAGTGATCTCGTTCATGATGTAACTCTGACCAAAACGATTTTTGTAGGCAATCTCAAACTGCTCAGGAATAACGGTTAGCTTTTCTACGAGCTCCTGAATTTCGAGATCAGGAATTTGGGCATACTCTTTTAATAATCCCTTCACCTCCTTTAGGTACCCTTTTAACTCGATAAAATAACCATAAAGAATGGGGTCGTGAATGCCATCGTTAAAAACGATGTACATATTAATGATCTTTTCCCTTAAAATTTTGGGAACTCTAAGTCTTTTGAGACTTTGATGAACCTCGGCGATCTGTTCGATAGGAAAACAAAACTCAGACAGGTGACTGTGAAAAGGGTAATGGATGTCTTGGTCCACATTCCGACCGGGTGGCTCTACCCCTGTTTTCAATTCAGGAGTAGCACTGACTTTACGCACATGCTCCCTTAGCGAGGGTTCCCCCATGAGCCTGCGAATATTGCTAAAATGGTGAATAGCATCCTTTGTAAAAGAAGTAACATAATCTCCCCTGCCAACGGTAATGCGTCCTTCAAAATCTTTCATACCTAGCTTTGCCGCCACTTCCCGCTCAAAGTAATCTTTGAAAGAGCGTAGGTGGCCGGGTTTCAGGCTCCACCGGATTGAAAACTGGAGGTTGTCTTTGAAAGGATCTTTGAGCCGTTCATTTGATCTTAGCAACAAGTCGACATCAAATCCGAAAGTGGTCAGCGTGTTGACGATGAGATGCGATTGCTTAACTCGTTTTAAGCGTTCGGCACTATCCAATCCTTCTTTTTCCAAATATTTACTGATCAGGCTGTTTTCAAAAACCCTGTTGACGAGTTGATCATTGTTGATGACGCCAAAAAGGTCTCCAAAAGTGAGATCCCTGATTTTCAGGATCAGATTAGCCATTTTGCCGTAATCATCCCCGAAAAACACAATGGTCATTTCATGCCACGAAAAAGAATGGACGATCAAATAGGCCAAATTTCCTGAAGCTGAAGACTCATGCTCCAAAATAGTTTTACGGATTTTCCGGATGACAAGGTCTATGAAAACATGTCCCTCACCAATCATTAAACTATTGTTCAACTTTAAAGAAGTAATGCCGATGAAAGGATAATTGCCGACTTCCTTGCTAAGAAAGGTTTTCTCCGCCCTTTCAATCAAGCTATCTTCTTTATCATCAATGTACTTTAAATCCGGCGCTACTCCTGAGATGATGTGAAAGGTGTAATTATTCGCTGTGTACCCATCTTCCTTGACGGGCAAGCCCGCTCTGATCTGATGGCTGTAAGGATGGAAACTCCGTGTTGCCAGGCTAAAATCATCTACCAGGGCAAATACAGCAAGATCAAAATTTCCAAATAAAAAGTAGCTTTTAGGTTTATATAAATATTTATTGAAAGGATCCCTAGATGAAGGAGTTGATTGTAGATTTTTTTTTATACCTAATTTATATCCGGCGAAGAAGTTCTCTATTTCGTATTCCAGAAACTCTTTTTCTTTTCCGAAGGGCATGGTCATGAATCCGAGAAAGAGCCCATATTCCTCAGTTTTGTAATTGTATTCTGGTTTTCGATGCATATCGATACTGGGTTCTCAAAACTCTTTTAAGCCTGGGTTAGCAGCTTTGGTTTTCTGAGTTGATCTTTTGAAATAACTGTTAAAATACGAATTTAAACGAAATATTGAATTTGTTATATGATTTTCACCATAATTATATTCTGAACAATCACAACTCTTAACCTGAACAGTAAAAAATTTCTATTTTGCATATAAAGAGGAGTTTTTTCCTCGATATCGGCATTTGAGCACTTTTTTCTTAGCTTACTCCTGTTTAAGGATTTCCATTCAACACCAAATCATCATGGATAAAACCCAGCAAAACACCATCCGCAACTCCATCGGCGACAACGCCCAAGACGACTACATCCTCCAACCTGAAAACCACGCCCAGCTCTATGAAGAAAAACTACCTGAACTTGCGAAACTGCTGCAGAACAGTACGGTCCAACATCTGGCTGGTGAATACAAGCAACAGGACAGGGAGGCTATTGTTTTCCAGAAAAAATTCAAAAGCTATTCCGCATATGCACGCTTGTTCACTTTTTTAGCAGCTACCTTCTCCGCCACCCTGATCATGTCCGGAACATTGACGGGCATTGAGTATGTGCAGGATAACTTTCCTAAGTTACCACAGATTATTTTAACCGTTTCCACTATTCTAACCATTATTTTCAGCGGCATTTCCTCGATTTTCATCATGATCATCAAGAATCTGAAGCTGCTGGAAAAGTGGATGAAGAACAGAGCGGTGGCAGAAGAAATCAGGCTGCACTACTTCCAAAAACTCGTGGATTTGTATCATCAGCAACCTGGTCCCGAACTGGGCGTCGCTTTGCTGGAATACTTCAGGCGATACCAACTGGATATGCAGATCGCTTATTACAAAAAACGCGCCGATGAATTGAGCAGAAAATCCAGTAATGCCATTGCTATTATTGCCATCTTATCCGGCCTGGTGATCATTATTAATGGCATGACCGGCTTTCTGGGGCTCGACTGGGCCTTCCTGGCCGCCCTGGCCATTATCGTACAAGCCTATTCCTCGGCCGTCAGCAATCGCGAATTGAGTGATCAGAACGAGCGCAATGCCGAGCGGTACGAAGGGCTAAGAAGAGAGCTGGCGCTGATCAAATCCAGGATAGATACCGTCCGTCAGGGGATTGCACAAGGTAATCACGAGGTGTTGGGCAAATTTGTAAAAGCCGTACAAGACCCCATGGCGGCCGAGCATCGGCAATGGCTGGAGACGATGGGCAGCTCTACTGCCGCTGTCAGTGAGTTGGAAGCTGAGCTTTCAAAAATTAACGTTGAACAAAACTCCTGATAATGACAAAACCGCAACACCTAATCGACCGAATTCAAAAGCCTGGTCCCAAACGCATTTTGTCTCTCGATGGCGGAGGAATCAGAGGCGCCCTCACCTTAGGCTTTCTGGAAAAGATTGAAGAACTGCTAAGCTATAGGTTTCAAAAAGATGATTTTCGCCTTTGTGATTATTATGACCTCATTGGAGGCACCAGCACAGGGTCGATCATCGCCTCCGGTCTGGCCATAGGAATGCGCGCCAAGGAGATCAAACAAATGTATTTAGCTATCGGTGGAAAGATCTTCGGCACAAAATACAACTGGTACAAATACTACCGCAGGGGGGCCAAATATAGTCATTTACCCCTTGAAGAAGCACTGCAGAAAATTTTTAATGGCTATACGCTAGGGGATCAACGGATCAAATCCTTGCTTTGTATAGTCACCAAAAGAGTGGATACTTATAGTACCTGGCCGGTCATCAATAATCCGCTTGGAAAATATTATGACGACAACAAAGACATTCCACTGTGGGAGTTGATCCGGGCCAGTACTGCGGCTCCATCCTATTTTGAGCCAAAAATCATTAGGGTGAACGCTTTAAAGGAAAACATCCCGCAATACGGCGCTTTCATTGACGGCGGCGTCAGCTCCGCCAATAATCCCAGCTTCCAGTTGTTTCTTTTAGCTCAGGCACAAGGGTATAGAATCAACTGGAATAGTGGAAAAGAAGATCTATTCATAACCTCCATCGGCACAGGTACTTTCCGAAAGAAGTTTTTTTATGAAGATTTTAAAAAAGTTTCTCTGCTGCAATGGGGCAAATCTATTCCCAACCTGTTCATGGAAGACGCCAGCTATGTCAATCAAAGCCTGTTGCAGTTTTTTAGCAATCCTCCTAATCCTGTTGAAATCGATGGAGAATTAGGTGACCTTGATGGCGAAATACTGACTGACCAGCCATTGCTGTCCTATTTGAGATATAATGCCTATCTTACCAAAGATCAACTGGATCAGTTACATCTGAGTTTTCGCTATGATGAGCAGAAAATTAAAAATCTGAGAGAAATGGATCAGGGACAAAACAGGCATATGCTCGCTGAAATAGGCGAAAACGCAGCCAGACAACAAGTGCTCCGAGAACATTTTCCTGAAGCATTTGATATTTAGCGAAATACTTGAATATGAAGCACTTTAATAAATCTGACCAACCCGACTTGCCTTTTAAAAAGGCCGTGAAAAAGAAAATTCCTATCCGCTGCTGTCAAATCCATCAGCCTTTTTCCGTCCAAACTAAAGAAGGAAAACTGGAAGGAGCACCTGGAGATTATTTGATGGTGGGGGTGGAAGATGAACTGTATCCTTGCTCCAAAGAGGTCTTTGCAGAATCGTATACGCTACTGGAAATCAACGAAAAAATTCATTTTGAAAGCCTGGACACTTTGCAGTTACCTTTTCGACTGGCTGTAAAAAAACCCCTGCCGGTCCGATACCTTCAAATGCAAGAACCCTTTATCATTGAAGGGCCGGATGGAAAGCTGGAAGGCGGAGCCGGCGACTATTTGATGGTGGGAGTGAAAGGTGAACTGTATCCCTGTTCGAAAGAGGTGTTTGAAAAGACCTATGAAAAGGTGTGAATAGCTTATTTTTTCCTCTTCAACTTTCTAAACTTCCTCGGGCCATACCACAGGTACCAGCCGCTTAAAACCATGGTCAACAATCCCAGCCCCAATACATTCATCGACACCAGTTTAAAGCCGTCGCTTATGATGGAGCCGTCGTGAAGCTGCTCGATCCAATCGGAGTTTCTCCTTTTAATGGACAGCACTTCGGCCGTTGTCCCGTCGATCTGAACCTCCCACCAACCTTTTTCGAATAATACCTTAATGATTCCCTTAGAAGGGCGTACATCCATACGGTCGATGCCGGTGCTTTGATGATTCGGGTGCGCCTCGCGAAAAGCCAGGGTGGCTATCTCGGCTAATTCTGCGATAGGTTTCCAATCCGTTAGCTGATCGCTCTGCCCTTTTTGAGTGGGAGGTCGAAGGAAAGCAAACTCTTTTTTAAGCCCCAGAAAAACACCGGTTGCTGCGCTGATGATCAGCAGGACGGCCAGCACCAGACCAAGGATCTTATGCAGTTTACGGTATAGACGAAGATTTCGGGTGATGTTATTTGTAGACACAAGTTTTGTTTTTAAGATACGTTACAGCACAGTTTCCATTGGAAACATAAGGAAAAGTGAAAAGAAATTCTCTATCAAACAAGAAAAACAAGGCGTTTTTTAACCACTACCCTCTCCTTTTGACTTCGGGATGCCAAACTGGCACGAATCTTGTAATATTTTAAGCAAAATCGGATAAGTCAAAAAAACAGGAATAGGAAAATTCAAGATGCAAATCGGGAACCTTAGCATTTCGTTCCTCATCGGTCGACAGGACTGATGGGGAACTTTTGTTTTTTTTGGTTTTTGGGTTTTGAGTTTTGAGTTTTGGGTTTTGGGTTTTGGGTTTTGGGTTTTGGGTTTTGAGTTTTGAGTTTTGGGTTTGGGTTTTGGGTTCAACGCTCTTATATTTGTAGAAAATTAAAGAAATGAACCAAATCTAC
>CAZJQS010000024.1:0-70155 GCA_964548175.1 uncultured Saprospiraceae bacterium
CCCTTGGTCATCAGGCTTGTGTAATGGGACTTCGTACCCTCTACTTCAATCTCAATCGGCTGACCGAACAAATTGCTATCGCCCAGGCTGACGGCACCCTCATCAAATGGCTCAATCGAATGAAAAAAGCCAGGCTGATCATCTTCGATGACTTTGGCCTACAACCCATATCGCATCAGGTTAAAATGACCATCCTCCAAATCCTCGAGGATCGTTATGAGCAAGGAGCTACCATCATCTGTTCGCAACTACCGGCAGGGAAATGGTATGAGTATCTCGCAGAACCAACCCTGGCCGATGCCATCCTGGATCGCATCATTCCCAGGGCCCATAGAATCGAATTGAAAGGAAAAAGTAGAAGAAAAAGCTTAAAACAACTATCTTAACGTAAGTTCGGAGATTTCCCTTTTGGTAATCAGCCAACTAGCCCCGCTAGGGGCTGAATGTTGGTAGAAAAAGGGGCAACAACAAAAACCCGTGCCGTAGGTACGGAATATATGACGTACCTACGGCACGCTATCCTTTAATTTCAATTTTTTCTACCAACATTTTGCCCCTCTGGGGCTTTGGGAATCACCGAACTCACGTTATCTTAATAACCCGTTTTTGACGTACTTATCAACAGGGGGGTCAAACGACCGGAATGAGGGGGGCAGACACTCCGGAATACACACTCTACAAATAAAAATACAAACCCACAGCCGCTAAAAAGAAATACGGCACCAGGCTCGCCGCTCCGCCGTAGTCCTTGGCGACACGCTGGCCGAAAAACAACTGTATGATAGCCAAACAGGCCATTAAGGCGCCCAGTAGGGCTATGTCCTTGCTGCCATTGAAGAGCAACAAGATCAAACCGATCCCGGAGAGAAAACCAGCCGCCAGCTCCGACAGCGTGATGATGGGCATCAGCAAAGGAACCGTGCCGTTGAGTATCGATTTTTTGAAGTGACTGGTGTAAAAGTCCTTCTCCCCCTTCCAGTTGAATACCTTGTCCAGCCCGGATTGAATGAACAAAATACTCAGCATGAGCGAAAAAAGAATTTGCATCAGCTTGACACCATCAATACCTAAGCCGGCCAGCCCGTTCATAATACTACTTTCCATCTTATCCCTTGATTTTTAGTTTTTCTAACATGTCTTGGGAAATCTCCCCACTGTAAGCGCCGTAGGCATCCAGCAGGATGCCCTTGACGCCGCTTGTGGTGGAAATGGCGTACAAAATAGAGTTGTCATCCGGATTGCTGATGCCTTCAAAACGGAATACTTCGTCCACCTCAAACTTCTGATGATCGAATTTTTCTTCCAGCCCATCGCATTCCAGACAATTGTCTACCAAATTGAAATCATAGGTATAGCCCTCGCTTTTTAAAGCATTCAGGGCTTCGACTAAGGTATCGAAATCTCTCATTTTTTTCATATGCTTGCTTATTTGATTTTCTTCTTGTAAAGCAATAGAAGGGGCTTTTGTTCTGTCCAAACCTCATTGTTTGACGAATTTTCCAGTCCATCCGCCCTGCCCGTCGGTAGCTTTCAGGATATGCAATCCAGGCACCAGGTTCTCCAGTTCAATAACTTCCACCACTTCCTGGCCGGATAAAGACCAATAAGCTGGTAATAACAAAACAAGGGTGTAGATAATTTTCTTCATTTTTTGGACATTTTAAAAATGAAAATAATGATTTTACCCATGTCCTGTTTCGTCGAAAAAAGAAATTAGGGTACTTTTTAGGCTAAATTGAAATACTCACCACCATCCCCTTCCCTACTGCCGACTTCAGCTCGATCTGCCCCTTGTGCATGCGGATGATCTGGCGGAACAGACTCAGTCCTATACCGGAGCCTTTTTCTTTGGTGGTGAAAAAAGGCACAAAGATCTGCTCCATCAGCTCCTCGGGTATGCCCGGGCCGTTATCAGTTACCTGAATGTTTATCTTTTGGTGGTTTTGGGAAAGAACAATAACGCGACCCTCCCCATCCGGAACGGCCGCTGCCGCATCCATGGCGTTTTTCACCAAATTGATCAGCACCTGTTCCAGCAAATGCGGATCTCCTTCGAAAAACAGGTCTTCCTCCGGCACTTCTTTTTCCAGCCGAACACCCGTTTCTTCTGTTTCCGGCTGAAGTAAGATCAATACTTCCTCCACAAGTTCCTAAGTATTCAGGGTTTGAAACCTGGGCGGCGGAATGCGGGTGAGCGTACGGTAGGTTTCCTCCTGCAGCTTGATGTCCGATACTTTTACCGACAACTGAACCAGGGCATTGTCCATATTGACCTTGACCACTTCCGTATCTCCAGGCCGTAAAGCAGCGGCTTTTTCCCATAACTTCTCATCTATTTTTTTCAAGCCGTCAAAATTGATCAGATAGGATTTGTGCAGCAGCTTCTGCAGCGCTTGATTCATCAGGATGACCTCCCCGTCTTCTTCCTTCACGCATAGCAGGCCGATCTCAATATGCCGAACCAGCGCCTGCAAAAACTGATGATTGGCTTCTTTTTCGGCCCGTATATCGAGAAACTTTTCGTTAACCATTCGCAGACTTTCCTGCAGATCGTCAAAAGTTCGGCCCCGACCGGCTAAAGAAGTCTGCAGGGTGTAATCGTCGTACTTTACAGCGGAAAAAAAGTTGGCCACCTCCCCGTTGGTCCTCTGCACATACCGGATCAGCTGCGCTACCATCACCACAGCGATCAGCCCGGCTAAAAAGGCCATGCCGTAAGCACCCCGCTGCAACCACCACACCAGACCGAAAAGGAGCGAATATTCTGTGTAAAGGCCATAAATGCCATCAATTCCTTCCAGTTTTTTTCCCATTTCGGCTTAATGTACTTATACTTCTTGCCCCATTTACGATCAAATTCCTCTAAGGCCAGTTTGGCCTGCAACTCATTGGGCGATGTATACACCTTACGCAGATCAGCACACACTTTTTTTAAATCTTTGTCTGAGACAAAACGCACACTCGTTCGGACCATATGCACGATACAACGCTGTAGGATCGCCCTGGGCAAAGCCCCTTCTACTGCTTATGGAAAGCCTTTTAAGCCATCTACGCAAAAGAACAATACCCTTCTACCCCTCGCTGCTTCAAGTCCTCCAGGACCATCGACCAATTGCTCGATGACTCTGTATCATACACGTACAAGCCCAACACATCCCGTTCTCCATTTACATTTACGCCGTATATCGTAAGTATCACCTTACCATCAAAGCGGCCTTCGGTTTGTATGCGAAAATGGATACCGTCTAAGTAAATAATCGCATAACAGGCTTCTAGCGGCCGTTGTTGCCAGCGTAGCACCTCCCTCCCACACTCGCTCCGTAATCGTGCTGATCTGCCCCCTGCTTAACTCCAAACCATAGATCTTGTGTAGTTGAGCCTGCACATCCTCTACTGACTGACCGCGGGCATACAAACTCAGAATGACCTCATCCAGACCACTGGGCAGTTCCCGCTGGCGCTTCTCTATCAGTATTGGTTTAAAGGCACCTGCTCGATCTCTTGGTGTCCTAATTTTTAAAGGACCAGCTGTGCTCCTAACTGATTTTTCCGTATGACCATTGCGTCGATTAACTCTCTCAACTTGGCTCTCTTCTTTCATGAAGTGCTCTATCTCTCCATCCAGGGAGGCATTGACCAGGGCCTGGAGCATCTCGCTAAATACACTGCCCTGACCCAATAAGGGCTGGCCGCTGTATAGCTGTTCTATTACCCGCTTACGGAGGGCTTCGTCGGATATTAGATCTTCTAATGTCTTGTTTTTCTTCTTACTCATAAATCAAAGTTATTTTTTTGTCCGTAACTTTGACACACTTTATTAAACTATCCCTTTTTTACCCAAAACCCAAAACCCAAAACCAGCAATACCTCCAATTTTTTTTATTCACCGATCACCACTTCTTTCGTCCAGCTCTGTTTACCCTCTACTATTCTGACCCAGTACAATCCAGGATGCAGTTCCGGCACGTCCAGAGTAAAAGCTTCTCCCTCTGAACGAACCTCTTTGATCATTTGCCCCTTGCTGTTAAATAAGCTAATGGCGGCGCCGGCTTTGATGCCCTGCAGCTGTATCCAATCGCGTGCAGGATTAGGGAAAATTTTGGGATCTGAAGGCGCATCGAAGTCATCTACATCGGTGACCAGGTTTTGAAAAGTAGCAAAGAAAGCCAGTCCGTTCAGCAAGGCCGGGGCTACACATTCTGTATGATTGAGGGTAGTTCCTAGGTTGAGGGCCCGCACATCCGATGCTCCGTTGGCATTCATAGCGGAGTCGGCCACTACGCTGTTGGTATAGACTACCTGGTCATCGCCCTGGCAATAATACAGGCGGGTAGGGGCTTCCGGCGCCCAGTCATAGACGTCATTATCCTCTAATGCCTGGATAAGCGGATGGAAAGGATCCTTCTCTGTGAGGACAGTCAGGATGCTATCCTGGATCATATTTCTGGTGATCGAGGCGCCGTAGTCGGCGTTCAACTGGGCGCTCATACGCGTACCCAACTCAGCCAGTTCGATCTCATTAGCGCGGAATTCATCGACCATACCGGCGTAGGGCGGTTTAAACAACTGCGCTGAGCTGTCATACAGTTCGTACACCAGGTTATAACTTACGAACACATTAGCCAGGTATTCCGGATATTCGTAGGGTTCTTCGCTCAGGATCAGCTCCACCATTTCGCCGGAAATATTGTAGGGGCCGGACATAGGCGCTGAGGCAGTAACGGTAAAATCTTCGGAAAAATTAGCTTGCAATTCCTGATGCAGCGCCGCCGCCGCATGCCCCCCCTGAGAATAGCCGGTAACGAACAACTGATCATTAAAAACATATCCTTTCTGTGCTGCAAAATCCCGGGCGGCGTACAACATATCCACTGCTGCGCTAGCCTGGGTCGCGGCATGCACATAGGGATGAATGTCCTCCTCATTTTCGCCGAAGCCCAGGTAATCAGGAAGCAAGACGATGTAGTTGTTGGAAGAAAAAACCCATCCGATAATGGCCTCAGCAGACAAATTAGAAGGCACTTGCTGTTTGACCGCTACCGTTCCATGCTGATAAATGGCCACTGGAAAGGCAAATCCTTCAGCAGTGGGAAAAACGGCCAGCCCGGATGCCTGGACGGTATTCCCCTTCGTATCGGTAGTTTCGTAGACCAGTTTGTAAGACTGCACGGGATTCGGCATCAGGAAGCCGAACTCAGGCGGCACATCGTTTCTGGTTTGGACACCAAGGTCGATGGCGGAGATTAATTTTTGGGCGTTTAAGCCATCTAATTGAAAAAACAACAAGGAGATCAAGAGTACTATGCACTTTTTCATATATAATCTGGTTAATTTGAAAAAAAGATGTTGAAAAATAAGCTATCCCTTAAGCTTTTCGCTCATTATTGATCTTAACTGAGGAGTGGGCATAAATTTAGGTTCCCTAATTATTTCCTGAAAGGCAAATATAAACCAAGGGATTGTGTTAAAAGTCAGCTGCTGCTCCCGCCATTCAGCCGGCAGGTTTGCTCGGCTTAAATAATTCTATTTTTTGAGGGTTTTGCTGAAGAGAATCTGTGATTTTCTTCAGCAAAACCCTCCTATCAAAGTTATAATCAACCTTAAACATCATTTGGTTAATACGAGACCAGATCAGGAATGTCCTTTATTATTATATTTTTTTTATTTGAACAATATAATTAAAAAAAGAAGATAGCCATACAAAAATCCCCAGCCAGAAAAGGTCTCTGACTACCAGCCGACCATCTTTCAATCAGAAAGCCATTCCTTTTTTCAACCTCCTTTTCTCCTCTTCAAAACTCAAAAAACCATATCGCTCCTGCAACGCCAGCATCTTTTTCAACTGCCGCTTCACAAACGTCCGATGCGCTGCTGTGCCGGGATGCAGAGGCCGGTGCCGAGATGCCTGAACCACTTTGCCGATATCCTGCATCAGATGGCGATCTTTCTCGGCAAAAAAAGCAGCTGAAAATTGCCCCCAAATATAATCAACCGCCTGGTCATTGGCATGTATCATGTCAGCACCGTAAAAGCGATAATCCCGCAGATCATCCAGCATCAGTTCGTAGGAAGGGAAATAATACGCCTGCGCATACTTTTCGATCAAAGCCTCAACCGCCAGCAGCAGCACCGCCTTGCTGCGCTGATTCTCGATCAGCCCATCCCGTATGTGCCGTACCGGGCTGACGGTAAAAATAAATCGCATCTGTTCATTCGCCGCCAAAATATCCTGAATAACAGGATCAAGGGCGCTAATGACTTCTCCTACAGATAATTTCCTGCGATCAAACCAGTTGCCCGGTACTTTATGACAGTTGGCGACTATCCGCTGCTGCTCTTTCTCCACAAACACAAAGGCCGTGCCCAGGGTGATCAGGCACCAGCGAGCCGTTTTCAGCCACTCACCGCCTTTTTTGACCGCTTCATTGATCTGCTCCAGGCACACCTCTTCAGAAGTATGGGAAAAATGACCGTGATGATCATAGCTATGCCAGAGCTCCTGGTGGAAAAACAAGTCTTCCTTTCGATAGCCGCTGCCGTTCAGTAATCGTTCCAGCCCATTAGCGACCGAAACCGGGTTATACAAAATACCGAATGGATTGAGTATAGTCGGAAACTTCAAGTCCATCAGCTTCCCGGCTATGTGTTCGGCAAAGCAAGAGCCCATGCACAGTATCCGGTCAGGATACTGGACCTTTTCGGGAAAATAAGGCATGTTGAGTAAAGTGCGGAATTGTTGCATTTGAATCCTGGCTTATTATAGGAATGATTTATATTTTTATCCCAGCCTCTATCGTTTCTTCCCTAAAAGTATTATTTTTCGCGTTGATTATAGAAATTACCTAGAGCAGATGGGTTTATTTGATCGTCTTTTCGGCAATTCAGGAGATAAAGCCCCGGAACCAAATGTATTATTTGGCCGCTACTCGGATTCCTACAAGAGCACCGAAAAGTTTATTGTCTGGGATCGGGCCCTTCAGCATTTTGAAGAAGAACGGTACCTGGATTGTTATGCGGAGTTTTTTGTTTATCTAAGCGATGAACAGGAGGGAAATGTTCAATTCCATCGCACCGGCGATCAGCTCACCTTCGAACTCTATCAGGGCTCCAAAAAGATCACCGGCTTCGCTAATGCCGAACAACTTAGAGCCGAGGCCAAGATCGCCCGATCCGAATCCCTCAACGTGAGCTTTATGCGCCGCCTCATCGAAAAAAACTTCGAGCTGAAATTTAGCCGCTTTGCTCTGGATAAACACAATAACATCACCATCGTCTTCGATACCTATACCCTCGATGGCTCGCCTTACAAGCTTTATAATGCCCTTAAAGAGCTGGCTACCAACGCTGATAAACAAGACGACCTGCTGCTGGATGAGTTTAATATGCTTCAGGCCGTAGAAACCGCCCACCTCGAACCGCTGCCTGAACAGGAAAAAGAAGTCAAATACGACTACATCAAAAAAGAAATCCAGACAACCCTCCACGAAATGGATCACGGCACCCTCGATAAATTCCAATACCCCGGCGGCATCTCCGTCCTGCTGCTGGACCTCATCTACCGACTGGATTACCTGACCAAGCCGGAAGGCTATATGATGGAAACCCTCGAACGCATGCACCGCCGCTATTTTGCTCAGGATGAAAAATCCCTGGTCGAAAAAAATCAGACGCTGCACCGGCAACTATCCAAACTCCTGGATCGACCTAAAGAGGAATTTTTTAAGGAAATGTATCGCGTAAAGGCGACTTTCGGCATCACCGACCCCATTAACCATGATCGCATCGTCGACTTCATCGATAATGAACTGGGCTCCATGGATTGGTATCAGGATAATGGGCACTATAAAGTGGCTATGGCCATTCCCGGATACATCACCGGCTACTGTGTGTTCTATTTCGCCGTGCCCCGCCCCGATCGCGATTTGTTCCACCTGTATTACCAGATCACTAACCCCAATTATTTCAAAGCACTCGGCTTTTCCTTTAACTATTTCGATACGGAAACAAAAGACTTCAATAAAAAGGCCATCCGTAAAGCCATCGAGCAAATCGCTTATGATAACAAAGTTAGTTTCCCTAAACTCAACCCTGATATCGGCTCCATCTCATTTAAATCACCACTGGATTTTGCAAAGACTTATTTGTTGATGATTCGAAATCTGGATATGACAAGGGTGGAGGTTGGTTGATGGTTTTGGGTTTTGGGTTTTGAGTTTTGGGTTTTGAGTTTTGGGTTTTGGGTTTTGAGTTTTGAGTTTTGGGTTTTGAGTTTTTACACAACCCCATACTAACACACCATTAAACTATTTCCTTGTTTTAGGTATTTTAATAAAAAAACCTAACCAATGTCTGCCACTACCACAAAAGAACGAATTTACACCGTGCTCGATCAGGTTTGCGATCCGGAGATCCCGGTGCTGACCGTTCGGGATTTGGGGGTGATCCGGGAGGTGATCATTCATGAAGACGACAGCGTCGAGGTCATTATTACCCCCACTTACTCGGGCTGTCCGGCCATGAATACTATTGAGATCAATATTAAAGCAGCTTTGCAGGAAGCAGGCTATGACCCGGTAAAGGTCACCACGGTGCTCAGTCCGGCCTGGACGACCGACTGGCTGTCGGAGGAAGGTCGCCGCAAACTTAAGGAATACGGCATTGCTCCGCCCCAGGAAAAAAGTTTTGACAAAAATGCCTTGTTTTCTGAAGAAAAAAACATAGAATGTCCCCATTGCGGCTCTACCAATACGAGAATGGTCAGTCAATTCGGCTCAACTGCCTGCAAGGCCATGTATCAGTGTAATGATTGTTTGGAGCCC
Organism: uncultured Saprospiraceae bacterium; assembly: GCA_964548175.1. Lineage (GTDB taxonomy): Bacteria > Bacteroidota > Bacteroidia > Chitinophagales > Saprospiraceae > JANQPA01. The sequence continues at coordinate 8,820 of CAZJQS010000024.1, forward strand.
TTTGATTATTTTAAATGTCATTGATTAAATAATTGGCCTTCTCCCCCGGCGGCGCCGGGGTCGAAGGCTTCTGTCCGAACGTTTTTAACATGGAAACCATACTCTTTACTAAAGAATCCAATGTTGGGAAGATCGTTCTCAACCGGCCCGAAAAGTACAACAGCTTCAACAGGGAGATGGCGCTGTCCATGCAAGCATGCCTGGACACCTGCCAGAAAGAGCCGGATATCCGCACCGTTTACCTCACCGGCGCAGGCAAGGCTTTTTCTGCGGGTCAGGACATCAATGAGATCACCGGCGAGAACAAACCGGCTTTTAACACCATTCTGCTAGAGCATTTCAACCCCATAATCGAGCGATTGAGAAGTATGGAGATACCAGTAGTGGCCGCAGTTAATGGGGTGGCTGCAGGAGCCGGGGCCAATATCGCACTGGCCTGCGACATCGTTGTTGCGGCTGAAAGCGCCGCTTTCATTCAGGCCTTTAGCAAGATTGGATTGATCCCCGACAGCGGGGGTACTTTTATCCTCCCACGGCTTGTCGGCTGGCAAAAAGCTGCCGCCCTGATGATGCTGGGCGAAAAAGTATCGGCCGAAGACGCAGAAGAAATGGGTATGATCTATAAATATTTCCCCGACAAAAAATTCGAGGCCGAATCCTGGAGCATTGCCCTTCAACTAGTGCAAATGCCCACCAAAGCATTGGCTTACATCAAAAGGGCACTAAATTATTCGCTCAACAGCGACCTGTCCAAACAGCTATTGATGGAGGAACGGCTGCAAACCAGCGCCGGACAAACAGAGGATTACCAGGAAGGCGTTCAGGCTTTTTTAGAAAAAAGAAAGCCGGTGTTCAAAGGAAAGTAAAATCTGCCGGAATCTCTTTTACCCGGAGCGTACTGCAATAGCTGTTAATAAAATTCATAAGGTAAAAGCAGATAACCGACAGACTTGTACTTAACACCAAAAATATTAAATGCACTATGTAGATCGTTTCACCGGTTGATTACACCTGCAAAGTAGCAGGCTTTCGGTTGTGATTCAATAGGCGCTTCAGGTGTGCCATAGCCTTTGAGTTTTTGTTAACTTTTAGAGGGCTAAAATCGAAATGTTAATTTTCTTTAACACCAAAAACCATTTAATAATCAAGCATTTGTAATCCTCTGAAATCCATTTTAACATTTACAGGGCGTTTGGCCACATCATTAATCTAAGGTTAAAGATCTAGCCATAGCATAAAACAACGGCAGGTTCTGGGTTGCGTAAGAAGACATCTTACTCGTTTGCGCGGCAAAAATTCCAAAAAATAAAAATATTTAAGCACCGTAAACCTGCCGGTGATGAAACAGCATTATCCATGGATTCAAATAAAAAAGAAGGACTCCGTATCAGCGAAGGCGTCGATCAGGCGCCGGCCAACATCAATCCGAGACTAAAGCGAAAGCCTTCCAAAGGACCGCAAAGAGCGGAGGATTTTATTGGGGGCATCGTCGCCGGCGATCGCATCATGCTGAGCAAAGCCATCACCCTAATCGAGAGCAAACTACCAAGGCATCAGGAACTGGCCCAGCAAATACTGGAGGGCTGCCTCCCCTTCAGTGGGCATTCCTTCCGGCTGGGCATTACCGGCTCTCCCGGAGTGGGGAAAAGCACTTTTATCGAATCCTTCGGCCTTCATTTGCTCGAACAGCAAAAAAAAATAAGCATCCTGGCCATTGACCCTTCCAGCCAGCTCACTAAAGGAAGCATCCTGGGCGATAAAACGAGAATGGAGACGCTGAGCCGCTCGGAGGAAGTCTTCATCCGCCCCTCCCCTTCCGGACATACGCTGGGCGGAGTAGCACGGAAAACCCGCGAAACCATCATCTTGTGCGAAGCCGCAGGCTTTGACACCATTATCATAGAAACAGTGGGCGTCGGACAATCCGAAATCGCCGTACATTCCATGGTCGACTTTTTCCTGCTCCTGCTATTGCCCGGCGGAGGCGACGAACTCCAGGGCATCAAAAGGGGTATAGTCGAAATGGCCGACCTGATCGCCGTAAACAAAGCAGATGGGGAACGCCAACAGCTGGCCGAGCAAGCCAAAAGGGCTTACCATAACGCGCTGCATCTCTATCCCGCCAAAGAAAGCGAATGGACTCCCAAAGTGGTGTTGTGCTCCGGACTCACCAGCATGGGTATTGAGGAGATCGATCAGGCAATCAAAACCTACTGGGTCTTAACCAAAAAGAACAGCTACTTCCAGCAACGCCGGCGTGACCAGGCCCTGTACTGGCTAAGGGAAACCATACAGCAGCGACTGAACCAGTGGTTCTTCGGTCATCCCAGCGTTAAGGCCCAACTTCCTAATATTGAAAAAGCTATTTTGGAAGGCCACCTGTCTTCCTTTCAGGGGGCTGACCAACTGCTTCGATGGTTCGAACAAGAGAAATAGATCAGAAAAAGCCGGGCGTACTTCTTAAAAAATTGCCATCTTGTAGACCGTATGATAATTTTCTCCCTTAGTTGTCTATTTTGAGATTTTTTTTATTTTTCCTCAAAAAAGATCGCAAAAAAAATAAATTATCGGCTGTGCCGTAAGATCTTCACTGGCTTTTTTCAGGAAAAACGACACAGCCTTTGATCCTTTTTAATCATTAAAATCAACAATCAATGAGATCGCTAGTACCCTTAGCAATCGTTCTTATCGTAGTAGGTGGTATCGCCTTTTTGGGTAGCTGGAGCTACCAGAACAAATTTGTCCGCCTGGATGAAAAGGTTAACCAGGCTTTCGGCGACTTGCAGTCTGATTACCAGCGCCGTTCTGACCTGATCCCCAATCTGGTCAACACTGTTAAAGGAGCTGCGGATTTCGAACAGGAAACCCTGACTTCACTAACCGAAGCTCGCGCTAAAGCCACCAGCATCACCATTGACCCGAGCACAGCTACTCCTGAGCAACTGCAGGCCTTCCAGGAAGCACAAAGCGGCATCTCCCAGTCTTTAGGGCGACTGCTGATGATCTCCGAGAATTATCCGCAACTGCGGGCCAGCGAATCGTTCAGAGAACTGCAGGTTCAACTGGAAGGCACCGAAAACAGGATCAAGGTGGCCAGAAACAAATACAATGAAGCTGTTTCTCAATATAATATTGCCATCCGAACCTTCCCCGGCAACCTATTTGCAGGCTTGTTCGGATTTGACCGCAAACCTCAGTTCCAGGCGGAAGAGGGCGCACAGAACGCGCCGGAAGTTAATTTTAATTAAGAAATAAGAGGCTGTCTCAAAAGGCATCGGTTTTAAGACCGGCGGCATACGGCCTTCCTGTCGCCCGAATGGCGGGTTCTGCCAGCCATTATTATGTTTTTGTATTAATTTTTTAGGAAAAATTCCATTTCCCTTTAAAAAAGGCCAATACAAAAGAAATACATTAGGTGGCGAAAAGGTGTAGGGTGCTTATGAGACAGCCTCTGTTTATTTAAGCAATTTATGATCCGTTTTTTCAGTAAAGAAGAAGAAAAAAACATCATCTCGGCTATTCAGGAAATCGAAAATAAAACCAGCGGGGAGATTCGCGTTCATTTGCAGCGTAGCTGCGACGGCCCCGTGCTGGAAGTCGGCAAAAAGGTCTTCCTTGAATTAGGCATGCATAAAACAGAACGCCGGAACGGCGTGCTCTTCTTTATCGTTCCGAAAGAACACCAGTTTGCAGTGCTTGGCGACAGCGGGCTCGATGAGGTCGTGCCCGACTCCTTCTGGGAGGAAGTCCGCAATGTGATGCAGGAAGATTTTAAAAAAAGCGCCTTCGCAGCAGGGATCACCAAAGGCATCCATATGGTCGGTAACTACCTGACGCAATACTTTCCGGTACAAAAAGACGATACCAACGAGTTGTCAGATGATATTTCCTATGATGACAACTAGAAAATAGGGATTATCCCTGATTTTAAGAAGCCACAAGTTGCTTTCAACCTTTACATCCCTTTTTTAGTTTTTATTTTTACAAACGAACCATCACCATTACATGAAGCTGCGATTATTTGTCACTTTTTTGATCTTTTTACTCACATGGAGTATCGAAGCTAAAGATATTCCTCCCAGATCCAATACCCTGGTCACGGATTATGTGAAGTTGCTCACTCCCGGAGAAAGGGATGCCCTTGAACGCAAACTGGTCGCCTATGACGACTCTACCTCTACCCAGATCGCCATTGTCATTGACCGCTCGCTGGAAGGGGAAGAGATCTTCGATTATAGTTACCGCCTTGCGGAGGCCTGGGGGATCGGCAGAGAAAACAAGGACAACGGCGTTTTGGTCTACATCGCCCTTCAGGATCGCAAACTCTACATTCAGACCGGCTACGGGGCCGAAGGCTTTTTACCGGACGCCATGGCCAACCGGATCATAGAAACAGTTATCAAGCCTGCTTTTCGTCAGGACAATTACTACCAAGGGCTGGACAAGGCTACCGATATCATTATGCAGTTGGGCAGCGGAGAGTATTACAACGACGGAAGCTCAGAAGAAGGGTTTCCCCCCCTGGCCGTGATCATTATCCTGATCGTCATCGTCATTATCCTGTCCAGCTTGTTTAATGACAAGGGAGACGGCGGCGGATATTACCGTGGAGGGCGCTATGATTCCGGCAGACGCGGTGGCGGATGGATGTACATCCCTGGTGGTGGCTGGAGTTCCGGCGGAGGTGGCGGCGGATTCGGCGGCGGTGGATTCGGAGGTTTTGGCGGCGGCGGATTCGGAGGCGGCGGCGCCGGAGGTAGCTGGTAAAACCAAAAATTTAGTTTTCCATGCAATATATTGATTCCCCAAAACAGCATCGGCCTCGAAAATTAAGGAAGTTTTTTTTGAGGCTGATGCTGTTTTTATCTGGCGTTTTCTTGCTCTGGCAATGTACCCCTAAATTGTCGGAGCGGTATGCCCAGCCGGAAGATCTTGTCTTCCGGCAGGAAAGCACCACAAAAGAAGGGCAACGTGCCTTCCGCATCAATCCCTGCTACGTCAATGAGCATTATATACCCGACACCAACCACCTGGATCACACTCCTGTGAAATACATTAGAGTCAATTACCATTGGGTCAATTCCGCCGACAGCAGTAAGAACCTGAAGGGGAAGGAAGCCGTCGAATTCACGAAAGGATGGCTGCACACCGCCAACAAAGACCTGGAGACCAACAACAAACTCTGGTTTCCTTACAGGAACAATATTCCCGTTCTTCCTACCCGATACCGGTACATATTAACGCCTGACCCCGATCAACCCGGAGATGAGGGCATCTATTTCCACTACGATGAAGAATTATGCTACTATATTCACAAAGGAAGGGACCGCAATCTTTTTGATCGCCGCATCTTGCAGAAGTATAATGTGGGAGGAGACAGCGTTTTAAACATTTTCGTCATGCCTCATCATCCCGACAGCGTCGCTTCTACTACTTACCTAGCCGGGTCAGTGGGAGTAGCGCTGGGTAATGCCGTCAAGATCGCCGGAATAATAGAAAATGGAGGACCTTACTGGCAGTATCGGGGCGTGTTGAATCATGAAGTAGGCCATGTTTTCGGGCTCGTCCATGCCTGGATGGGAAATGACGGATGCGATGATACGCCACCTCATAAAGGCGAATGTTGGACCCGCACCAAGGAAGCACCCTGCGACACCATGGCCACCAACAATGTCATGGATTACAACGCCCTGCAAAATGCCTGGACGCCCTGCCAGATCGGCCGCGTCCACCGCAGCATGTCAACGCCGGGGACACGCCCCAGGAAATTGTTGATCCCTCGCTGGTGCACCTTAGATGAAGGCAAAACCATTACGATCACAGATTCCATATTGTGGCAAGGAGCTAAAGACCTGGAAGGCCATCTGACCATCGAAAATGGCGGTGTACTAACTGTCGACTGCCGCTTATCCTTACCCGAGGGGGCCCAACTGGTCATTCGGCCGGGCGGCGAGCTCAACCTGGGCAGTAATGCTGTATTACATAATGATTGCGGAAAGCAGTGGGACGGCATCATCATTCAGGAGCTTGGCGCCAAAAAGGGAAGGATCAATATTATGGAAGGAGCGCGGATCGAAAACACCACATTTTCAGTGTCCAGTGCAGAAAGCAACTTTCTTAAAAGTTAAGATTGCCTGGATATGTGTTCAATCTTCTTCCCATAAGCTTTTAAATTCATCAGCTCTCTCACAATACTCCAAAAAGATTGATAAGGCACTCCCATCTTGTGGTTGGCGACGCTGATTTTTCTGATCACGGACCAATGCTTAATAATGGCTTTTAAGGCTCCGAAATAAGAAATGTGTTCGGGATCGTAAATATGAGTAGGCTCCGAACAAACCCCGTTGATCTCCAGCACCTTAAAGTCTCTGCCTTCTTTCAAGGCTTCAATTCCGGCACAACGAATATCAAAACGACCGTAATAAAAGCCGGGTATCTGCGCTGTAATCATATCAAAAGTACGGATCAACTGATCGTCGATCAGGTGGTTGCCATTGATGAAGCGGGTCCCTTTGCAATGATTGCCCACTGCTCCAAGCCTAACCTTCTCTCCTTCCCGCGGTATGGTATCCAGCAATTCAGCGTAATTGGATTCAATGCGCTCCAGCTGCAGCAAAGCCCGCGGAGATTGATGGACCAAATCCAGAACGGTGGATTGCCCATCGCCGCAGACATGCAGGAACTCCTTCAGGGTCACCGAACTGATGTCCCCTTTTGTCCGTCCCGGCATCCGATAATACAACACTCCAACCTCCAACGGATAATCAATGTATTCCTGAAGCAGAAAATTGATATCGTATTTTTCAAGGTAACGGTGCAGTTCCGCTTCATCCTGCACCTTTTTGACCAGCAGCCCTCTAAATCCCACATCAGGCTTGGCGATAAGCGGAAAACCGATACCGGCTTCTTTGATCGCTTTTGCTACCTTTTCGAAAGAAGTTCCCGCCTGGATCAGGACAGTGGAGGGACGAAAAGCCTGTGGCACCTGCTGTATCGTCTCAAATTTTGACTCTACGCCCAGCCCGCCGGTTTTAATGGCCGGATTGGCTGCTGTAAAAAAGCAGGCATGGCGGGCCCGGATGGCCAGCAGCGGCCCATAAAAGAACATGGGCCAGTAAAAAGCATTGGTTGACCAGTATTCCCAATTGAATAGCTTGATCAGGAATGGTGATTGTGCAATCCTTGATTTCATATGATCAAAACACTTAAATGGCAGGTAAAATACAAAACTTAGATAAACTGTTCAGTGATCGGTTTTATGGAAAGATCCCGGCTACTATGTGCGGCGCTGACCAAATCATGGTAATGCATCTCTATTTTCTCTTCATCCCTGATCACAGTGGTGATGCTGACAGTCCGAAAATGTTCCGACCTTTTCATGATCACATTGGTCTGGGGGTCTCCCTCGCCGGCATGATGGTGAAAATGGAGAATATTTTCAATAGAAGGCTCGGGATGCCTTTTTTGCCAGGCGTCAAACCATTGTTCGCGCTTTCGATGCGTTTCCGGGCGATATAAAGGAGCGGAGGACCAGATGTGGGCGCGATCAGCCGGCAGTTCATTCAGATGTACCTGCCGGCTATCCCATCGCAGCTCGCTCAGTTTTTTTCCATGACACACGAGCAAGGTAAAAGGCTCAATCCCTGAAAAATGATAATCATCGGCAAAGTGCTTCGCTGACTCATAGGCGAAAAAATCCAGGGCGACCAGTCCTCTGCTTCGCCGGTAAGGCGGTTTGCGTTCGTGATTAACGAAAGCGCCATTGAGAATGCAAATAGTCAGATCGCGTTCGGAAGCGCCGATCCAGGTGCCGCCGGCTTTGGGTTCGCGCGGAAAGATCAGTTGCTGCCCTTTCACCTGTTCCCGACTCAATTGCCTGGGCGAACGGGCAGGCGTTTCGTCGCGGTTGTGGGTAAGCATATATTGATGCGCTCCGGATGGTATATAAGTTACTGTACACATAAGTTTACGGCCACATAGATCCCAGCGGCAAAGCTACTGAAATCCAATAGTTTAATTATCTTTTGTATAGTAAACAACTACCTCCTCCAGAGGTTTACGTTCCAGATCAGGCACCTGAACACCACGCTCGGGTAAGCCCACAGGAATGAGCAAAAAGGGCCGTTCATTTTCGGGGCGGTTCAGTAATCCTTGTAAAAAATTCATAGGGCTGGGCGTATGCGTCAAAGACACCAGACCCGACTGATGGATAGCAGCCAGCAAAAAGCCGGAAGCAAGGCCTACTGATTCGTTGACGTAGTAGTTCTTGTGTTTGTTGCCCTCTTCGTCCACATCATAAGCCTTTTTAAAAACGACGATCAGGTAAGGTGCATTTTCCAGGAACGGCTTCTCCCAGTCGGTGCCAAAAGGTTGAAGATCTTCCAGCCATTCCTCTGACATGCGGCCGTGATAGTTTTCGTACTCTTCCCTCTCCGCCGCCTTGCGGATTTGCTTTTTCAATTCCGGATCAGAAACTACGCAAAAGGTCCAGGGCTGCTTATGCGCACCGGAAGGCGCCGTGGAAGCGGCCCTTATGATGTTGTCGATCACTTCCAGTGGAATGGGTTTATCAGAAAAGGAGCGGATGGACCTTCTTTTGTCCATGAAATGATAAAACGCTCTGCTGCGCTGAAGCATTTCCCCGCGGGTGTAACGAATGCCTCGATAGGGAACAAATTTGTATTTTGTATCAGACATGGTGGTGTGTTTTGAAGCTACAAGATACAAAGGGCTTTTCCCACTTTTTGTTTCCTCGGTAACTTATCTGAGAATAGTCCTGAAAAATTATTAACATTAACAACCAAAAAGAAGGAATAATGTACAGCCTTGGAATAGACGTGGGAAGTTCTTCCGTAAAAGTAACCATTTACGATACTGATTCAGGCAGCATTGCCGGAGCAGCCCATTATCCCAAAAAAGAAATGGCGATGATCGCCAGGCAAGCAGGCTGGGCGGAGCAGGATCCGGAATGGTGGTGGGACGCTTTCAAGCAAGCATATCGCCTGGCGAGTGGGGAAGACCGGTCCATCACTCTACAGATCAAGCATATCGGTATTGCTTATCAAATGCATGGACTGGTTTGTCTGGATAAAAGCGGGCTTCCCGTTCGTCCTGCTATCATTTGGTGTGACAGCCGGGCGGTGGAGATCGGCCAACAGGCATTTGAGCAATTGGGTAGCGCATACGCATTTAATCATCTGCTGAACAGCCCCGGCAATTTTACGGCTTCCAAACTGGCCTGGGTAAAAGACAAAGAGCCAGAGGTTTTTGGGAAAATAAATAAAATCTGCCTCCCGGGCGATTATATCGCCTATAAACTCACCGGAGAATTGACCACCACCCTGTCCGGTATATCTGAAGGCATCTTCTACGATTTTAAGGAAAAAAACATCAGTCGCCCCTTACTCGAGTATTTCGGCTTCGGGGAAAACCTCTTCCCTCCTTTGCTGAATTCTTTTGACGATCACGGCGCCGTTAGAAAGCTTGCCGCAGAGGAACTGGAGCTGTCCACTGGTGCCCGGGTCACCTATAAAGCAGGCGATCAACCCAATAACGCCTTTTCCCTGAATGTTCTGGAAAAGGGAGAAATCGCGGCCACCGCCGGTACATCAGGAGTCGTATACGGTGTTTCTGACGAGCTTTTCATCGATCCATCGCAGCGAGTCAACAGCTTTGCACATGTCAATTACACTAAGGCAAATCCACGCATCGGCATTCTTTTGTGCATCAACGGAACAGGTATCGCCAATGCGTGGGCCCATGAATGGACAAAAGCGGAGAGTTACCCGGACATGAACGTAAAGGCTCAAAAGATACTGCCGGGAAGCGAGGGGCTGTTCTTCTTCCCCTTCGGCAACGGAGCGGAAAGAATGCTTGGTAACGCTTTTATCGGGAGCAGCCTTCAAGGGCTCAACTTTAACCTGCATAGTCCCGCCCATCTTTATCGGGCAGTCCAGGAAGGCATCGTCTATTCCTTCCTTTACGGGATGGAAGCTTTTACCGACAATCAGATCGAACTGAAAGTCATCCGGGCAGGACAAGCCAATTTGTTCCTTAGTCCACTGTTTTGTGAACTACTCTCTACCCTGAGCCAGGTGAATATCGAGCTATACAATACGGACGGCGCCCTCGGCGCCGCCAGAGGCGCCCTGCTGGGCTCCGGACAATATCAAAAAGAGGAGGTTTTCAGGCATCTCAAAAAACAACAAACGTTTACTCCCAATGAACGCCTGACAGAAAGGTACCATCAGTTGTATGAAGAATGGAAGCAAAGGTTGAAGCATTTGTTGAATTATTAATTGGAAACAACTTTAATAAAAAACCACAACGATATGCAAAAAGCATTTTTTCCCGAAATCAAAAAGATAGCATACGCAGGGCTCGAGTACAAAGAACTCCTGGCCTTTAACTACTACAAGGAAGACCAGTTGGTACTGGGAAAGCCTATGAAAGAGCACTTCCGCTTTGCAGTAGCTTACTGGCACAGTTTCTGCGGAACGGGAGGCGACCCCTTTGGGCCTGGGCCCCGCCATTTGCCCTGGGAGTCTGCAGATGATCCCTACCAAAGGGCTAAGGATAAGATGGATGCCGCCTTTGAATTTATCTATAAAATGGGCATTCCGTTCTATTGTTTCCACGATCTGGACTTGATCGACGAAGGGGATACTATTGCGGAGACTCAAAAGCGGATGGAGAATATCACTGATTATGCCCTGGAAAAGCAAAAAGAAACAGGTATTCAATTGCTCTGGGGAACCGCTAATCTGTTCTCACATCCCCGCTATATGAACGGCGCCGCTACCAATCCGGACTTTAAGGTCGTAGCCCATGCAGCGGCACAGGTAAAAAATGCACTGGACGCCACCATAAAATTAGGAGGAGAAAATTATGTATTCTGGGGAGGCAGGGAAGGCTACATGTCCTTACTCAACACCAACATGAAGCGGGAAAGGGATCATCTGGCCAAGTTTCTGAGCCTGGCTCGCGACTATGCCCGGGCGAACGGATTCAAGGGTACTTTTCTTATCGAACCCAAACCAATGGAACCCACCAAACACCAGTATGATTTCGACGCCGCTACCTGCATCGCTTTTATGCGGGAATACGATCTGATGGACGATTTTAAATTAAACATAGAAGTCAATCACGCTACCCTGGCATTGCATACTTTCGAGCATGAGCTGCAGGTCGCTGCAGACAGCGGGGTACTGGGAAGTATCGACGCCAACCGCGGAGATTACCAGAACGGCTGGGACACCGATCAGTTCCCCATCGATCTGTATGAATTGACTCAGGCCATGCTGGTGATACTCGAAGCAGGAGGACTTGGCAGAGGAGGCATCAACTTTGATGCCAAACTACGGCGGAATTCTACCGGATCCGAGGATCTTTTCATTGCCCACATCAGCGGCATGGATATGTTCGCCAGAGCCCTCCTCGCTGCAGCTGATATTCTGGAAAATAGCGATTATCGAAAAATGAGAACGCAAAGGTATGCTTCTTTCGATTCCGGTCCGGGCGCCGCGTTCGAACAGGGAAGGTCTTCTTTGGAAGACCTGGTCAAATATGCTGTGCAAAACGGAGAACCCCAACAGATCAGTGGGCAGCAAGAAAAATATGAGCGCCTGATCAGTTTGTACATTTAATCAATATTCCTTTTTAGAGATTTTAAGAAGAAAAACAAAGTTTTTCTTCTTAAAATCTCTAAAAATTATAGGCTGGGGAAAAAAGGACGAAGGACTTTTTACACATCCCCGGTTAATCGATCAGTGCCTTTTCTTGTTCAGCCGGTTCTCTGCTCATAAATTCCTTGGGGCTCAGCCCAAATTCTTTCTTAAAGGCGCGACTAAACGAATTAGGCAGGTCGTAGCCCACCTTGTAGGCTATTTCGGAAATAGACAGTTTGTTTTGTGCAAGCAGGTCTTTTGCCCTTTTCAAGCGGAAAGACTTCAGGAGATCAATAGGCTTCTTACCGGTCAGTTGTTTTACTTTACGAATGAAATGCATGTGGCTCAGGTGTACCATCTTACACATTTGATTGACGTTAAAATCAGTATCCTCCAGATTTTCTTCCATGATATCAACGATCTTCTTAAGCAATTCTTCATCCGGGGAAGTAAGCTGAATCTTTTCGGGTGTCAGCATAAAATCTCTGTTAAAAGCCGCCCGCAGCATTTCTCTTTGTTCCAGGAGATTCTCGATACGGGCCAGCAGGAGGTCAGGGTTGAAAGGTTTAGTCAGATAAGCGTCGGCGCCTTCTTCAAAGCCCTTAATCACATTTTCGTCCATCACCTTAGCGGTCAATAATAAAATCGGGATATGGCTGGTGGCAGCATTGGATTTGATTTTATTACAGAAAGTCAACCCATCCATTTCCGGCATCATAACATCGCTGATAATAAGATCTATATTGTGTGTGTTGGCCTTTTTCAGGCCATCGATGCCGTTATCGGCCTTCAGCACTTCATATTTTCCAGCCAGAATAGATTCCACGAACAGTTGCATGTCTGTGTGGTCCTCGACAACCAGGATCTTTTTCCGTTCTATGGGGACTGACATCCCAACTGCCTGCTTGTCGTCTTGATTCGGCAAGGTATACATCAAAGAAGCCGCCTCCTTTTTAGCCACTTCAAAAAGGCCGGCCGCCTGGCTGTTCATTTTAGACGGAGGAACATGGATACAAGGAAGGTATACTTTAAACCGGCTGCCTTCTCCTAGTTTACTTTCTACCTGAATATCCCCCTGCATCAGCCGGACCAACTCGCGTGTGTAAGATAAGCCGATGCCGGAACTATTGGGATTGTCCCTTTCGAGTTCGGAAGCAAAAAACCGCTCATAAATATGATCGATATCTTCTTCCCGGATCCCGCAACCCGTATCCTCGACTGTAATTTCGAGGCAATCGTCATAAAAACCGGCCAGGCAGGCTACCTGAGCAGAAACCATATTCATTTTCACCAAAATGCTTTGTCCGGATGGTGTATGTTTAAAAGCGTTGGACAACAAATTGACGATGATCTTCTCCATTTTGTCCGGATCGACGAAGAATTCTGTTTGCCGGGTTTGATCGATAAAGTCAAGGTAGATATTTTTTTCAATAGCCAGGTTTTCAAATAAACCAATGATCTGCCCGATAAAATCCGGTAAGGAGACCCTGGCATAGTGCAGTTCCAGGTTGCTTTTTTCGATACGTCTCATTTCCAGTAATTGGTTGATCAACTTAAGTAGGCGATCTGCATTTCTCTCGATAATCAGGTAAAGGTTTTGACGGGAGGCCTCGGTCAGGCTGCTGTCCTGCCGAACAAGCTGACTGATCGGGCCGCTTATTAAGGTCAAAGGAGTTCTTAATTCATGAGAGATATTGGTAAAAAACCCAATTTTGGCTCTTGATAATTCCTCGACCTGGACGATCATTTCTTCCAGTTGATCCTTTTGCTTTTTGATCTCCACATTTCTTTCCTCCAGGTATTTGTTAGCTGTTTCCAACCCTTTAGCTTGTTCCAGAATATATTTTTGCTGAGTCAGGATCTCCTGATTCTGGGAAGCGATCTTCTCACCTTTACTTTTCAACTTTTCATTAACCCGCTGCAAAGAATTATTGAGAATTTCCAGTTTTCGTTTTTTAGTAATAATGCGGTACTCAAATATGCTCAGTACAGCCAGAAAAGCCAGCAATAACAATATGAACCATGTTTGCTTCCAAACGGGGGGCAGAACGGTAAATTCGATGATAGCCGGATTAGGGTCCACGTTGAGATCCAGATCGCGTGCTCTAACCTGCAGCGTGTAATCGCCGTTATCCAACCCCATAAATGTGAAGTGATCCTCTTTTGAAAAAGGAGACCAGTCCTCATTCCCCAGTTTGTAGGAATACATCAATTCCTCTTTTGCAGATTGAGCAAAATAGTCATTACCGCCCCATTCAATTAATGAATTACCTGCAGGAGACACCTCCGTTGTATACATGCTGATGTATGTCTGGGGCGGTGTATTATCAGGTATATATTTATGCGCAACAAAGCAGTACTCTTCTCCCTTTTGGGTCTTATTATGAGAAAAAGCTCTCCGTTTCCAGGAGCGACTTGCCTTATTGACCCAGATGGCGCCCTGGTTATCGTGCAGCAACATACCTCCTTCGAAATCCATGTTCAACTCTTGTGGGAACACATTTTTCACCCAGCCTGAGCCATCAAAGCGGCAGATATCGTTTTCGGTGGCTACATAGATACAATCGGGCGCCAGGGCGTCAAGGCTGATGACCGTATTACCCGAAAGGCCGTTGGAATTATCGTAATTACGCCACTGTTGCCCATCAAAAATAAAAACTCCGTAATAGCGTGATCCTGCCATCAGCATCCCCTGCTCACTTTTGACGACGTTCACAAACTGTTGCAGGCGCGAATCCACATGTCTTTGCCATCGTTCACCGTCATACCCAAACAGATTGCCGCCGCCTATCCAGATTCTGCCGTCAGCAGACTGGCCGATCCCATAAACATTAGATTGCTGTAATCCATTTTCTTCGTAAGCAAAATGCAACCATTCCTTTTTTTCCGAAAGGGGATCCACCAACTTCAAAACACCTCCTTTCTGTCCTTTATCTATCTCGGCATCTACCGCACCCCCAAACCAAAGGGAGCCGCTGCGGTCTTCAAATACAGCACGATAGTCGATCCCCCAGGAAAGGTAAGGATGTGTGTTTGTTTCCCAGCGGCTGTCTTTGAGCAAGGCCGTAGCCGCTACTCCTTTGTGAGAACCGGCCGCCCAGACCTGGCCGCTATTGGTTTGAACGATCCGGATAGGGGCATCCATCAGCCCTTCTTCTACCCCATACGCCTCCCAGTTATTCCCCTTTTGGCGAACCACCCTCCCATCAACATCCAAAAACCAGTTGGTTCCCGATGCTTCCTGGAATTGAAAATTTAATCCATCATAAGAGACCCAGCGATCAAAAGAAAAATCGAGATAAAAAACCTTGGACTTGTATCCAGCCACCCATATGTAATTACCATGGCCGGCTTCCAGGATCAGCCTGTTGGCTGGGATCGGATAATTTGGCGCCGTATACAATGCCCATCGGCCATTTTTGTAGGCATATAATTTGCCAAGCGAACCGATCCAGATGGTGCCGTCATCGGTTTGTTCAATATCAGCCATATATTCATCTCCACTAAACTGATCGCTCAGATTAATGTATTCCCATTGACTGTTCCTGAAAATACTAATGCCTGTTTTGTAAGTAGTATTAATGACCCAAACGGCGCCGTCTTGGGCTTCCAACAGTTGCTGAGACTCGCCCAATTGGATTCGGCTGTCAGAAGTAATGACTTTATACCTGGAAATATGTTTTTTGAGAAGCTCATCGATACTAAAGGTCAGCAGTCGCCCCCGTTCATTGGTCATGGTAATGGCCATCCAAATCTGCCCATTGTGATCCACCAGAACGTCGGAAATGTCCAGAAAATCATCATCCGGAGTCAGTTCATTCGGCAGAGCCACCCATTGTATATGACGCAAGCGGCTACGCATGGCAGCAATCCGCTGTTCCGATGAATAGATCTTTACCCGGTCTCCCAATACCACCAGACCACGATCCGAAGGAGCTGCGATCGATCCATCAGGGAACTCCGTCAACTTGTCAAATGTAAAAGGAAGGTTTTCAGGCGCCTCAAACAACTTCACCCATGACGTACCCTTCAACTGATATATAGCAGAAGGAGAAGCTGCATAAACTATACCCGCTTTGCTGACGTAGACCAATTCTATAGGTGAGGAATCCAGCCCGTTCTCGTGATTGTGGTTTTTCCAGTCATATCCATTATACTCATAAATGCCTTCATTATAAGATACCCAAACCGTTCGATCATCGGCTTCAAAAATATTTCGAATACCCTTCCCCTCCATTTCCGGAAATTTTTCCCATCGCCACGATTGAGTAAGTGGATTTACTGTTTCAGGAGTATAGGGATGTTGTGCCCGGAGAGAAAAACTACTGGTTAAGACAATAAGAAAAAATATGCCCGAATATCGCTTCTTCCACATATTATTTGTCCTTTTATTTCAAACCAATATAATCATTTTTATTTCAAAAAAGGCAGGCTCTTTTTTCTTCCCCCTCTCCAGGCGTTAAAACCCCAGCTATGTGAAAAAAAGAATAAGGTTGGTTAAAAAATGAGGTGTCGGTTAGTAAGACATTGGACAGGTTGAAGTTATTAACGTAATCTATACCAGCGGCGCGGGAATAGGTTACGTTTATTCTGCCCTGGCGCTTAAGCAAGCAAACTCCCTTTAAATATTTTTGTGTAAGCACTTAATAAAAAGAGAACGTTCCATGATTTAAGCCCAGGCAAATCAGGGATGACTCCTATTTATCTGATGGACATGAAAAAGAATAGCCGGATGTTAATTTCAGCACATCAATTGTGAAAAATAGCTACACCTTCTCCGGCGGCTTATTGTACCTTAGATTTCATTATCGATTTACCGCCAACTTTTTCTCAGGCGCCCTTGATCTATTTCGACCAGTGGAAAACAGTATAATTATGCAACACCTCTTTTCTTTAAAAGGAAAAACAGCCCTCATTACCGGCGCCAGCCGGGGCCTGGGACAAGCGATGGCTATTGCTCTTGCTCAGGCAGGAGCAGAAGTACTTTGCAGTTGCTCTACCCCGGGCGGAGCACGGGCCACCATCGAGCAGATCGAAGCCCGGGGCGGCCGGGCTATAGAAATAGCTGCCAACCTGTCCGACAGAAAAGAAGTTGACCGTCTTTTTGCAAAAGCCTTTCAATACAAAGATAAAATTGATATTCTGATCAATAATGGCGGCACCATCGCCCGCTTTCCCGTCGTCGATTTCCCGCAATCGGAATGGGATCGCGTTATTGAGGTCAACCTCACTTCCGCATTCCGGCTCTCTCAGCTCTGCGGCGCCGAAATGATCAAAGCCGGACAAGGAAAGATCATCAACATCGCCTCCATGCTTTCTTATTCCGGCGGGATCACCGTTCCGGCTTATACCGCCAGCAAACACGGCATTGCAGGCATCACCAAAGCACTCGCTAACGAATGGGCCGCTCACAACATCCAGGTCAATGCCATCGCTCCCGGTTACTTTAAAACCGATAACACCGAGCAACTACAGAACGACCCCCTTCGAAACACCGAAATACTGAAAAGGATACCCGCCCAACGATGGGGAGAACCCGCCGACCTGGCTGGGATCGTAGTATTCCTGGCCTGCGAAGCCAGTAACTACATCAACGGCGCCATCATTAACGTGGACGGCGGCTGGATGGCCCGATAAATTCATTTTTTTTAAAAATACCATACCATGATACAACCTAAAACGATAGGAACCACACAACTCATCCACCCCAAAACGCCTTCCGAAAGGAGGTTCGACATACAAGTAATGGTCCCTGTAACGCACAGCATCAGAAAAGTGGAGGCTTTCGACGCCACCCCCTCATCAGGCATTACGGAGATTATCACAGAAAATAATTCCACCTTCGCTTTCTTAAGATTCACCAGGATCGTTCTATCCACAGGGCAAAAAGCCCGACGCCAACTCGGAAAAGAGGAAGCCGTCTATTACGTCAACCGAGGAAAAGCCCACTTGACAGTGCAGGGCGAAAAGCATAGCCTGGAAAAAGGAGATGTCGTTTATGTGGGCATAGACCAATCCCTGGAGGTCCATACCGATGACAACTGCGATGTCAGTGAGTTTAAAGCCGTAAAATGCCATACAAAATATCCGGTACAGCTCGTAAGGCATTCCGATATAGAAGGCACCGAATTAGCGGCGAACCTGGGCGCCCGCCGACCCATGTCCAAAAGAACCGTATTTAAATTAGTCGACAAGAATGTACAGGCTAATCGCCTGCTCTTTGGAGATACCTACATGGCGCAAAGAGGAGGAGTAGGCAGTTATCCTCCTCATTTCCATGGCCCCGACGGACCTCACGGCCTGGGCGCCAACGCCAAAGAGGAGATATACCATTTCCGCTGCGAAACTGATATCGAAGGCGACATCCCCTATGTGCTGCAAAATTGCGCGCTGCCCGAAGAAAAAATCAATGTATATGCACACATCTTTGATGAAACCGCGATCAACGTGACACCTACTTACCACGACACTATCGCGCCGCCTTCCGTAGACTTTATGTTTACCTGGTGCCTGGCCAGTTATACCGAAGGCCATCGCGACTGGTCAGAAATCTATAATAAACCTGGATATGAAAATGAATGGTAACCCTTTTGGCAGAGCAAGCGCCTGCTTCCTGATCTATTTATGCTCGATAGCACTATATTCCTGTGCTCCTTCGACCGGATCAAACGCCCCGGCAGCAAATCCGGATCAATGGGCCACTATGGATTCCATCCTGGCCAGCATCGAAGTCCCGAAGTTCAGGGATCAGACTTATAATGTTATGGACTTTGGCGCCAAACCGGATGAATCCCATAACAGCCTGCCTGCTATCCTGGCAGCGATCGAACAATGCTCGGCAGAAGGCGGAGGCAAAGTGGTCATCCCGAAGGGCATCTATCGGGTGAACGGCCCTATTCACCTTAAAAGCAATGTTAACCTACATATTTCCAGGGAAGCTGTCGTGAAATTCAGCACTGATCCTGAGGATTATCTCCCTGTAGTCATGACCCGCTGGGAAGGCGTCGAATGCTACAATTACTCACCCCTGGTTTATGCTTTCGAACAGGAAAACATCGCTTTGACGGGTTCCGGAACCCTGGACGGGCAGGCCGGCCCTGAAAATTGGTGGCCCTGGGCAGGAAAAAAGGAATATGGCTGGCAGGAAGACATGCCGAACCAGGCCGACACTATGAGCCGCCCGCAACTGTTCGACTGGAATACGCGCGAAGTTCCCGTACAAGAACGGATACTGGGAAAAGGCGCCTATCTACGTCCCAATTTTATTCAACCTTACCGCTGCAGGAACATCCTCATCGATAGCCTGACGATCAGGAATGCTCCTATGTGGATCATCCACCCGGTACTGAGCGAGAACGTCACCATTCAAAATGTTACCGTGATCAGCCATGGCCCTAATAGCGACGGATGTGACCCGGAAAGCTGCCGCAATGTCCTGATCAAAAATTGTTATTTCGATACCGGTGATGATTGCATCGCACTCAAATCAGGGCGTAATCAGGACGGCCGCCGCATTGCACGGCCCGTAGAAAATATAGTCGTCCAGGATTGCATCATGAAAGATGGACATGGCGGCGTAGTGATCGGAAGCGAAGTCAGTGGCGGAGCACGCAATATTTTTGCAGAAAATTGCAAAATGGACAGTCCCAACCTCGATCGAGCTATCCGCGTAAAAACCAACAAGATCAGAGGGGGCAAAATAGAAAACCTCTTTTTCAGAAACATAGAGGTCGGTGAAGTTAAAGAAGCCGTAGTCAGGATAAATATGCGCTATCCCATTTATTCCGACCCCAACCAGGAATACATCCCAATAGTGGACAACATATTCATAGAAAATGTCACCGCTAAAAAAAGCAAATTCGGATTGATGATCGATGGCTACAGCGCACAGCATCCTGTAAAGGGCCTCCATATTGTCAATTGCAGGTTCGATGGCATTGCGCAAGGAAATAACATTGAATTTGCAGAGGAACTGCATTTCGAGCAGTATTACTTAAATGGCAAACTGGTCAATGCACCGGAAAAATAATATGGAATCAAACAAAGTCATCAGTTGGACTGGATTGATATTAACTATGTCCTTAATCAGCATCTGGGGTTTTCATTGGGAAATGGATCCGCCGGCCATTCATCTGGTGGGCGACTCGACCATGGCGGAACGGAGCGAGCCTGTTTCATTGAACCCGGAAAGAGGCTGGGGGCAAGCCCTGGACTCCTATCTGGATAAACAGGCGAAAATCTATAATCATGCTGTGAATGGAAGAAGTACCAAAAGTTTTATCGAAGAGGGCAGATGGGAAAAAGTTCTCGACCTGCTCCGACCCGGAGATGTGGTGCTTATTCAGTTTGGCCACAATGACCAAAAAGAAAAAGATCCCGAACGATACACGAACCCTACTACAGCCTATTGGAATAATTTAACCCACTTCGTAAGGGATGTAAGACGTAAAAAAGCCATGCCAGTGCTGCTGACACCGATCGTCAGACGAAAATTTAATGAATACGGTACCCTGACGGACACCCATGGCCTCTATCCGCTTATCGTAAGGCAGGTAGCAAGAGAACAGGAAGTCCACTTCATCGATCATCTTTCCAAAACAGAGGAATTGATAGCTGACTATGGACAAGAAAAGTCAAAGGAATTATATATTTGGATAAAACCTGGCCAGTATGGAAAATTTCCTGACGGCCGCCAGGACGATACGCATCTTTCTGAAAAAGGAGCCGCTCTTTTTGCCCGTATCATAGCAGAAGAGCTGCAAAATAGCGATATTCCTTTGAAAAAATTGATCAATCTAAAATAGCGCCTTTTCATGAAACAGACGATAGCAGACCTAAAACCCTTCATGGACGAAGATTTTCTTTTGGACAACAAAATGGCCAGGGTCCTTTATCACGAGTATGCCAAACATAACCCCATCATCGATTACCACAACCACCTTCCTCCTCAGGCAATCGCTCAAAACAAAAGCTTTGATAACCTCACCCAGGTTTGGCTGTATGGCGATCACTACAAATGGAGGGCCATGCGTACCTTCGGCATAGAGGAAAAATTCATCACAGGTGAAGCTTCCGATAAAGAAAAATTCCTCAAATGGGCCGAAACAGTGCCTTTTAGTATCAGAAACCCACTGTTTCACTGGACGCATCTGGAACTACAAAGGTATTTTGACATAACAGACCTCTTGACTCCCGATACAGCAGAAAACATCTATCAGCAGTGTAATGATTTACTCCGGACGCCTGAATACAGCACGCTGGGCCTCCTCCGAAAAATGAAAGTAGCCGTCGTTTGCACTACCGATGATCCCATAGATACACTCGAGCATCACCAAACGCATCGGGAGCAAGACCCTGATATCAAAATGTTCCCCGCTTTTCGGCCGGATAAGGCCATTATGATCAATTCTCCGGGCTATCACGATTATATTCGCCAACTGGAAAAAGCAGCGGATATCGATATTAAGACCTACAAAGATCTGGTCGATGCCCTGAAAAAAAGAGTCGACTATTTTGATGATAATGGTTGTCGAATCTCCGACCATGGACTGAACAAAGTCTATGCAGAGCCTTTTTCTCCTCATCAACTGGAACTTATTTTCGAGAAAAAAATGGCCGACCGGGAAATAACCGACGAAGAGGCGCAAATTTTCATTTCCGGCATTATGCATGACCTCGGGCAGATGTATGCCGACAAAAGCTGGGTGATGCAACTCCACATAGGCGCCCTTCGCAACAACAGCAGCCGCATGATGCGGAAATTGGGCCCCGATACCGGGTTTGACAGCATCGGTGATTATAGCCACGCCTCGGAGTTGTCTGCTTTCCTCGATGCACTGGACAATATTAACAAGCTACCCAAAACCATCATATACAACTTGAATCCTCGCGACAATGAAGTCATAGCTACCATGATCGGCAATTTCAACGACGGCAGCATACGCGGCAAAATACAATTCGGCTCCGCCTGGTGGTTTCTGGATCAGAAAGACGGCATGGAAAAACAGATGACCGCCCTTTCCAATATGGGGTTGTTAAGCTGCTTCATCGGCATGCTTACCGATAGCAGGAGCTTCTTGTCCTTCCCTCGTCATGAATATTTCCGCAGGATCTTGTGCAATTTGATCGGCAGAGATGTCCATAATGGGGAGCTGCCCTATGATGAGCAGTGGCTTGGGGGCATTGTGGAAAATATTTGTTACCACAATGCAAAAAATTATTTCGGCTTCGAATCGGAATAAAAAATTGAGGCCCATCTACCTTCTACTTTTATCGTTAACAAACGAAAAACAATAAATAAAATGAAAAAAATTGTCACTTTCGGTGAGATCATGCTGCGCCTAACTCCACCAGGAAAGCTGCGCTTTTCTCAGGCCGCATCCTTTGATGTGGTATATGGCGGAGGCGAAAGCAATGTAGCAGTATCGCTAGCCAACTACGGCCTGCCGGTTGAATTCGTCACCCGCTTACCCAAAAACGATATTGGGGATTGCGCTTTAATGGAAATGCGAAAGCGCGGCGTGGGCACGCAGCATATCCTTCGTGGTGGGGAGCGGCTGGGCATTTACTTTCTCGAAATGGGCGCCGTAAGCCGGGGAAGCAAGGTGATCTACGATCGCGCTCATTCGTCCATTTCTACTATCAAGGCGGGAATGATTGACTGGAAGGCCGTTTTCAAAGATGCACTGTGGTTCCACTGGACCGGAATCACGCCTGCCCTTTCCCAGGGCGCTGCTGATGCCTGTCATGAAGCCATCCAGGTAGCCAACGAAATGGGCATTACCGTTTCCACCGACCTGAATTACCGCAAAAAATTATGGAACTACGGAAAAGAACCCGGAGAGATCATGCCTGCCCTGGTCGAAGGATGCGACATCATCCTGGGAAATGAGGAAGACGCTGAAAAACACTTCGGACTGCATCCTGAAAATGTGGATGTTACGAAAGGAGACTCCATAGAAGGAAAAGCTTACTTATCCGTACTCAAACAATTAATGGAGCGCTTCCCCCGGGCCAAAAAGGTCATTACTACCCTGCGCGGCTCCATCAGCGCCTCGCACAATACCTGGTCGGGTGTACTCTACGACGGCAAAACACTGTATGAGGCGCCGACCTACCAGATCACGCATATCGTCGATCGCGTAGGTGGCGGGGACAGCTTCATGGCCGGCCTGATCTATGGACTACTTACCTATCCAAATGATGATCAGAAGGCGCTGGATTTTGCAGTAGCAGCCAGCTGCCTGAAGCACACCATCTATGGAGATGCCAACCTGGCTACCGTATCGGAAGTGGAAACCCTAATGAAAGGTGACGCCAGCGGAAGAGTGAGCAGATAAAATAAAACAAAAGACTGTCAATAAAATTATGGCCAGATTCACAAGAATACAAGTCGCCCAAAAGATGGCGGAACAGGGTATGGTGCCGCTTTTTTATCATGCCGACGTTGAATTGGGTAAAAAGATCCTGAAAGCCTGCTATGAAGGGGGAGCAAGGCTGCTGGAGTTTACCAACAGAGGCGATTACGCCCATGAGGTGTTTAGCCAGTTAAACAAATACTGCGAAAGAGAACTCCCTGAAATGATCCTGGGAGTGGGCTCGGTTACTGATGCAGGTACAGCCTCTCTGTACTTGCAGTTAGGCGCCAACTTTGTAGTTACGCCCGTTCTGAGGGAGGACATTGCCATCGTCTGCAACAGAAAAAAGGTTCTATGGTCACCCGGCTGCGGAAGTCTTACGGAAATTTGCCGAGCTGAGGAACTAGGCTGTGAGATCGTAAAACTATTTCCGGGAGGCACATACGGCCCCGGTTTTGTCAAAGACATCAAAGGACCTCAGCCCTGGACCAGCATCATGCCGACCGGAGGGGTGGCGCCAACGGTAGAAAACCTGAAAGGCTGGTTTGAAGCCGGCGTCACCTGCGTGGGAATGGGTTCAAAGCTAATCTCAAAAGAGATCATCCGCGAGCAGGCATATGAAGAATTAAAAGAAAAAGTAGCCGCAGCTTTGGGCATTATTCAGGAGTTGCGCTCCTGAATCAGACATCATAGATTTCTTTCAATAACGGGCAGCAGGTCTTTGTTGCCCGTCAAAATAGATTATACTGATGAGAAGGATAAGGAAAAAAGAGGTTGTCCGGTTAGCCTTTCTCCTTTGTGGGTCCGTCCTGCTTGCGGCATGCGCAGATCTAAGCGGGGTCAAATCGCTCAAGCTGGCGCATGGGCTGGATGTCACGCATCCAGTACACAAGGGCATGGAATATATGGCAGAGTTGGTCGCCGAAAAATCGGAAGGAAAGCTCACCATTGAGATCTATCCGTCCCAACAATTGGGAACCGAGCGACAGTGCCTGGAGTTGTTGCAGATCGGCAGTCTGGGTATGACCAAGGTGTCGGCCGCAGTTATGGAAAATTTCGCACCTAATATTCAGGTGCTCAGTTTACCCTATATTTTCAAAAGCCGCGAACACGCCTACAAGGTCCTGGACGGACCGATCGGCAAAGGATTGCTGGAGCAAAGTCAGGATTACTGGCTCCGGGGGCTCACCTATTTCGATGCCGGACAGCGCTCTTTTTACACCAAAGAACCTGTAAGGAAACCGGAGGATCTGGAGGGCATGAAGATCCGGGTACAGGAAAGCGTTTCCGCCATGAACCTGGTGCGTGCACTTGACGGCGCCCCAACGCCCATTTCCTGGGGCGAACTATATACCGCCCTCCAGCAGGGGGTAGTCGACGGGGCCGAAAACAATCCTCCCAGCTTTTATCTTTCCCGCCACTACGAAGTCTGTAAATACTACACCCTGAACGAACATACTGCTGTACCGGACATTCTCGTGATCAGCACAGTAGCCTGGAACAACCTGAACGCACAGGAAAGGCAATGGTTAGAAGAAGCTGCCGATGAAGCCACCACCTACCAGCGGGCCTTATGGCAAAAAGCCGAGCAAGACGCCCTGGACGCCGTAAAGGCTGCCGGCGTAGAGGTCATCTATCCTGAAAAATCTGCTTTCGCGGAAAAGACCAGGTCTTTGTTCGAAGCCTATAAAGACAAAAAGGAAATGTATCAACTCATCCAGCAAATACAAGCCGTACAGTGAAACAGAAAATAGATAAAATTTTAGGGAATATTCTAGCCACCCTGATGGCCCTGATGACGCTTGACGTATTATGGGGAGTACTCACGCGTTATGTCATGGGCAGTCAGGCCGGATGGACGGAGGAACTCGCCCGGTTTCTGCTGATCTGGATCGGTATTTTAGGGGCAGCCTATGCTTCCGGGCAAAAAATGCACCTGGCCATAGACCTTCTTCAGCCTAAACTCTCCCCGCCTGATCAAAAACGACTGATCGTCATCATTAATACCCTTGTCATTCTTTTTGCCCTGTCCGTTATGGTGATCGGGGGCATTCGGCTGATCTACATTACCCATATCCTCGGACAGCTTTCCCCGGCCTTAAGGGTTCCTATGGCCTTCATTTATGCAGTGGTGCCCATAAGCGGACTGCTGGTGATCTATTACAAAATCCGGGAATTGACGACCTCCGAATCTGAGGCCGTAAAGCAAACAGACTTAATTTAAAAAGGCTGTATCAAAAAATAATAAATTATGGAAATTCTTATATTAGTCTTTTCCTTTTTAATACTTATTGCTTTAGGTGTACCCATTGCCTGGAGTATCGGCCTGAGCAGCATTTTTACCATGCTGGTCAGCATACCTGCCATACCTGCCTTTACAACGGTAGCTCAGAGGATGGCTACGGGCCTTGACAGCTTTGCACTGCTGGCCATCCCTTTTTTTGTACTGGCCGGGCAGATCATGAACCACGGAGGCATTGCCAGGCGACTGATCGCCTTTGCGAAGGCCCTGGTCGGAGCCCTGCCAGGGGGACTGGCCCACGTCAATATCGTGTCGGCTATGTTATTCGGGGCCATTTCAGGCTCTTCTGTGGCGGCTGCTTCCGCCCTTGGAACCACTGTAGGTAAAAAAATGGAAGAGGAAGGATATTCCAAAGAATTTGCAGCTGCCGTAAACGTTACGTCCTCCACCACCGGACTGACCATTCCACCCAGCAACATCCTGATCGTTTATTCGCTGGCCAGCGGCGGGGTATCTATCGCGGCCTTATTCCTGGCCGGATACATTCCTGGTATACTTACAGGTTTGTTTTTGATGATCGTGGCGGCCGTCTGGTCTGTTTACAGAAAATTCCCGGCCGGAGAACGGAGTAACATTAAAACCATACTCACTACTTTTGTTGACGCTTTGCCTAGTCTACTGCTGTTAATAGTAGTAATCGGAGGGATAGTAGCAGGAATTTTTACCGCTACCGAAGCCTCAGCCGTAGCGGTGTTGTATTGCCTCGTGCTCATGTATTTTTACAAGGAAGTGTCCCTCAAGGAACTGCCCAAAATATTCCTGAGCGCCGTGGGCACTACCGCTATTGTCATGCTGCTGATCGGCACCTCTATGAGCATGTCCTGGATCATGGCCTACGAAAACATCCCTCAAAATATTACAGAACTGCTGCTTTCCGTAAGCGACAATAAATACGTCATTTTATTGATCATCAACCTGATCCTGTTATTCGTCGGGGTCTTTATGGATATGACTCCGGCAGTACTGATCTTCACCCCCATATTCTTACCTGTCGTTACAGAGATGGGAATGGACCCCACGCATTTCGGTATCGTCATGGTAATGAACCTGTGTATCGGACTGTGTACGCCGCCGGTAGGCTCCGTACTGTTCGTAGGAGTAGGCATTGCCGGGACTACCATCCAAAAAGTCATCCGACCTTTATTGCCTTTATTTATCGCCATGGTCGTGGCGCTGCTGCTGGTTACCTACTTTCCGGGGCTCAGCTTGTGGTTGCCGCGCTTATTTGGATTTTAATATCATTTAGCCTATGAACAACCTAATGAAAGTACATCCTAAAGACAATATCATCGTAGCCCTTCAGGATTTTGAAGCCGGACAAGCCGTGTACCTGGACGGCCAGTCTTATATATTGAAGGAAAACATTCCGGTCAAGCATAAATTTTCCGCCGCCGACCTGAAGCCCGGTGACTTCATTTATATGTACGGCGTACAGGTAGGCAAGGCCGTTCAACCCATCCCAACAGGCGCACGGATCACCACCAATAACGTAAAACATGCAGCCGAAGCCTATACCATCCAGCACAGGACTCAAAAGTGGAAGGCTCCTGACACCGGCGCTTTCCAAAACCGGACCTTCATGGGCTATCATCGTCCTGACGGCAAAGTAGGGACCCGGAACTACTGGATCGTTTTTCCGCTCGTGTTTTGTGAAAACCGAAACATCGAGCTGATCAAAGAAGCCATGCTGGAAGACCTCGGGTATGTTTCCGGAAAAAAGAACGAGCTTGACATCCGCACACTGGTAGACCTTTATAGAACAGGTAGTTCCACAGACGACATTCTGGAAGCTGATGTATACACTGCCCCCGCCAAGTCTGCTGAAAACCGCCTTTTCCCCAACGTAGACGGGATCAAATTCCTGCCCCACCAGGGAGGATGCGGAGGTATCCGGCAGGATTCAGAAGCCCTTTGCCGTTTGTTGTCGGGTTATATCGCCAATCCTAACGTTGCCGGGGCTACCGTACTAAGCCTGGGTTGTCAAAATGCCCAGATCGAATTATTCGAAAACGCCCTCAAAGCCATCGCACCACAACAGAGCAAGCCCGTGGTCATTCTTGAACAACAACAAAGCAGCTCTGAAAAAGACTTCATCGCCGAAGCCATCAAACGTACCTTTGTCGGCCTGATGAAAGCTAATGAGACCGGACGGCAGCCTGCGCCTTTATCCCAACTGGTGCTGGGCCTGGAATGCGGAGGTTCCGACGGATTCTCCGGAATTACCGCCAATCCTGCGCTCGGCCACGCTTCCGACTTGCTGGTCGCCCTGGGGGGAACGGCTATTCTCTCGGAATTCCCCGAACTCAACGGCGTAGAGCAGGAACTCATCGATCGATGTATCAATGCGCAATTAGCCGAAAAATTCGCAGCGCTAATGAAACGCTACAGTGAAAGAGCCGTTCAAGCCGGCTCCGGTTTCGACATGAACCCTTCCCCCGGCAACATAAAAGACGGATTGATCACCGATGCCATGAAATCCGCCGGCGCCGCCAAAAAAGGCGGCGCCTCACCCATCACCGATGTACTGGACTACACCGAGCAAGCCACTCAACCCGGCCTTAATCTGCTTTGCACCCCGGGAAATGATGTCGAAAGCACCACCGGGCTAGCCGGCTCCGGCGCCAACATGATCGTCTTTACGACTGGCCTGGGCACTCCGACCGGCAACCCCGTTGCACCAACCATAAAATTTTCAAGTAATACCATGCTTTATGAGCGCATGACCGACCTGATCGATATCGATGCCGGCACAATCGTTTCCGGACAGGATAGCATTGAGTCGAAAGGAGAGGAACTATTAAACCTCATCATTCAAATCGCAAGCGGAGAACTGCTAACCAAAGCAGAGATCCTGGGTCAAGATGATTTTATCCCCTGGAAAAGAGGTATTTCTTTGTAAAAAAATGAAAAATCAATATCATGAAATCACTCAACAGGACAACCGCGGATATTCCGGCGCCCTATCCGGAAAAAGTGCTGCAATTCGGCGGAGGAAATTTTCTCCGTGCTTTTGCCGACTGGATGCTGGATGTGTTCAATGAAAAAACAAATGCTGAGCTGGGCGTCCTGCTCGTCACCCCCATCGGGAGGGATAATTATTCCAACTGGCAAAAACAAGAGGGATTGTACCATGTCCTTTCCCGAGGTATACAAGATGGAAAAATCGTGGATGAGCACCATCTCGTAAAAAGCATCAGCCGGATTTTACATCTATATCCCCGGTGGAATGATTTTCTGAAAACAGCTGAAAATCCGGATATACGGTTTATTATATCCAATACTACCGAGGCCGGTATCCGTTTTTCGGCAGAAGATAAAATGACCGATACCCCTCCTGCTGAATTTCCGGCCAAGCTTACGCTTTGGCTCTATCGCCGCTTTCAATATTTTCAGGGTAGTCCCGATGCCGGCTGTATCCTGATCCCTGTGGAATTAATTCTGAAAAATGGAGAGGCGCTTCGCAGCTGCATTTTACAAAACGCAGATCACTGGGGGTTGGAAGAAGCATATAAAGAATGGATAAAGGATTCAAATATCTTTTGCAATACGCTGGTCGACCGTATCGTTCCCGGCATTGGCGGAGAGTCTCTTGCGGAAGAAATGGAAAAAATCGGCTATGCAGATACCATGATGACACAAGGAGAAGCTTTCCATTTTTGGGTCATCGAAGGTCCCTCACAAGTGGAAGAGGAATTACCCCTGAATAAGGTAGGATTGAATGTCATATTCACAGATGATCTTACGCCTTACCGTACCCGGAAGGTACGCATCCTGAACGGCGCGCACACCAGCATGGTGCCGGTCGGATATTTGTATGGCATAGAAACGGTTAGAGAAATGGTGGAACACGAAGTAGCGGGCCGTTTTGTCTATCAGGCTGTTTTTAAAGAGATCGTGCCTACACTTGACCTGCCCGAGGACGAACTGCAACAATTTGCACATGATGTAATCGATCGTTTTAAAAACCCTTTCATCAGGCATCAACTGATCAGTATTGCGCTGAATTCCATTTCAAAATTCGAGACCAGAGTACTTCCTACTATTCTGGAATATAAAAAACGAAAAGGCGTACTCCCCCCCTGCCTGGTATTTTCCATGGCGGCCCTGATTCATTTTTACAAAGGATCTTATGGGGATAAGGATATACCGCTGAATGACGATGAGCAGGCGATCGCTTTTCTGAAAGGCTTGTGGGATCAATGCGAAGGTAGTGAAAAGGCCTTTTCCGAATTGGCAGAGCAGGTGCTCAAATGGGAGTATGCATGGAAATCAGACTTATCCCAAATCGCAGGCTTCAGGCAAATGCTCACAGAGCATTTGGTGAAAATCGAGCAAAAAGGGATGCAGGCGGCATTAGAAAGCTTACTGACTTAAAAAATAGCAGGAAATATGTGAAATATTGAAGGATAGAAACGCCGGTGATTCCATACTTTTCAAAATAATCACAATCACTGGCCCATGAAAATTTCATCCATTCTCATTTTTCTGTTCCTTACAGGGCATTATTTGCAAGCCCAGGTGTACATACCTGATCTCGGAAACGGCAGCTATCAAAACCCCATCATTCATGCTGACTATTCGGACCCGGATGTTATCAGAGTGGGCGATGACTTTTTTATGGTAGCCTCCAGCTTTAACTGCGTCCCCGGACTGCCGGTTCTTCATTCCAGGGACTTGGTTAACTGGACTATTATCAATCACGCTTTACCCACTCTTTCACCCGAGGAGACCTTTAACAGGCCGCAGCACGGCAATGGCGTATGGGCGCCTGCCATTCGGTTTTACGCAGGCTGGTACTATATTTATTATGGTGATCCCGATTTTGGCATCTATATGATCCGAGCAAAGGATCCCCGAGGCGCCTGGGAGAAGCCCGTATTAGTAAAATCCGCTAAAGGCTGGATCGATCCTTGCCCCTTTTGGGACGAGGACGGCCGAGCCTATCTCGTACATGCCTTTGCCGGTAGTCGGGCGGGGATCAAGAGCATTCTGGTCATGCACAGCATGAGTAAGGACGGCACACAACTACTCGACGACGGCGTCATCGTTTTTGACGGCCACCAGGATCATCCTACCATCGAAGGCCCAAAAATGTACAAGCGCAATGGTTATTACTACATTTTTGCACCCGGTGGAGGCGTAGCTCAAGGCTGGCAAACCGTTCTAAGGGCAAAGAATATTTACGGCCCTTATGAAGACCGCATCGTTTTAACCAAAGGTCAAACAGACATCAACGGTCCTCATCAGGGCGCATGGGTGGAATTAAAAAACGGAGAAAGCTGGTTTGTCCACTTTCAGGAAAAACAACCCTATGGGCGCATCGTACACTTACAGCCAGCCAGATGGCAGGACGACTGGATCGTCATGGGTGAGGACAAAGACGGAGAAGGAACCGGCGAACCCGTTTTGCAATGGAAAAAACCAAACGTGGATGCTGAATACTCCATCCAGATACCACAAACCTCTGATGAATTTAACCAGCCAAGGTTGGGAAGACAATGGCAGTGGCAGGGCAATCCACAACCTGGATGGATATTTCCCTCCAACCTCGGATTTCTGCGGATAAACCCTGTTGTTGTTGACAGCAATAGGCGCAACCTTTGGCACTTACCCAATTTGCTGCTACAAAAAATGCCGGCCGAATCCTTTACAGCCACAACGAAACTTACTTTCCACCACCAGAACGACAGTGAAGAAGTGGGGCTGCTCATCATGGGTAGAGACTATGCTTACCTTTCGTTACTTCGCGAATCAACCCAACTCGTGCTGAGAATGGCCGAATGCAAAGAAGCCGAAAAAGGAACTGTGGAAAAAGAACACCTCAGCATACCCATGGAAAAGAACACCGTTTTCCTTCGCGTAAAGGTAGAAGCAGGAGGTTTATGTCAATTCAGTTACAGTACCGATAATGAAACCTTCGTCAATGCAGGCCCGGTTTTCACTGCTCGGGAAGGCAAGTGGATCGGAGCCAAAGCAGGCTTGTTTTCAATTCGCCACAGGCATATCAACGACGGCGGATACACCAATATAGACTGGTTTAGATTTTCAAATTAATGATCAGAAATCACTTTTTATGGAACAAAAAATACTCTTGACACTATGGATGGCCCTAGTCGTGGCGCTTTCGGTAAATGCCCAGTCCGGCTCAGGCGGATGGGCTTCAGCCGCCGGAACGGTCACCGGGGGACAGGGTGGACAAACCGTGACCGTTACTTCCCGGGCTGAGTTCGTGGCATTAGCCGCTTCTAATGATCCCTATATTATCAGGATTAGGGACACAATAGCCTTAAACCTTTACGAAAGGGTGAAGGTACAAAGCAATAAAACCATTATCGGCATTACACTCAACGCCATGTTGCGATATGGAGGGCTGGAAATAGAAGGCGACAATGTGATCATTCGTAACTTAATCATCCGCGACTCCTATGACGGAGACTGGGAGGGTAAGACCAACAGTACAGACGCCATTACCATCACGGGCCAAAGGGTCTGGGTAGATCATTGCTGGCTCGCAGCCAGCGCTGACGGTTTGCTGGACGTCAGAAGCGATAACTCCAGCCAGATCGGCGATCTGGTCACTGTATCCTACACTCGGTTTTCTGACCACAACAAAGTTTCCCTGATCGGTTCCAGTGATGACGCTGTACGTGACAGGGACCATTTAAAAACTACCTTCCACCACTGCTGGTTTGACGGTACGGTCGAGAAAGGACTCAACCAGCGGCTACCCAGGATCCGCTACGGCGATGTGCATCTTTACAACAACTATTTTGAAGATGTCAGCTCCTACTGCGTCCTTGCAAGGATAGAATCAGATGTGGTCGTGGAAAACAATTACTTCAGGAATTCCAATAACCCCCATGGGCTGGAGGATTTTGGTTTGGGAATAAAGGACCCTGAATTAGTAGCATCGGGAAATATCTATGAATTCTCAGGAGGCAATAAGTCCACCTCCGGCGATGCCTTTTCTCCTTCAGCTTTTTACGATTACGAACTTAGGGACGCCAGGGAGATCCCTGCTTATGTGATGAACGAAGCCGGGCCGTTCAATAACCCTGCCAACCACGATCCTGTTGCTGAGACGGACTATGTACTGCTGGAAAAGGGAGAACGCTCTTTCGAGCTTGACCTTACCCTTAACGACATAGATGAAGATGGAGATGAACTTAGGATAGGCGCTATTTTAAACGATCCGGAAGGCGCTATCCTCATTCGTAACAATATCATTCGTTATATCGCACCTGCTAACCCTCAGAAAGCCGACACCATACTCTACGATGTAGTGGATACGGAAGGGGGATATGCCCAGGGTATGTTAGTCGTAGACTTTGAAGGCCTGGTTAGTTCCACTTTTGAGCCTCTGGAGCTGCATGCGTTCAATCTTTATCCCAATCCTGCAGACGACTGGATCATGCTGGAGTTTTCACATCGCGAAATCGCAGAATTTAATATTCGAATGACAGACATCACTGGCCGGGTAGTTTATGACCAACAAATAAGGCAAGGTCCGGGAAGTTTGTATCAAATCCAGGTGCCGACGGTTGAATTATCATCAGGTCTTTGGCTGATTTCCATCATTAACAATAAAAAAGCGGTCACTCACAAAATATTCATTCGCTAGAAACCCTCGAAATCCGCAGAAATACGGCAGATGTTAATTCCGGAATGCTATTTGTTGATTTTTGCTGATATCGTTTTCTAAGAAAATAGCCACTCATTACTGACCTTTGTTTAAAATAAACTTCGGTACAACAACGACAATAAAGAATATTTATTTATGGAAACTCAATTTAACAAAAATAGTTTCGGACTATTCGTTTTATTGATGCTATTCACCCATACAGCCTTTACGCAGACAAAGACGGTTACGGGAATAGTGAGCAGTAAAGACGGAGAACCACTGATCGGGGTGAATATTCTAATCAAAAATACGGATCAGGGGACCGTTTCAGAATACGACGGCAGCTTTACTGTAGAAGCTGCTCCATCGGATACATTACAATTCTCCTACATTGGTTTTGACCCCAAAGAAGTGCCGGTAAGCGACAACTCCTACCTGGAAGTCCAGTTGGAAAGCAGAAGCAATCTATTCGATGAGGTGGTCGTAGTAGGATATGGGACTATGCGTAAAAGCGACGTAACGGGTTCTATCATTTCCGTCAGAGATGAAGCGCTGACGGACGTCAAATCTGGGAATGTCTTTGAAGCCCTTCAAGGTCGGGTTCCTGGGGTGGACATTACCAGGGACAACGGCCGGGCCGGCGCGGACATTGGTATTCTGGTGCGGGGAGAACGATCATTAAGAGCCACTAATGCTCCGCTCATCCTGGTGGATGGCGTTCCATACGGCGACAATATAGACCTTCCACCGGAAGACATAGAATCCATTGAGATTCTCAAGGACGCCTCTTCTACGGCTGTTTATGGCTCTCGTGGAGCCAATGGTGTCATACTCATCACGACTAAACGAGGAGTGGCGGGAAGATCAAAGATCGATTTCAGTGTATATCGTGGGTTTTCTGAAGCCTTTTCAAAAGTACCGGTCTTTGACCGGGAGGGATATATCCAGGCTAAGATCGACGCCAGGAAAAATATTTTTGACTGGGACACAGAGCCCAATATACAGAATGCTTTTCTTGGGGACGAGGTGCGCGGAGTAGAGGAAGGCATAGAGACTGACTGGCAGGATGAGGTTACCAAGCCAGGTAGTCAGGACAGTTATTACCTTGGGTTCTCAGGAGGCACCGATAAGATGCAGTACAATACTTCCCTCAACTACTTCCGAGAAGATGGGGTAGTGATCCAGGACGAGTTTCAGCGTTATACCTTTACCTTAAACCTGGACGCCAAATTGAATGAACTATTGAAAGTAGGGACTTCCAGTGTTTTTTCCTATCGGTTAAGAGAAGGCAACGGTCCTCGATTCACGGATGCCGTGAAAAGCTCGCCCATTACGGAAGCGTATGACAGTTTGGGAAATTACATTTTCCAACCCAACTTTGCCAATCCCAGGAAAAATCCGCTGGCGGCATTGGATGACATACAGGAAGAAAGGAGCACACGTTTGTTTACTACTTTCTACGGCGAATTGTCCTTTTGGGATCATTTCAACTTCCGCACCAACTTTAATGCGGATATTGGGAGCGGCCGATTAGGCTTTATGTATCCGCAGAAAGTGCCGACAGAAGGGATGACGGTTTCGGGTGTTGACCGAAACGACAATATCGGATATTTGTGGAACAACATTTTAAGTTATAATAACACCCTTGGAGAGCAGCACCGGCTTTCCGTAACCCTGGTGCATGAGGTTCAGTATGACCGCACCGAATTTTATGGAATAGACGGGCAGATGCAGCAGTTTGACCGCTCGCTATGGTACAATCTGTCGACCAATCAGAGTCCTACAACGGAAAGCAACTTGCAGGAAACAGCCTTGGTTTCCTTCCTGGGAAGGGTGAATTATACGCTGGCCGACAAGTACATCTTCAGTCTTTCCGGACGTTTTGACGGTGCTTCGCAATTAAGCGACGATAACAAGTGGGACTTCTTCCCTGCCGCCAGTGTGGCCTGGAGGATAAAAGACGAGCCCTTTCTTCGCAATGTAAACCTTATATCGGATCTAAAGCTCAGAATGGGATACGGTGCTACCGGCAATGCTTCCATTGCCCCCTATTCTACGGCAGCAGCCCTGAACTCCAACCCCCTCTTTTACGAATTTGGAGAACCCGGAGGAGAAACTCCTGCGTTCGGTTTCCGTCCGGTAGCGCTGGCCAGCGTCGGTCTTCAGTGGGAAAAGACACAGCAGGTGAACCTTGGGCTTGATTTTGGTTTGTTCAACAACCGGGTGTCTGGTTCGATCG
This sequence comes from uncultured Saprospiraceae bacterium, assembly GCA_964548175.1. Taxonomy (GTDB): domain Bacteria; phylum Bacteroidota; class Bacteroidia; order Chitinophagales; family Saprospiraceae; genus JANQPA01. Next base: position 44,005 of record CAZJQS010000024.1, read on the forward strand.
ACCTGTTCAGGGCTGAAACGGACCGGCTGTTACTGCAGGATCAACTCCCCCCTACGGCCGGTTTTGACAACGTGTTTGTAAATGCCGGCAAAACCAGATCCTGGGGTGTGGAAGTCTACCTGCAAAGCTTCAATGTGAATACAAAAAACTTCAAATGGAACTCTGTTGTTTCTTTTTCTTCTTCACGGGAAGAGATCTTGGAGCTGACCTCCGGTCTGACTGAAGACGAAGGCAACCTCTGGTTTGTTGGCCAGCCCATCAGCGTGATTTACGATTTCCAGAAAACCGGCATCTGGCAATTTGGAGAAGAAGACCAGCCCAATTTTACGGCTCCGGGCGAGATCAAGGTAGCTGATGTGAATGGTGACGGCATCATCAACTTTGACGACCGGATGGTACTGGGTACGCCGCGTCCCGATTGGGTAGGTAGTTTCATCAATACTTTCAACATTTTTGGCTTCGACCTGACGATCAATATTTATGCCCGTATGGGGCAATTGGTGGATGCCTCAGCGTATGACTTTGATCCGCGGATGCTCGACAATCAGCTGGACATCAACTACTGGACTCCGGTCAATCCGACTAATGATTACCCCAGGTTGGATGCTTCCAGGGCCGAATTGCCTTTTGAATCGACCCTTTCCTACCGGGATGGCTCTTTCATTAAGGTCAAGAACATTACCCTGGGTTATTCCTTGCCGGAATCTTTGCTTGGCAAGACGCCCCTTTCCAAAGCAAGGCTATATGCCAGCGGACGAAACCCCTACATCATCTATTCGGCTATGGTGGACGGCCTGGACCCTGAAAGGAATGGAAGTACGAGCTGGCCCTTGTCCAGGCTTTGGCTGATCGGCATGGACATCACTTTTTAATCAATACCACAAAATGCGCATCAAAAAATAGTGAGATATGAAACGATATATTTTTTTAATACTCTTTTTTCTGAGCTTTTTCGGCTGTGAAGATTTTTTGGAAGAGGAGTTTCTCAGCGGGGAGAACTCGGAGTCGATCGTCTCTTCTGAAGAAACCTTTGAATCGCTGATCGCTGCGGCTTATGTTTCCCTGAGAGCCTGGTACGGCAAGGAAAACGCCTGGGACCTGACGGAAGCCGGCACCGATCTGTATACCTGGGGGTTGGACAATCGTTCTCAGGGTTTTTGCACCTATGCTTCTTTTGCTACTTCTGAAGAACAGGAAAGGGTCGGAGCGATCTGGCGAGAATTTTACAAAGCACTGAACACCTGCAATTTGATCCTTGCCAGGATCGATGAAGTGCCGTACGCATCGAGCGCATTAAGGGAGCAGCGACGCGGTGAGGTCAGCTTTCTTCGAGCCCATTACCTATGGCTGATCTCCGAGATCTGGGGAGGCGTCCACTTTTCCACGGAGCCCTCCCAGGAAGCCACTCGTACTGCTAATCGTACGCCTGTAGAGACCTTTAGAGCACAGATAGTAGAAGACCTGGAATATGCATCGACTGTATTGCCCGATGAATACAGCAGCGCGGATTACGGCAGGGTCACCAAGCCTGCTGCAGAGGCCATGCTGGCAAGGGTATACCTATACATGGAGAACTATGCCAAAGCATCCGAATATGCACAACGAGTGATCAACGATTACAACTTTGCCCTGCTGGACGACTGGTCGCAGATATGGGATATTGAAAACATCAAAAATGAAGAGATCATCTGGGCAGTCAATTATTCTGACGATCCCATCTTCACCAGGGCAGGATTGACGGATGCGAATGGCGACGTGTACAATACTTCAGGTATTATCCAAAGAGAAGGCGGCCATACCGGGCACCTGATGTACGAGATCAGGTACGAGAATCTGGGCTGGGGGCTGATCAGGGACCTGGAGAACGGCCGGGGATTCCAACGATGGGCGCCTACCAAATTCTTTATCGACCTGTATGATGAAGAAATAGATGAGCGCTTTTTCGGCTCCTTTAAAAATACATGGAAAGCTAACGATCTGGCTGCCATTCCTAAATGGAGGCCTTTTATATTTCTTAATGGAGAGCGCATTCGCCTGGAAAGAGAACTTTGGGCACAGCCTATGTTCGGACTCGGAGATACCGCTATTGTCTTTTACAAAAATCCGGTGCCGTCAACGGAAAAAGTAAAATTCTCAGAAAATGACATCTTTCATCTCCATCCTACGCAAGGATATTTGATGATCGATATTAACGATATGTACCTGCCTGATGGAAGACTGAACGACGATGTCATCAACCGTCAGTTCTATTTCCCTATTACCAAAAAGTACCGCGATCCGACCCGACCGGAATTAGCTACCGCCTTTAGCAAGAGAGATGCTTACGTTTTCCGTATCTCGGAAATGTACCTGATCGCCGGCGAAGCCGAAATGATGCTCGGCAACACTACCCGGGCCCTTGCTTTGATCAACGAACTGAGAACAGCGCGCTCAGTAGAAGGCCGGGAAGAGGATATGCTTGTCACACAAGAAATACTTGACATCGACTTCATACTGAACGAACGGGCCCGCGAATTAGCCACAGAATATCAGCGCTTTTTTGACCTGAAAAGAACCGACAAGCTCGTTGAACGTGTGCGAGCCTACAATCATGATGCTAAAGGCTTTATTCAAGAATACCACGCACTGAGATTCATACCGCAAAGCCAGATCGATGCCATGCTCGACGGCTCCAGCTATCAGAATCCAGGATATTGATTACTGTGATCATCACGTACTTAAACAAATAAAAGAAACTTCTAAAGGAGGTTGTCTCTTCAGCATTGATCCGGCACGTCAAAGGTTTCACGAAACTCTTCCCTTGCCGGAGGCCAACAGCATGCTGTCGAGACCGCCTCCCCAAAGAACCGTTCTGCCTGCAAACCATACAATAACCAGAATTCATTCTTTTTTTCATGAAAAACAAAAACTTATGAGACAATTAACTTTACTCACTTTCTTAGTGGTAGGTTTAATGAGTGGCTTATACTGTCAATCGTGGATGCGATATGACGCTGATGTCCTTCCTTCTGAGACAAGCGGGACATCGCTGGACCTAACCAATCTCAGCCAGGACTCTCCCGGCGATAATTTTGTCGAAGAACTGATCGATGACGTCGATATTCCCGGCAACATGATCCTGAGATACCTGCAACCTGATGCCGAGAGGAGCGGCGGAGGAGGCGGCGCCAACAAAATGTACCGCTTTTATTTTCGTGACGCCGGTGGTAATGACCATAACGGCACACAATTCACCCTGGTTGCCAGGCTAAAAGGCGTGGACAATTGGGCGGAACTGGGCCTGGACCGCGTTTTTGACTTGCAATTAAGGAACGGCGCCTCCGGAACCAGAGATGAACTACGGCTCAGTTATGACGGCAATGTCATTGAACTGGATCGCTCCGATGCTTCCATCAGTTCTGATATTGACTTCACCGACTGGCATATTTTCAGAATGGTAGTGGACGGCGACAATTACACGGTTTATGTGGATGAAAATAATACCCCGGTTCTGACCGGAACCTCCACCGCTACTACTTCCGACAGGTATCTGAAGATCGGCGACGGCTCCGGCGACAAGGTCGGTGGTTTGTTAGACTGGGTTGCACTCGACACTACGGGAGCTTATTCTCCATCTCAATCGCCTCTCGATGAAAGCTTCACAGGAGCCGGGGACAGTAGTGGAGCATTTGATCCTTCCAATTACTCCATACTTTTCCTGACCAGAGACGTCACCCCCGACAATACCCTTGAGGAGCAAGGCATAATTGATGATTTAAGAAGCCGTGGCTTCAATGTTGATGTCACTTATAACAATGCCGGTAGTATCAGCGTACCGGTTGATGTGGAATTTTCCTATGAAACAGCCAACACATATGACCTGATCATCATTGGCCGGGGCGTAAGCAGCGGTGATTTTCAGGACATTGCGGGCTGGGCTGCTGTAGAGACGCCCATTATCCATTTTTCTGCTTACATCATGAGAAGCAATCGCCTGGATCTGATCAACTCCACCACTGCGACCCGTGAGGTTCAGGATGCGACGACGATAAGCATGGATCGGGTGGCCAATGTCAGCATATCAGATCATCCCATTTTTACAGGTGTAGATACAGACGGAGACGGGGAGATCGGCTACCATACCTGGTTCCATGATTACATTGGTTCCGGAGCTGATACTTTTGAGATGAATCATAATGCCACCTTAATGGCATCATGGGCAACTGGCGACGGCCCCAGCAATGGAAATGTAGCCATTGCCATGTGGGATGGCGGTGCGGACGCCTATCCCGGTTCGCAGGCAAGCCTGGCAGGCAAACGCGTTTACTTCCAGATGGGAGCGGATGACAACTCTTCGCCCAAACTCAGGAACTACACGGCTTTTACAAGCGAATCGACCCTGGTTTTCCACAACCTGATAAAGATGCTCCTGGGCGCCGAGCCTGATGGACAACTGATCCCGGTCGCAGGAAAAGAAACCCTTGGCAAGATCGCCTTCATCACCAAAGATGTAGATGAAAGCGGCAATCTGGAGGAGATAGAGATCATAGGTGAATTGAGAAAGCGCGGATACCAGGTGGATGTTTCTTATAATGATCCCGGTGACATAACAGTACCGGCGGATTTTGAATTTTCTTTTGAAGCTCTGAATGATTACGATGTAGTCATTTTAGGGCGCGGTGTCAGCAGCGGTGATTTCACAGAGGCGGAAGCCTGGGCGGCCGTTGAGGCTCCCATCATTGTATTCTCCGGTTACCTTGTTAGAAACAACCGCATGAAGCTCGTCAATACCAGCAGCGCTACCAGAGAAGCAAACGACGGCACTACGGTAGATATGGACAGAATAACCAATGCCGCTATCGTGGATCATCCTGTTTTCACAGGTTTGGACGAAGAGATGGACGGAGAGATCGGTTATCTGACCTGGTTCTATGATTACATAGGTTATGGAGCCGACACCTTTGAATTGAACCACAATGCTACTTTGCTGGCCACGCTTTCTGCCGGAGGAGGTCCAGGAGACGGCACAGTATATATGGCTCACTGGGCGTCCGGCGCCGAGCCTTACCCGGGGGCAGGTTTCAACCTCACAGGACCAAGATTATTCATGCAGATGGGATCTGATGACAACTCTTCTCCGAAGATCAGAAACTACACTGCTTTTACGAATGAATCCCTCATTGCGCTGTTCAATGCCCTGGCTTATTTGCAGGGAGAAACGCCAACAGGAGTTTTGCCGGCACCTGGCCCTGTAGCACAATGGAGCTTTGAAGAAGGCGAAGGAACCCGTGTAGGAGATGCCATCGGCGGCGCCAACGGCGATATCCAGAACGGCAACGGGATCACCTGGGAATCCTGTGGTGTAGGCACCTCTTTAAACTTTGGCGGTTCTACAAAAGACGATGCTATCATTTTTGTCAATGACAATCCTAACCTGGACTTCGACAGCACCCGCAGCTTTACGATCTCTTTGTTAGCCAAGATCGATCCGTATGCCAATACCGGTGAAATGAACCTGCTTTTGAAAGGAGACAACCGCAACGACGGCACACACCTGCCAAACGGCACTGGCAAATGGTACGCAGTGGCTACCAAGGATAGTGAGCTGAGATTTGCCCTTGACGATGATGTCACCAAAACTCAGTTAGGGGTAGCGATCGATGAGAACAACTTCCCCGCCAACCAGTGGAATCACATCGCCGCAGTCAGAGATCGCGCACAAGATTCCATTTTCCTGTACATCAACGGAGTGAAAGCAGGCAGCCTGCTCGATGAAACCGATCTGGACATTTCCACCACCGGTCTGCCAATGGTGATCGGCAATTACCACAGTGGCGTTCGAAAAGTCAACGGCAACCTGGATGAGATCGCAATCTATGATTTCGCTTTCACAGCAGCGGAAGTCGCCGACCTGTATGCATCCGTAGAACTCGACACCGATTGCGAGCCGGTCTCCACCATAGTCGAACTAAGCAATGACGCCACCCTTAGCGCGCTGGAAGTCAGCACCGGTACATTGGACCCAGCTTTTGATCCTAACACCACCAGCTACAGCGTAGAATTACCGGAAGGAACCACCAGCGTGACCATTACCGCAACGCCTACGGATGCCAATGCGAGCGTTTCAGGCGACGGTGAATTCACCAACATTCCGGGCTCCACCATCGTCAGGGTAACTGCCGAGGACGGGGAAACTACCAGAGATTATTCCTTAGGATTTATCATCGAAGGCCAGGGTAACTCCAGAACAATCGTGGAACCTGGATTCGAGAACTTATTTAATGCCATCCAAAGCGCCGTTTCAGGTGATACGCTGGTTCTTAAAAACGGGGAAATATACACGCCTCTGGAATCGTACATCATCAACAAAAAGATAGTGATCATTGCGGAGACCATTCCTTCCCTGCCGGGTTTGGATAATATGCCGATCATCGAGAACTTGTTCGGCGTAACACCGGTATTTGATCTTCAGAACGGAGGTGTTCTGACGCTTATCGGCGTAGACGTAGACGGCCAGGGCGCCACCAATCTTTTTGACACAGACCCTGCCGTCGGCGCCAGAATTTCTGTCTATATCAACAGGTGTCGGTTGCACAATACTCTGGACGATTTATTTGACGATGCGCCGGACGGAGGAACCACCGAAACCCGCCTGGAAAACTGCGTGGTGCGGAATTCCTTCATTTACGACTCCGAAAGTGGACACGGTATCTATATCAAGAACTACTTCGGCGAAGGTAATTTCGTCTTTGAAAACAATACCTATTGGAATATGGGCGAGCAGTTCAACTGGATAAGACACTATCCTACAGGCATCACCCAGGGATTCCTTTATGATCACAACACAGGTTATAACCTCTCCACTGACCTGGCGGACAACAAGGAACTGTTCGGCAACTCTGATGCGCCGAATGTGGAATCAGCCCTTGATATCGATGTCAAGAACAACATCTTCCATACACAGTTGTCCAGCAATGAAGGTTCGCTGAAGTTCAACAATACTTCCGGTGCTCATAGCATTGACATCATCAACAACGTGCTGTTTAATGTAGCGCCTATTTTTGATATCGGCGGAACCATCAACAAGGAAGGCAACCTCATCGATGTTGATCCGATGTTCGCTGATCCCGATAACGGCGACTTTACCGTTATGAATAGTGATCTGTACACGGCTGCGGATGATGGAGAGATCATCGGCGCGCTTTACTGGCACCCCGATTTTGTGGACGACTTCTCCGACCTGACCACTTCCACCAATGAGCAAAATATTGCAGCGATCCAGCTCCAAATGATGCCCAACCCATTCCGGGAAGAGGTGACTATTGATTTCAAGCTGGACAATACCGCTCAGGTACAACTGGAGATCTTCAATATTTATGGTCAAAGAATCGGCAGAGTGATCAATACCCGACTACCTTCCGGCGCTCACAAGCAGGTGGTCAACACCAATCTGTTGAAGCCGGGTATCTATGTATTTATCCTGCAAGCAGAGGGCAAGGCCGCTGCTAAGAAAATGGTGAAGGTACACTAGTATAATAAGGTTGTTTTTGCATTGAATAGATAGTAAACCGGAGGGGAGTTTATTGCTGCTCCCCTCCCATCTACTTCAAACCAACTCTATATTTTCTATCATGAATCATCAAGTTAAATCCTTAATGATCATTGGGATAGTCTTCTTTATCCTATCCTGCAATTCCAAAAACCCATCAGCCGAAAGCGCTCAAACGCTTCTTTGGGTAGAAAATCCAACTGACTTTCCTCGTAAGGATGTGATTATTCCTCTTGATTTAACAATACTTTCCCGTTTATCACCCGGCACTGACTGGCCAGGCCAGGCTTTCGCAATGCCCTGTCAGTTAAATGACCCTGATCGGGATGGGCAGGCCGAAGAGCTTTTATTGTTGATGGATTTGGATGCTTCCGAAAAAAAACAGCTGAAGCTGGAAGACCTTATCCATACCGGAGAAAAAATAGCATTCCCTAAAAGGACCCAGGCGGAATTATCCCATAAAATCAACGGGAAATGGGAAGAAAGAGAATACATAGGAGGGACTTTCAAAAATGTGCAGCACCTCAAGGTACCCAAGGAACATACCGACCACAGCTGGTTCATCCGCTATGAAGGTCCGGGCTGGGAGTCTGACAAAGTAGGCTACCGATTCTATCTGGACTGGCGGAATGCGACGGATATTTTTGGAAAAAAGACCCCGGATATGATCTTGCAACAGGTCGGTCTGGATGGTTTTGACTCTTATCATGAGCCTGCCGACTGGGGAATGGATATTCTCAAAGTAGGCAATTCACTTGGAATAGGTTCCATTGCCATGTGGGTAGACGGAAAAGCGGAGCGGGTAGCCGAAACGGACTCCCTGGAAGCGATCATTTTATCCAATGGCAATATACAGTCTGCCATCCGCACTTTGTATCACGGCTGGTCGGTCAATGGCCAAGAAATGAATATGATCTCAGACCTCTCGATCGATGCCGGTAGCCGGATGACCCATCACCAACTGCAGGTAGACGAGGACGTACCCAACCTTTGCACGGGCATTGTCAAGTTAGAACAGGGCGAACTGGTCATTAAAGCCCAGAAGGGGGTATCCGGTTGGGGCTATCTGGCTACTTACGGCACGCAAAGCCTGGCCGATGATCGCCTCGGTATGGCGATCATTTTTCAGAACAGCGACCTGATCGAGATCACGGAGGACGAATTCAGCCATGTGGTTGTCTTAAAGCCCAGGCTGAAACAGCTGGATTATTATTTCACTTCGGCCTGGGAACAGGAGCCGGAGGGAATCACTTCCAAAGAAGCTTTTCTGGGCTATTTGGATCAAAAAATTGCGGAGTTGAACAAGCCAGTAAAAGTCATTTTAGATGGAGAGCAATAGATGGAATGACGCATCAAAACAACAAAAACTACCCAAGCCGAATAGAACAGCTTCTTAAAAGGTTAAAATTACTTTCAAATGGGTTTAAACAAGAGCACAAAAAACGATAAAGCCAAGGTCATTCTGCAATCCTGGATCACTACAGCATTGATGTTGCTGCTGAGCCTGGCTTTTTTGCAATGCAACAAGACTGGAGCGGAGCAGGAAAAAGTCCTTCCGGTAATGAACTATATCGAAAAAGACCAGCTTTGGTGTGAAAGAATGGCCCAGTCGGTAATGAAAAGGAACCCCAGGGCCTGGCAAATCGAAGGCCGCGAAACGCCCAAATGGAGCTATACCCACGGCCTTGTCTCTCTGTCTTTCCTGAAATTATGGGAACAAACCAGGGAGCCGCGTTATTTTGATTTTGCCAAAGGCTATGCGGATGATTTGATCAACGAAAAGGGAGATATCTATAATTACCACATCGATGAATTTAATATCGACCATATCAATCCCGGTAAAATACTCTTTCCATTATATAAAAAAACAAAGAACGCCAAGTATAAAACTGCACTGGAAACCCTGAGGATGCAACTGGAGTGGCAGCCTCGAAATAAACAGAGAGGGTTTTGGCATAAGCTGAGATACCCCTGGCAGATGTGGCTCGACGGCCTATATATGGGCGCCCCCTTCTACGCCGAGTATGCCGTGGAATACGATCAGCCGGAAGCTTTCGATGACATCGCCCATCAGTTCATTACCATGGAAAAATACGCCAGGGATGAAACCACAGGACTGCTTTACCACGGATGGGACGAAAGCCGGGTCCAGCAATGGGCCGATAAAGAAACAGGCTGCAGCCCTCACTTCTGGGGCAGATCCCTAGGGTGGTACGCCATGGGACTGGTAGACGTTCTGGACTTTTTCCCCGAGGACCACCCACAAAAACAGGCGTTGATAGATATTCTGCAAAGACTTGCCAGCGCCGTCGTTATATACCAGCATGAAGAAACCGGCCTTTGGTATCAAGTTATGGATCAAGGCGATCGCGAAGGAAATTACCTGGAGGCTACCGTCTCCTGCATGTTTTCTTACGCCTTTTTCAAAGGCTTTCGAAAAGGCTATCTGGACGAATCCTTCCAGAAGGCAGGAGAAAAAGCCTTTAATGGACTGATCGACAACTTAGTAGAAGTCACAGAGGATGGAGAAATACATATCCACAAATGTTGTGCTGTCGCAGGCCTGGGGGGAGACCCTTACCGTGACGGCTCCTACGAATATTACATTAATGAGGAGGTTAGAAGTAATGATCCCAAAGCAACGGGGCCTTTCATTCTGGCTGGAATTGAATACGAAATATTGAAGAAATCAGAAAAATGAACCGAATCCTATTATTTTGTTGTCTGTTCAACCTTTGCTATCCTTTTTCGATCGCAGCACAAATCGACAATCCCATGCCAGATAAGATCAGGCCTTCCGGATTGTTGTACCAACTTGAAGAAGTTTTCACCATACAAAAAAGCGCCGTTGAAACGCCGCTGGCCCGCATTAACATGCTTAGGGAATCGCCCGATAACAGCAATCGTCTTTTTGTCATAGACCTGAACGGCTTCTTATGGCAGATCGATCAGGAAGAGCAACAGCTATTTTTAGCGATCAAGCAATATTTTAATCGTTTCATAGATGCTCCAGGGAAAGGAACGGGCTTCGGCGCCTTTGCCTTTCATCCTGGATTTAAAAAAAACGGCAAGTTTTATACCTCTCATGCAGAATTGCCGGATAGCGCCCCGGCTGATTACGTTCCTCCAGTAGATAGCGAGATCAGCATGCAATGGGTATTGGTCGAGTGGACTATGGATGCCCCTTCTTCTCCAACCTTTTCCGGAACCCACCGTGAGCTATTAAGGGTCGATTTCCCCGGGATTTTACATGGAATCCAGGATATACAATTCAATCCCACGGCAAAAGAGGACGACCCCGACTATGGGAAACTGTATGTCTGCTTCGGCGACGGCGCCTCCTCTCTTAATTTACAGGAAGATAATCTGCAAAACAAGGCTTCCTATCTTGGAACCATCTTCCGTATTGACCCCCTGGGAAATAACAGCCCCAACGGACAGTACGGCATCCCCGCGGACAATCCTTTCTTTGATGAGGATAACGTACTAAAGGAGATCTATTGCTACGGCTTCAGAAACCCTCATCGCATCTCCTGGGATACGGAAGCTGACCAGCTGATGCTGATAGCAGACATAGGCGAAAAAAACCTGGAAGAAGTCAATATCGGCCATCCCGGAGCAAACTATGGATGGGAGAAAAGAGAAGGCACCTTCCTCTATGACCGCTCTAAAGGAAGGGATTTTGTCTATCCTCTGCCTCCTGATGATCCTTCTTTTGGTTTTACATATCCGATAGCCCAGTATGATCACGATGAAGGTCTGGCTATCGTGGGTGGTTACGTTTATCGGGGAAGCCTTTTTCCGGACCTTTACGGGAACTACATTTTCGGAGACATCCCCTCCGGTCGGGTATTCCACTTTCCGGTAGCCGATGTTGAAGAGGGCAGGCTGGCAGAAATTAAAGAACTCAATTTTTTGGACGACAAAGGAGACCGAACCACCTTTCTGAAAATAGTCAACGGCGACAGGGCCGACCTTCGCTTCGGCATAGACGATAAAGGAGAGCTCTATTTTCTGACCAAAGCAGATGGAAAAGTTCGTCGCCTGAAAGCCAATCCTCTGACAACGACCAGCAAGGCCAGTCCAGTTGCAGCATCTCTTCTCATTTCCCCTAATCCGGTAATTGACAGGTTGCACTTCACCTGGCCGGAAGCTATTAATTCAAGAGCAATCGTTACCATCATGAACCTGGAAGGAAAGTTGATCCGGAATAAGGAAATCTTTTTCCCTCATAATTACCTAGACGTAAGCGGGCTGCTGCCCGGAGCATACATCATAAGCCTTCAATCTCAAAATCAAATTTTCAATCTACGATTCATCAAGCAGTGAGGCTGCAATAATGACCATCTTTTAGATTGTTTCGACCAACCGGAAAGTTGGTTTGGTATACTCTTAGCCAAAAAAAAACGATAAAATGAACCTTCTTCGATTTACAGCTCTTTGTCTTTGGCTATTATTAGGATCAAAGGATAGAGTGCTTTCACAAAACTGCAACATGGATGCCATCGTTGCTCAAGACGGCAGCGGCGATTACACCTCAATCCAGGAAGCCATTGATGCAGCACCCGACCACGGAACCGGACCCTATCGCATTTTTATAAAAAACGGCATTTACACAGAAAAGCTTTTTTTTGAAAAGAGCTTTATCACCCTGATCGGAGAAGAACGGGAAAAGACAGTCATCACAGCGGCCATTCTTCGCAGAGCCTGGCGAGAGGAAAACCCTGATGACTGGGGCGCCGCCACTGTGAACATCCGCAACCAGGTCACCGACCTCACCTTTGCGAATCTGACCATTCAGAATAATTTTGCGGAGGTTTTCCCTGATTTTCCGAACAATAATGATCACAGTTTTGCTATTCGCGGGGGTGGCCACCGCATCATTCTCCTCAACTGTACCGTTGTAGCCACAGGAGGCGACACCCTAAGTCTCTGGAATACGGACGGCGGAATGTTCTATCACAATAATTGCTATTTCGAAGGATATGTCGATTATGTAGCGCCCCGTGGTTATTGTTACATCACCGAAAGTGAGTTTTTCGGATACAACTCCACTGCAAGCATCTGGCATGACGGCAGCGGAGGGGAGGATCATAAATTAGTTATCCGGCGTTCCAACTTCGACGGCAAACCAGGCTTCGCTCTGGGGCGGCATCACCGGGATGCCCAGTTCTATCTGCTGGATTGCTTTTTTTCTGAAAACATGAAAAACCAAAAGATCTACTGGGAAGGCCGGGACGAGATCCAATGGGGGCCTGAGCGGATTTACTATTACAATACACACCGCCCCGTTTTCGACTGGCCCTGGCATCGCGACAATCTCCATGACGCTCCGGGCGCTCCGGATCCGGAAGATATTACCGCATCATGGACCTTTAACCGTGAATGGGACCCTGAATCCCAACTGGACGGCCTGTTGCCGTTTGCTTTTCTACCCTCCCCTTCGAATAAAGGCTGCAGCTCACTGGAGCCTGTATTGACCTGGGCGTCCGGCCGTTGCGTAAGCCGTCATTTGGTTTATTTTGGAAAAAAAGAAAAAGAGCTTTCTTTAGTCAGCAGCCAGGATTCCTCGTTGTATTATCCTGCTGATCTTGAAGAAAACTCTATTTATTTCTGGCGAGTGGACGAAGTCACTGACAAGGACACCATCACTGGGCCACTCTGGCAATTTCGGACCGAAAAAACGGTCGACCTTTCTCCTAACCCAGGCTTCAATCCCGAGCCGGAAAACGGCGCAGCCTATTTCACCCGACTGGTACGCCTGGGATGGGACTTTGATCCCTGCACGGCAGACTCATTCTATGTCTATTTCGGGGAAAAACCGGAACAGCTAAGCCTTCGGTCAGTAGAAAAATATGGGGCATGGTATGCAGCCGGATTGAAAAATGATTCTACCTATTACTGGCGCGTGGATGCTAAAAACGAATTCGGTGTAACCCAAGGGGAGGTCTGGTCTTTTACATTGAACCCATCCACTACTTCTGTAAACCAGCAGGGGCAGTTAAACTTCAAATTCGATCAGAATTACCCCAATCCTTCCTCTGGGAAAACTTATTTAAACTACCGCATACCTGAAACAGATACCGTGCTTATCCAGCTGTCAGCCTCTAACGGCAGTTTCCTCAAAACCTTACAAGCAGGCAAACAGGCAGCGGGATCACACCTGTTGGAAGTAGATATCTCCACTTTTTCAGGATTATTATTATGTACCATGACCTATCAGGGACAATCCAGGACGGTTAGAATTATTGCGCAATAACGGGCAGGCATCACCGGAATTTTTTTCGGTTTCGCCAAAACCTGTACCCGCCAGGAGTGTTTCAAGCAAAAAAGTCAATTTCATGCAAAAGAAAATAAACACCCTGCACCAGGCCGTCTACGATCCCATAGCCGACCTGTCCACCTGGCGGGCCATGCCCACCCGTTCGATCCATAACCTGGATCCGTTTTTGTTCCTTAACCACCACGGTCCTCAGAAATACGGTCCCAATAATAACGGCCTTCCCTTCGGCCCTCACCCGCATCGTGGGTTTGAAACGCTGACCTTCATCTTGCAGGGTGACATCACCCACAAGGATTCCGTAACCGGAGAGAGCGTCATCAAAGCCGGCGGCATCCAATGGATGACAGCGGGAAAAGGACTTATTCATGCTGAGGTGTCTTCCGATGAGTTCAAACAGAAAGGGGGCATGGAAGAGGTCCTCCAACTGTGGATGAACCTGCCCGCAAAATACAAGATGGTTGAGCCAAACTACATCGGCCTTCAGAAAGAGGCTATTCCGGCCATTTCATTAGATGATGGAAAAGTCACGTTACATCTGGTTTCCGGGAAATACCAGGAGCAGGAGGGCCCCGTTGATTCCATCACCAATTTATTCACCTCCACCGTCGACCTAAAAAAAGACGGACGATTTGAGGACAGCATCCCGGCAGGAGATCAGGTGCTCTTCTACGTCATTAACGGCGCCGTGGAGGCCAACGGCGCAGTAGTCGAAACACATCAACTAGCTGAAATGAGCCTGGAGGGAGAAACGATAGAAGTCATTGCTCAGGAAGACAGTCAGCTTATTTATTGCTATGGCGAGCCTTTTAATGAGCCGATCGTAGCGCATGGTCCTTTCGTTATGAATACGGAGGCGGAGATTCGGGAGGCGATTCACGATTATCAGAGCGGGAAGTTGGGGAGTATGCGGTTGTAGTGAATTTGGGAGCAAGTTGGGAAACTTGCCGTAAGTATTGGCTGGCGGTTGCCAACCGCCGCCAGCGAGTTTTGGCTGGCTCGGCTTAAATAATTCTATTTTTTGAGTTTTTCGCCGAAGAAAATCTGTGATTTTCTTCGGCGAAAAACTCAAAAAAGAATTTTATTAGCTGCGCAAACGAGTACAATGACTTTTTACACAACCCCACCAGCGGGGAATTCAGGCCTTTCGGCCTTAATATTGGCTTATCAAGGCGTCGAGGTCGACACCGGCAGCACCTTGCCATTAAAAAACTGCGATCCGGTCAGGGCAAACCCGGCGATGAACTTCGCCATTTGAGCAGAATGCATCGGCGGTTCGAAGCCGGGAAAAGCTTCGGCCAGCATTTCCGTTTGCACGGCGCCCAGGGCCAGTGCGTTAACGGCGATACCATCGTCTTTTAATTCTTCGGCCAGGCATTCGGTCAGGTTGCCCAATGCGGCTTTGCCGGCGCTGTAGGCTGATAATCCCGGGAATTTACTGCTGCCTTGAAAGCCGCCCATGCTTGTAATGTTTACGATATGTCCCTGATCGCTTTTTCTCATCAGCGGGAGGCACAGCCCGATCAGTTCGACCGGCCCGAAAAAGTTAACCTCGAAGCTCCGCTGCCAGTCGGACCGGCTCAGCTCTTCAAAGGGTTTCTTCACGAGCAACCCTGCGTTGTTGACCAGGATGTCTATTTTTTCCCAATACCCCAGCTTTTCTTTCAAGCCATCCACATCCGGGCTGCCCAGATCATACTTCATGTGGTTGATATTGGAATGCAGATTGGCCAGCTCTCTTAATTTAGCCTCGTTCCTGGACAGCACCAGTATCTGATGAGCAGGATTTTCTGCTAATTGAATGGCCAGATCGCGGCCAATGCCTCGGCTGGCGCCGGTGATCAATATGTTCATAAATTTATTATTCTGCTTAATTAATGAATTCTACCTATATGAAAGCCCTTGCGGGTTTCTACTACTTGCACAGCAAAGCATCAATCCAGATCTCCTTGTTGAGGCCTCAGCACGATCTCCTCCATCACTGCGCTTCCCGGCAACATAGCCGACTGGTAGATGGCTTGTGCGACAGCCTCCGGCTGCATAAGTCGCTCTTCAGGCAGTTCGACGCCGGCCCAGGAATTGGTCCAGGTAGGGCCGGGAAGGACGGCGGTGACTTTCACCTGCTTGTCCTTCAGGTCCTCGCGCAGTGCTTTGGTGAAGCCGTACAAAGCAAATTTCGTGGTGGTGTACGATCCGCTTTGTGGATAGGCCCTCAGGCTGGCGATGGAACAGATATTAAAAATATGACCTGATCGCCGCCGGATCATACCCTTGACCAGTTTTTTGGTCAGGTAAAAAGGGCCGAAAAAATTGAGAGCCATCAGGTATTCCATCTCCTCGTCGGTTTCTTCAAGCATTTCGCTGGGGGTAAAAAAGCCTGCATTATTGATCAGGATGTCCACTCTATCCCAGTCGGCCTGAATGGACTCGGCAAAAGCATATGCCTGAGCTTTTTGACTTAGATCGGCAGATTGGAAAAACACCTGGATGCCGGGATTTTCTTTTTCCAACCTTTGCTGAAGTACCAGCAGTTCTTGCGCTCCCCTTGCACAGAGATACAAATTATGGCCGTTCCGGGCAAATATTTCGGCAGTAGCCAGGCCAATTCCTTTGGTGGCGCCCGTGATGATGCAATTCATAGTAATTTTTATTTGGGGTTGTTAAAAAGACATTTCGTCAGATTTGCGGTTAATAAAAATCTTTTTCTTCACCTTCACCGAAGGAAATAAAAGGAAATAAGCTAAGCAAGCCTGAAAAGTCTTTTGAGACAAGCCCGTATCTTCAATGGGCGGAGTTGCGGCTCCGCCTTACAAAAATGAACACTATTTATAATAATTCAGCCTTAACCTCTAATTTTGGGCTGATTTTAGGACAATAGTAAAACAATACCTTTTGTTTAAGCGTATTTTTGTTTTATTCCATGGCAGAGCACTAAAAAATAGTACTTTGCCCACAACATTCACCAGACATACATTATGAATTTTAAATTCCTCACACATTTCGGGCGTTATCTGATCATGATGGGCACTGCCTTTTCCCGACCGGAGAAAACCTCCATATATTACCGGGAGACCATGCGGCAGATGAACGATATTGGAGTAGGCTCTCTGACTATTGTCGGGTTGATCGCTATATTCATCGGAGCGGTGACGGCCGTACAGTTTGCTTATCAACTGGACGGCACGCTGGTGCCAATTTATTATATCGGTTACATTGTCAGAGATTCCACTATCATAGAGCTGGCGCCGACCATCACCTGTCTGGTACTGGCCGGCAAGGTAGGATCCAATATTGCTGCCGAGATTGGAGGGATGCGTCAGAAAGAGCACATTGACGCCATGGAGATCATGGGGGTAAACACGGCTGCTTATCTGATCATGCCGAAAGTAATCGCTGCTTTGATCGTCATCCCTTTGCTGGTGGCCATTGCAGCCTTTGTGAGTGTAGTAGGCGGTTATCTTGCAGTAGTGCCCACAGGATACATGTCTGATTCATCCTATGTCCAGGGCGTACGCTCTTTTTTCGATTCTTACAATATCTTTTTGATGTTTATAAAGGCAGTCGTTTTTGCCTACCTTCTGACCTCTGTATCTGCCTATCAGGGTTATTATGTCAAAGGAGGAAGTATAGAATTAGGTCAGGCCAGCACTAATGCCGTTGTTTTCAGTGACATTCTGATCTTACTGGCCGACTATTTGATCGCCGTTTTATTAACCTGACCTCACAATCGATAAAATCATATGATACGCACGGAAAACGTACATAAAAATTTTGGAGACAATCACGTGCTCAAGGGCATTACGACCGAATTTTATACAGGTAAAACCAACCTCATTATCGGTCGTTCCGGAGCGGGCAAGACGGTTCTCTTGAAATTATTAGTCGGCCTGTTAAAACCGACGCAGGGAAGCATTTTCTACGATGATGTTGATTTTTGTAAGCTGGGAAAAAAAGAAGTCCGCACGCTGCGTATGGATGTGGGCATGTTGTTCCAGGCATCTGCGCTTTTTGATTCGATGACGGTGGAGGAAAACATCCGTTTTCCATTGGATATGTTCACCAATATGACCCGCAAAGAAAAGCGGAAGCGGGTGGATTATTGCCTTGAGCGAGTGAGCCTCGGTAAGGTGAACGATCACTACCCTTCTGAGATCAGTGGAGGTATGCAAAAAAGGGTAGGCATTGCGCGGGCCATTGTCCTCAACCCGAAGTATTTGTTTTGCGATGAGCCGAATTCCGGACTGGATCCCAAAACGGCCATTGTTATTGATGAGCTTATCAGGAGCATTACCAAGGAGAATAACATCACCACGGTGATCAACACCCATGATATGAACTCAGTAATGGGCATAGGCGAAAACATCATCTTGCTCCACATGGGCGAGATCGCCTGGCGGGGCCATAAGGATGAGGTGATGGAAAGTGAAAATGAGACGCTGCAAAATTTTATTTTTGCTTCGCCTTTCCTGCAGGACCTCAGAGACGCCGCTTTGGAGAAAGAGTAAGCAGAAAGAAAACAAAAAAACGGACGAAGACCATTTTTTTTGTTTTCTTTCTTATGCTTAATCCTTATCTTTGCATCCCGAACATCCGCCCGGGTGCTGAAATTGGTAGACAGGCATGGTTGAGGGCCATGTGTCCGTAAGGGCGTGCGGGTTCGACTCCCGCCTCGGGCACTTTTCAGACAAGGCTGCCCTGTCCGCTTAAGGCGGATGGGGCAGCTTTATTTTTTTGCAAATGGCGCAAGCGGTATAAACTGCTTCAGGCCGAAGAGACTGCCTCGAATATTTACCATGAAAAAGGAATTAACCCAAGCCGAAAAGACAGACAATGCCCTTCGCCGGCAGCGATTTTTGCAGCAATTGGGACACCTTCCCGATTTTGGGGTATCCGGCTTTTTCGGACCCGGCAGCGCCAGCTGGCAGTTGTACCGTGAGCCCGTGGTCCTGCTCGGCGGCATTCGGGCGCTGCTGCTGCAGATCGCCCATCCCGCCATTGCGGACGGCGTCAACCGCTACAGCAATTTCCGGGAAGATGCCCTCGACCGGGGCCGGCGCACCTTCATGGCTATGGCCAAGATCTACTTTGGGGATGCTGAAACCGCCCGTCAAACGGCGCTACAATTACATACCATCCATTCTTTTATCAGAGGAGCCTATACTGACAAGGAGGGGAAAAGCATTTCTTATTGTGCCAATGATCCGGAACTGCTCCTTTGGGTGCTGGCTACGCTCATCGACACCACCTATCAGGTTTTTGAGGCTGTAAAAGGGCCCTTGCCGGAATACATGAAAGTACAATTTTACAAGGAATCCAAAACGACCGCCCTTCTGATGGGCATTCCTGCAGCATACTTCCCTCCTACTTTGGATGACTTTCGAAACTATTTTTCCAAAACGGTGGCAGAAGACTTGCACGTAAATGATACTACAATGCAGTTAGCTGCAGCTATTCTGGACAACCGCTATTCCGGAAAGCGGCTCTCGGAAGCGTTGGCGGTCGGTTTTTTACCAAAAAAATTAATAGCCGCTTTTCATTTAAAGGATACGCCCAAAGTGCGCCGTCGCTTTGACAGGGTCATTCGAATAGCCAGGGCCTTACAAGCATTGACGCCGCTTTATCTACGTACGGCGCCAGCCTGGCATCAGGCGCATTATCGTTTAGATAAAAACGAGGGGCGCTCGCCTAAATGGCTGGGTAGGTTTTATGTATGGTTAGGAGAGAAAATGCATATTCCGTTGGGGATATGATTTTTAGTTACTGCGCTACTTCTTTCAAATAAGCCATCACATCGAAGTTTTCGAGGGAATCGATCACTTTATAAGGCGTGAAGGCAAACTGGGAAAGTTCCTCTTTTTTTGACACCCCGGAAAGCGTCAGAATGGTTTTATAGCCCACCTGTATGCCGCCGAGGATATCGGTCGTCATAGTATCGCCGATGATGGTTGTTTCTTCAGTAGAGAGGCCTAATTTTTTACGGGCGACCCGCATCATCACCGGGCTCGGCTTACCGACGGAAAAGGCCTTGATCCCGGTAGCCTCCTCGATCATAGCGATGACGGCTTTGATGCCAAGGTTATTCCAACCTTTGATTTTGGGAGAAGGGTCCAGGTTGGTAGCCACCAGTTTAGCGCCGTTTAGGATCATATCGACGGCATGGTTCACCATTTCGAGGGTAAAATTTCGCCCCTCACCGACCACCACGAAATCCGGATCCTGAGACACCAGGGAATAGCCGTGTTCGTGCAAACTCGTCAGCAGGCCGCCTTCGCCCAGTACATAGACGGTGCCGTGGGGCTTTTGGCGCGCCAGGAACCAACCGGTGGCGATGGCGCTGGTGAAGACATGTTTTTCCTCCGCTTCAATTCCCATTCCGGCCAGTTTGTTCACCACATCACGAGGTGTACGCTGGCTGTTGTTGGTCAGAAAAAGGAAAGGGATGTTATTCTTTTTGAGCGTTTCGATAAAAACGTCTGCGCCGGGAATCAGATCATTATTGCTGTAGATGACCCCGTCCATGTCAATTAAGAATCCTTGTGGCATAGCGATGTTGGTTTTTGCGGTTCGTCTTGGATAGGACAGTTAGGCGATAAAGTTAAGTCAAAGCAAGCTAAAACACCAGAGGAAAAGGAAAAAAACGTAACAAGGCAACACAACCAAAGCCGGAATCATTTTGTTTTAGATTTCGTAATAAATAAAAAGTACCATTAGAAAAACATCATCATTTTCCCTATCTTTTGAATAATTTCACCACGAATCGGGGCCCGGCCCTTGTTTGTTTTATGATCATATATTCATACCTTTGCGCTTATGGAAACGAACAACGGAGTACTTAATCAACAAGAAGCTGAAAAGCTGGAACGCATTGCTTTCATTTTAAAGACAGTAGCCCACCCTTTGCGACTGGGGATCATCCACCTTCTGGAACAGCATCCCAAGTTATCGGTGAGCGAGATCTGTGAAATGCTGGGCAGCGAACAATCCCTGACTTCCCATCACCTCCAGAACATGAGGCTCAAGGGTATACTTAGCGTAAAACGACAAGGACGCAGTATGATGTATTCGCTTAAGGAAAGAGACGTTTCCCTCATCATCGAATGCCTGGAAAACTGTCAATGTAATATGTAAAATACAGGAAAGCACTCCCGGGTGCTTTTTTTTGATTCAACATATGAAAAAAACAACATATTTTTATATTTATTTAATCCGGCTGTTGTGTGGCGGGGTCCGCTCTACAATAGTTGAGGAATAGTAAAAACGGCTCTATGAAGGAATTCTGGGATCAACGCTACTCCGAAGGGATTTACGTTTACGGCACTGAACCCAATGCTTTTTTCCGTCAACAAATAGCTCAACTGGTGCCGGGAAAGCTTTTGCTTCCGGCGGAAGGCGAAGGGCGCAATGCTGTGTATGCCGCATCGAAAGGATGGGAAACAGACGCTTTTGACTACAGCGAAAGCGGTCGTAAAAAGGCGCTTCAACTAGCCGCCGACCAGCAGGTTTCGATCCGGTATGATTTGGAGGATATTCGGTCGTACAACTGGCCGGAGGAAGCTTACGATCTGATCGGCTTGTTCTTTGTTCATCAACTACCGGAAGACCGGGTTTTCCTGCATCAAAAAGCGATGCAAGCCTTGAAAACCGGCGGCCGGCTGGTATTAGAGGGTTTTTCCAAGAAACAACTGCCTTTGTCTTCGGGCGGTCCTAAAAACCTGGACATGCTTTTCTCCAAATCCATGTTGAAGGAAGATTTTTCTCCTCAGGAACCGTTTCTGCTGAAGGAAGAGAACGTAATTTTAAACGAAGGCGCCTATCACAAGGGAGAGGCCTACGTTATTCGGCTGGTCATTATTAAATCATGAGCAAAACGAACAAACAAAAATGGGAATCCTAAAAAAAAGCAGTAAAATATACAGCATCTTCAATTTGAAGTGCCCGCGTTGCCACACCGGCAACCTCTTCAGTACTCCAACTTTTTCTTTCCATCGTCCTTTTGACATGCCCAGGGAATGTCCGCACTGCGGTCAGGACTTCGAGCCGGAGCCCGGCTTTTATTATGGCGCCATGTTCATTTCCTATATTTTTACCGGCTTCTTTTGCCTGGGCTTCATTATGATCCTGCACTGGGTGATCGGTTGGAGCACGGCAGCCTCTTTTGGCGCCCTGATCGCTATACTGGCCATCTTATTTGTATACATCTTCCGCCTGGCCCGCTCCATCTGGATCAACATCAACGTGAAATACGATCCCCAAAAAGCCGGCTTGAAGGCGGAAAAAAACTAATTGTTCATTAAAATGATTTTGCTATGGAAAAACTAAAGACCGAAAAGGAAATATACGATGCCATTGCCAGGGAAATACACAGCGACGCCAGTCCGGTAGGTATTGACGCTAAAAAAACACACATCATTATTCTGGATAAGTTGCTGAAGCTGGAGGAAAAGCTGGAGGCTTTAGAAAAAAAGCTGGAAGCTAAGAAATAACGGACAACCTACTTTTTTGAGGGAAAATGGAATTTTCCCTCAAAAAAGACCAGAAAAAATTACTTTATCGGCTGGCAACAATTGAGCAGTTTTAGCAGATTTGTTTAGGGCTATTTTATAAATCGAACAATATGAACCTAGAAATATTCGACCTGGTCAGGAAAAACTACCCTCAAATTGCAGAAAAGCGATTACAAGAGGACATAGCGGAAGTCGGAAAACTCTTATTCTTTAAGACCGGGGAGTTGATACAAGACATCGGCAGTTACGTCAAGATGGTGCCGCTCATTCTGGAGGGTTCGATCAAAGTATCCAGAGAGGACGAGGAGGGTCGCGAGCTGTTTTTATACTATCTGCGACCAGGTGAGACCTGCTCCATGTCTTTTACCTGTTGTATGATGAACAAACGCAGCGAGATCAGAACGGTAGCAGAAGAAGACACCACAATGATCGGCATTCCCATCCGGTACATGGATGAATGGATGAGCAAATATCAGAGCTGGAAAAATTTTGTCATGCGCACTTACGATGAACGCATGCTGGAACTCGTCAGGACAATAGACAGCATCGCTTTCAAGAAGATGGACGAGCGCCTGCTCGAATACCTGGAAAGCAAAAGCCAGGCCACCGGCAACAAGGTCATCTCCAGCACCCATCAGGAAATTGCTTATGACCTGAATGCTTCCAGAGAGGCGATTTCTCGTTTGTTAAAAAAGATGGAAAAAGAACAACTTGTAAAGTTAGGAAGGAACAAAATTGAATTGTTGTAGTTGTTTTTTAGAGAGCTCCGCATCTGGCGGATGCCTCTAAAAAAAGATAGTATATGGCTATAAGAGATTTAGATAAGGTCATCAGTCATCTGGAAAATTCGGCGGAAGACGAATTGTCTTTTTTAGAAGACACTGGCGCCGAATATTTCACTACAGCCCAATTGCTGCGGCTGTATGGGCAATGGGAAATCAAAAACCGACTGTTCCATATTTTCCAAAAGCTGTTGATCCGGATCGCCGCTTATTCTCCGGTCTGGATAGCCGGTTATTTCATTTGCCAGGCTATTGGATGGCCCTTTCTATCTTTCTTGATGCTCGCTGGATTTCCACTTTCTTTTATGGTCTTTTTCGCCGGACTGATTTTCCTTAAAACCTTCTTTAAGGGCAAAGGCCACCTCGATCAGGTCGGTGACCTGATCAAACTCGAACTGAGAAACCGGCACGGACAGGCAGGAAAAAGAATTATCTAATAGTCTATATTCATTCCTGCCGAACAAATCACTCCAAAATAACACCCTGATTTTCATTAGGTAAAAAGTACCGTAACTGTGGTAAAAACCTCTACCAGAGCACCACTTTTTACTTTTATTTTGTGAATGAAAACATAAACCGGTATGAAAACAAAAACCTACAACATTGAGCAACTCAGGTGTAATGCCTTGGATGAAGAAAAACAGCAATTTGACATGATCAGATATGAGGATTTCATCCAGGAGTCTGCCTTGTCAACTAAAGCCCACCGACATAATTATTACATGATCTTGTTTTGTACCGGAGGACAGGGTCGCCAGCTCATTGACTTTAAGGACTACGAGATCGAGCCGGGGATGATCTTCCTGATGTATCCGGGGCAGATACACGCCTGGCGGAACGATCACCATATGAAGGGATACCTCATCTTTTTCACTTCTTCCTTTTTTAATATGAGATATCACAACAACATCCTGCTGGATTTTCCCTTTTTTAATGCCGCAGCTAAAAAACCATGCATCAGGGTGGAGCATTCGGATATGCCGCACAAAAAAAACCTGTTCGATTGTATGTTGAAAGAGTACGAGAGCCAAAGAGAAGGACACCTGAAGGCGCTTCGCTCTTATCTCAACATTGTCTTGATCGAAGCCGACCGGGCCTATTCCCAAAATCTGAGCGCCAAGGTCCAAACCGATAAAAATGCGGCGTTGATCGTCAAGAATTTCGAACAATTGATCAATCAGCACTTTAAAGAAAAACACAAGGTCAGGGACTATGCAGAACAGCTTCACCTTACCCCTAATTATTTGAATGCTATTTGTAATAAGATATTGAACCGGCCGGCCGGTGACCTCATCCGCAGCCGCATCATGCTGGAAGCTAAGCGGTTATTGTTACACGAAGGAGATACGGTGGCCGAGGTAGGCCACGAACTGGGTTTTGACGATAACTCCTACTTCTGCCGGTTCTTCAAAAAATACGAAGGCACCAGCCCTGAAAGGTTCAGGAAACATTATCAGGGGGATCAAGAGCCTTAGAAAAATAAGGTGGCCGGCCACCTTAAAAAACTAATCTGAATGAGGAACACCCATATTGACTGCCTTTTCCGCCGCTGGCGGATCGAGGAGTCTGATCTATGCCCTACGCAGTATTTTCATTACACAACTTAAACCGTCTCATCAGAAATGGATGTTGAAATTTTAGCACGCATACAATTTGCTTTTACCGTTGCCTTTCATTACATCTATCCTCCGCTCAGTATTGGTCTTGGTTTGATCATGGTGATTACCGAGGGGATGTTTTTGCGTACGGGCAACAAAATGTACGAGACCATGACGCGCTTCTGGACCAAGATATTCGCGCTGACTTTCGGGATCGGGGTGGCCACCGGCATCGTCATGGAATTTGAATTTGGAACCAACTGGGCAACTTACTCTCGCTACGTGGGTGATGTCTTCGGCAGCGCCCTGGCGGCGGAAGGCATCTTTGCCTTCGCTCTGGAAAGCGGCTTTTTGGGAATTTTGCTGTTTGGTTGGAACAAGGTAAGTCCGAAAGTTCATTTTATCGCCACCCTGGGCGTCTGGCTGGGCTCGATGTTCTCAGCCGTGTGGATCGTGGTGGCTAACTCCTGGCAACAAACCCCGACCGGTTTTCATATCGTCGGAGAAGGCGTCAACGCCCGGGCGGAGATTACCGACTTCTGGGCTATGGTCTTTAATCCTTCCAGCATCGATCGCCTCACGCACGTCTGGATAGGGGCCTTCCTGGCGGGCGCTTTCCTGGTCATGAGCGTACATGCCTACTATATCTTACGCAACAAGCACGTCGAACTGTCCAAAAAAGCGTTCAAAATTGCTTTGGTGGTGGCTACCGTATCCTCCGTAGCCCAGTTGCTCACCGGACACCATTCCGCCAATGGCGTGGCGGAAAATCAGCCGGCCAAGCTGGCGGCTCTGGAGGGTCACTTTGACAGTCTGGCAGTGGCAGATGCCTATCTCTTTGGTTGGGTCGACAAAGAGACCCAGGAAGTGACCGGGCTGAAAGTACCGGGCGGATTGACTTTTTTGTTACATAACGATTTCGAAACGCCTGTTAAAGGATTAAATTATTTTCCCGAAGATGAGCGCCCCACTGCACTGAATGCCATTTTTCAATTTTACCACATTATGGTAGCCATCGGCATGTTTTTCATTGCCCTGACGCTTTATTCGAGCTACCTGTGGTGGCGAGGAAAATTATTCAACTATCGCTGGCTGCTGTGGATATTCGTCCTGGCCGTCATCCTGCCGCAAATCGCCAATCAGGTCGGCTGGTATTCGGCGGAAATGGGCCGCCAGCCCTGGGTGGTGTATGGATTATTGCGTACCTCTGATGCTCTTTCAAAGGTGGTTACCGCTAATCAGGTGCTGTTTTCCCTGATCATGTTTACGGTGATCTACACTTTGCTGCTGTTCCTGTTCCTGTATTTGCTGAATAAAAAGATCAAAGCCGGACCGTATAGTGAAAAGGATATCCAGCATAGGAGCGTGCAGGAGGGCATAGCGGAGGCGTTGAAGTGATGTCGGGTTTTGAGTTTTGAGTTTTGGGTTTTGGGTTTTGAGTTTTGGGTTTTGAGTTTTG
>CAZJQS010000025.1:0-60477 GCA_964548175.1 uncultured Saprospiraceae bacterium
TTGCCGAAGAAAATCACAGATTTTCTTCGGCAAAACACTCAAAAAAGAATTTTATCAGCTGCGCGAACGAGTACAATGACTTTTTACCCAACTCCGATGCCTTTTTTAAAATTTAACTACTCCTCCAATAGCTGGCATTGGTTGTCTGGTGACCGGATCGGTCAGAACTTCCGGTCTAATCTGCAGCGTAAGATCATCAGAAATGTCAAAGGACTGAAGGTGAGCATCGACAAAAGCCTCCATAGACACCAGTCCATGCACCAATATCAAGCCTATAAAAGAAAGTTGTAATTGTTTGTCAAATTTATCGCGTAAAGCTCTGAGCTCGGTAGTTCCCAGCCCCAGTTCGCTGAACTCATGAGGTTGCGGAGGGTTTTGGGCCTGTGCATCGAAGGCGTTGCGGAAACGCCGGAAAAACCCCTGATTGTAGTCAATAGCATAAATGATGCCACCGTAGGCGCCGTAAACGAGTGGCAGCTTCCACCAGCGCCTGTCGTATATTTGTCCGGCGCCGGGCAGCAGCAGGCCCAGCCGCAGAGCTTTCCCGGGATCGGGCATCCATTGCTCCGTTTGTAATTCGGGCAGGTTGCTACGGTTACGGGCGGCAAGGGTAGAATCCTGTTCCTGGGCATTTACCGTAAGAAAAGGCAAAAACAGAAGCAGGAAAAGCCAGGTAGTTTTCTTATGCCCTGAAGGTTGTTGTAGGGAAATACTAGTCATCTAATCGGTCTAAAAGCTGGTTCAATTCATCCACGGAAGAGAATTTAATGACAATTTGTCCTTTTCCTTCCTCCTTTAGTTTCAGATCAACGCTTGGAGTACCGAAAAAGCTGCGGAAGCTTTGTCTCACATTCTGATATTCATAGGGTAGGGATGGTGTCTTGCTCTTAGCACTTTTTTGTTTCTCGCGATAATTTTGTATTCTTTTTTCCAGTGCTCTGACCGAAAGATGGAGATCAATGGTTTCTTTAAAGAGTTTCTTTTGTAAAAGAATATCTTCAATCCCCTTGAGGGAACGTGCATGCCCCATGGAAAGATTTTTGTCCTTGACCGCGTCCTGGATTTCAACCGGCAACTTGAGCAGGCCCAAAAAATTGGTTATAGTGGTTCGGTTTTTGCCTACTCTTTCTGCCAGTTTTTCATGTGTAAGGTTACATTCCTCCAGTAATCTTTGGTAGGTAATGGCGATTTCGATGGCGTTCAGTTCTTCACGCTGGATGTTCTCAACGAGGGCCATTTCCAACAGTTCCTGATCGTTAGCGACGCGGATGAACGCCGGCACTTCTTCCAGGCCTGCCATATGAGAGGCACGTAAGCGGCGCTCCCCGGAGATCAATTGGTATTCTGTCGGGCTTAATCTACGAACGGTGATGGGCTGGATCAAGCCATGGACTTTAATGGAACCCGCCAGCTCTTCCAATGCTTCTTCTGTGAATTCTTTTCTGGGTTGTTCTGGATTAACCTCAATTTGGTCAAGCGGAAGCATGGCAAAATTATTAGAGAGTTCCTTTACTACTTCGGCCTGGTTTTCAGCTAGTTTGTTTTCTAGGTCATTATTTGCCAAAAGGGCTCGCAATCCCAATCCTAACTCTTTTTTATCTACTTTCTTAGCCACTTTCTTAGCCATCTGTTTTTGTTTGTTTAAATTATAATTCTTTGAGGTTGTGTGGAAAGTCATTTTTCGATCAAGACACCGGTTCTTTCATTTTGATAGGGTCGTTGTTCTTATCCAGTAGTTCTTTGGCCAGATTGAGGAAGTTGATGCTTCCACGGCTGGAGGCGTCCATTTGAATGACAGGCATGTGCAGGTTAGGAGCTTCGCCGATCTTGGAATTCCGGTGGATGATGGTGTCGAAAACCAGATCAGGGAATATGTTGCGTACCTCGCTGACCACTACATTGGCCAGGCGCAAACGACTATCGTACATGGAAAGCAGTATACCTTCGATCTTCAGTTTGGGATTCAGTTGTTTTTTTACCAGGTTAATGGTGTCGGTTAGCTTGGTAAGCCCTTCCAGAGCAAAAAATTCACATTGCACCGGGATCAAGACCGAGTCAGCCGCAGTGAGCGCGTTGACGGTCACCAGCCCAAGGGAGGGCAGACAGTCAATGAGAACGTAATCGTAATGGTCTTTTACTTTATCGACAACGGATTGCATGAAATATTCCCTTCGGATCTTGGTTACCAGCTCCAACTCGGCGCCGACCAGATCGATGGAAGAGGGGATGATGTGCAGGTTTTCGAGCTCTGTTTCATAGATGGCCTCCAAAGGGTCCAGGTCATTCAATAAGCAGGCGTAGATGTTGTCGTCTACTTCATCAGGCATGACGCCTACTCCTGAGGAGGCATTAGCCTGAGGGTCCGAATCAATGATTAGGACCCGCTTTTCCAGAATAGCCAGGCTTGCTCCCAGGTTGATGGCGGTGGTTGTTTTGCCTACTCCTCCCTTCTGGTTTGCAATTGTGATAACTTTTCCCATTGTCATTTATTTAAAGGGCTTAGTACGCAGCCCCAGTGAGCAACAAAAAAATTAAGGGATGAAGTTGTACGGTTCCTGAAATTAAGCGTTGGTTTCCATGCTATAGTTAAAGGAAACAATAAAACTTCATCCCTTGAAGTAAAATTAAAACTTATCCTGCTTAATTACAAGCTGAGACTTTCGCCTATACCCAACAAAATTAAATCTTTTCCTCTATCGGAAAAAGATTTTTTAGCCTGCTCGTGATCAATTTTGATATAACCGAACGTATCATAATGAGAACCAATGATTTGGTCGCACTCAATAAATTCTGCTGCAATAGTGGCATCTTCATAGCCCATAGTGAAATTGTCACCTATCGGCAAAATGGCGGCCGTCAGTTTAGGGCAGGTCTGAGGAATGAGCTTCATGTCCATTGTCAGTGCAGTATCCCCGGCCTGATAAATGCATCCTTCTTCATTCCAGATGACAAAACCACCCGGATTGGCGGCGTAGGTGCCGTCGGGCAGTACACTGGAATGGACGGCGCTGACATATTTTACCGTTCCAAAATCAAAAGAAAATTTTCCTCCCAGGTTCATCGGATGTCCCTTTATTCCTTTTGCGCCGTAATAACTGACGATCTCATAACTGGAGATCAGGGTTGCCCCGGTTCGCTTGGCAATGGACTCAAAGTCGGCTACATGATCCTGGTGCCCGTGCGTGAGCAGAATATAATCTGCTTCTATTGTCTGCGCGTCCACTTTATCACCGACCAATTCATTAGGGGTGATGAAGGGATCGAAAAGTAATTTCTTTCCTTTGGTTTCTAACAGGAAACACGCATGTCCGAAATAAGTGATTTTCATGGATGAAAGGTATTTTAGTTTATGATCAGGTATTTCTCAGATTTGAACGCACAGATCTTTCAATACGAATCCATATGAATTTATCCGTTGACTTGACAGTATAAAAATATAACATTTTGACGCTGGAAATGTTATTTGTCTGATTCTTTAAAAACAAATACCAGGAAACCTTTAATTATATGATCACCGTTATATCCGGTAGCAACCGCAGGAATAGTGAATGCCTTCAATTTGCTAAAAAGTTTCACGAGATGCTTTCAGAACGATCTGAGGAGGAGGTCAAATTGCTGGCGTTGGAGGAAATTCCGCACGACTGGTTTTTTCCTGAAATGTACAAAAGTAGTGATCAGGCTGAAAGCCTGAAAAAGATACAGGACGATCTAATGATCCCTGCTCAGAAATTTATGATCGTAACGCCGGAGTATAATGGGAGTTATCCTGGTGCTTTGAAACTCTTTTTGGATGCCCTTTCGGTCAGGGCTTATTCCGATACCTTCAAGTGGAAAAAGGCTGCCCTGGCGGGAATCGCTTCAGGCCGGGCAGGCAACCTGCTGGGCCTGGATCACCTGGCGGCCGTTCTGAACCATCTGGGGGTCGTAACTTTACCCCATCGCCTGCCCATCTCTCGCATCAATACCCTGATGGAGGGACAAGAGATCATCGATGAAGCGACTCTTGGGCTGATGGAGAAACACGTAGAGCAATTGCTGGAATTTTAAAAGAAGGGGTTTTGTACAAAGGTGTTTTACTCATCTGCACAACTAATAAAATGCTTTTTTGAGATCTTTGCCGAAGAAAATCTGGATTTTCTTCGGCAAAGATCTCAAAAATAAAATTACTTACACTGCACAAACCTACCGGGCAGCAGATGGGTGAATAAACCGGCTTTTTACACGACCACTTCTTTTTTTTATTCAAAAGGAATAAAAAAAGGCAACCTCATTTGTGGTCCTTTGGCTGTTTTCACTGCTTTGATCTGTTCATAATAAGGATAATAATCCGGCCACTGATCTTTCAGGTAAGAACGGAACCGGATGTCCGCCTCTCGTTTGCCCTGAAGTTCTTCCAACAGCTCCATCCATGGGGATTTAATGAAGGGATATTCCCGGATACGGTACTCCTCCAGGTCAGCCAATCGGGCGGCAATTTGGATGGCTTCGTCAAGGTCGCCCAATTGATCGACCAGACCTACCTCCAGTGCTTCCTCTCCTGTCCAGACGCGACCCTGAGCAATTTTGTGGACTTCATCCCTGCTCATATTCCGTCCTTCCGCAACTTTTTTCAGGAATATTTCATACATTTCTTTTGTTCTTTGCTGGAACCATTGCTGTTCCTTGGGGGTAAGATCGTAAAAAGGCGTGAGGCCTGCCGAGAAGTCACCCGTACGTACGGTATCAAAGGTAATGCCGATCTTCTCATTTAGTAATTCCTGGGCATTGGGCAGAATAGAAAATACCCCTATAGAACCGGTAAGGGTGCTGGGTAAAGCCACAATGGAATCCGCCAGGCAGGAAATGTAATAACCGGCAGAGGCGGCATAATCACCCATGGACACCACTATAGGCTTCCCTGCCGATTTAAGGCGCAACAGTTCATGGTGCATATTTTCTGCAGCAAGAGCACTTCCTCCGGGCGAGTTGACGCGCAGAACGACAGCTTTGATGCGCTCATCTTCGCGTATCTTGTTGAAAGCCTTGTTGTACCTTAAGTCGCCAATGGCGCCGTTGCTCCCCTCGCCGTCAACGATACCTCCTTCTGCATAAACTATTGCGATCCGGTCGCTGGAGTAGCTTCCGCCAGGGGTTGGAGGATTGGCTTTATTATAGGAATGTAAGCCTATGAATGAAATATCCTTATCTTTTTCTAATCCCAAATAGTCTCGGATGGATTGCAGGGCGTCACTACGGTATCCAACATAATCCACCATGCGGTGCTTCAAGGCCAGATCGGGATTGCCGGCTAGGAAATCGTCAGCGATCATTTTTAATTCCGGCACGCTGATGGACCTGGAGGAGCTGATGTCTTCAAGAAAATTATCGTACATGCCGTTTAGGTATTGCCTTACCTGGAAGCGATTCTGAGGGCTCATCTCTGTGAGGCGGTATGGTTCCGTGGCGCTTTTGTATTGGCCGGCATAAAAAATCTGCATCTCAACACCGACTTTGTCCAGCATATCTTTGAAAAAGGGAATCTGAGCGGAAAAACCCCGGAAATCGATCAACCCCATTGGGTTAAGGTAAACCTCATCCGAAACGGAAGCCAAATAATAAGCACCCTGGGTATAGAACTTGGAATAGGATACGATGAATTTCCCCCTTTCCTTGAATTGGACCAGAGCCTCTCTCAATTCTCCCGCCGTGGCTGTTCCGGTGAGCATAACCAGGTCCGATTCCATAAAAATGCCTTTGATCCGATTGTCTTCAGCAGCATTATTAATGGTGGCTATGATCTCGTGCAGGCCTAGCGTCTTCTCTTCCGAAAGGTCAAATGCCACGTTATCTACGTTGTTGGTGTGTTCAGGGATAACATCATCAAAAGTTAATCTCAAAACCGAATTGGAATATATCTGAGGTTTCTGTTCTGCTGAACTGGCAATAGCGGCGAATATCGCCACTGATAATAGAGACAGAATGATCGATCCTACAATAAAACCCAGACAAGAAGCGAAAAAAAACTTGAAAAATTGTTTCATTATTATCTACTTGGTTAAGTCAAAGCTAAAATTTGGTTGTCAAACCACAGGGAAAATTAGATGAACCCGCTAATTTCGTGGATAACTTGGATGGCATTTCCAAACACCATCGTAAAGTTAATGAATTTAGTTCATTGTTTAATGTTTAAACATTGTGTTGGGTGATAAGTTTACTCCTCTGCAACATAAGTAAACCTGAATTATCCCTAATTTTACTTAGAAGGTCAAAAGCAAATGCTCTCTCGATTTCATCGGGAAGATGCTGGCTTATCCAAGGCTGGAAAGGATGCTTTTTCATCTGCCTATGGGGAGTAAAAATTTCAACCTTTTTATCCGATTTAAGGGATGACTCCTATTTTACAAGTAAATTTGCTCATTTTAAACTTATCAATAAATAAACTATGCTTATGAAAAAAGCAATGAGGTATTCTTTTGTATTAGCCTTAGCGGTGACCTTAAATCTTTCTTGTCAGCAAGGAGGAGAAAGTACAACTGGAGAGGAGACTTCCATTTCGGATAGTACTTCGGAAGAAAAGCTGGAAAAACCTGCCTATGCCATTGTCATTCATGGCGGCGCCGGTACGATTCGCCGAGAGAATATGACTGATGAAATGGAGCAGGACTATCGAAATGCCCTGAACGAGGCCCTGAACATAGGAGAACAGATCCTGCAGAAAGGAGGTGCCGCGGCAGATGCGGTTGAGCAGACCGTTAGGTATCTTGAAGATTCTCCTTTGTTTAATGCGGGTAAAGGCGCTGTTTTTACTCATGACGGAAAGAACGAACTGGACGCTGCCTTCATGGATGGGGCCACACTGAATGCAGGAACCATTGCCGGGGTGACGAACGTGAAAAACCCGATTCGCGCAGCGCGAGCAGTAATGGAAAAGTCAGAGCACGTTATGCTGATCGGCAAAGGCGCCGAACAATTTGCCAGAGAACAACAACTCGAGCTGGTAGACCCGGAATACTTCTTTACAGAAAGAAGATGGGAGGCTCTTCAGCGCATACTCAGTAAGGAAAAAGAAGACGTAGGCTACATCGACAATACAGCCGATCATAAGTTCGGCACAGTCGGTTGTGTCGCCCTGGATCAAAACGGCAATATCGTGGCTGGAACTTCTACAGGCGGAATGACGAATAAGCGTTATGGCAGGGTAGGGGACGTGCCCATTATCGGCGCCGGAACTTACGCAAAGAACAGCACCTGCGGCGTGTCTGCTACCGGTCATGGGGAGTTTTTCATCCGCTATACCGTAGCCCATGACATCTCAGCGATCATGGAATATAAAAGCGTTAGTTTGCAGGAAGCAGCTGATGAGGTGGTTATGAATAAACTAGCCAAAGCCCAAGGAAGCGGCGGCATCATCGCCGTGGATAAAAATGGCAATGTTTCTATGACATTCAACTCGGAAGGGATGTACAGAGGGTACGCCAAGCCTAATGAAAGGGTAGTGGCCATCTACAAGGATGAATAAAATTAAAAAAAGAAGGGTTTGTGTAAAAAGCTCAAAAAGAAAATTATTTGAACTGGGTAA
Organism: uncultured Saprospiraceae bacterium; assembly: GCA_964548175.1. GTDB lineage: Bacteria > Bacteroidota > Bacteroidia > Chitinophagales > Saprospiraceae > JANQPA01. The sequence goes on from CAZJQS010000025.1 coordinate 7,559, forward strand.
TCCTGCAGGCTGGTAGGCGGCAGGATTGACTGACCTTTTACACAACCCCTCCTTTTTAAAAGAACAATATCTCTCTTAAAGCTTCTTCACTTTTAATTTCACTGCTTAAGACCTGAAGCTTCATTTCCTCTTTATCTGAAGACTCCAGCGGACCAAGCGTTTTTAACAGCGCCAGTTGATTTTCTTCCGATATCACCCAGATCAACAATTCTGATTCATCCAAATAATCGATTGGGGTATCATCTGTAGCCAGGTACTGAAATACGGTATTGTGTTTCTTACTGGCGACAAAGGCGGTTTTACCTTTAATTTTTTTACCGTTCGGGTCGATCAGTTGTACAATCCGGGTATCCGCATCCGGCGGAATGGGCCGGTCACAGTTCCAAATCCCAAATTGATCAATGGAAAATCGGTTGATGATCTGGAAAGTGCCCATTTGGTCGGGGTCAATCCTTCCCTCGGCTACCATGTCTTTGACAGTAGCATCAAACTTAAGTTTTTCCTCGGCGAACAGGTTGTTCCTGACGCGGATAAGACTATCCTTTTGGTCCCGGATCAATACTGCCCTTTCTTGCAGCGCTTGTTCGTAGGCTGCCAGTTTCTTTTCGTATTCAGCCCGGGCTTTTTGAAAATCGGTACTGCTCAGAACAGGGACAGTCCGAATGACCAGGCTTTGTTCATCATGAAAAAGGGAGAGTTCAAATTCCTGATCATTGATGGCCGTAATCCGGGCTTTTTTCCAAATAATGTTGCCGAAGGTATTGAAATTTACAGGTGAGCTATTCGGCGCCAGCTGAAAGATCACTCCGTTGTAAGCATTTTGAATGGCTTCCAGACGGTCTTTTCCACCTTCATAAAATTCTACCTCTTCGATATCATCCAGAAAATCCAGGCTGAATGTCGGCGCGGAACTGTTGCTTTCCACAGGAGCTATAGGCTTTTCCGGAAGCGGATAAGCAGCTTCCAGCGCACGCAGGCTCTTCTGGGTATTGCTCTCGATCTGCCGGACAACAGCTTGGTAGTTGGCCTTCAACTGGTCAAAAAAGGTCCGGTCGGAGGGATTTTCTTCGGCTATCAGCTCGATGTTATCCGGACCGGTATATTCCCACCGGCGATTTTCTACATCAAGTCGATAGATGTTATAACGCGGCGGAGCGGTATTGACCCTGGGCATTTTTACCCGGGAAGGCAATTCCACGGCAATGGATTTCTCAGGAGCGAGTTTGACCATCTGGCCGTTTTTAAATCCTCGGATCTCGATCATACCTGCCGACTCCAATTGGTAGCGTACGCCATTGGAGTCATAGTGCATGGGAATACCGGAGAGAAAGAAATCCACAAAATCGTGCATTTCCTTGAATTGAATGTTGACCTGCCCATCAACCGGGCGGCCGTTTTGGTCTACAAAAGCAGCGGCCGGAATGATCACTTTGGAACCACTGTTAAAAACAAGGGTGTCACCTTTGGCGCTTTCGACAGTGGTTTCGCTGACCGGAACTTTGATCTCACTCATGGGAGGATTGACAAAGGGCTGACTGGCAAAGTAAGCCATAGCCTCCTTTTCATAAGGTAGCGGTTGTTGACTTTGCACCATCCAGAATATCGACAAAACAACCAGTACAGAAGCGGCTACAGCACCTGACAGATACCAGACGCGTAGTTTCCTTACCGGCGTTTTCCCTTCCTCGTGTTTTTTCAACAAGGCATCGAAGTCCCGGTACCGGTCGATCTTCTCTGAATCGGGAGGAGAAGGATTTATGATAAATTTGTAGTTTTTGCTCATATCCTAATGTTTTACATTGGATGAGGTACCATCAGCCCTCGCTCATGAGTTTCCTGAGTTTTTCGAGGGCTCTGTACGTTTTCATTTTTGCATTACTTTCGGTTATTCCAATAATTTCTGCGATCTCTTTAAAAGGGCGCTCTTCGAAAAAACGGAGTTCTATGAGCACCAGCTCTTTCTCTTTCAGCTGATCGAGCGCCTTGATCATCGGTTCCAACTGATCATTGAGTTCGTGCGGTTCGTCAGGATCGATAAGGCTATTAATTTGACTTTCTTCTACACTTATGATCCTTTTTTTCTTCTCTATTCGGTAATATTGCGCCACCTCGTTACTGGCCAGGCGATACAGCCAGGACGAGAAGGGTACGCCCTGAAAAGAGTATCCTTTGATTTTCTCCAGGGCTTTGAGAAAAACGATTGAGCAGATGTCGGCTGTTAGGGATTCATCGGCAGTCCGGCGATATATAAACCGGAAGATGGACTCGAAATAGCGATCATAAAGCGGGCGAAAGTGGGCAGGGTCTTGCTGGGCAGCCTGAATTTCCAACCACTCTGCTTCGATCGCGCGTGTCGACATTTTGTTCGCGTGGTTCATTCGGGCATTTTTTGCAGGAATACTTTTTGATTGCAAATTCATTAACATCTGCCTTTTTTCGCCTTCTTTATCAGCATAACGGCAGACCTTTGAAAAGTAACAATTTTTTTATCAAAAATAGGAAAGCCATTCGCAAGATCGAAAATATTAGTTAAGTTGTTTCCCGCGGACCGGCCGGTCTGCGGGAAACAACTTAACTAATATATCCATGAATTCCATTATTAAAAAAGCCTATGATCCTGAGCATTTTCGCCTTCAGGGGCATGAACTGGTAAATTTGCTGGCGGATTATCTCGAAATGGTGCAGCAACATCCGGTTGGAGTCAAAGCTATTGACTGGAAATCGCCTGATCAATCACTGGAAGAGTGGGCCAGAGATCTGGCTTCGCCCCGGATGGAAGACTGGCTATCTATTTTCAGGCCTTTTCTGGAGGCTTCGGTGCATGTTCATCACCCTCAATACATGGGCCATCAGATTAGTCCCAGCACTCCGGTGGCTGCCCTGGCGGGCTTCCTGGGGGATTTTCTCAATAACGGCATGGGCGTCTATGAAATGGGCGTTGCTTCGACTACGGTCGAGCGTCTGGTGATCAAAACAATAGCTGACCAAATGAGCATGGGGCCGGGCGCCGGCGGCTTCCTTACCTCAGGAGGGACCCTGGGTAATCTGACCGCCCTCCTTTGCGCCCGCAGTGTTAAAGTGGAGGATAACATCTGGGAAAATGGAGATCAGCAGCAATTGGCGCTGATGGTGTCCGAGCAGGCGCACTACTGCGTAGACAGGGCCGCAAGAATTATGGGGTGGGGCGCAGCCGGCATCATAAAGATACCTGCGAATGAACAATTTCAAATGCGTACCGAATTGTTGCCGGATTACCTGGAAAGGGCTAGACAGGAAGGGAAAAAGGTCATTGCAGTGGTGGGGAGCGCCTGTACAACCTCCACCGGTTCTTTTGACGACCTGGAGGCCATCGGCCAGTTTTGCCGTGAACACGATCTTTGGTTTCACATCGACGGCGCTCACGGGGCGGCGGCTGTTTTTTCACCAAAATACCGGAAAATAGTCAGTGGGATCGAATTGGCTGATTCGGTAGTTATGGATTTCCATAAAATGTTGCTGACGCCTTCCATCACTACGGCGCTCATATTTCGCCAGGAGGAAGATTCTTTCCGGACCTTCGCCCAGAAAGCTCAGTATCTTTGGAACAGAGAAGGGGAACAGGAATGGTACAACATGGCCAAACGAACCTTCGAGTGCACCAAGCTGATGCTGAGTCTGAAGGTTTATGCTACCCTTCGTGCCTACGGAACGCAACTCTGGGAAGAATACGTAACCAAAGTGATGGATCTGGGTATCTTGTTCGGAAAAATGATTAAAGAGCACCCGGCTTTCGAATTAGCCACTGTACCGCAGTGTAATATTGTATGTTTTCGTTTAGTGCCGGAAAAAGGCTTGTCGGACCAGGAATTAAACCGCATAAATGAGCATATTCGCCAATCTTTACTGGAAGAAGGGGCTTTTTACATCGTTCAAACCAATCTGGACGGGAAGTTGTGGTTGCGCTGTACACTAACCAATCCGTTTACGGGAGAGGAGGAATTGAGAAGGTTGTTAGGAAGGATAGAAGAAGTCTAAATATGGAATCATCCCGGATTTTACCTGAAAGAGTACGAAGACTTTTTACACAACCTCAAAGATGCTGACGATCCTTTGAACTAAAAATGGAATCCTTATTTCATTTTTGCAAGATAAATCGTCAGCATCCTGAGTTCGCCCGTTTATGGGAAATAAAAACTTTAGCCTTTTTACCCGATTTAAGGGATGCCCCATGTTTAGGCTTCTTCCAGCATCTTCGTCACCAGATCCGCAGCTTCCTGCAGAATGATCGCGGAATGCACATCCAGTCCCGACTCATCGATCATTTTCTTGGCGATATCGGCATTGGTGCCCTGGAGGCGTACGATGATGGGCACGGGAATGCTGCCCATGTTCTTATAAGCATCGATTACACCTTGCGCTACGCGATCGCAGCGGACGATGCCACCGAAGATGTTGATCAGTATGGCCTTTACTCTTTCGTCTTTCAGGATGATGCGGAAGGCCTGTTCTACGCGAGAGGCGTCAGCAGTGCCGCCCACGTCCAGGAAGTTGGCTGGTTCGCCGCCGGACAATTTGATGATGTCCATGGTGGCCATGGCCAGGCCGGCGCCGTTTACCATACAGCCAACGTTGCCATCCAGATTTACGTAATTAAGGTTAAATTTTTTGGCTTCCACCTCGGTAGGATCCTCCTCGTCGATGTCGCGCATCTCAGCAAGGTCAGGATGGCGATAAAGGGAATTGTCATCCAGGGTGACTTTGCAATCCACGGCCAGGATGCGGTCATCTCCTGTTTTCAGGCAGGGGTTGATCTCGAACAGGGAGGCGTCAGCACCCAGGAAGGCTTTATATAAGTTAGCGATGAATTTTGTCATTTCCTTAAAGGCCTGGCCTTCCAATCCCAGGTTAAAAGCGATTTTTCTTAGCTGGAAAGCTTGCAGGCCGAGAGTAGGATCGATATATTCCTTGTGCACTAGTTCTGGTGTTTTTTCGGCTACTTCTTCGATGTCCATGCCACCCTCTGTAGAATAGACGATCACGTTGCATTTGCGTTCGCGATCCATCAGTATGGAAACGTATATTTCTTCACAGGCGTCGAAGTCAGGAGCATAGGCGTCTTCTGCGATAAGAATTTTGCGGACCAGCTTACCGGGGCCATCCATTCCGCCGGGGGTTTGCGGCGTCTTGAGCATCATACCCAGGATATTGCCGGCATGTTCTTTGAGTTCATTCAGGTTTTTAGCCAGTTTTACCCCTCCGCCTTTACCGCGTCCGCCGGCGTGGATCTGAGCTTTGACAACAGCAACCGGAGTGCCGCTGGATTCGGTGATCTTTTGGTAAGCTTCTACAGCTTCTTCAACTGTATGCGCAAGGATACCTTCCTGAATGGCCACGCCATAGTTCTTGAGCAGTTCTTTACCTTGGTATTCGTGAAGATTCATGTTTAAAGTTTTATTTTAGATAGGATTTTCGTTTGCTTTTTTCGTGGCATAAAAGTACGCGTTTTTCATTTTAAAACAATAAAAAAGGGCTACTTTCCACAGGAAGGTGGAAAGTAGCCCTTTTTATTGAGGTTGCATGAAAAGCATTTAAAATATTACGATCCTTCTAATCGACCTTCCTTTCTGTGACTGTAAGCTCAACATATAAATGCCGGGAGACAGGTTAGCGGTGGAGATCTCGATGGTATTGCTGCCCTGGATGAAATTCAATTGTCCGAGCGTTTGCACGATTTGTCCGCTGGTATTGAAAAGCGCGGCCTGGGCTTCAAAATTTTCTTTGACTTCCGCCATCAACTGGAATTGTTGGCCCTTAGGCGCTGGATTGGGCATAACGGTAAAACTTTCGATCTCCGGGATATCCTGAACGGCAGTTGTTTCTCCAATGGTGAAGGTATGGAGAGCCGTAGAAGGCGAACAGGTACTGTATGCGTTGAAGGGCATTACCCTCCAGTAATATCTCCTTCCGAAATCCAAAAGATTACCATCCAGATTAAAGGACGTTCCCTGCACAATGTAGCGCTGCGGTTTAATCGAGAAGGTCGGAACGAGCCCTACTTCGAGAAGATAATGGGTTGCTCCCGCAGGGGCGGTCCACTCCAGCCGGATAGGACTATTGTTCGATACAACAGCCTGATCTTCCGGAAGCACCAGATCGGGAAGTTCTGTAATTACTTCTGTGGTGGGCGGTGTGGCATTTCTTCGCAGATAATTGCGGTTTTCGCCTTCGAAATAATCAGCCTGCATCAGAGCGATCTGCTGAGGAGTAAAGTGATACTCTTCACGATTGCAGTTCAGGAAATACCCCACAAAGTTAGCTTCTTCGGGGTCTACCAGTACTCCCTTCGGGTCTTTTGCGCCTCCGGTATAATTGCAATTGGAAGCGCCGAAGCCGAAATTATAATCAGGTGGGGTATCGCAGACACGATCGCCGGCCGTTTCGCAGTTACTGCCGTCCATTAATTCGGTAAACTGGCCACCGGGGGATCTGACCGGAGCCGGATCACCATGTTTGGAAGGATCATAGGGCTCGCTGTCCCAGCCCAGGAAAGGATGCGCCAAAGAGAAAAAGTGCGCCATTTCGTGAGGCATACCGATCTCATTTTTGCTGACAAAAGATTTATCCAGTACGATCCAGTCAAAGAAGGCGCGATAATAACCACGGGTAACCCCTACGGTTCCGTCTTCCTGGTTGGCATTGTTGACCAGCCAGATGTTGACCGCATTATTGTCCCGTGCAATTTGCATGATGCCACTCTCCGCATTGAAGGGCTGATCGTAAATGACGTTATTATTAACGTAGCTGAATTTAGTGTCTTTGAGATAAAAACGAAAGCCGACGGGTTCGAAGTCTTCGTTAAGCGCGCACAATTGTTCCAGGACCAGCTTTTCGTTGATCCGGCCGCTGCCGTTGGCTTTGGCCACCAGGTGGAAAGTCACCGGTATGTAAACAATTTCGTTGGACTTTTGAGCCGTTCTGGGAAAAGCCTGAAGCGTTGCTTTGTTACGGTCGAGTCTTTCCAGCATCAGTTGGATATCTTGCTGGGTTAAGCCACATTCCTGTGCCATACCTGATTGCAGAAAAAACCAGAACGACAGGAAGAACAAGAGAGTTTTTTGTTGCATAAGATTCATCATCATTTTCTGATCCAATAATTTGGTCAGCAAAAATAAATTTAGTGATTCGTTAAAAAATTCAGGGGGTCAAAACTTTTGGCTGAGATTGGACAAAACTGCTAAAATTAGCTACATTTACGGTAATTTGTAAGTTGCCAATTTATATTAAGCCGATTCATATTTGGTTCAAGAAACCGCTTGTCTACTTCTTATTAGTATACGCTTAAAATGTGAAAGGGTTGTCGAAGACCACAAAAATAATTGTCAATTACATAACCAAATCAATCAAACAATACGACAAAACCATGAGTAAAGTAACTGTTGTTGGTGCGGGTAATGTTGGCGCAACCTGCGCTAACGTGCTGGCGCACAAAGACCTCGTCAAAGAAGTCGTTTTATTGGATATTCAGGGCGATCTGGCTCGCGGAAAGGCGCTGGATAGCTGGCAGCAGGCGCCTATCGATTACTACAGCACCAGCCTTGTCGGAACAGAGGATTATGCCTTTACTGCCGATTCCGATATCGTCGTGATCACTGCCGGGGTTCCCAGAAAGCCGGGCATGAGCCGTGATGACTTGATCTCCACCAATGCAAAGATCGTAAACTCTGTGACCGCTTCCATCATGGAGCATTCCAAGAACCCAATCATCATAGTGGTGTCCAATCCGCTGGATGTGATGACCTACGCAGCTTACAAAGCTTCCGGACTGGATAAGACCAAAGTATTCGGCATGGCCGGCATCCTGGATACCGCTCGGTACCGCGCTTTTCTGTCTACTGCGCTCAACGTGTCTCCCAAAGACATACAGGCAGTATTGATGGGTGGCCACGGAGACACTATGGTGCCGCTTCCTCGCTATACGACCATTTCCGGAATTCCCGTAACTGAAATGATCGGTGAGGAGGAGTTGAATGCGATCGTCGAAAGAACAAAAAGCGGTGGAGGGGAATTGGTTAAATTAATGGGAACTTCCGCCTGGTACGCTCCGGGCGCCGCCGCCGCTCAAATGGTGGAGACCATCGTAAAGGATGAAAACCGCATATTCCCTTGTTGTGCTTTGCTGACAGGTGAATACGGCATGAAAGACATTTTCCTGGGTGTACCGGTCAAACTGGGTAAAAACGGCATCGAGTCCGTCATCGAACTTCAACTGGATGAAGATGAAATGGCGTTGCTCCATACTTCTGCCGAACACGTCCGCGCCGTAATGGATGTATTTGAAAAAATGGATGTTTAGCATACGCTATACTGTTCCCTATCAAGCGCCGGCGAATCCGCCGACAGCAGATTAGCCGGCTGCCTGAAATTTATACCCCGCTCCTCAAACCTTTGGATAAATAAAATGTTGTCCTTTTGTTCAAATTCAGACAATGTTAGGTGCAAAGGGATAGTATAGGAACTTGAATTATTTTGAATTCAATAGTATCTTTCCAAAAATTGTGGATGACCTCAGTTTACCATCTGAAAATTAGGCAGCTTCGATAGGGAGCTGGCGTGGCAAGCGCGAGCTCCATATTAGTAGTGGATTAGGTATGAAATAATGCAAATCCGGCTTGATCTCATTTGATTTTTGTCTTACACCCTTGCTACCTTGCAGGGCAAAAGACTCAAACTTAAATATACTAAAGCGCAGCTCATGCAAGAGTCTAAGGTTGAAACGGATATCATTGAAAGCATGATCACCAATACCGGTGAGACGCTCAATGATATGAGTTACAAGCATCCCATTCTGCTGGTTTTCCTCCGGCATTTCGGTTGCACCTTTTGTCGGGAAGCTTTATCCGATATTGCTAAAAGACGAACCGATATCGAAAAAATGGGTATCCGTCTAGTTTTTGTCCATATGACCAACAATGAAATTGCCGAGCGCTATTTTAATCGCTACAATTTGGAGGGCGCGGTCCATATCAGCGATCCGGAATGTACCTATTATAAAGCTTTTGGCTTGCTCAAAGGCACCTTTACTCAACTTTTCGGCCTCCAGTCCTGGATCAGAGGCTTTCAGGCAGGTGTGCTGGACGGTCAAGGCGTGGGCCCACAACTTGGCGACGGCTTCCAGATGCCGGGCGTCTTCGTGATCAGCGATGGAGAGATCAAAGAAAGCTTCATCCACAAACTGGCCTCCGACCGCCCCGATTACCTGAAGCTGGTCGAATGCTGCGCATAACCTGCATGCTTAGAAAAAAAATATTTTTAGCTGCGGAATCCAGCAGATTTTTCTTGAACAGTCTTCTGGACATTGTCCAAAAAAAATAATAAATACGGTAGTTTACAGAACTACCGTTTCTTTTTTCTCGTTTTCTTTCAAAAGAAAAGCATTTTTATTTATGATAGGATGGCGTTTTACAGATTATGTGCCCGGAAAAAATGAGAAGTCGACTTTTGAACAGCTCCTGCAGCTTTTTCAGGAGTTGCTGATGCATACCTCCGGTGATGTCAGTGAAGCACTGGCCTGGCTGACCGAATTGGACAAAGAGTATGGCCTGACAAATGAGGAATACGGTATGGCCGATTTTATACAGGACCTCATCGATAAAGGCTACATCCAACAACAGGATGCCGCCAACCCAAATTTTGTTCCTTCTGCTAAAATGGAGATCGCCCTTCGTCAGAAGGCGCTGGAAGATATTTTCGGGCAACTGAAAAAATCCAAGCGCGGCAATCACGATACCAAATTCGGTGGGAGAGGGGATGAACGCACCGCCGACCGCCGGCCTTACGAATTCGGAGATACCCTCGACAATCTGGCCGTCTCCGAATCTTTGCGCAATGCCCAGATCAACCACGGCATCGATGATTTTCAGCTGACACAGGAGGACCTGGAGGTGCATGAGACGCTCTACCAAAGCCAGATGAGCACCGTGCTGATGATCGACATCTCACATTCCATGATCCTTTATGGGGAGGATCGCATCACTCCGGCCAAGCGAGTTGCTATGGCACTATCAGAATTCATCACTACCCGTTTTCCCAAAGACACCCTCGACGTGATCGTCTTTGGTAACGACTCCTGGCAGATAGAGATCAAAGACTTGCCTTACCTGCAGGTAGGGCCTTATCATACAAATACCGTAGCCGGTCTCGAACTGGCGATGGACTTGCTCCGCCGGCGCCGGAATCCCAACAAGCAGATCTTCATGATCACGGATGGTAAGCCGACTTGCATCAAGAAGGGGAAGAAATACTATAAGAACAGCTTCGGCTTAGACCGCAAGATCGTCAATCGTACCCTCAACCTGGCTACGCGCTGCCGTAAACTGGATATTCCCATCACCACCTTCATGATCGCCCGTGATCCTTACCTGGTGAGTTTCGTGGAGCAGTTTACTAAGGCTAATAACGGCAAGGCTTTCTACAGTAGCCTGCAGGGCCTTGGTGAATTTATCTTCCGGGATTATAAAAATAATAAACACAGAAGGCATAGGTAGATTAGCTCATTTTCACCGCAAAGACGCAAAGAGCCGCTAAGCCTTCGCGCCCTTCTCGTCTTTGCGGTAAAAAAAGCTGCGCCCTTAGCTCCTTTGCGGTAAAAAAAATAGCTCGAGCCTTCATAGTTTTGAGAATGCTTCACTCATAATGTACAAGAGTTGCTGATCAAACCGTTCATACTTTTTTCTTTTTTTCTGCGTTAACAAGGAAAAAGAAAAACCATACATGAACAGATCCCTAATTGGACTTATTCTCTTATTGTTTATTTGTGTCTCCACCGGTAAAGCACAGCAAGCAAGCGCCTTGTCCCAAACCGACCGCGACAGCATCTGGCAGATCGAAGATACCCTGGCCGTTTTATCCTACACCTTTCTCAATGACTCCTTACCACAAAATCGCTTCGGCGCAGTCCGGAAGTTTATCCCTACGTTGGTAAGGGCCTTAAAAACCGAGAACTCATTCCACTATAAGTTTGAACGACTCCCCAACGTTTCCATTCAATATCCACAAGACAGCAGCTTCCGCGTCTTCACCTGGCAGTTGTACGTCGACGTCAACGAATACCGCTACTATGGCGCCATTCAGATGAATCAGCCCGAGCTGAAGCTGTTCCCCCTCCGCGACCGTTCCTTCGAGCTGCAAGGCAACCTGGAGCAACTAAACCTGGAGCCATCGAATTGGTACGGCGCAGTCTATTACAATCTAAAAAAAGTAAACACCACCCAAGGCGACTACTATCTCCTCTTTGGCTTCGACCGCAACGAGCTGTTCCGAGCCCGCAAGCTGATCGAGGTGCTTTATTTTGATGAAAGAGGTGATGCCGTTTTTGGCGCTCCCATCATCCCCGGACCGAGAGGCGAAGTGAAAAAAAGGCTCATCCTCGAATATTCCGCCGAAGCTCCCATCCGCCTGAATTACGACCAGGCCCTCGGCATCATCATCTACGACCACCTGACCACCATCGCCGGCAAGTACGACGAAGGCCCCGTGAATGTGGGCGATGGCTCTTACGAAGGCTTTAAGATCACCAAAGAAGGACTGGAATACATTCCCAAGGTATTCGACTTTGTAAGTGAAGAGCCGCCACGGCCGTTCCCGGTGTTGGATTCTGATAAGAAGAAAGGGAAAAACTAACGACTGCCCCATCCAGAGGGTGGTCTTTTCTGATGCCAGTCAAACTTTAATCGGTATTTATTAACTCATACACCTCCTCCTTTACTTCCTCCAGCACCGACCGCACCACCTTATGCGGCCCTTCAAATCGTTTTTCCACTACGGATAGTTTGTTTTTTGTGATGATGTCTTTATGCTCTTGGAGCCGCTCGTCGGTCAGGTAGATGTCTTTGGCGCCGTAGGTAAAAAAGAGGATCTTGTCGGAGAAATAATCTTTGTAAGGCAGGTAGTCCAGGTCCTCCGGCAGTAGGCCCGCCCAGAGGATGAGGGCATGGAAGTCGGGAAAGTGGCGCATGATCCAGCGCACCTGGGTGGCGCAGCCCTGGGAGAAGCCGAATAAAATGACTTTGACGTCCGGAGTGCATTGGTTTTTGTACTTGTCGTAAAGGCCCTGGATCATCTCTGCATAATCGGCGATTTCATCCAGGCGGTCTTCTTTGGTCATCCAGGAGGCGGCGACCTCGCCGCTGACGCCGCCCCAGTAGAAGCGGGAGAGGCCCTCGGGGGCCAGGATGAGGGTGTCGTCGCTTTGGAGTATGTCAAATTTTCGGATGAAGTTTTTGGCCAGCTGACCGTAGCCGTGGCAGACGATCCAGAAATACCGGGTGTGTTCGTTGGCCTCGCCGATGGTGTAGCAGCGGGCTGTTTTTTGGACTTTGAACGTATGTTTTTTAAACATGGTTAAATTAGTAATGATAATTCACTTCTAGAGTGTTTGTTTTTTTACCGCAAAGGCGCTAAGGGCGCTAAGGGCGCAGCTTTTTTTTACCGCAAAGGCGCTAAGGGCGCTAAGGCTTCGTTTCTCTTACCATCAACTAATAACCGATAACCACCTCAATGCATCCGATCGCCTCTCAGCACCAGCTCCTTCATAATCTCCGCCTCTCTTTCGAGATATTCCTTCCAGCGCTGGTTAGCTTTTTCCCCGCCGAAGTATTTTCGGGCCAGTTCGATGAATAAAACGTAATGTCCGGCTTCGGAGACCATAAACTTATGGTAGAATTCCTTTAGCTCATCGTCGTTGATGTGTAGGGAGAGCAGTCGGAAACGCTCGCAGCTGCGGGCTTCGATCAGGGCACAGACCAGCAGTTTTTCCAGCAGTCGTTCGTCGCGGCTGCCGCCTTTTTTCTGGAATTCGAGCAGCTTGTTGACGTATTCGTCTTTGCGTTGGCGACCCAGTTCGAGTCCTCTTTTGTCCAGTTCTTTGAGCACCATACGGAAATGCCCCCATTCCTCCGTCACGATAGGCGCCAGTTGGTGAACCATTTCTTTTCTTTCGGGGTATTGTTGGATAAGGGAAATGCAGGAGGTCGCAGCTTTCTGTTCGCAATAGGCATGGTCGGTCAGGATCTCCTCCAGGTCCATCTCCGCCAGGTTGACCCAGCGGGGGTCGGTGGGGAGTTTTAAGCCCAGCATGCGCACGCTTTGGAGTTCGTTTTCGTTGGTGGTCATGGTTGTTGGTTGTTGGTTGTTGGTTGTTGGTTTTGGGGTTGGTGCAAAGATAGGGAATGTTGCTGGTTATCGGTTAATAGTCGATCATTAAAGGTTATGGGGGTATCTCCTGCTGTTCGCCCCCTTTGATTAACTCAAAACTCAAGCCTATAAAATGCAAAAAAAATCTAATAAAAGTAATTTATTATTGTAATATTTGTATTTTGCACTTATTATCAAGAGATTAGCGAGAAAACCACTTATTTTCCCCATATTCAGCTATAGAATAAACACAATAATTATTTTTAGCTTGAGAGTAGGTATCTATGTTTAAAAGTTTTCCATTTTATCAACAGCTAGATGCCATGGATTGTGGTGCGACCTGTCTTAGGATGGTTGCACGGTACTTTGGAAGGTATTATTCCCTGGATTACCTCCGGGAGTTGACACACATGGGCAGACAAGGCGTTTCCTTGTTGGGGATCAGTGATGCCGCCGAGAAGATCGGGCTACAGTCGCTGGCCGTAAAAACAACATACGACCGTCTTGCCAAGGATATTCCTTTGCCTTGTATAGCCCATTGGAAGCAAAACCACTTCGTTGTAGTGATCCGTGCGAACCGTAAATACGTCTGGATCGCAGATCCTGGTCACAGTAAAATTCGTTTAACGCGGGAGGAGTTTCTCCAAAACTGGAGCAGCGATGTGGAAGACGGTTCGCCTGTTGGTGTGCTGTTGCTGCTTGAGACCACGCCCGAATTTTTTGAGAGAGACGAGGAAAAAGTCAATAAGTCCGGGTTTCGATACGTCTTTTCCTATTTTAGCCGATATAGAAGTCTCATTATTCAGTTGATTGTCGGACTGTTTTTAGGTAGTCTGTTGCAGTTGGCTTTTCCTTTTCTGATCAAGGCGCTGATCGACGTAGGAGTGAATACCGTTGACGTCGGTTTTGTGGTATTGATATTAACTGCGCAGTTGGTGCTGTTCTTGACGCAGACGGCCGTCGAGCATTTCCGGGGTTGGATATTGCTGCATATGGGCATACGGGTGAATATCAGCCTCATCTCCGATTTTCTGATCAAGCTCACTAAGCTTCCGATCCGTTTTTTCGACAGTAAGATGACGGGGGATCTTATGCAGCGCATCTACGACCATGAGAGGGTGCAACGCTTTCTGAGTTCCACCAGCTTATTCTCGCTTTTCTCTATGCTCAATTTTGTGGTTTTTGCGGCAGTATTGTTTTTCTGGAATTTGACGGTATTCTTCATCTTTCTCGGTGGGACGCTACTCAATGTTGCGTGGATTCTCTTTTTTCTTAAAAAAAGGAGAGAACTGGATTATAAGCGTTTCGACCAAAGTGCTGAAAACCAGGGCAACCTGATCGAGTTGATCAACGGCATGCAAGAAATCAAGCTGCACAATGCGGAAAAGCAAAAACGCTGGGCCTGGGAGCGGATACAATCCCGGCTTTTCCGGACCAGCATCAGTTCCCTTCGCCTGGAGCAATTACAACGTTCCGGCGCTAATTTTTTTAACGAGACCAAAAACCTGCTGATCATCTTCATCGTAGCTAAGGCCGTTATTGAAAACCAGATGACGTTAGGCATGCTGGTGGCGATTCAGTACATCGTTGGGCAGCTGAATTCGCCTATCAACCAATTCGTTAATTTTGTGCGTTCCATGCAGGAGGCGAAGATCAGCCTGGAGCGAATGAATGAGATCCATACCCGTGATGATGAGGAGAATGCCGACGACAAGGTCACTTTCCTGCCGGAATTGGGCAATATCATTCTGGAGAATATTTTTTTCCAGTACGATGGTCCACATTCTCCGATGGTGCTGAAAAATATCAATCTGAATATCAGGAAGGGAAAAACCACGGCCATTGTCGGATCAAGTGGTAGTGGTAAGACTACCTTGTTAAAACTGCTGCTGAATTTTTATGTTCCTACTGAAGGAGCCATTCGCATTGGAGACATCAACCTGTCAAATATGCACAACCGGCTCTGGCGGGATAAATGCGGGGTGGTGATGCAGGATGGTTTTATCTTTTTTGATTCCATTGCCCGCAACATTGCCTTAGGAGATGAGATAATAGACAAGAACAAATTATTGAGAGCGGTAAAAGTAGCCAATATACAGAATTTTATCGAGTCTTTGCCTTTAGGATATAATACCAAGATCGGGCAGGAGGGGCTTGGCCTCAGTCAGGGGCAAAAACAGCGGCTGCTTATTGCCCGTGCCGTTTATAAGAATCCGGAATACATTTTCTTTGACGAAGCTACTGCCGCGCTGGATGCCTTTAACGAGATGCTGATCATGGAAAACCTGGAAGAATTTTTCACAGGAAAAACCGTTATTATTGTGGCGCATCGCCTTAGTACCGTTATGAATGCCGATAACATTATCGTTCTGGAAAAAGGAGAGATCGTTGAACAAGGCACGCACGAAGAGTTGACATATGCTAAAGGGGCGTATTATCAACTGGTTAGGAACCAGCTGGAGTTAGGCGCTTAGGTTTGTACACCCTGGCATTAAAAATTTAGTATACTTTGAAAAACAACCCTGAAGATATAGAACTGAGAAGTGAAGAAGTCCAGGAAATACTGGGGACGCCTCCAGGCTGGATGGCCCGGTGGGGGACAACGCTTGCTTTTATTACCTTTATCGCATTGGCCTGGGCGGCTTACTGGATTAAATATCCGGACATCATCAAGGCCGAGATCACCATTACCACAGAAGATCCTCCCCACACCATCAACAGCAGGGCGCCGGGCGATAAAGTCTCGGATATTCTCGTTGCCAATAATGACAGTGTGGGCGTCGGAGAAGTATTGCTGGTATTCGAAAGCCCTGATGATGCTTCTTATATTGATGTAATGATCCTTTACGATCAGTTGTTATTCTTTAAAGACGTTTCCGAATCAGCATTACTCAACTTTGAGCCCCAGAAAGACCTTCGTCTGGGAAGTGGAGAATTATCCCAGGCCTTTTTTGATTTTCAAAAAAGCCAGATTGACTACCGGCTCTCGCTTCAGCCGGCAGGATCAAGAAGTCAGTCTGAAAACCGCGTTGCTCAGCTGCGCTCTGGGATTTCGGCTCAGGAACAACTGAAAATGAAACTGGCCAAGGAGATCGATTACGCCTATCGCAGGGTTGATCGTGACAAACAACGATATGCTGAGGGTAAGATCGCCTTTGAATTATATCGAACTTCCCAGGAAAACCTTACTTCCCTGGAGCGAGAGATGCAGGGCGCCATTTCCAATATCAAGGGAATGGAGTTTATGATCAACGCTATTCAAAGAGAACAATCTAACGAGCGGAAAGATATTTCTACCTTACAGCAAGAGGCAGCTATTCGGATGAAGGAACAATTCAGCAGGCTCAAGAACATGGTGGAGCAATGGTGCAACCGCTACCTGGTTACCTCACCCATTCATGGTACGGTGATGTATTCGCAGGAAAACCTTCGGGAGCAATATGTGATTTCGAGGGTAAGCCCTATTTTTATCATTGTGCCTCCCGATAGTACGGAGACGATCGGCAAGGCTAATCTCCCGATCGAAGGCTCCGGAAAAGTCCGCCCCGGTCAAAGAGTAGTGGTCAAGCTGAACAGCTATCCATTCCCTGATTTCGGGGCAATGGTCGGCAAAGTAAAATGGAAAGCACGTGCCCCGATCAATGAGTCGGAAATCCCCATTGAGGTGACCTTCCCGGATGGATTAATGACTAATTCTGGGGAAAAGATCGAGACTTCCAGAGAACTGAAAGGAGAGGCCCAGATCATCACAGAGAATAAAAGCCTGATCGACTGGGTGACGCAAGGATTTCGCAGTAACCGCTTGAGATAAATTGGAATCCTCTCTGATTTAGCAGATTAGTTTGGCACGCAGATTTCGCTAATAACGCAGATGTATTTCTACGAAATTTGCGAAATCTACGTGTTACAAAAATTTCCAAAATCTACCAAACCTCTTTTTTGAGGAAGCAAAGCAGTGTTACAAATGAATCACTTCTCCATAAGCTGCTGCTGCTGCTTCCATAATCGCTTCACTCATAGTGGGATGAGGGTGGACGGTTTTGATGATCTCATGCCCGGTAGTTTCTAATTTTCTGGCGGCGACTACTTCGGCGATCATTTCGGTGACATTTTGTCCGACCATATGGGCGCCCAGGAATTCTCCGTATTTGGCGTCGAAGATCACTTTAACGAATCCGCTTTTATCCCCTGCGGCACTGGCTTTTCCGGAAGCAGAGAAGGGGAATTTACCGACTTTGATCTCATAGCCGGCATCTTTGGCCGCTTGTTCGGTATAGCCTACGGAGGCTACTTCAGGCACGCAATAGGTACAAGAGGGAATATTATTGTAATCCAGCGGCTGAGGATGATGGCCGGCTATATTTTCAACGCAGATGATACCTTCGGCGCTGGCTACGTGCGCAAGAGCAGGCCCGTGAGTAACGTCTCCGATAGCGTAGATACCGGCCACATTGGTACGGTAAAATTCATCCACTTTAATGACGCCCCTATCGGTTTCGATACCTAGGGCTTCCAGTCCGACATCTTCCGTATTGGGAGTGACGCCGACGGCGGAAAGCACCACGTCGCACTTGATCTCTTCGCTCGTTCCTTTTTTGCGGTCTTTTACAGTGACGGTACAGCCTCTGCCTTTAGTATCGACAGCCTCTACAGAAGTATTGGCTAATACTTTGATGCCCTTCTTTTTGTAGATCTTGCTCAATTCTTTTGATACTTCAACATCTTCCCGGGGCACCAGGCCTTGTTCCAGGAATTCCACCACAGTCACCTCTGTGCCGATGGAGTTATAGAAATAAGCGAACTCAACGCCTATAGCACCTGCACCGACGATGACCATGCGTTTGGGTTGTTTGTCGAGAGACATGGCTTTGCGGTATTCGATGATTTTTTTGCCGTCGATCGCCACATTGGGCAGTTCTTTAGCCCGGCCACCGGTAGCTATGATGATGTGTTCAGCGGAATATTCCTGGACATTGCCGTCCGCATCGGTCACCGATACTTTTTTACCTCTTGCGAGTCGGCCATGGCCGGAGAGCACCTCGATCTTATTTTTTCTAAAAAGAAAATTGATCCCTTTACTCATGCCGTCTGCTACATTACGGCTTCTGGTGATCATGCCGCCGAAATCGACCTCACTTTTCTCGACTTTGATGCCGTATTCTTCTGCATGAGAGATGTATTCGAATACCTGGGCGCTTTTCAGGAGCGCTTTAGTAGGAATACAGCCCCAGTTCAGGCAGATGCCTCCCAGAGATTCCTTTTCCACCACTGCTACTTTCATGCCTAACTGAGCGGCGCGAATTGCCGCCACGTAACCGCCCGGGCCACTTCCGATAACAATTAAATCGTACTGCATAAATATGTTTTTACAACTAGTAAATGGTTTTACAGAGGCTGCCTGGACAGCGCCCTCTGAATCGCCCAAAGATAGTTATTGATGTTTAAAAAATAAAAAAACCCCGCCGCATGATAGCCGGCGGAGCTCACCTAACTTACTGATACTGATATATCTTGGCTACAAACGAAAAATCGCTTTAGTGAATAATCGGTCGTAAGGATATCAAGGATGATTATTTTAAATGAATTGCTGACCAATCAGAAGTGCAAAAAAAAGCCTTACACCTGTTTGAAAAGAGTAGGATCGGTTCGGTGTTGGCTTTTTCTTTCATGGCGCAGCAATTTAAATTCTTTAATGATATAAAGGTAGAAATAATCAGTCAGCTTCACAAGGGGAAGATTATTTTTTATTTTAAAAAAAAGTATCAACTTTTTGATTAAAAAATTGATTTTGAAGTGAATATATTTTATTATAAAAATAAATATGTTGTATTGGCCGAAGCTTGCAAAAAAAAAACAGTATCCCGGCAGACAAGTTCCTTGAAGGGAAGCGCAGTTCATTGGCCGGGATTTTCGGAAAGGGTAACCAAAAGAATGTTTTCATCTCCACCTTCTATGCGGTCGATTTTTACATAAAAGCCTTGTTGCACTTCCAGGTACTCTGCCAGTTTGAACTCAGCAGCTTTCTCTGCAATGCTCTGGGCCCATGATCCGTAGCTGAAAAATTGCGTTCCAAGGTTGCCCAGTTCTTGAAAGGACTCAATAGTCCGGCTTATCCAATATTCCGGCTTGCCGGTGTCAATGGAGTCCGGAGGAGGGGAGGTTGCGAATTGGTATTCCTGTTTGATATAGTCGCATCCCGATTGGTAAATGGTGAGTTCCATACCAGATTGAAACCTGACCTTTTCGATACCCTCTTTTTGTTTGATCCGGAAGCGGTGAGAAGTTACTTCTTCCATTTCCGGGTCGAAGATCGCCTCTGGTTTGCCGTATTTGCATTGCTCAAAACCGTCGTCGGCCGTATTGTTTTGGCATGAAAGGAACAGGGTTCCCAGCAATAAAAGAAAGATGCCGTATTTCATAAATGATGATTTGTTTTTCGCAAAAAAAGATTATGGGCTGTATTTAAAGCTTTAAAAAGAAAATCAATAAGCAAGGTATTAATGTTTGAACAAAGTATTTCAAAAGGCGTTTACGTTGAGGTTTCTTTAATCATACAAAAATACAAATAAGAACTATGAGTCATTCTAAAATTGCGGGCAATGGTAACGGCAAGATCAATGGTAACGGTAATGGGCACTGGCAGGTAGATATGGACCTGCTGGGCGAGTTCCATGCTGCTACTTCTACAGAAACACCCCTTAAACCAGGCGCCTTTGAAATGGATGATGAAGAAAAAATGAAGCGCATTGCCGCACATTTTGAATCGATTATGGACATTTTGGGCCTTGATCTGAATGATGATTCGCTGCAGGGCACCCCTAAGCGGGTAGCTAAAATGTTCGTTCAGGAGATCTTCTACGGGCTGAACCCCGCCAACAAGCCTGCCGTTTCCCTTTTCGACAATAAATTCGGCTACCGCCAAATGCTGGTGGAAAAAAATATCAGAGTGCAATCATTTTGCGAACATCACTTTTTACCGATCTATGGCATTGCCAACGTAGCTTACATCCCTAACGGGAAAGTCATTGGTTTGTCAAAATTAAACCGCATTGTCGATTACTATGCCCGCCGGCCTCAGGTACAGGAAAGACTAACCGAACAAATCGCCGAAGAACTGCAGCATACCCTACAGACCAAGGACGTCGCTGTTTACATTGACGCCAGGCATATGTGTGTGCAGGCCAGAGGGATTGAACATCAGGACAGCAGCACTGTTACCACAGCATATAACGGACGCTTCCTGAATGAGAGCGTTCGCGCCGAATTCTTAAAAGCAATTGACTAAAACTAACTGAACTGTAAAATGGAAATTTTAAACAACAAGCGCGTGCTTATCGTGGGGGCTACAGGTGGTATTGGTTCTGAGTCCACTAAATTGATCAGAAAAAACCATGCAGAGGTTTTTATCACGGGCAGAAGTGCGGATAAACTGAAAAAAGTTGCCGAAGAGAATGAGATTCCCGACTCTCATGTTTTTCAAATGGACATCACTAATCCTGATGAAGTCAAGCAAGTTGCCGAAAAGATACATGCCCGGATAGATCAGGTGGATGTACTGGTAAATGCAGCAGGCATTGGGATCATTAAGTCACTTGAAAATTTAGAAGTTGAGGATTTCAATCGTTCCATCGATGTCAACCTGAAAGGCTCCTTTTATTTGTTCAAATATTTCCTCCCTCCGATGAAAGAGGCCAAAAAAGGACTGATTATCAATATTCCAGGGGTTTTAGGTAAGACGCCGATGGCGGGCGCCTCCGCTTACGGTGCTTCCAAGTATGGCCTTAACGGGCTGACCAAGTCCATACGGGAAGAATTGCGCCGTACGGATGTGCGCATTACGAATCTTTACCTGGGCGGGGTCGATTCTCCCTTTTGGGACGATATCGATATGCGCGTCAATCGCGATAAATTCATCACTTCCAAGGAGGCAGCCAGGGCCGTTTGGTTCTTATGCCAGCAGCCTTCCTCGGGAGTGGTTTCCGAAATGGTGGTGCAACCTTTTAATCACCAGGCCATTTAGGGTCTGATTTGTTTTTCTGTTTTCAATATTTCATAAGCCTTCAAAAAATCCGGGATTCCATAGCCTAATTCGTTATCGGGTTGGTCAAACTGATGGGCACTGGCTTTGATAGCTTCCATAATCTCTTTATTGCTCTTTGTGGGGAAAGCCTGCCAAAGGCAAGCTACTGCACCGGCCAGAATAGGTGCTGCAAAGGAGGTGCCGCTTCCAAAGGTAATGCGGTGCCCGCTGACGGAAGGCACTACAATGGCGGAGCCGGGGGCGGAAATGTCCGGCTTTATCCTTCCGTCAGCGGTAGGGCCGAAGGAAGAAAACCCGGCTTTTTGCCCGGTGAGGTCGGTGGCGCCCACAGTAAGGGCATAGCGGCTGTCTGCAGGCACGCTGATGTATTTCCAGTCGCCATTGCCCTCATTACCTGCGCTGATGATCAGGATCATCCCTTTTTCGTAGGCGACTTTAGCGGCTTTAGTAGAGACAGCCGTTTTTCCATCCAGCTGGTCATACGTATAGTCCATGGTTTGATCGTTGAACGTAGAGTAGCCCAGAGAGGTGTTAATGACATCCAGACCGAGGCTGTCCGCATATTCCAGTGCGGCGATCCAGTTGCACTCTTCGAGACGATATTCGCCTTTGGTATCCTCTGTTTTCATACAAGTGAAAGTAGCTTCGGGGGAAGTACCTACAAAATAGCCGGGCAGATTAGCCGCCATCAGTCCCAGTACTTTAGAACCGTGAGTGCTGGATTCAAATACATCCCTGTCCTTTTCCACGAAATCGCGGTTGTGTTGCATGCGTATTCCCTCCATAAAAGGCATACGGTCTACATTGATAAAACCGCCGTCCGCTATCCCCACATGAATGCCCTGGCCGCGAAAACCCATTTGATGAAGGGCATCTGCATTGATCATACGTGTCTGTGGCGTGGCATAGCCATGATATACATTCAGGATCATTTCCTCTTTTAGGGTATCCTTCTGAAAGGCCGAAGGCTGGTGAGCGTTGCGAATGATGAATCGGCCGACGTATTCTACATCGCTTACAAAATCGAGTTTTTTGACTTCCTCGATCTTCTCTTTTTCAAAAACGATGGTAGCGGCATTAAGCCAGCGGGAAGTGCTGTGAATGTCTGCGCCCATTTCCTGAAGCTTTTGTACAAATACCCGGTTGACCGGCAGGTCCTGCTCATTGATCGGGATGCGATGCCGTATTCTTCTCTCCAGCGCTTTGGACGATAAATATTTCAGGGGATTTTCGAGCGTGTAAGCCGTATCCGATTTTTCCGTGAAGCTAACCCAGTAATAGCCCAGGTCATCGTTGTATTGTCCTGCCAGCAGCAATGGGAAGGCCAGGATCATTAGTGAAAAAAATAGTCTTTTCATATTTTTCTAAAGCTGTTTTGTTTATTTTTAATTGATTTCTTTAATCTTCAAGCTACTTCCATTTGCAATTTGAGTTCAAATCGTTCTTCTAACTTTTCCAACAGGTAATCGACCATATTCATGGAGGGAAGTTCCCGGTTGATCTTGTACAGCGTATCCTTAAAGCTATTTCCTTCTATTGTCCTGCGTACATTTTGGCGGGCGTAAAACTCCTTACGGTGTATTCTGGCCGGAGTATGAAAAACTTCATTGCTGACCTGCACCACAAAGTGGCGGACGCCTATATAGTCTAACACCCACTTTTGATATCCTCCTTCTTCATTTAACAACAAATAAACGCAAGGGCCGCTCAAAGCGAATTCGAACCCATATAAAACGTCTTTAGCACGCTCAGGCTGATATTTCAGTCCTTTTGACAAGTCCACCTCAGTTTTGATGTAAGCTTCTCTTTTTTGAATGCTTCCGTCATTGGCGGGAACCTCTTCATTATAATACGACTCCCGAAACCAAATGGCCTGGGCAGTGACGTAAAACTCCTGCTTGTTGAACAGCAAGTGATAAAACTCGGCCACCACTTCACTGTCCAGTCCGTATATCCCTATATGACATTGATTAGCCGAGGGGGTGAGCTGAGCATACAATTCTTTTTTCAGGTTAAAAAAGCCGGCTTCCCACGCTTTCAGCTGGTCTTCCACTTCCGGGCGGTAAGGCTCCATATTCAAAGCGGCCAGGTTTAGGGAAAGCTCGAATTGTTCATTCTCTTCCAACAGCTTCTGGAACTTTTCTTTAGTTTGAAGATAATAGGTATATCTTTCGGCATTATTTTTATTTTCCCAGAACTTATCTTTTTTCATTTTTTTCTCCCTTTCCAGGATATCGAGTTCACTCAGCAGGCGGACGTAAAGGGCGCCTTCCATGAGGTTGACGATCTGCCTGCGCAGCTGGCTGGCATGGTCAGCATGATTGATCATATCCAGCTCTTCGATCAGCAAATCCAGGCCAAGCGGATCAGCTTGTATATCGATCCGGATCTGATCCTGATCGTTGAGGTCGATCCGGACGATCAATTGGTCATCAAAGTCATAATCGTTGAGTCGGTAGGCTAAAGGAATGATCATTTTTTCTCTTACCGTGCGCTGGAGGTATCGGGCGCCGTATTTAGGGTGATAGCCTTCCGCTCCCAGGTAGGCGAGCACCACCTCGGCGATATAAAGGTTGATCTTTCTGAACCGGATGCCTTCTCTTTCCTTCAGTAATCGTATTTCCCGGTCTACAATAAAGCGAATGGTTATGTGATCCAGGGGTTCGAAAGGAATAATGTCATCGATGCGGTTGAGCAATTCCGGGCGAAAGTATTTCTGGATGGCGGTCATGAAATGATCTTTTACCTCGGAAGGATGGACTTCGTTTTTCCAGCCGATCCGGTTACTTTGCAGGCGTTCGGCGCCGATGTTAGACGTCATGATGATGATGGTGGAGCAGAAGTTCACCAGCTTTCCCTGGCTGTCCGTAAGCCGGCCTTCACTCAGGATCTGGAGCAGCAGATCGTAGAAGTTGGGATGAGCTTTTTCGATCTCATCAAACAACAATACCGCAAAGGGTTCCCGCCGGATAGCGGAAGTCAGTGTCCCATCGGAATAGTAATCGGTTCCGATCAGCCTCATGACGGAGTAGGGGCTGGAGTATTCACTCATGTCAAAGCGGATCAGTTTGTTGCGGTTGCCGAACATAAACTCCGCCAGTACTTTGGCCAGTTCTGTTTTCCCTACTCCGGTGGGGCCAACGAAGAAGAAGGAGGCTATGGGCTTACCCGTCCTGGTCAGAGCTGTTTTGACGGAAGCCAGGATACTGGACAGGCTTTCCACGGCTCTTTCCTGGCCGAATACGTTTTCGTTAAATTCTTTGCGTATCGCCAGGGTATCCATGCTGATGCCGGGATCGACCATAAACCGGGGCATTCCGGATTCTTCGCAGAAGGCTTCGATGATCTCGCTTCTTTCAATGTGATCTTTGCGTTTCTTTTTTCCCTTGACCGGATTTTTCCGATTGATCAATATGCTTTCCAGGAAGCGGATGGGCTTGCCGGGCATACCTGCATAGGGGGAGAACCTGCGATTGAGCCGGAGTACTTCCTTAACGGCTTCTTCGGATATGCTGAGCTGCTGGTCGGCGGCAATATCGTTGATCTTTTTAAGTATGATCTTTTCCAATTGCTCCTGTGGTTCTTCCAGACGGATGATCTGGAAAAACGAGAGGTAATTCGGGCTGCGCAATTCGATGCGAGCCAGTTCTTCTTCCGTACACTCCGTCAGCACAGTAATCTCGCCTCTGCTGATGTAAGAACGAAGGTATTCGGCTATGGAAACACTGTTGCCTTCATACTTGCCTACCTCGAACAGCTCCATCAGGTTGCGGATGAATAAGAGGTCTTCCCCTGACGCCAGTTCCTGGCAAAGGTAGGCCAGATTGTCCTGCCAGCCGGTTTCCTTGGTAAGTTCCTTGATCAGGGTCGAGGCTGTGGTTTCCCAAATCTGCCCGCGGCCTTTGTTTTTTTGAAAATAACGAGCGGTTTCCCAGATCAGGGCTGTTTTTCCCACCCCGGAGGGACCGACCAGAATGATGTTTCTGGAAAATTTATTTTTCAATCCGCGAAGGACTTGTTCGAGTTCTTTTTTTCGCCCGTATACTACTTTCTTTTTGACGACGAGCGGGCGGGCCACCTTTGGGAGCAGGCTTGTTTGTTTGGTTCTTTTTCGTTCTTCTATTTCGCGTGGTGTGAGCATTTCCAGCTGCAGTTCTTCAGTTAGTAGCTCAACGCTGTCAAACCAGATGGAGGTTACGATTTGCTGAACGTTCTGCAGTCTTTTTTTTCTGGCGAAATGAATGCGAATGGCATCCTGGAGGCGATCCACCAGGGTTTCATAATCTTCCGCATAACTTTCCAGGTTCAAGCCAGGTGCGATGCCCCAGCATCCATTTTCCTGCTGGGCATAGAAAAAGTCGAATTCCAACTCAAAGGCGGGGTAGCTGATCCGGTCTTTGGCCGCACCGAAGGAGAGCTTGATCTGAGATTTAAAAAATTCTTCATTCAGGTATTCGTCCAGTACATCTTTATAATAACCTTTGTCCAGCACCTTTTCCTGCAACTCCTTTGCGTATTTGCGGGCGATGCTCTGAAGTGGTTCACCTACTCGTACCGATTGTGGATCACTTAGTGGCTTGACAATGTGGGCGCCTGATAACAAGCGCAATTTGAAAGCATAAAACGGAATGGTTACAAGAAAGCTCATACTCTATGGGATCCACGTAAGCTAATTGATGAAAAAACACGAAACCTAAAACTATAAATTTTAACTGAAAAGTGAAGTGAAAATTATGTTAACGGTACTTAGACAACGATAATGCCTTCTTTCTCTTCTCCGAAAGCCAGATGTTCGTCTTTCAGGAAGCGCAATCCCGACATCAGGGCCAGTAAAGCATCCACCTGATGCCAGTTGTCGATTTCCGAAGGCGACCATTCGAAGCCGTGCAGGGCAGGAGCCATTTTTTCGAGTACGCGCTCCAGTTGTGCTTTCTGTTTTTTGTACCCAAGTGCCCGGATCAGCAAAAGGTCGGCAAGTTTGGCAGGATAAATTTCTACCAGCCGGATATCTGTGTCTGACCACTCCTTTTTTAGCCTCATCGCACGTGCGGTTAATCCTCCTAAAAACATAGGAGACATGGCTCGCAACTCCCGGTCAGCCTTCCGGTAAAAATAGTCGTCGTACAGACTGGGCATCGTATAAACTCCGGGTAAAGAAAGAGGTGCATCCAAAAATAAATGGGAAGGAGCTTGTTCCTTTACCCAGTTCCTGAGAAAAGCATCGGCGTCCTTTTTCTTTTGGCTTTGATATAAACGAATGCTCCCGTTTAGGAGGTGGGCGATCACGGTTGTTCCTGCCAGCTTACTGCCGTAATCAACCCCTGCAATATTCCATCTGTGTTCTTTCATGATCTCCTGATTCCCGCCATTTTCTTGAGGATCTGTTCCGGCAGATCATTTTCGTTGCTTTCCTGGAAAACATGCAGCAGGGCCTTTTTATAAAAAGGAAGGCGTTCCTGCATTTTATGGCGGATGAACTCCAGCAGCTCCTCTTTGGACTTTCCGTTCAGTAAGGGTCTGCTGTCCGCCTCTGATGCTAAGCGTTGGTATAGTAATTCCGGAGTAGCATCCAGGAAAATGGTAATGCCGTTTTTATTCATCCAGGCCATGTTGTCATAAAAACAGGGAGCCCCACCGCCGCAGGCGATGACGAGCTGGCTTTTTCGACCCTGCGCTCTGAGGGCCTTGGTTTCCAATTGTCGAAAATAGGCTTCTCCTTTTTCCCGGAAAATCAAGGGAATACTCATTTGAGCGTGATCAATGATCCATTCGTCCAGGTCGACAAAGGGATACTGCAGCAACTGAGCCAGCTTTTCGCCAGTACGGCTTTTGCCGCTGCCCATAAATCCGATAAGAAATAATCTCATGATTTGAGTTGTTTCATAAGGTGTGACGGTTAGTTGTTTAGTATGCCGGGGGTGGTTTTTTTATTAACAGAAATACGTTACTTTTACGCTTTAACAGCAAATGGATTTCCAGACAATTTCCAAAGCAGTAGAAAAATTTAATACAAATGGCCAAAAACAATATGGCGGACAAAATTATTAAGTTCAGCCTTTTTTTCCTAATCGCCTTTTCAATAGTTGCCTGCCAGTCGGATAACAGTCGTTCAGAAAAGCGGCTGGAAGAAATTGCTGCAACTGAAAGCGGCAAAAATGCTGCTATCATCCGCAACCCTGTCTCAGCAAATGGGATGCAAGATACCATAAACGTGGCAAAATTGAAGTTTGAAGAAGAAATGTACGATTTTGGGGAAGTCGAGGAAGGCGTTCAGGTGGAGCATGTGTTTGCGTTTACCAATACGGGAAAGGTGCCATTGGTCATTAACGATGTTAAATCGACCTGTGGCTGCACCATTCCGGAATGGCCGGAAGCGCCGATCGAGCCCGGCGGTTCAGGTAAAATTTCGGTTCAGTTTAATACCAATGGCCGCGCCGGTGAACAAAGTAAGCCTGTTACGGTCTTCGCAAATACCTATCCGAATCAGACGCAAGTCATCCTTTTTGGCAAAGTGAACCCTAAATGATTTTTTATACAACTCCTGACAAAATAATTTTATTACTTCAACAAAATACGATTATGGACCTGATCCTTTTACAGGCGGGTGGCGGCGGAAATGATTTTTACAATCTGGTTTTTCCCCTGGCCATGCTTGCAGTAGTCATTTTTATTTTTTATTCTCAATTTAAAAGATCCAGAGATCAACGAAAATTTGCCCAGAGCCTTGAAAAAGGCAAAGAAGTAGTGACCGCAAGCGGCATATTGGGTAAAATCACAAAGATCGAAGGAGAGATCATCACGCTGGAGATCAGTAGTAAGACTTACATGCGTATTACCAAGAACGCGGTCTCAAAGGAACTAACAGATGCCATTTTTAACACCAAAGATCAAGATACAAAATAGGAGCTTCCGCTTAAGACTAAGGGAAGATAGGGCTATACTGATCGCTTGTATCGGTATAGCTCTTGTTTTCTGGCTGCTGGTCAAACTTTCCCAGGTGTATCGTACCGATAAAAAAGTGCTCTTCAACTTGAGTATCCCTTCCGAGAAAGCTTTTTTGGAGCCTCCGCCGGATAATATGATCGCCTTGATCGAAGGACAAGGCTGGGATCTGACTTTTGATTTCTTCTACAACCCCAGCATCGTATTGCAATACGATCTGCGTCAAACCGATCGCCTGGACCTCACCCGCGCTCAGTTGCGCACCGCTATCAATAACTCTTTCTCTTCCAAGGATATTAAGATCGTCGAGCTGAACTTCGAAGAAATTCATCTTTTGCTGGACGATAAGCTGAGCAAAGTGGTGCCTGTCCGGCTACAATACGATCTCTCTGTTGCCAAGGAATACGAACTCAAACATGCGCCGAAACTGCAGCCTGACAGCATTCGAGTTACCGGCCCCAGCTCCATCGTAGAAGGTATTCAATTTTGGAATACCGATTCTTTAGTCCGTACGGAAGTGAAAAATACCATTACTGCTGACCTTGCGCTGAAAAAAACTCCCCCGGAACTCACCCTAAACACAAATAAGGTGAAAGTGGAGATCCCCATTGAACAAATTACCGAAAAATCTTTTTTCGTACCTATCAAGGTGCTTAACGCAACCGATAGCATCAACATTTTTCCCAAAACCATTCGCCTGACTTGCTCCGTCGGGCTTAGTCGTTATGATGAACTTTCTCCCGGTGACTTTCAACTCGTGGTGGATATTAAAGACGCTACCGCCAAAGGCACAAAAAATACGGCGCCTATTATTCTGAAGTCCTATCCTGATTTTGTCGAAAACATCCAGTTTTCTCCTCTTTCGGTGGAGTTCCTTATCGTAGAACCGGATAGTTTGAAGGTGGAAGGAGGAAGTTAGAAGGCCAGTTTTTTTGATCAGAAAAAGAACGGGCCTGGAAAAAAGAATGGTGCAGCAGGTTGTAAATCAGTTTTTTTTAGGTTAAATTTTGCTTTGTAACTTGAGAAAAGAGGGGATTGGACCTATTTTAAGTTCTTTTTACACAACCTCTATGTTTTACAGGTAAATTGGCTCACTTACTTGCTTAATTCTACAAAGAATATTTTATAAATCGTACACCTTGATTTCGCAAAAGAGCATACAGGAAGTTTTTGAAACGGCCAAGATAGAGGAGGTCGTTGAGGAGTTCGTTCGGTTAAAGCGTAGAGGCGTTAACATGATCGGATTGTGCCCCTTTCACAGTGAAAAGACGCCTTCCTTTACCGTTTCTCCTGCAAAGAACATCTTTAAGTGTTTTGGATGTGGACAGGGTGGGGGGCCGGTTCAATTTGTTATGGAGCACGAAAATCTGTCTTTTCCGGAAGCCATAAGATATCTGGCCAAAAAGTATGGAATTGAATTGGAGGAGACACAGGCCAGCCCTGAATACCTGGCCGAGCAGCAAAGGCTGGACAGCTACTACATCGTTAATGAATTTGCAGCTGAGTTTTTCCAGGATCAGTTGTTCAATACCGATCGTGGGCGGAATATAGCGCTGACATATTTTAAGGAGAGGGGATTTCGGGAAGACATGATCAGAAAGTTCGGCCTTGGTTATGCTCCTCAGGAATGGAAGGCCCTGGTCTCGGAGGCAGAACGAAAGATGTTCAACCTGGATTTGCTCAAAGAGTTGGGCTTAATGTCAGAAAAAGGCTATGACTTTTTCAGAGACCGGGTGATGTTCCCTATCCATAACCTTTCGGGCAAGGTGGTGGCTTTTGGCGGACGCATTTTGCAA
Source organism: uncultured Saprospiraceae bacterium (assembly GCA_964548175.1). GTDB lineage: Bacteria > Bacteroidota > Bacteroidia > Chitinophagales > Saprospiraceae > JANQPA01. The sequence continues at coordinate 37,508 of CAZJQS010000025.1, forward strand.
AAGAATGCTAAGGCGCCGAAATACATCAATTCTCCGGAAACGGAGATCTACAACAAGAGCAAGATGCTTTACGGGGCCTATCAGGCCAAGAACGAGATCCGCCGGCAAGATGAATGTATACTGGTGGAGGGATATACCGATGTCATTTCCTTGCATCAGGCCGGCATTGAAAATGTGGTGGCTTCTTCAGGTACTTCTCTTACCGCCGGGCAAATCCAGATGATCAAACGATATACTCCCAACATCAAAATATTATATGACGGGGATCCTGCCGGAGTGAAAGCTGCTCTTCGCGGGCTTGATCTGGTGCTCGAACAAGACATGAACGTCAAAGTGGTCTTGCTTCCTGAAGGAGAAGATCCTGATTCGCATGTTAAAAAAGTGGGCGCAACGGATTTTAAACAATATCTGGAAGAAAAGGCCCAGGATTTTATCCTTTTCAAAGCTTCCATTCTGATGAAGGAAAGCCGGAACGATCCCGTCAGAAAGGTGGCGCTGATCCGTTCAGTCGTAGACAGTATCGCACTTATTCCCGACCCCATTAAGCGATCTTTATACATCAGGGAATGTGCAGCAGTGGTCGAAGTGGAGGAACAACTGCTGATCAATGAGGCCAATAAAGTGGTCGGACAGCGGTTTAGAAAGCAGCAAAAAGAAAAGCTGCAATCCGGAGGTTATAAAATGAATCAACCTTCGCAGGAAGAAGGCCCTACCTCTTCTGCGGCTGATCTTCCCGTTATTGTACAGGATAAACCAGCGGGGCACGAATTTCAGGAACGCGACATTGTTCGCATCCTGATTCATTTTGGTGATCAGCTTTTTGATAAACAGGAAAACATCACGGTCAGCGAATTCATCCTGTCCAATATCGAAGATGTGATCGACGATTTTGATCATCAATTGTATCAAACTATTGCAGGTGAAGCCTTGGACCGTCTCGGCCGCCGGCTGGAGATGGGGACTGCCTTCTTTGTCAATCATGAGAACAAGGAGATCCGGGAATTGGCCATAGATCTGATGTCTACGCCTTATGAATACAGTGAGAACTGGGAAAAAAAGTGGGACATATACCTGAACACACAAAAGATGCCTGACGAAAATTTTGTCAAAGACAGCCACCATGCCCTGAAGCGGTTCCGATTGAAAAAAATAGTCCGAAAATGCGTGGAAAACCAGGAAAAAATAAAATCCCTGGCTAAGGAGGGAAAGGCCGAAGAGATGATGCTCCACATGAGACTACAGCAAAAGCTGCTGGACATTCGCAATGAGTTGGCTAAGGAATTGGGGACTGTTGTGTTGTAAAGGACAGTTCAGCCCCCGCCGGTCAATTTCAGTTTTTTTTGCTGCTTGGACGCCCTTTGCGTTTTTTATGATGATTGCTGGAAGACTTGTGTTTTGACCGATCGTTAGATCTGGCTTTTGATTTATTACTTCCATTATCTTTTTTTATCGTTTCTTCAACAAAGGGGGGTAATGGAAGGATAGGTATTTTGGTCTTGATCAGCCGCTCGATATTGTCAAAGTTTCGTTTTTCTTTGGGGCTGACCAGCGCCAGCGCGCTGCCTTGCGCCTCTGCCCGGGCGGTGCGGCCAATGCGATGTACAAAATCTTCTGGATCGCCGGGCAGATCGTAGTTGACGACCAGTTCTATATCCTTTACGTCAATGCCACGCGCCAGAATATCTGTGGCGACCAGTATCTGGACGGTGCCGTTATGAAAACGGGTGAGCACCTCTCTTCTTTCATCCTGTTCAAGATCGGAATGGATCTCAGCTGCGTTGAGGCCTGCTTTGCTTAGGTCCATTCGGATTTCTTTTACCTTTGATTTGGTGGAGGCAAAGACCAGCATCTTGTCTTTCTGTACTTTCTGGATATTCAGCAGGTATTTCAGCAAAGTCATCTTGTGATGTTCCGGGATTTTGAAAGCACCCTGGGAGATGCCCTCTGCCGGTCTGGAATTGGCCAGCGAGATGGAGGCGGGGTTGTTCAAAATACCTCTGGCCAGTTGCTCGATCTTAGGAGACATAGTGGCCGAAAACATAAGGGTTTGTCTTTTCTTTGGTAAAAAGGAAATGATCTTTTTGATGTCACTGACAAAGCCCATGTCCAGCATGCGATCCGCTTCATCCAGGATGAGGTGTTTAAGGTCGCTAAATATAACATAACCCAGATTCAGGTGTGAGATCAGTCGACCAGGGGTTGCTATGATCACGTTGGCGCCTTTACTCAATGCTTTCTTTTCCTGGTTAAAGGCTTCTCCATCGCGTCCTCCGTATATGGCCAGGGAGCTGATGGGGGTAAAGTAAGAAAAACCTTCAAGAGCCTGGTCAATCTGTATGGCCAGCTCGCGGGTAGGCACTAGAATGAGGGTGTTTACGGTATTCTGAGGGTTTTCAGTCAATTCGTTCAATATCGGTAAAAGGAAGGCAGCTGTTTTTCCGGTCCCGGTCTGGGCGCAGGCAATTAGATCCTGGCCGGATTGTATGACGGGAATCGCCTGCTCTTGTATGGGGGTCGCTTTCTCAAACCTCATTGCATCAAGGCCTTCGAGCAGGGCTTCAGTAAAATTTAATTCTCTAAAATTCAATCGTGTCGTTTTTAGTTAATGGTTGATGTTGTTTTAAATGTCGGATGCCACAATTCTGGTCAAACAGCAACTGACACCTACTCTCATAAACGCTAGATGTAGGAAAGTTGTTTCATGTATTTTCTTACAACTGTTTACGCAAACTCTTTAGCTGGTGTTCCCGCTGAAGGGCCCGGATTTCTCTTCTTAGGGTTTTGATGCTATTGGGTTTTCCGGTGGTGATGAGCACATATAATGCTCCAAGGATACCCGTAGCCATCAGCAATATGCTCCTGATCAGGACGTAGGAGTTGGAAAAAAACTGAAAAACTGCCTCATTTTCGGGATTGCCGATCAGGCCGAGATAACCCCGGTGAATGAGGAAAGCCGATATGATCAGAACGTATAAGCCTAAAATTATCTTAAGTACATTTTTGAGTACACGCATAATTATTCTTCCTTTCTTTGGTCCATTTCTTTAATTTCTTCGAGCAACTGCTTTTTCTTGAGTTGTAGTTCAAGAGAAAGCTTTTCCTCTTTAAAACTCATCTTACTTCTTAGTCTTCGGGTGATGAAGAGGTATATTAAAAAAGGCAGGGTAAAGGCCATAAAGACCAGCAGGGTCTCGTTGAAACTTTCTCGCAACACAAGGTCTAGATTTACAGGGCCTGGTTCTTCCACATGGTATTGGTAGTTTTTTTCATAATTCTGATAAAAAATATCGCCTGAAGTGATCAGAACCAGCAATAAAAGGATCGTTCGAATGATCCCTACCGGAAAGATCACTTCCAAAAAACCGAAAGGGCCCCTGGTTTTATTTTTTGCCATAATACGTTTTTTTCAATTTATTCTTTTTTCGAAACCACCTCTTTGATGGATTGCTCTCCAATTCTGACGTCTTCCAGGACGGTTTTGCCGTTTTTTACATACACCAGGGCATAGATGTTGTCTCTTTCTTCTCTTAGCGCCTTTCTGTATGCTTCTTCCGCGTCGGCCGCTTTCGTCTCTTTCATGTAAAAACGATCAAAAGGAAAGCTAAGGTCGATTTGAGCCATTTGGTCATAAATGCTGAAATGTTGAATTTTGGCTTCAAAGTAATCCCTTTCCTCGGAAGGCGGTTCACGGCGCACCTCCTCAACCCTGGCAAATCCGTCAATATCTTTGCTGAGATAAACATAGGCAATTTGCTGATTTTTCCATTCGGTGGTGTCCGAGGTGCGGTATTGTTCCGCCTCAAATCGAAGCGTAATGTATTTTCCCCGGAACGGATCGCTGGGATCGACCGGTGCAGTTTTGAATTTATATGGTTTTCCTTTTTCTAAGATACTTTCCTGCTCAATAACCATCTTTACGGGAACGAACAACTGAATAGCGGCGAGCAAAAGGAAAAGCGGAAGATAATATGACTTTTTCATTTTCAGTCAGTAGTTTTTCTTTTCTGAAACATCCGGAAATTAGCAATAAAAAAACCGATGCCTACCATTATAAATAAGACACCCCGTAGGATAAAGGGGATCTTGGTGTCAAAAAACCGACAAACGATGAGGGCCGTTATGATCAACAGGCCATAGTTAAGAATGCCAAGGTGGTCCATACGAATGCCGCGTCGAATATAAAAAATGCCCAGAAGAAACAATAAAATATTGACCATGGTCAAAGCCTGGAGAGGAGCATAAATGCCTATGATGAAAACCAACAGAAAAATGAGGAATAATACATCACTAAGGCCCAGGGCGTTGAAGTTTTTTCGCTTACCCACGTAGTACAGAAATATAACGGCGACGAGCGTCAGTAACTGGCTTACCCAAAATTCGGGTGTGCTGAGCCACTCGCCTATCTCCGATCTTTGCCGGTACAGTTCCTCCCAGGTAAAATCAAAGCTCAGCAATAACAACATACCGACCATGCCCAAAGAACCCAGGATGAGAAACCCATTATTTCTTAGATTTTGTTCCTCAAAATAGGTCAGCCGGCCTATCAGATACAGCCAGCCGAACAAGCTGAAATAAGCCAGGAACATCAATAGCTCTTCCTGCTGACCAAAGGAGCCCAGCGTGATTATCAAAGAAAGCGGCAGCATCCAGTGATGGAAAATGGTGAAATTACTTTCCGGATGATGTTTATTTAGAAAGTAATAATGCGGAAGCACCAGCGCTAATAGCCCCCAGTAAGCGTAAGGTATCCGGGTGGGATATTCGGAATAGCCCACCAACACTGCGTAATAGGTAATACCGGATAAAAAAATAAAGGAAGCTACCGAGGAGCGCAGGAGGTAAATCAAAGGAGCACCCAGAACCATCCAGATCAGCAGAAGTCCGCTGACCTCTCCAGGGATGTTGTAGATCTGGCTGATCATGGAAATGCAACCGCCTATTGCCAGAAAAAGAAAAGCGGCGCTGCTTTCCCGCCAGGCCTTGTCCTGATTTTTTTTCCAAACCACCAATCCGGCGGCCACCTGCCCGGCTACCAGTGGAAGAAAGGCAAAAAACAACTTAACAGGACGAGAGAGATGGTCCCAGTTGTGCGCGACGATCAGGATGAGCCCTAATCCTACCAGCACAGCCCCGAGTATTCCGAAAATGATCAATACCCTTTGCCCGGATTTGTCGGGCTGAACAGCATGATATTGTCTGATCTGATCAGCAGTTTCCTCGGATATGAGCCCGGCTTCTACCAGTTCCGGCAGATCGTGGAGTGTAGATTTTTTCATCTGGTAATATATGGTGCTATTGACCTTGTGGATTAATCAGGGTTATGTAAAAATAAAAAACTATTCCTTACCAGCCATATCTATTTCTTCGGGAGCTATACGGCAAGGTATTTTTTCGACTTGCACACCAAGATGTATGATCCTGCTGCCTGATTGATTGATGGGATTAACGCTTTTCCCAATGATGATCCCGTCCTCTCGCGCCTCATACCTTTTTACGACCTTGCCGAAGATCGTCTGAACTTCCGCGATGACCTGTCCCTTGCTGACGAACTGACCTAATTTGGGAAGAACCCGAAGAATGCCTCCTTCATCGGTATAGGTCCAGTAAGAACTTCTGCAAAGATAAGTGTATTCCTCCGGATAGGTGATCTGGCCCCTTAGCATCTGCAGGTCATATAAGACATTGCGGATGCCCGTCAGGCTTTCTTTGATGACATCGTATTGAAATATATGAGGGTCTTTGAGCTCCACGGTAATGGATTTAATGTCCCTGTCGTCGGCATTGCCGCGAAGAGTAGAGTCGCTCGGGGGATTGTGCAGGATGATGTCCGGGTTTTGTAACAACGCCATCCTTGCGGATACGGGGTCGTCCATATCTGCACGAATGTAGTAACTGTTAATACGGCCGAAACTGGCGGTATGCAGATCGATGAGGTAGTCAAAGTATTTTACGACGCGGTGGATTAAGCGGTAAATGTAGAGCTGGCTCCGGTTGCCGTCGGGCCGTCCCGGAGCGATCCGGTTGAGGTCTACATCGTCTACGAATCGTCTTTGTTCCAGCAGAAGAGCCGGCACATTGGCTACGAGTACGCCTACAACAGTTCCTTTAAGTTCGTTGACATTCAGTTCTTTGAACAAACGCTGAATGACCGGGATACCATTCAGTTCATTGCCATGCAGGGCGGCGGTTAAACCTACGACCGGCCCGTCTTCCACTCCGCGGGCGATCATAATGGGAATGCGAACGGCTTCGCCTATGCCATTATTGATGATGTGAAACCAGGTCTCTGTAATCTGTCCTTTCGGGAAATCTTCCACCTTTAGCCGGCGGATGTGGTCCATACTGTATTCAAGCATCTTATTTCAATTTTCAAACAACAAATCAAATAAGATTCGAAAATACGGATAAGTCCTAAATTTTACGTGGATTTTTTGCCGGTCATCCTGTTCGTTGGGGTTCTTGCGGATCAGGCGCCCCGTAGTGATGATCCTTGAGCAGTTGAAAACGCAATCCGAGCTTGTCTTGAATGGCGAGCGGAAGCATGTCGAACATGACCGACTGTTCGGGCCTTTTTCTGGAATAAAGGAGGGGTTCGTGTTCGTTGTCGCCTAGTAAATGGGGGCTGAGTGTTTTAGTGACATTTCGGTAAGTTTCCCCCAAAACCGTATATTCTAATTCTACTTTGTATACGGGGCGGTTATTGATCCTGGTATTGGTCATTGTAGCACTTAACAGCTTCGCAGTAGTCACTCCGCTATTCTGAAGGATATGGATTTGCCGGCTTGTACTGCGGATATCGGATGCCAAAAATGCAAGGCCTACAGCGGGAAAGATCCCAACAAAGAAGATAACCCAAAAGCTGAAAGGCCGTCTGAGCATTCCTTCAATTCTCGACCTTTTAGGAGCATAAGCTAAATATTCTACTTCAACCTCACCTTCCATAAATAATCTTTTGCGGCTGCTGTAAGACGTCCCGAAATACCGCTGTCCTTGCACAGTGTATTCATAGCCATATTTGATGACGTTGCGTTCGTTAACGTTGTAATTTGTCCTGGCTACTTCAATGATCCGTCCGTTTGCCTGGCCTTTCGGGGACAGCCAGAATGATACCTGCGAAATATCCGATGCACTTCCGAAGACCAAAAGGAAGATCATCCCGAAAAAGAAAAAAATCAGCCCCAACAAAGCTGTCTTGCCATGAAAAAAAAGAGAAAACTTTTCTCCTGGGCTCAGGGTTTGAATGACGCTCATATTATTGAAATTAAAGGTAAGGCTGCAGCCAAAAATTAGCCTTCAAAATTCAGGGATGCCTCCTGTTTGGCTACAGCCTTAAATTTAATTCATTTTTACCTTACTTTTGAATGATCAACTTTTTCATTACCCGTGTTCTGGTGGTGCTAAGCATGAAAAAATAAACCCCGTTACCCAGTTCGTTCAAATCCAGCTGTTCCCGATGAGTGCCCGTAGCCCTGCTGCCCAGATATTCCTGCCGGATCAGTTGGCCGTTGGCATGGTGAATGCTGATCCTTATGTCTTCCTGCTGTTCAAGCTCGTAATCCAGTGTGATCTGATCGCTTGCCGGATTAGGATATGCGGCTGTCAGATGAAGGCCGGCTTCTTTAGGTGAAAGATCGTCAACATCAGTAGACATTTGTTCCAGTATGGCGAAAATCAACAGATCGACATCGATTTGCCAGGAGTTTTCACTGGAATAGGGAACCCAGCTCGTTCCGTCGCTGAATAACTCGTAGGTGGAATTCCCGCTGCCACAACCCGGGCGGGTGTTAAAGATACCCACCGTATCCTGGGTATTGTATAATCCGGACAGGTCTACACTGGCGAAAAAGCGACTGCTGGTCAGATCAGTTGCTTCAGAAAAAGTAAAAAAAGTGGGAATGATCTGCTGAGGATCAACAACCAGCTCAGAGACGTTTAACGGATCACTGGTCCCTAAAAGCGCACCTGGACTGCCGTCAGGCGCAGCTGCGTAAATTTTTACCGTTACCTCTCCATCGCCGACTGCTGATGCCTGATTGAAGAATACCCCTACCTGTGTGACTTCATAGTTTTCACCTCCGGCAAAATCAAAACGCTGGGCTTTTTCCAGATCCTGGAAACTATTCGTCCCGGATACCCATCCCCAGCCGTCAGTGACGCCAAAAGCAGTGACCGTCTGGCTGCAGGTATCCAGAAAGCTCGGTGTAAAAGCAGTGTCCACCGGCTGCAGGACGATGTCTTCTTGTTTTTCAACGATAGCAGAGACCAGTAATTCTACATTAGTGTCCCAGCTGGAAATATAATCCGACCAGGTAGCGCCATCTTCAAACAACTCCCAGACCGAGCCGCCATCGCCACACTCGTCGACACTGTTAAAAATGCCTACCGTATCCTGCGTGGTGTACAGCTCTGAAAAGTAAACGCTAACAAAGAACTGACTGCCGGATACCAGCGGTGGGGCGGAAAAAGTGAAGGGCGTAGGAATTAAGGGGTCATTTTCTCCAGGAACAACGATATCGCTGACATTGATCGGGTCACTGGAACCCAGTAGCATGCCCGGACCTCCGCCGGTCCCTACTTCATAGATGTTGATCTTTAGTTCCCCGTCGTTGATCACATCTGCACGGTGGAAAAAAACAAGAACCTCGTTAACGGTATAACTGGCTGCCTCCTCGTAGGTAAAACGCTGCGCTTTTTGCAGATCTGTGTACCCGTTCATGCCTGAGACGAACCCCCAGTTGTCGGTAATGCCGAAAAAAGCTACCTCATCCCCACACTCCTCGCTGAAAGCAGGTGGTAAAAGAGTGTCTAATTCCATACGGAACTGTAAACCGGTGTTGGACGGAAGGGTAAAAGCTCTTTTCGCTATACTAGAGCGATCGACTTTTCGGATAGACTGGGCAAAAGCGGTGGAAAAAGAAAAAATTGAACAGATCAATAAGAGTGTACTGATTTTTTTCATGCGTAGATCGTTTTTTGGTGAATGATAAGATCCTTCAGAGGATAATATATTCTTTTGCCAGATGAATGGGGCAAAAAATGTCGAATTTTTGTCGGTTACATTGCTAATCTCTGTAAAGAGGCAGATTTACGCACTTGTAAAATGTTTTTTGTTCCACTACGCTTATTGAAGTTGTTTAAAGTTATTCTTCAGGGCAAAAAATCTCTATTTTTCGCCTCTAAACAATAACTTTAAAGAACTTCATTCTCTATATTTCCATCTTTGAAAAACAAAATATTTACCTTTTATGAGATCATACGCTACCTTGTTGATTTTAATTGGGGCCATTCCTTTATTTGGCCAGTCCTTTACTGCACAAGAGATCGCCCGTTGGAAGGACCAAGCCCAGCGGATCACTATTCACCGCGACAATTGGGGCATTCCTCACATCTATGGAAAAACGGATGCAGATGCTGTTTTTGGCATGTTGTATGCTCAGTGTGAGGATGATTTTTCCCGAATCGAAAGAAATTACCTCTTTTCCACCGGCCAAATGGCCAAAGCTTATGGAGAAGATTACATATATCAGGACCTTAGGGCGCATATGTACTTGGATAGCCTACAGGCAAAAGCTCTTTATGAAAAAAGTCCGAAATGGATGAAAAGGCTGTGTGAGGCTTTTGCCGACGGCATCAATTATTTTCTCTACACTCATCCGCAAGTGAAACCTGATCTGATTACCCGCTTTCAGCCCTGGATGCCTTTTACTTTTAGCGAAGGGAGCATTGGAGGAGATATTGAAAGGGTGTCTCTTCGGGGATTGGAAGCTTTTTATGGCGACGGCAAACAGTCTTATGTCCCCTTGGTGAACCGTTTTGAGGATGAAGAACCACGCGGTTCTAATGGTTTTTCCATTGGGCCTTCCAGGAGCGCCACCGGCAACGCCTTGTTCCTGATCAATCCGCATACTTCTTTTTACTTTCGTTCTGAAACCCACATGGTTAGTGAAGAAGGACTGAATGCATACGGTGCTGTGACCTGGGGGCAATTTTTTATTTACCAGGGCTTTAATGAAAATTGCGGCTGGATGCACACTTCTACTCGCGCCGATGTGATGGATGAGTATCTGGAGACCATCATAGAACAGAACGATAAGAAATACTACCAGTACGGTGATGAATTGCGTCCGGTAGGAGAAAAAGAGATTACCGTTTCTTACAAAGATGGGGCACAGGTAAAGGAGAAAACGTTCACCACTTATTTTACTCATCACGGGCCTGTTGTCAGAAAAGAAGGCGATCAATGGGTGAGCTTTCGCATTATGGTTCGCCCGCTTGATGCTTTGAAACAATCCTATTTGCGTACAAAGGCTAAAGGATTCAACAGCTTTAATAAGACCATGAAGATCCGCACCAATTCCTCGAACAATACCGTGTACGCGGATAAACAAGGCAACATTGCATACTGGCACGGCAATTTTATGCCAAAAAGAAACCCTGCCTATGATTACAGCGGTTTGATCGACGGCAGTACTCCTGAAACAGACTGGGACGGTCTGCATAAACTCAAGGAGATGATCATTGTGCGCAACCCGGCTTCCGGTTGGATCCAGAATTGTAATGCAACGCCTTTTACAGTATCCGGCCCCAGTAGTCCCAATCAGGAAGATTATCCTGTTTATATGGCTCCGGATCGGGAAAACTTCCGCGGTATTAATGCCGTAAGGGTACTTAGCCGCCGAAATGCTTTCACGCTTGACGACCTTATCGACGCTGCTTATGATCCCTATCTGGCTGCTTTTGAAAAACTGATGCCTTCCCTGGCGCAGGCGTACGACCGGGTAGGCGACAAAAATGACCAGGATCTGGCGCAGGCCGTTACCTTGTTACGGAATTGGAACAGGGAATACGGAGAAGGATCTGTGCCTACTACTTTGGCTGTTTACTGGGGCGAAAAGGTAATGCGCAAAGCTCGTCCTCGACTTACCCCGGCTGATGATAACCTGATGATGGACGGTTATATGATCAAACACACCACTGATGAAGAAAAAGTAGCTTTGCTGAAAGAAGCTATGGATCAGCTAAAGGAAGAATTCGGCAGCTGGAAAACACCCTGGGGAGAAGTTAATCGTTTTCAACGCCTCACAGGCAAGATCAGCGAATCCTATGACGATGAGCAGCCTAGCATTCCGGTAGGTTTTACTTCTTCCCTTTGGGGGTCCTTAGCTTCTTATGGCGCAAGGGCTTATGCCAACACCAAGCGCAGGTACGGCACGAGCGGCAATAGTTTTGTGGCTGTGGTGGAGTTCGGTCCGCGTCTCATCGCTCGATCCATCGTCAGCGGCGGTCAAAGCAGTGACCCGGATTCTCCTCACTTTACTGACCAGGCGGAAATGTTTTGCAAAGGGCAGTTTAAAGACGTGCTGTACTATCAGGAAGATGTACAAAAGCATACGAAAGAAAAGTACCATCCGGGGAAAAGGAAATAGCTTTTAAGGCTGCTGAAAAAGACTATTCGCGGATTTGCCGGTTTATAGATATCCCGCAGGTTTGCCGACCGGTAAACCTGCGGGAGGATTATCAATTCTGGCTCCAGCCTGCTACTCCATTAGGGGGGTACTTGAATTCCCGTCCGTTAGGATAGATGCCCAGGCAAATGAGCTGGCCCCGTTCAAAGGATTTGCCGATTTCCCCGGGTTTAGCCCGCTCGCCCTGGTCCAGCAGATCAGCGATCAGGTACACGCCGCGAACGACCCTACCGTTGTACAGTAATGAAGCCTGCTTGCCTCCGATAGACATATCTATAGCAAAATACAGTTGATAGCCCGGCTTCCCAAATCTGGGAAAGCTGACGTGAGCGGCGAACTGGCTTAGATTGATAAACGCTAGCGGGCGAAAAGGAGCGCCGCCTTCAGGACCCGGGTCAGCTTGTGGAACCCTTACCTGCACCTGGCCCCCATCTATCTCCAGCGTTAAGGTTGAAGAGTCCTGGGCTGCCATGAGTTGGACCATTATCGATAGTAACAGTAATAGATAACATTTTTTCATCTGCAGAGTATTTGTCTGAAAAATGGACCGCAAGCAACTGGTTTGACGATATTATTAGTTTTTGTCACATTTATTTTTCCAAAGATAAGAGATAGTTACGATATAAACCTAAGACAAATGTCATCCATTCTGGTTGATTATCCAAAGAATAGGGCTGTTTGTCCTTTATTTTGTTTGAAATGGGGCCATTTTTGTGACTAATGTTATCTTAATGCTGTTTTTGGTTCACTTTAAAAATTAAAAAAAATATGAAAATCGCCTTTATCAAAAGCCATATAACAGCCATGCTTCTCCTATCTGCCGGCTTGTTTTCTTGCCGGCAAGCGGATGCGCCGCCAAAGGATCATTCAGCTGACATCGCTGCTATTGAAAACGGGTTAATGCCGAATATTCTTTTTGAAGGAGAAGAAAAACTGGCCCTTTCGATCGCCCAGCGCATGGAATACCATAAGGTGCCCGGACTTAGTATTGCTGTAATCCGTGACGGACGACTCGCCTGGGCCAAAGCTTATGGATACGCCAATACCGGCTCAAAAGCTGCAGTGGACGTCAATACCGTCTTTCAGGCCGGTTCCATCAGCAAGCCGATTGCGGCCCTGGCGGCCCTGAAATTGGTAGATCAGGGCAAAATCGACCTGGACGAGGATGTTAATACTTACCTCAAAGATTGGAAAATACCCGATAACAAATTTACCGAAAGCGAAAAAGTGACCTTGCGCCGTTTACTGACCCATACCGCCGCACTGACCGTTCACGGCTTTCCGGGCTATACCTATACAGATACCATTCCTTCCGTGATCGCGGTGTTAGATGGACTTGGCAATACGGCCGGGATCCGGGTGGATACTTTCCCGGGCAGCATTTGGCGTTATTCCGGAGGGGGGTATACGGTTATGCAAAAAATGGTGGAAGACGTCAGCGGACAAGACTTTGCCGAGTTTGTACAAAAAGAAGTGCTTCAACCGTTTGGTATGGAAAACAGCACTTATGTTCAACCTCTGCCGAATGCTTTTCACGATAATGCCAGCGCTGCCTTCGATGGCAACGGCGTCATGGCGGAAGGCCTCTGGAACAATTATCCTGAAAAAGCAGCTGCCGGTTTATGGACAACACCTACGGATTTGGTGAAATACTGCCTGGATGTTCAACATGCACTGAACGGAGGGGAAAGTAAAGTCCTCAGCGAAGGCCTGATCAGGCAAATGATCACCAAGGATAAAAACGACTGGGGCCTCGGTCCCTCGCTGGGTGGGGAAGGGGATTCCCTGACTTTCGGTCACGGCGGCAAAAACAGAGGCTTTTCCAACAACATGCGGGCGTTCACTCATTTGGGCGAAGGCGCTATCGTAATGACTAATGCCGATAACGGAACGAAACTGATGGGGGAGATCATGCGGTCTATCTCTGATCATTACGGTTGGGGATGGAACGAAGTCAGAATAGTGAAAAAAATGCCCATGACAGAAGAAGAACTACAGGCTTATGCCGGTAGCTATGAATTGGATATGGAAGGCGACATTTTCCCTGTTACCGTCGCGGTGGAGGCAGATCACCTAAAAATTCACGTGATTCTTGATGATGTGTACGAGGTGTTCTATCCTCTCTCTGATACTGATTTTATCTATACGGAGGAGGGCAGTCAAATCTCTTTCATCAGAAATGAATCCGGGGAGGTAACTGGTTTCCTATTAAAGGGCAGAGGCCTTCAGTTTGAAAAAGTGACGCCGGAAGAAATGTAAATAGGCGTTAAGATTTCGCAAAAGAGGCAGAGGCTCTTTTTTGGCACGCAGATTGCGCAGATGACGCAGATGGTTTCGCACGCAGATGTCGCAAATGGCGCAGATCTTTCAAATACTATTACTTGAAATTTGCGCCATTTGCGACATCTGCATGCCCAAATCATCAGCGCAATCTGCATAGCAAAAAACGACTCAAGCCAGTCAATAATTATGATGCAAGCTAATCTGCAGCTGTCCCTTGGCCCAAATATCCGTCGTTTGTTTCATGTAACCCAACTGCGTCCTTAGCTTATTGGAGATGCTGTACCCGATTGCCCCGTACGTCCTGTTGCGATCGAACAGCTCTACAGTTCTGCCGTTGCCAATGCTACGCTCGCCGTTGATAAACAGTTCATTATAAAAAGCTAAGTAAACCGCTCTTTTACCCAGATTATCCTGGTTCAAAGCCACATTGACGAACAGGTTGTAGCGATATCGCGTCCTGAAGTCCTGATCGCCCACCCAGCGCTGCTCATAACGAAAGCGGTGGGTCAGGAAAAAGCGATTGCCGATGTTTTGTGGAATGAGCGCTTCCTGGTAGATTCGATTCTCCACTACATTATCATTGCTCTCGCCGAAGTCCCCGGTCGTGATGTTCACATAACCCAGCGTGAACTTGACATCCGTATTTTTGGGGCGATAGGTCACGCCATTTCTGATCAGCAGCTGCTCCAGGTCGCCGATCAGATTCCAGTTACGAAACTGATAATCTCCCTGAAATCCAAATCTGCTATTGTTCAAATCAGCGTTCCAGAAATACATATACCAGGCGCCCAGTTTGCCCTCATCAGGTTGGGCCATGGATAAGGCAGGGAAAACCAGACTGATGAAGAGCACGATGGCCAGTGTCGGCATTTTCATAAATTCAGATGTTTTTTGATTTTTTAAAATCTTGGAAGCGCTAAAAATAGGGGTTTTTGTCATAGCCTTCTGTAATTCATTTAACAAAAGGAAACCGTTCTGGCCTTTTATTTCGGCCACCAGGGAATCAAAACGGACGTTCTTTTTTTATACGCCTCAAACTCCGCATAGCCCTCGTACTTTTTTTCCAGCATGGGAATACCCGACACAAAGATCAGCAAAAAAGTGATGGTCAATGGGCTGATGACAGCTAACCACCCCAAAGGTAAAGGCAGGACGATCAGAAAAACAGCCCACCACATGACGATCTCCCCAAAATAATTCGGATGGCGGCTATACTTCCAAAGGCCTGTTTGTAAGACTTCCTCTTTACTTTTTCTTCGCTTCTTGAACTGCATGAGTTGATGATCTCCAACCGCCTGAAAATAAAAGCCTAAAAGCCAAAAGCCTATGCCGAGATAAGTCAGTAAATTCCAGCTTTTTTCTTCTGCCTGGCTCAATACAAAAAGAGGTGTTGCAATGATCAGCAGAAAAAAAGCTTGCAATACATACACCTGCAGATAGGATCGCCACAAAACGTTTTTTCCCCAATCCTCCCGCCATTGTTTATAACGGAAATCTTCCTTTTTTTGCCGGTTTCTCAAAAAAATATGAATAGCTAACCGTAAGCCCCAGATGGTGGTGAGTAAGTAAACCAATAAGGCATGGCTGCTCCTTTTTTCCGTAGCCCAAAGAAGCCAGGCCAACAACACGTAGCCGAGGCCCCAGGCGATATCCGCCACATCGTTTCGCTTTAGCCGAATAGAGATCAGGAACCAGAAGGTCGCATATCCCCAAATAAGCAAGGCCGCACTGGTAATGACTTCCCACATGCCTTACTGAAAATAGCGGGTGATGAAAAAGCCGGCGCTCGCCACACTAGCGCTCAGAAAGGCGCCCCAGGCCATGTCGATGAAGACAATGGTGGCAGGCCAGCCCCTAAGGGTCGCCAGATTGGTCAGATCATAGGTGGCATAGGTGAAAAAGCCGAAAAGCGCGCCATAGATTAGGGCATATTGAAAAGAATTACGCTCCACGGCAGGCATAATGGCAAACAAAAAAATACCAACGACAAAGAGCAAGTAAAATACGATCGCCGCCGTCCAGTTGACCTGCTCGGCCAGCAGCGGGCCCAGATATTTCCCGTAAAGATCTTTAGCGATAAACCCCAGCCAAACCAAATCGATGGCCAGGAAAACGAGGAAAGTCAGCACATAGCTGAGCAAAAGTTTTGTGAAGGGCATTGGTAATAGATTTTTAACATATAACAATTAAAGCTGCCTCCGGTTCAGGCTCCATCCCGGACCACAAGGTTCACCTTGTCTGGCAACCTGCCTTCAGGCAGGCCTAACCTGGCACGATAGATGGAGCAGGGGCCACCCTAATACTAGCCCTGAGAAAATTCACTATCTTTACACCGAAATACATAAAAACAATGCATCAAGCCCAACCCACTCCTTTTCCATACGAAACCGTCGAACTAAGCAACGGCCTTCGCTTTGAACTCGTCAAAATAGAAAAAGGAACTCTTATACTAGAAGACGCCCGCAAGATAAATATTTCCGAATTTTACCTGGGCAAATATCCCGTGACGGTCAAAGAATACCTGACCTTCGTCAAAGCCACCGGCAACCACTATCCCGATTGGATGGAAGAAGGGAGCGACTATAATATCCACACCGGCACAGACGATTACTACAAAAAAATGGAAAACGCCCTTACCCATGACCAGCATCCCATTGTCGGCGTCAACTGGCATAATGCCGTCGCGTATTGCGAATGGCTAAGCCAGGAGACCGGCCAGTCTTTCCAACTTCCTTCCGAAACACAATGGGAATACGCTGCTCGCGGCGGTAAATACAGCCAAGGCTTCAAATACGCCGGAGGCAATCAACTGAAAGAAGTAGGATGGTACGGCCAAAACAGCCATGGCGAGACTAAGCCGGTAGGCCTTAAACAACCCAACGAACTCGGCTTGTACGACATGAGCGGCAATGTCTGGGAATGGTGCGCCGACCATTGGCACGACAATTACAAGGATGCTCCGCAGGACGGCAGCGCCTGGGAAGAAGGAGGAGATAAAGATCTTCGCGTTCTTCGTGGCGGGTCCTGGAACTTCGATGATATCAATTGCCGGGTTTCGTTCCGTAACGGGCTCGGTGCCGTTTACAGGAACCTCGACTTCGGCTTTCGAGTCTCCCGGTACTAACCCTTTTTTGCCTCCGCAGGAGGCTTACCCTCGGACCAAAAGGTTCACCTTGTTCGGCACCCCGGACCAAAAGGAACACCTTGTTCGGTCACCACCCCGGACCACAAGGTTTACCTTGTTCGGTCACCACCCCGGACCACAAGGTTCACCTTGTTCGGTAACCTGCCTTCAGGCAGGCCACCACGGACCACCACGGACCACCGTTTTTTGGGATTAGACGGGTATCTCCACCTATTTATTTAAAGCCTTAATCCAACCTCCGGTCATTTGACCTATTAAATTTAGCGCTTTGGAAAAATATTGGTATTTTTTCGAAGAATACAAGCCAAGCTCATAGCACAAGCGAAAATAATGGCGCAAAATTTCTAATTGAACATTAGCTTGAGAAAGCAGCGCCTTTTTCTCTGCCGGGGGTTTATAAAAGGCATTGATGTACAATTCCAATAAATCGGACAATTGATGCTGGATGCGATCCCCAAGCGTGAATTTGTAATTTTTGGGAAATCTGTTAAAAACCGGGATCGCCTCTTTCAAAAGCTTGTAACTTTTTTCAATAATTCCTTCTCTGCTCATATGAAAAGATTTAATGATCTATTTCCCCAAATTACGTCTTTTGATAACTTATTGCTGGCTGCCCAAAAAGCCAAAAAAGGGAAGCACCAAACACAAAGCATGTCCAGGTTCCATTTTCGATTGGAAGAAAATCTTTTCGCTTTACAGCAGAAATTATTTGAAAAGAGCTATGTCCCCGGAAAATACCGAACTTTTTATATTCATGATCCAAAAAAAAGAATGATCAGCGCGGCGCCTTATCGAGATAGGGTGGTTCATCACGCCCTCTGTAATGTTATGGAACCCATCTTCGAAAAGGTTTTTATTTACGACAGTTATGCTAACCGAAAAGGGAAAGGCGCCCATAAAGCTATTGATCGTTATCAACATTATGCCGGGAGCTTTCCTTATGTGCTCAAATGTGATATCCGCAAGTTCTTTCCAAGCATAGATCATTCAATTTTAAAAAAAGAAATCAGAACAAAGATCAAGTGCCCGGACACCTTGTGGCTGATAGACTTGATTATTGATCATTCCAATCCGCAGGAAGAACATCTGCAATGGTTTCCCGGAGACCATTTATTCTCCCCCGTAGAAAGGAGAAAAGGTCTGCCTATTGGAAACCTGACCAGTCAATTCTGGGGGAATGTTTATCTTAACCGATTCGATCATTTTGTAAAAGAAGAATTACGCGTACCGGGCTATATTCGATATGTCGATGATTTTGTCTTATTTGGAAAAAGCAAAAGGGAGTTGAATCATTGGAAAAAAGAGATTACATCCTATTTGCAAGATTTAAGATTAATACCACATCCTAATAAAACTCAAATTCATCAAACCAAAGATGGAATTCCTTTTCTGGGATTCCAGGTATTTCCTCTTTATCGATATGTCAGAAAGGAAAAGGTGAGAAGATATAAAAGATACTTGAAACGCAATCTTAAATACAGAGCTCAAGGCCAACTAAGTCCGGAAGAACTGGAAAGCCGGCTAAATGCGTGGCTTGGACATGTAAGATTTGGACAAAGCAAACGATTAGAACATACCATTTTTTGGTATCTTGTCGATTCAGGGGTTAATCTGTTTACGACCGAGCGTTCTTCGTGGCGGGTCCTGGAACAACAATGATAACAATTGCCGGGTTTCGAACCGAAACAGGAACAATGCCGATAACAGGAACAACAACAACGGCTTTCGAGTCTCCCGGTACTGACCGAGCTGATCGGGTCAGAGTGGTATGGCTTCTATCGATCCCATACCAGCGTACCTATGGTTAGTACGAGATTAATCCTGTCTCTTGCATTAAAGAGGCAAATACTTCGAAAAAGGAATGCGGCTAGTACCTTTTTTTAGGGAAAGTCGCCTTCCTTTAATATATTTGAAAAACTAGTCATCATTTCCCAATGAATAAAGCTCAAACCCTTCCTTTTAACTACGTCTCCGAAAAGCCGGGCAACGGCCTTAGCTTCGAAATGGTGAAAATTGAAGGAGGACCTTTTGATATGGGAAGTGATGAATACGATAGCCAAAAACCGATTCATAAGGTAACCGTACCCGACTTCTACCTGGGAAAATACCCGGTGACCAATGCCGAATTCGCTCGTTTTCTAAACGACTACCAAAGCTATAAAGTGAAAAATGGAAAATATGCCGGGGAACGGATCATTGAAGAGCAAAGATGGGGGATGCAGCTTGACAATGGACAATGGAAACCAGCTCCCGGCTTTGAGGATCATCCCATAATCTATGTTACCTGGTATGGGGCGGTGACTTACTGTCAATGGCTGAGCCAGGAGAGTGGCCATATTTACAGACTTCCTTCAGAAGCCGAATGGGAATACGCTGCTCGCGGCGGTAAATACAGCCAGAGCTTCAAATACGCCGGAGGCAATCAGCTGAAAGAGGTAGGGTGGTACGACCAAAACAGCCATAGCGAGACTAAGCCGGTAGGTCTTAAACAACCCAACGAACTCGGCTTGTACGACATGAGCGGCAATGTCTGGGAATGGTGCGCCGACCATTGGCACGACAATTACAAGGATGCTCCGCAGGACGGCAGCGCCTGGGAAGAAGGAGGAGATAAAGATCTTCGCGTTCTTCGTGGCGGGTCCTGGAACTTCGATGATATCAATTGCCGGGTTTCGTTCCGTAACGGGCTCGGTGCCGTTTACAGGAACCTCGACTTCGGCTTTCGAGTCTCCCGGTACTAACCCTTTTTTGCCTCCGCAGGAGGCTTACCCTCGGACCAAAAGGTACACCTTGTCCGGCCCCACGGACCACAAGGTTCACCTTGTTCGGTCACCACCCCGGACCACAAGGTTTACCTTGTTCGGCAACCTGCCTTCAGGCAGGCTTCCATGCCCCCAAGGAACACCTTGTCCGGCCCCATGGACCACAAGGTTCACCTTGTTCGGCAGCCTGCCTTTAGGCAGGCAAAGTCCGCAAAATGCAAAACGAAATTCGCAAAACGAAATTCGCAAAATATAATTCGAAAAATATAATTTGGCCACCAAGCAATCTCCTGCAGGCGGATTGCTTAGCGGCCGGAAAAATAAAATTCACATGACCTCAGCCCAACAACTCGAACAGATCTTCGGCGTCGTTTTTGAACCGACGCCTCAGCCCAGTCTCACCGCACTGCGGCAATTTCGAGGATATGACGACACCAGAGAAGCGCCCTACAATGCCTTTTGTGAAGATGAGGAAGGGCGGGTTATTGGGGTGTGCGCGTATGGGAATTCGTTTTCAGAAATTAAAATTCCCGACGGTCTTCGCCAGTTGACCTATTTGAATCTTTCCAAAAATTCCCAATTAGAAAAGCTAACCTTCGAAAAGCCGCTTACGCGACTGGAGCATATGGATGTCAGCGACTGTGGACTCCAGCAATTTGGACTTCCCGCCGGGTTTGACAGATTGAAATGGCTGGATCTGAGTCGCAACAAGCTGGTAAGCTTCGTTCCAAAGGGCAGCTATTCACAGCTATCCTATTTGGACCTAAGTGATAATGAACTTAGAGTATTCCGTGCAGACTGGATACGAAAGTTTCCGGTTTTGAAGGGCTTGTATCTTAAAAAGAATGCCTTGTCTGACGCCAAGAAATCCATCACAGATAAACAAGCCAATTGTTTGCAGGACATGAGGCGTTTTCTCCGTTCACTGGAACAGGGCGCTACAAAGAATAAAGAATGTAAGGTGTTGGTCGTGGGTGATGGACATGTGGGAAAAAGTTGCCTCGTGGAGCGGCTGGTGCACAATAGCTTTGAGCATCACCATCATTCCACTCAAGGCATTGCCTGGGAAGTTTTTAATAAAGAAAATACAGACGACTATCCTTATATTTTAAATATCTGGGACTTTGGTGGGCAAGAATTATACCATGCCACCCATCGGCTTTTTATGCATGAAAATGCCTTGTATCTTCTTTTGTGGGATCAATACTCTCAAGACCATGATTTTACTCCGGTTCAAGAAAAAGATAGAACCTGGAACTGGCCCAATAAAAAACTGCCATATTGGCTGCATTATATTAATGTCTTTGGCAAAAACAGTCCGGTGTTGGTCATCAAATCTAAAGCAGCAGGAAATGATGAGGAACATCCTCAGCGGCCTTTGCTTAGAAAAATATACGAAGGTAGATTCTTAGACTTGAAATTCCTGAAGCTAGACTCGCGTTATCCAACAGAAGCAGAAAATGACTTTGATGATCTAAAAAGAGCCATTAAAAGGGCCATAGAGAAGTCTCATATTGATCAGGAGATTCCTCAAAGCTGGGATGACATCCGAAAGTGGCTCAGATCTCAAATGGATGAAGAGCACAAAACCCTACCTTTGGAGAAATACCTTGCGTATGCTCAGGAAAATGGAGAAGGAGATCAGGCTATGGATTTGCTTCAAAACTGGCTGATCCCTACCGGAGTGGTTTTTTTTAAAAAAGGGTATTTTAAGGATCAGATCATCTTGGATCAAAACTGGGCGATCAATGCAGTATACAGCATTTTGGACCGCAAAGATGCTTTTTATAAACTGAAGGATATCCAAAGAGAGCAATATTATTTCCAGGGTAAAGATCTGATAAACATCTGGCGAGATAAAGGATACACGTACACGGAAGCCGAAATGGAATTACTGGTCGATTTCATGCTGAGTTGTGAATTGTGTTTTGAAGTGGAAGCCAAAGAAGATCATAGCACCCCTTTGTCGAAAAGAAAATTTGTTGCCCCTCAATTATTGCCGGAAAAAATGCCCAATATGGTGAATCTCATTCGGGAACAACCGAATATGTTGTACCTCAGGTACCGTCACCAACTTCTACATGACGGCATCATTCAAAGTTTCATCGTTCAAACTTCCCAATTAGCGGCCCTGGAGGAAATCTGGAATCAGGGCATCATCATTCAGGAGGAAAAGGTCCGCGCTGTGGTTTGGGCGAATAAAGAGCAGGGCAAAGAAAGCATCGTGGCAGAAATCCCAGATAATGGTCAGGAGCTTTTGATTAAAATCCGAGATCTTCTGGAAACGTTGCAAAAGGATCTTCCTTTTACCCAAGAGGTCGGTTTGGACGGCGATTATTATGTCGATTTAAAAACCTTTGAAAATTGTAAGGAGCCAAAAATTATGCTGACCCACGGCTCAAAAAGTAAACAGATTGATACGGAACGCCTCGCTATCTTCAGAAAAGAAGCTCGCCAGGCCCCTTCTGTAGAAGGGAAACTGGGTAAATCAAACTACAGAGGGAAATATCCCTATTCTTTCTCAGAAACAACACCTTCGAATAAACCCAAAGTTTTCATCTCCTACGCCCACGGCGAAGATAGCCGCTATGTAAAGCTTTTCATAAACGGGCTGAAGAAACACAGCGATTGGGAGGTCTTCACCGACCAGGAGATCAAACCGGGAGAAAAATGGCATGAGGCCATACAGGACAATGTAAAGACTTGTGATTTCGCTATTTTATTACTCAGCGCACCTTTTTTCAAATCTCAATACATCTACGATCACGAGTTGACAGGATTCATGCAGCGTCATGAAAAGGAGGGTTTCTTATTTGTGCCTTTAATGCTGACCGAATGTGACTTTACTCAGTGGGAAGAAATTGCAGAACGGCAGATATTCCGGCCTTATGGTCAGGATTACGGAAAAACGGGTCGTTTTCGGGATAAACCCATCAGCTTTGACCGGCTGGTCGATTTCAACAAACAGAATGGAGAGGTTCTCCCCAATCCCGACCGCGAGGACTATTTCAGGGATTTTATCGAAAAGGTCAACCAGGCGCTTCCGTAAAGCCCCCAAAAGCTGCCCCGCAGCTACACACCTATCATTTGGCGTCAGCCAAATGCCCACGCCAGCAAGCCGCCCCGCAGCGACACACATACCATTTGGCATCAGCCAAATGCCCCACCCCAAAAGCCGCCCCGCAGCGACACACAATACCATTTGGCGTCAGCCAAATGCCCGCTCCAGCAAGCCGCTCTGCGGCGACACACAATACCATGGGGCGCCAGCCCCATGCCTGCTCAGGGGCGCCAGCCCCATGCCTGCTCAGGGGC
>CAZJQS010000025.1:60577-69580 GCA_964548175.1 uncultured Saprospiraceae bacterium
CCCATGCCTGCTCAGGGGCGCCAGCCCCATGCCTGCTCAGGGGCGCCAGCCCCATGCCTGCTCAGGGGCGCCAGCCCCATACCTGCTCAGGGGCGCCAGCCCCATACCTTACCCTAAGAATCCCCCTTCTTCTCCTCGCGGTACCGCTCTGAAGAGCTCAAATTCAACGACCTCAATCCTGAATTCTCGATCGCCTTCAAAGCAATATCCTTTACCTGCTGGGAAGCATTCTCCGTTCTGGAGGTCAGGCTGCTGATGAAATCCTGTTGTTCCTGGATCTTCATCTTGAGGCTTTCGATGGCCTGTTGGCTCAATTTGAGGTCCGCTTCCAGATCTTTGACCTCCAATTTCTGGCGGTACTCGAACTCCTGGGTGAGGCGACTGCTGACCTCCTCCCGCGCCTGCTCGACCGCCTGCTGGAGGCGACTGTCAAACTGCGCGGCTTCCGCTTGGAGCCGTTTAAATTCGGCTTCTTTTTCGGCGACGGCCTTTTCTCGTTCGCTCATTTCCTGTTCGAAAGCCGCCTTTTGTTCCGCCAATTCTTTTTCCTGTTGGGCCTTCTTTTGTTTGTATTCATCCTCCTCGTTGCGGCGAATGATGCGGAGGTTGTATTCGTATGATTCCTGCTCCCGCTCCCACCTCCGCTTAGTCTCTTCAATGTCGTGAAGTAATTCCGCCTTTTTCTCCGCCATGTCCTTTTCCAGCCTTTCTTTAGCCTGCCGGTTGGTGATGATAAGAGCATCCAGACTTTCCGCTTCGGTTTTGATCTTGTAGAGATTTTCCAGCGTGGCTTTCTCCACTTCGATGGCTCCGCGGATGGTTGTAAACTTATCCTGTTCCTGATGCAGAGCCCCTTCCAG
Source organism: uncultured Saprospiraceae bacterium (assembly GCA_964548175.1). GTDB lineage: Bacteria > Bacteroidota > Bacteroidia > Chitinophagales > Saprospiraceae > JANQPA01. The sequence goes on from CAZJQS010000025.1 coordinate 61,438, forward strand.
TTGATCCAGTTGCTGATTGATCGAAGATCGGATGGTTTGTATGCTCAGCATGCTGCCTTCCTCGGCCTGTTGCTGGGCTTTATCCACTAATTTCTTTTGCTCATCCAGCTTTTGCTTCAGAGCAGTGTTGTCCGATTTTTCGGCTTTCAGTTCTTCGACCAGTTCTTCGTATGCTTTGAGGATCTGGGCTTTGGTATTGGAATTGGAGACTTTTTTCATATGATAATAGTTGATGTTTTTGAAAAAAACAGGAGTTAGTTAGAAAAGTAATTCTTTTTCCCAATATAGCGCGCCTATGAACAGATACGGGTTCCAGTTTTATCGGAACGATGCGGCGATTCTTTTTCTGATAAATCAGAACGATGTTGCTGGTTAAATAGCTCCAAATCATCAAGTATCTTCCGGCAATTCGCCGGAAAAGCATCATAGCATCCGTTAATGGAGGCAATATCCAAAATTAACAACAATTCACCTTGGCTCGATCAGGTATGCTCTTCAAATACCTGTGCTAAATCTATTTCCAAACCCTGAAACACCCCCACCGCCAGTTTTTCCCCCACACTAAAAGGGTTAGGGCGCGGAAGCTGATACTGCCCCTTTTCGTCCAAGCGATAAGGAAGCACGGAGCCTTCCGCAGGATGCACTATCCAGTACTCTTTCACACCTGCCTGTTGATACAATTCGAACTTATCGGTCAGGTCTTTTTTAGCAGTGCTTTTAGATAGGATTTCAATGATCCAATCGGGCGCTCCGAGGCATCCGCGATCGTCGAGTTTGGAAGGATCGCAAATGACGCAAATGTCCGGCTGTACGACGGTTTCAAGGACGACTCCTTCAGTTTGCTCAGCTGGCAACGGAATTCGAACGTCAAAAGGGGCACTAAAAATCTGGCAAGGTTTTCCTAAGAGAAAATGGCCAATTTTTACATGAAGTCGACTGGAGACTTTTTGATGCTGGGTTCCTGGCGCAGGAGACATTTTAAAAATCTTTCCCTTAATGAGCTCCACCATCTCATCGAATTGCCAGGACAGGTAATCGGCATAAGTGTATTTTTTATTGAGATCCAGTTTGTCCAGGCTCGTGATCATAGGTTGATGTTAAGTTTGAATCAGTTCTATATCTGGAGATAATTTGCCGCCCGAGGGCGGCAAATTATCTATGAATACCATTTACCGGTAAAATAAATAAAAATGGGATTCAATGCTATTAAAAAAACAAATGCCGGCCTTCCATTCTATGTTTCCCCAACTTTAACTTACCATTAAATCTCTTTTTTTTTAAACCAAAAAATTGAATAATCATTCTACTTTCATCCATGCATACGATCATTGTTCATTAGAAAATATACGATGAAAACAACCTTTACCGTTTTATCTTTTTTCAACTTTTTATTGATTGTTACCATCCCATTTTCCTACGCCCAACCCGAAGTGGACATAGAGCTTTACAAAGAGGGCTTCTCCATTCCTGTCGACATCGCCCATGCAGGTGACAAGCGCTTGTTTATCGTAGAAAAAGGAGGGCTGATCAAGATCATCGATGAGAATGACAATATACTCCCAACTCCTTTTCTTGACATCACCGACCGAACCGTGGCCAATGCCAGCGAGAGAGGCCTGCTCGGACTGGTCTTCCATCCGGATTATGCTGACAATGGCTATTTTTTCGTTAATTACACCGACCAGAACGGCGACACCCACATCGCTCGCTTTAAAGTTGACCCCGAAGACCCAAACAAAGCTTTACCGGACAGCGAAAAACAAATTTTGTTTGTCGAACAACCCTTTAACAACCACAACGGCGGCGACCTGAATTTCGGCCCGGACGGTTACCTATACATAGGTCTCGGCGATGGTGGTTCTGCTGGTGATCCAACCAACCAGGCGCAGAACAGGCAATCATTACTTGGCAAAATGTTGCGCATCGATGTGAATACGCCGGATGAGAACACTCCTTATCTCGTTCCGGCAGATAATCCTTTCTTGGACGACTCCAACACGCGGGACGAAATATGGGCCCTCGGCCTGCGCAACCCCTGGCGCTTCAGCTTTGATGCGGTGACCGGCGACCTCTGGATCGGCGATGTGGGTCAGAACAGGGTAGAGGAAGTTAACTTTCAAGCAGCCAATAGTTCCGGGGGTGAAAATTACGGCTGGCGCTGCTACGAAGGCGATCAGCCATTCGATACCAATGGTTGTGAAGCGCAGGAGACTTATGTGCCACCCATTCATACTTTCAATCATCTTCTGGACGACGGCTGCGGCGGCTCAGTCACGGGCGGCATCGTATACCGCGGCAACAAATATCCAGGTTTATACGGCTACTACATTTATGCTGATTACTGCACGGGCCGAATCTACGCCATTTTGCAAGATCAATTCGGCGGATGGGACAATTACGACCTGCTGACCCTGAGAAACAATGAAATCGTGGTCATCGGCGAAGACCAGGCTGGAGAACTGTATTTTGCCACAGCCATTAGCGGAGAATTATACAAAATCAAAGGCCAGGCCGTCACCTCGACCCACTCAGCTTTTGAATTGGATGAAGTAAACATTTCACCATCTCCCTTCAACGATCAATTAACCATACAATTTCAGACCAAATTAACCGGCGCTTTTACCCTTCGCCTGCTTAACGCTCATGGACAAGAAATATGGGCCGATCAGGAATCGTTCAGCAGCTTTTTCACTAAAAACATCGACACCCATAATTTACCTTCCGGCTTTTATGTCCTTCAACTTCAAACCGGCAAAAAGATCCAAAGCTGGAAAGTTCTAAAATGAAAGTATAGAAACGTACAGCTCCCAACCTGCCATTCTCAACATTGGGCGCCAGCCAAATACCCCAAACCAACAAGCCGCTCTGCGGCGACACACAATCACATGGGGCGCCATCCTTATGCAAGAGCCCCAGCCCCCTACCATCAGAAGGGGCGTCAGCCCCCAAAAAAAACAGCCCTCTAAATAATAACCCCACCAAAGTAACCGTTAAAACAACTCACCTATCTACTAAAAAATCTGGCGTCCCTACCCAAATCAAAAACCTGGGAAGGCGTCTCTTTCCTCGACAACCATCTCCAAAGAGCGAACATCATTTTTTAATTTTTAAGAACCCATAATCTTTATCCAAATGAGAGTTTACTTAAGAGGATCTGCATTTGATAGCTCTGAAGGCAACAACACCTTCCTCATGATCGACGGTCAGGATTGCAAACTACCTAAAAAACGTGGATTGAACACCATGATACTACACCCGGACGGCAGTGTAAAAAAGTCAGCCTCCTTCGATACGTTCGGTACAAGAAACAACTGGCTGGTCTGGGCAGATTTTATTCAACAGCATGCCGAGCCCGGTGATATCGTAGCCACTGCTACCTTTGATGCATCCTGGCATGCACTCCCTTGGAGCAGTGTGGATAAGTTTTTGCGCAGCATAGACGCTATAGAAGCCTACCGGTTTAATAAAGGCATCTCCGACTGGCGGGTAGCCCGTACGCCTTATGCACTATTATTCATCATGGGCGAAACCAGTTGCTGGGAGGCGGCTCAGCCCTATGGCGGACCGAATGCCCATATTGAGGTGGAGATCGCCCAAGAGGAAACCCAGCAGGGCGTAAGCAGGCCCTGCCTGGAATTCGACGGACAGGGTGATTACCTGAGCGCCGAACTGGATGTTCCGGAAACCGATTATACCGTCAGCATTTGGTTTAAGACAGATCACCGGAACTGCGGTCTTTTTTCGGTGGATGCCGGTGATCGAGGTGCACAAGGACACGACCGGCACCTGTACCTGAATGATGGACACCTGTGTGCACGACTATGGAGCAATGAAGTCATCAGGTCAAAAGGCGTCAACTATGCCGACAACCAATGGCATCACTTAACGCATGTGATCGGAAAGAGCGTGAATGGACAACAACTCTACGTGGACGGTGTATTGGTAGCTCAGGGACAAAAAGCTCAGTCTGACTTCGGTCAGCAAACCGGGATCAACATAGGCTTTAGCAATGATGCCTCCAGTCCCTATTTTAAAGGACAAATTGCCGAAGTCTCTATCTGGTCTATCGTTCGCAGTCAACGAGATCTCAGGGTGTGGAAAGAACAGGTCATAGGCCACGAGGAAGGATTGGAGGCGCTTTGGGCATTTAGTTTCCGGCAAGAATCGCCGATGAAAGACCTTTCAAAACAGGCCCATTTGTTAACCTCACATGGCAATCCTGTATGGACGAGTACAGACAACTTCCCGGGAGCCTTTTTATTGCAGCAATTGCCGCCCGACCTGGAAGGGATCCGCTCTGAAGCGGAATCCTTAGCATCTGTAGGAGGACGCTTAGGAAAAGGGTACGAGCAAGACCCACCTGAAGACTTACCAAAGGAGTCGCTGCCGGAATTGATCACTAAGGGAAAAATGCCCCAGTACGGGTTGTTCCGCAAAGCGCTTGGCAACGTTAAAAATGACCGGCTTCATCTGTCTAAAGCATTGCTGGACGATTTTGTGGTTGTTGGGAACGAAGCAGCCGGTATACTGGACCTGTTTTTCACCATTCAAGACCCGGAAGTTCGCTTTATTAAAGGAGAACCCGGCATGGTGGGAGATCCGGGTATGGAAATTGCGGGAGAGCAAGGCGGTGAAAAGCTGCTGGCCACCCCGGAAGACCACAAACTGCGTATCTCAGGAAGTATTGAGCTGTTTAATCGTGCGGGCTTCCATTTGCAGTCCGATTTTTTCAGGTATAAGGGAAAAAACCGCTTTGCGTTTCGGATAGAATCCGAGGAACCTCTGGGGATAGGCGCCTTTTTGAAGGATGTTCCGTTGTTGAATGCCTTGAAGCTGGAATCGCCTGTGTTTATTGTAGCGAACGCCCCGACTTTATATGATCCACAACTGGATGCCGGGGTAAATGAGGGTTTCAATTTTTACGGAGCGATGGATATTGGCGAAAGTCGAGATCCAGGCATGCGGTTCATTGGAGGATTGCTTCAGGTAGATGCCCTGGCTGTTCACGCAGCAATAGATAGATCGAATCCAGCAGCAACCAGCATTATCCTGGAAGCTTCTTTGAAAAGAGAGATCCCCATTATCAAGGGCGCTTCATTCGAGCTCAGCTTTACCCGAACTGATCTCGGGATTACCCTTACCGGCATGCCGCCGGAGCCGGCCATTGCGATGTCCCAGGATCTGGCCGTAAAGCTGGATTATGGGTCACAAAGGGCCAATCTCATCTTTACAGGGGGCATTAAACTCGAGGCGGAATCCGCGACGGGAGCGTTCACCATGAACGGGACAGGCCGTCATCCCGAAGGGGAACTGACCGGCACGGTCCAGAATTCAGGGGAATGGAAAGAACCTTTTGGCATCCCTGGCGTGGTCATTCGGCAGATGGCCGTTCAATTGGGAGGCACCTACGCAGCGCCCTGGATCGACAACATCGGTATCCACGGTAACCTGAAGATCGGCGATATTGACGGCAGCATTTCCATACTGGTGGATTCCAATGACCCCGACCAGTTTGTGCTGGCCGGCACGACCGACCGCATGACCTTGCTGCAGCTGATGAGCACGACTACCCCTGCGACCTTCATTACGTACCAGGCCCTTCCGGCAAAACTGAAAAAAGTACTGAACAAGCTTATCGACGTTAAAATGGAGGACGTCAAAGTCAACATTGTGCCATATCCTACTTCCATTGGAGGCGTACATTTCCGGGATCAGGGCTTTACCGTAGCCGGCCGTTTGAGTGCCTGGGGCTGGGAAGCCATGGCATATGTGAATATAGACCCCAAGGATGGAATGGTGGTGCAGGCGGAGATGGAGCCGGTCAACATTCTGGACGTCTTTCGCATTAAAGGCGGCGGAGATCAGGCAGCGCCCGTACTTAAGACCCGCATCACCCCATTGAGCGGACAAGTTCCCAGCTTGCTCCTGGCCTCAGAAATTTACTTGCTGGGCTTATCGCGTGAGATGGAAGTAGAAGCTGACGAAAACGGCTTTTCGTTTTTATTCAAACAAAACATAGGGCGCTTCCTGCAGACCCATCTGAATATCCAGTACAGTGATTACAATTTCAGTGCTGAAGGGAACCTTGATTTTGAGCTAAAAGCTACTATTCCAACTCCGTTTGGCCATATAAGGCTGGACACGGGCATGGATGTCGACGCCAACATGCGCGCCGGAAAAGATCATGGATTTCTGCTCCAGGCCAAAGCCGGCTTCCGCTTCCAGGGGGCGGAGGTTAGAGTGCCGGAACTTCATTTAAAGGTAGCGCCGAGAGACTTTGAGGGCATCTATCAAGCCCTGGTCAAACAGATTCGTGACCACGGCAGGGAGTTGTTCATGCAATTCTTCGGCACATTAGGAGAATGGGTGCTGGCTGTTAAAGACGGTATTATCGATTTTGGCGGCGAGGTAGCAGATGTGGCGAAAAACATCTACAAGGTCGGTATGGAGGAAGCGGCACAAGCCTATAAAGCACTTGGAAAGGCGGCCGGGGAACTTGCCGGTGGGCTGAAAAAGATCTATGGTGCTACGGACAGGCAGGTGGCGCAGACCCTGAAAAAGCTAAATTATACGGCCGATCAGATCGCAGGCGCTTTAAAAGACGCCTTTGGATACGGCAGCGATCAGGTAGCTCGTGTATTGAGAGAAGTAGGTTATACGGCCGAACAAATCGCCTATACTCTGAAACGGACCTTCCGCCTGGGTGAAGAGGAAATAGGGAAAGTACTGAAACGGATCGGTTATTCCGTGGAGGAAGTCGGACGAGTGATGGAAAAACTGTTGAATTTATCAGTGGGCAATTTGTCCAGTATTTTTGCTGTCCAAAGGGCCGTAATGTTAATAAAAACGCTTCAAAAAATAGGATTCAACTCCAGGGAAGTTGGCCGGTTTTTGAAAAATGCAAAGGGCTTTGGGGCATCTTTGGTAGCTTCCTTGATGTCAAAAGCAGGATATGGTATTAATACGGTCGGAGACACACTAAGAGAGCTGTATCGCCTGTCGGACCGTAGTATGGCCAGGGCCCTGAAAGCAGGGTTCAACTCTGCCAAGGAAGTCGGTAATTACCTTCGAAGAGCCTACCGCATTTCTGATCCTAAACGGCTAAAAGGTCTTCTCGAATCAGCCGGTTTTTCCGGGAAAGATATTGAAAGGGCGTTCAAGGAATTTGGCGGAAAGTTTGCGGATGCAGTCAAAGATCTGTTTGGGAAAATTGGAGATATTTTCGGCTTCTAATATTATAACCTTCGAAAAAGTTCAAAGAACTTTTTCGAAGGCTTCCCTTTTTTACCTAACCTTCCACATTGGGAATTGTCCCATACATTTTACCTTTCCTGGTCATTTTAATAAGGTAATTCAAACGTTTCAGGCGTTCTTCCTGACGAGAAAGGTTAGCTTCGATGATCCAGCCTATTTTGAGACGTTTATAGAAAAAAGGAAACTGCTGAAAATTTTCCCAAACTTCCTCATCTTCCTTCAAGGCCTGAGCAATCCATTCCGGCAATTCCCAGGGTTCATCCGGCGAGCCGATCTGGTCTTCAATGGGGGCAATGCCTGCCGCTGTCATGAGGCCTAGTCGCTGGATTTTCCATACTCGCTGGCGGTTGAGTTCGGATAGATAAGTCTTTTTTCGCCTGGGTGTAATGCGCTGCACCCGACTTTCCGTATCATATTTTTTCACCACCCCGTCGATCCATCCAAAGCAAAGACATTCTTCCACAAGATCATCATAGGGTAGGGAAGGCTTGCCACTGTCCTTGCGATACATCTGAAGCCAGACCTCTGTCTTCACCTGATGGAATTCCTGCAACCACTCCCGCCACTGTGACCGGTAGTGGGGGTAAAATATTTCCGTGATTTCCTTTTTTGGGTAGAAGGTAGAAGACTTTGTTTTTTTTAGTATAAAACATTACTCAGTTAAAAATTTCTTTTGTTTTTTTCTTAAAAAAACCTAAGCAAATCACCAAATAAAAAAGAATTCAAATAAACATCCGGAGACTTTTATCATCGAAAGCTAAAAAAATACCCAATAATTTAGCGAAAGATTTATCTTTCTACCAAAAACACCCCAAGCCGCTCTGCAGCGACACCCACAAGCATCAGAGCGCAAGCCCGATGCTACCAAAAGCCGCTCTGCAGCGACATA
>CAZJQS010000026.1:0-41437 GCA_964548175.1 uncultured Saprospiraceae bacterium
GGGCGTCTCATAACTCCTTCGTCGTTATTCGCCGCCCTCTATTATTTTATTTAGGAGTGTTTTTTAGAGAAAAACGAAGTTTTCTCTAAAAAACACTCCCTAAAAGAACATTATTGGCTGGCGAAAATGGCCGAAGGACATTTGAGACAGCCTCGAAAAAACTAAAATATACGTTACATTTTAATAGTTATCATCCTACCATCTTCCACCATCAGCTCAAATCGCAATATTTTTCTCTCCTCATCCCACCTGAAATTAACATTTTCCCCATCATCAACCGACTCAGGCCGTTGCGCTAATCCATAAATGACTATATCCGCTGTTCTTTCTCCCGGCGCCCCGGTAAAGCCATCGCCGGTGAGGGCAAAGTTGATTTGGTATGTTCCATTTTCAACATTCACCGAGGTAGTTAACAATTGATACTGTCCCTTCTCATATGCCCCCTTCGTTTTTCCATCATCCATATAGATCGAAGATTCAAAATCATTTTCTCCGACATAATACCTCAATTCCAGGCTATCCGTGGCATAGGCTTCGGTATTTGAAAAAACCGGCGCCAGAGTGACCATATGTCCTTCCCGGGCAAGAACGGGAATGTTTTCTATGGTTACCGGAATTTCAGTCCACTGACCGCCCCGGTAAGCTTTTCCCGTCCAGAAGTCAAACCATTTTCCTTCCGGCAAATAAATACTTCTTGCCGAAACGCCCGGATCGAGCACCGGTGCGATTAGCAGCGCATCTCCCCATAGGTATTCATTCATGATGGTGTCCGGTACGTCAAATTCAATAAACAAGGGGCGCATCATAGGCATGCCGGTACGCATATTCTCGAAAGCGAGGGTGTAATTGTAGGGAAGCAGGCGATAGCGCCATTCGATATACGGCCGGAGTACGTTCTGCACTTCCTTCGACCACAGTACCGGCTCAGCTGGAACATCTGGATTGGAATGGGGACGGAAAACGGGTGTAAAAACCGCAAATTGCATCCAGCGAACGTACAATTCCGGTATTTGATCGGGCCCGGCAAAACCTCCGGCATCGGAATGCATGTAGGCCAGCCCGGAAAGGCTGGTTCCTAACAGGGCGGGTAGTTGCGCTCTCAAGCCCGACCATGATCTGCTCACGTCACCAGTCCAGGGAATGAGGCCGTAGCGTTGTGAACCGGCATAGCCGGCGCGGCCGAGCTTGAAGAGGCGCTCTTCGGGATAAAATTCGACGTATTTGTTATAAAGCGTTTTCGTCCATTCATGGCTGTAAAGGCCGTGTATTGCTGTGGCTTTTCCAATGACGTGGTACATCGTATCGGGATGCTTTTCCGGTTCACCCAGGTCGACCCACCAGCCGTCCACGCCTTTTTGCTTTTGGGTATGGTATTGCTCCCAGAGCCAGTCTTTGGCTTCGGGCTTGAAGATGTCGAGCAGCCCGGCGTCGCCAAAGTAAAAATCGGAGATGGTGAGGGTGTTTTTGTCTTTATCAGTGGCCAGCAGGTTATTCTCGGCCAGATAATTGAAGTTTTTTGATTTTCGGGTAAAAAAGGGCTCCGACACGGTGATGGTTTTGACGCCTTTATTTGCCCAGTTCTGCATCATTTCTTCGGGCCTGGGCCAGTTGTCCAGGTCCCAGGACAATTGCCCCATTTTACCGTCTTCGATTTCTTCGCCGAACCAAAAGATGTCCAGGATGATGGCGTCTACCGGGTATCCGGCTTCAAGGGCCAGGTTGAGGATGGAATCCGCCTGAGCGCGCGTGCGATAGCCGAATCGGGATTGCAGATGCCCGAAAGCCCAGATGGGAGGCAGGGGCTGACTACCGGTTAATTCTATATATTCGCCGATGAGCTCTCCAAAAGAGTCGCCGTTGATGAAATAAAAAGCGATGTTACCGCCCAGGCTGGAAAAGCTCATGATGTCTTCTTCTGTTTTTCCAATATCCCAAAAGGCTTTAGCGGGATTGTCAATCAGCAGCATGTATTCGTTAGAGGAATAGATGTGGGGAATGGAGTAGTTGAGAAATGCTGCGCCCATTTCGTACCCGTAATTGGGTTGATTGTAAGACTGAAAGGCATAACCTCGGCGGTTAAGCGGGATGGCTCTGGCGCCTGTTCCGTAAATGGATTCTTCCTGGAGGAGTTGGAACTTTAGGCTGGTCGTATCCTGATTTCTGATGAGACCGCCTTCAGTACCTAGCTTAAGCCCGGATTCCAGGTCGTAAAATTGTATGGAAAAAGGAGAGATCGTTACTGACACCCGGATTTCTGAAGTGCTCAGGTTGACTTCATTTTCTATAGTCTGAACGGCCATAGGCATGGCTTCGCTCAGAATAGGCGCATAGACCCGGTCGCCATAGGTGATGCTGTCCTGATAGCTGACTTTGATGATGTCGTCTGTGATGGCGGAGATCGAATAAACGCCGCCATCAATGTCAAAAGTATAAACGTTGTTATCGACTTTAAATGGCTTGGGCGCTTGTCTGCACGAGGCAAATAACAGGCTCAGCAAGGATAGTAGAATGAGGGTTCGATTCATGTTTTTGTATTAAGTAAGCTGAAGTTGAATATAGGGGAAAGTTCGGCAAAAACACTCGAAAAATAGAATCATTCATTTAGACCTCAGAGGTCTTTAAGACCTCTGAGGTCTAGGAAAGTTTTCCACAGGACAAAAGCGGACACCCGGCCAAAATGTGTTTACCTTTTACCAAACCACACCCTTACCGTTTCCTGCGCCGCCTTATCATAAGGGGTAAAGCCGGTATTCTCCCGCTCCCGGTTGTTGAGGTTACACGACCACTTCCACCACAATAACCCCTGACAAAAGTCCTTTCCCTGTAAATTTTCAAGAACTACCTCATAACATAGATTCTGGCAATGTTCGCTAAAAGGACGCCCCAGTGGCTCTTCATGAGGCTGCTTCCAGACGCCTTCTACCGAGCGAAAGCCGATTTCGGTGAAAATCATAGGTTTGTTGTATTTTCGACAAGTGCGTTCGACCAAGGTTAAAACTTGCTTAAACCGCTGATCCAGCTCTTCTTTGGTGGGTTGTTCCTTGTCGCTTAGGGGATAGTAGCAATCCAATCCGATATAATCCAGCTCGTCCCAGAAAGAGAGATTTTCGAATTCTTCTCCCCAATTGGCCGCATAGGTCATCGGCCCCGAATAGAGACCGCGCAGCTTTTGAATGAGCCGCCGCCAGTCTTGTTCCCTTTGTATGGTGGCTTTGGCAAATTCCACCCCCACACACAACATATCAAAGCCATGGATCTCCGCCATTAAAGCATAATGACGCATCCAGCGGTAATAATAATCAAAGAACTGCCGCCAGTCTTCTTCCGACTGCATTTCCACATCCCCAGGCCAACTGCCGCGGCCGATCCAGATCTGAGGCTTTAAGACAGTCGTCATTCCTTGATGCTTTGCTGCATAATGAGCATGAATGACTGACTCGTCATTTTCAGAACCCGCTCCGTCAGAAACGGGTATGAAAGATGACTTCCGGGGGTCTCGCATATACGAATAGGGAACAATAGCGACAGAGTTGGCATGGATGGATCGCAGCTTTTCTAATGACTGACCGGCCAGGCTGGAGCCATATCCATTATAGATGCTGTAGCCTTCATGGGCAAAATTAAAGCCTTTCAGATAGGGGAGAGGATGGTTGTCTTTTTCAACCGAAACAGCTTCGGCCTTTTTCAGTTGCGCTTTCCATTTTTTTTCCAATTCCTGAATTTCCTGCTGGCCCGGCCGCCAGTCGGCATATTTTTCCAAAAACAACTCCCTGCCCCAGTGATCGATCAAAAAGTTGACAAAAGAACCGGCGGCGGCATACATCACAAGGTCCGATTCCCTGGCAAATTGATCGTTGTCCAGCAGATCCTCCAGATCCGGTAAATTACCGGATTGAAAGAACCTTTGGGCCCAGTATTGGTAGCCTTTTCTCTGCCATTGCTTGGAAAAATAAACGCCAAGGCCCTTTTCCATGGCTAGGGTAGGTGGTTGTCCCAGCCAGTTCCTTAGCAAAATCTCATTTTCCTTCTGCCAATAATGGCCTTTAAAATGATCATTGAGAATGAGGTGTACTTTTTTATCCGAAAAATCAGCATGCGCCTCATCCGTATTATCAAGCCGAAGGCCTTTGTTTTCCATGCTGGGATAGAGGAAATGGTCGATTTGGATGTCTTGAGTAGCACCGGTAAAGCCTTTTATGGATGCATAAGTTGATTCAGACAATTCCGAAAGTTCGGTGATGACTTTTTGGGAAAAAGGAGGATGATAGGAAAAAAAGGAGAAATGCTTACTCTGATGCTGTAGGGTAGCTTTTTTGGAAAAATCAAAATGGACATTTTTATCCAGCTGCCAGCTCTTTTCCTCAAATTGGCCGAAGACAATAGGCTGACCTGCTCTGAAAATTTCGTACCCCCAGTTGTTTCGGTAAAAACTGCGGCGGTTGTTGTCGATCTCTTTTTGAATAATGTTCAACACCTGCTCATGATCATTGCCGGTGATGAGGAAAATGGGCCACTGTTGGTTGAGGGGATTGGGGTAAAAACTGAGTTTGAGCACCTCTTCGGGCTGCTTGTATTTTTTTTCGGAAAAAAGAAAGGATTGTTCCCCAATGTCAAAGGGTAGTTTATTGGATAACCGCCGTATCCATTCATGATCCTGAAAACAGCCGACGAGAAAGACCGGCTGGTTTTGAAGATCTTCTTGGGCAATTTCACCCGCAGCTTTTAGCTCTGTTTGCAGCGACCAGCGACGCTGATTGGTCATACTGGTGGCCAGGTCCTGAAATTGCTGCTGCTCCTGAGCATTACGGGCATCGTGAATGATCAGTATTTTTCCATGCTGACGCAGGGCGTTGTATAAGTCCCAGCGGGAGGGACCGTCAGCCGACGGTCTGCTGCTGAGGATGCTGGCGCCTGCATTTTCTGGCTGACTGAAAAAACCAAAGGTAATTGCAGTCACTACCAAAATAATAATGGCAATGGTCATGATTGGGTATCGGGTATTCATGTTAGGGTAAAGCTGAGTTTTTCGAGATAGAGGCTTTCTTAAAAGGCTCACGACCTTTTGAGCCCGTCCATAATATCTTTTTTTAGTGGTCTTTTTTGAGGAAAAATGAATTTTTCCTCAAAAAAGACCACTAAAAAGAAATTTATTAGGCGGCGCAAAGGTGTACATTTCTTATAAGGCAACCTCTTTCTCAAGGTTTATTTATTACCTAGGCTCAGAATCGTAATTTCTATTCGCTGGTTTTGTCGCCGTCCTTCCTCAGTATCATTACTGGCTATAGGGAATCGCTTGCCATACCCCTTGTGAATAACCCGCCATTTGGCTATGCCAAGAGCGATCAGATAATCGGCAATGGATTTTGCCCTTGCAGTAGACAACTCATCACAGTACCAGTCGGGCGGCAGGCTATTGGTATGTCCGCCGATCTCGATGGCGACAGAGGTGTTTTCTGTCAAAAAGGTATGCAATTCATCCAGCACAGGGTAGTAGCGTGCTTCGATATTGGTGCTGTCCGCCTGAAAATTAAGCGCTTCGATCCTGATCTTTTGGCCTTCTTCCACTTCCTCTACGACCAATTCAGGTATTTTCCTTTTTTCTACAAAAACAGACGCGGTATCTACACAGCCGTTATTATCCGTAATGCTGACGATGTGTTTACCGTAAGCAAGTCTGGAGGCTGTTGCGGTGCTTTCGCCATTATCCCAACTTACGGCATAGCCGGGTGTGCCTCCGCTGAATTCCACCATAGCTTTGCCATCTGCAGTGGTTTCATCCCTGGCGGCCTGAAGGAATTGGGTGTTGATATCCATAGGGCTTGGCTGATCAAGCATTACGCTGGCTGTTGCGGTCTGGCCGATGGCATCTGTAATGGTCACTGCATATTCCCCGGCGGCCAGTTGATCGATCTGATTGCCGGAGAGCGCCGGATCATTCCATTGATATTCGAAAGGCCCTTTCCCTCCGTCCAGCCTGACCGTCAGGGCCCCGCTGGTTTGCCCATAACAAAGAACAGGGTTAGCAATATTTATATTGGCTGCAAGTGGAAGGATGTTTTCGGTAATTTCTACTTCGGCTGTGGTTGTACATCCATTTTGATCGGTAACAGTCACTGAATGCATGCCGGGAGCGAGCTTCTGGACTCGCTGAGTAGTTTCACCATTATCCCAGGCGAAGGCATAGCCGCCGGCGCCTCCGGAGACCTGTACGCCTGCTTTTCCGTCTTCATTATCGGTGCTGGCCGGTTCTATGCCGGTCATGGCGGTGGTCAATTCATCAGGTTGCCGGATGGTGATCTGTGTGGTGGTGCTGTTGCCCACGGCATCGGAAATGGTGACGGCATATTCACCTGCGGCCAGCTTGTCGGCTGTATTTCCGCTTAATTCCGACTTGCTCCACTGGAACTGGAACGGCCCTTTTCCTCCCTGAATATTGACCTGTAAGGCTGCAGTAGCATCGCCAAAACATTGGATTTCGGCGGCCTGCTCGATGGCGGCCGTCAGGGGCAGGATGTTTTCTGTAATCTCCATTTCAGCAGTAGTGGTGCATCCATTCTGGTCCGTGACGGTTACGGTATGAACGCCCGGCGTCAGTCTCTGAGCTTGCTGAGTGGTTTCGCCATTGTCCCAGGCGAAGGCATAGCCGCCGGCGCCTCCCGAGACCTTTACGCCTGCTTTTCCATCTTCATTATCGGTGCTGGCCGGCTCTATGCCGGCCATGGCGGCGGTCAGCTGCTCAGGTTGCCGGATGTTGACCTGGGCAGTGGTGCTGTTGCCTGCAGCATCGGAAATGGTAACGGCATATTCACCTGCGGCCAGCTTATCGGCTGTATTTCCGCTTAATTCCGGCTTATTCCACTGGAACTGGAACGGCCCTTTCCCTCCTTGTCTGTTTACCTTTAGGGCGGCAGTAGCATCGCCGAAGCACTGGATGGTGGCGGTCTGCTCAATGTCTGCTGTTAAGGGCAGTATGTTTTCTCCGATCTCTACCTCGAAAGTAGCTGAACATCCCTTATCGTCAGTAACGGTGACGGTATGAGCACCCGGCGCCAGCTGTGTAGCCTGGGCCTTCGTTTCTCCGTTTTCCCAGGCGTAGGTATAGTTGCCGCTGCCGCCTTTGGCCTGCACCGTAGCCTGGCCATCTTCATTATCGGTGCTGGCAGGCTCTGCCGCGGTCAGGCTAACTTCAATGGCATTGGGTTGTTCGATGGTAATAGAGGTAATAGCGCTGTTGTTGACGGCATCGGTTACGGTCAGCTGATAAGTACCTGCCGCCAAACCGGTCAGTGCCTCACCTTGTTGTTCGGCTCCGGCCCATTCGAGCCGGAAGGGTCCTTTACCGCCGGAGCGATTGACTTTCAAGGCGGCTGTAGGTTCGCCGAAGCAAGTGATGGTTGCAGTTTGTTCGATAGTGGCTACCAGTGGCAGTATATTTTCAGTGATGTTGACCTCGGCAGTGGTGGTGCAGCCGTTCCGGTCGGTGACGGTGACGGTATGCATCCCCGGGGCCAGTTGGTTAGCTTGCTGAGTGGTTTCGCCGTTATCCCAGGCGTAGGAATAATTTCCTGTTCCGCCTAGTGCTTTCACGGCCGCCTTCCCGTCCTGATTATCGGTGCTGGCGGGATCGATAGCAGTGGCGGTTGCTTTGAGCTGATCAGGTTGTTGGACATTGAACTGAGCCTGCGCCACAGTGCCTTCCGAATCGGTGATGCTGACGGTATAGGCGCCTGCGGGGAGCTGCGTCAATTCTGCAGTGGTGGCGCTATTATGGTCCCATTGGAAAGTAAATGGTCCTTTTCCTCCGCTGACACTTGCCTGAATCGCCGCAGTCGAAGCGCCGAAGCATTCGATGGTCCCGGTCTGCTCGACGTTGGCTACCAGCGGCAGTATGTTCTCGGTGATATTGACCTCGGCAGTGGTGGTGCAGCCGTTCCGGTCAGTAACAGTGACGGTATGTACCCCCGGGGCCAGTTGGTTAGCTTGCTGAGTGGTTTCGCCGTTATCCCAGGCGTAGGAATAATTTCCTGTTCCGCCTAGTGCTTTCACGGCCGCCTTCCCGTCCTGATTATCGGTGCTGGCGGGATCGATAGCAGTGGCGGTTGCTTTGAGCTGATCAGGTTGTTGGACATTGAACTGAGCCTGCGCCACAGTGCCTTCCGAATCGGTGATGCTGACGGTATAGGCGCCTGCGGGGAGCTGCGTCAATTCTGCAGTGGTGGCGCTATTATGGTCCCATTGGAAAGTAAATGGTCCTTTTCCTCCGCTGACACTTGCCTGAATCGCCGCAGTCGAAGCGCCGAAGCATTCGATGGTCCCGGTCTGCTCGACGTTGGCTACCAGCGGCAGTATGTTCTCGGTGATATTGACCTCGGCAGTGGTGATGCAGCCCTTATCGTCTTTTATGGTTACGGTATGCAAGCCCGGGGCCAGTTTAGTGGCCTGGGCTCCGGTTTCGCCATTGTCCCACTGAAAGGTGTAATTTCCCGATCCTCCGGAGGCGGTTGCAGTGGCCTGGCCATCTTCATTGTTGGTGCTGGCTGGTCCATCAGCGATTGCTTTTGCGGTCAGGGCATCCGGTTCTTCGATCACGAAGGAAGCCGTGGTAGTGGTTCCTTCGACATCGGTGATGCGGACTGAGTAGTTACCTGCCGGCAGTTCGCTGAGGGTATTTTCGGTATGGTTGTTATGGTTCCATTGATACTGGAAAGGACCTTTACCACCGTTGACGACAGCGCGAAGTCCGGCAGTGGCCTGTCCGTTGCACTCAATTTGTTCGGTCTGTTCAATGGTGGCGGTCAGCGGCAGTATATTCTCGGTAATTTGCACTTCAGCAATGGTCTGGCAATCGTTTTGGTCGGTTATGGTAACGGAATGGACGCCGGGGCCGAGTCGTTTTGCGGTCGGTGTGATCTCGCCATTATCCCAGGTATAGGAGAGGCTGCCGTTTCCTCCGGTGACTTCCACCTGAGCCTGACCATTGGTTTGTCCTACGCCGGCCGGTTGAAGCACACTGATCTGGGCCTGAATAGCATCCGGCTGTTCCAACTGATAGGAAGCGGTTACCTTTGCGCCCTGAATATCGGTGATGGTGACGCTATAATTCCCTGCAGCCAGGCCTGACGCCTCAGCGCCATTTTGATCATTTGCACTCCATTGGTACTGATAAGGGCCTTTACCTCCCTGAGCATTCACTTTTAAGCTTCCATTTGCCTCACCATTACAATCGATTTGTTGAACGGTCTGTATGGCGGCGGTGAGCGGAAGAATATCTTCAGAGATATTTACGGTAGCGGTGGAAGAACAGCCGTTTTGATCTGTGACCGTCACGGTATGGTCTCCGGGGGGCAGGGTAGTGGCATTCGCCTGCGTTTCGCCATTATCCCATTTAAAGGTAAATGGAGCGACGCCTCCTGAGACGACTTCTACGCTGGCCTGCCCATCTGAGAGGCCTGTGGAAGCCGGGGCTACGACCTGAATCTGCAGTTCTAGTCCTTTTCCTGGGGCTATGGTATAATCAGCCTTGGCGGTATTACCCTCGCCATCGGTGATGGTCAGGCTGTAAGAGCCTTGCGGCAGGTTATTGACGGAGGCTTCCGTTGCTCCTGTGCTCCACTGGTAGGCGAAGGGAGGTTTTCCGCCTTCGATTTGGACGGCCAGTTCTGCATTACTGCCACCTGGGCAATCCAGTTCTTTTATGGGGTTGATCGCTGCTACGAGTGGTTGAACGGCTCTGCTGATGTTTACCTCGGTTACGGCAGAGCAGCCGTTCTCATCGGTAACGGTTACCTGATGAATGCCTTCAGATAAAGCAGCTGCCTGAGCGCCGGTTTCGCCGTTATCCCAGCGATAGGAGTAGGTTCCACTTCCTCCGCCTGCGGTAACCGTGGCGGCGCCGTCAGCGGCTCCGGGAGCGCTTTCCGGTTGATCCATGCCCGTATTAGCAGTAACATTGGGATCGGGAATATCTACTTTAGAAATCTTTTGATTGCCTCTGCTGTCGGTAACGGTGAGTTCATAGGCGCCCGCTCCGATGTTTTCCAGCCGGTCAGTAGTATTGCCGTTGCTCCATTGGTATTGGTAAGGGGGGGCGCCGCCCACGACGCGGGCGCTGATGACAGCATCTTCCCCCTGAGCATTACAGCTGAGTTCTTTTTCCAGCTTAGCGGTTACGGTCATATTAGAAGCTTTCTGGATGAGGAATAATCCTTTATCTTCTGTAGCCACCCAAATACCATCGTCCCGGTCAGCCGCCATAGCCGTTGCAAATTCGCTGGTGTAATATTGAGCGGGGCCGTAAACATTGACTTTTTCCGTTTTGGGATTGTAGCTGGTAATGACGTCGGAAGCGACCCAGAGCAGCCCGTTTTTATCGAATATCATATCTGTCAGGCGTCCTTCCGTGCTTCGTGGAGGGAGTTCGATAGGATACCAGGTATCTTTCCGGTCGAGGTTGCCGAAATAATCAGAAGTCAGCAGCCAGTCACCTGAGGGGCCGACGGCTACGCTTAAAATGTCGAAGTATCTTTCCAGCAATTCCCATTTGCCGTTTTTTCCTACCAAAACACCCTCCTTAGTGGCGATCCACTCTCTGCCGAGAGTATCCAGGTAGATGGTGTTGACGTAGTTGGATTTCAGTTTGGAAGTGCGGTCGTTGAATTCTTCGAGCAGGCGCAGGGAGGGCTGTGTTTTCAATTTAAAGGCGCCTGATTCGGAGGTGCCCAGCCAGAGTTCATCTTTACCGGCATTATAGGTAGCGGCGGTAAGGACGTTATCGTTGGTGAGGACATTATTCAGGACTTCGTTGAGCTCGTCTTTGTTCCAGAAGAGGTTGGCATTACCTCCGGGTATGGAGATGAGGGATTGATCAAGGGAGGAAAGCCTGGCTGGTTCGGCATAGCTTAGGTCGTATACCTTGAAAAGGCCTTCGCCATTGGCTATCCATTTGACGTTTTCATCATCGACATAAATATTTATTATGGCGGATTGCCGGTTGACTGCGTCGCAGCGGATGACCTGCATCGGATCATCCTGTGCGGATAATAATGTTGTCAGTAGTATGAAGAATAAGAGTATGAATTTTCTCATAGGGTAAATGAAATTCTTTTGTAGGTCGTATTTAGATTATCAACATCCCGAAAAAGAAGCGGTTTGCCTGTTTGCCGCAGGACTGGCCCATTTCGAATTTTATTTATTGATAGGAACGAAATTTTTCAATAGAAAATTGTAGGGGGTTTTCCTCAAAAAGGATCATTGAAAAATAATAATATAGGCTTCGATGTTGGGTGAAATGCTTAAATTTCAGAACAATAATCGTTCAATAGTCCAAATATCCATTTTAACATGTCTATACAAGAAACAGAAGACCAATTAACTCCGGATCAGCTCCCGGAAGAATCGCAAGAATTTGTTAAGCAAGCTGTAGCGCCGGTATCTGCGGCACGCAGGATCAATTATCTTGATGAGCTCAGAGGCTTTGCCCTTTTGGGGATATTGATCATGAACATCCAGGATTTTTCTATGGTGGAGGCTTCCTATTTTAATCCTACAGCCCAGGAGCCTGCTGAGGGACTGAACCTGTTTACCTATCTGTACACCCACTTTTTTGCGGATATGAAAATGATGACCCTGTTTTCCATGTTGTTTGGGGCCGGGATGCTGCTTTTTGTAGAAAAGGCAAGGGAAAAAAGAGGGAAGTCCATTGGTCTTCACTACAGGAGAATGTTATGGTTATTGATCTTCGGTATGATCCATGCCTATTTCATTTGGAGGGGGGACATTTTGGTGGTGTACGCCATAAGCGGCGTGGTCATTTATTGGTTTAAGAAAGCGGACCCGACGGCATTGATTATTGTGGGAGTGATTTTCTTTTTCATGTTCAGTTTATTCAGTTATTCTCTTGACATTTTCTGGGAGGTGATTCCGGAGCCTGACCGGCAAGAGCTTCAGGCTGTTATGCATCCCGGCGATGAAGCCATTGCAGCTGAAGTGTCCGGCTACAGTGGTAGTTTGTCTGCCATTCATCAGGAGCGAGTGTCAGACACGATCGAAAGGCAATCGGGCATAATGGTTTACATCTGGCGGGTTCTGGCCAATATGTTGTTCGGTATGGCGCTTTTCAAGCTGGGTATTTTAAAAGGGGAAAGGACCGGTCGGTTTTATAAAATTATGACCGTTGCCGGGTTTGGCATTGGTTTTTTATTGATCAGTCTGGGAGTGAGCTATAATTTTCAGCATGAGTGGGATGCCCGTTATTATTTTGCTCTAGGTTTTCAGTTCAATTATTTCGGGAGCCTTTTTGTAGCCCTCGGCTATATTGGCCTTATCGCCTTATGGTCCAGATCTGATTTTCTGTCTGATCTCAAGCGAAGGCTGGCGGCAGTCGGCCGCATGGCATTCACTAATTATATTCTGCAATCGATCATTTGTACGACGATCTTTTATGGTTTCGGCTTTGGGCTGTTCAATCAATTGGATCGTTTCGCCCAGCAACTGATCGTTGTTGGGGTATGGATCGTTTTGTTGGCCTTTTCGCCCTGGTGGTTGAAGCGCTATCGTTTTGGGCCGCTGGAATGGTTGTGGCGGACCCTGACTTATTGGAAGCGACAGCCGATGAAAAGGTTTTAAATGGATCATTCCTTATTCTCTTTTTTACTATCTTACTATGGTACTAATCACATATTGGCAATCAAAAAAAGTTAAAGTATGAAAAAATTACTCTTTTGGCTATTTGTATTCGGATTTGCCATCCAATTGCCGGGCCAGCTGGCTAAGGAACGTTTATCTCTTGATTATTACGGCGATTACGAGACGGCTTCAAACCCAAGGTTGTCGCCGGATGGGAAGCAAGTCCTGTATTCCCGGACCTGGATTAACTTAAAAGATGATCGAAGGGAAACGGACCTTTGGATCGTTAATATTGACGGATCGATGAATCGATTTTTTCTGAACGGCTCGAACGGCTCCTGGTCTCCGGATGGGACGAAAGTAGCTTTTACACGTAAAGGCGAGCCGGAAGGCACTCAGATCTTCATTAAGTATCTGGGCGCAGAAGGAGAACCTACTCAAATTACCAAACTGGAGAAATCGCCATCCAGTATGGAGTGGTCGCCGGATGGAAAATACATTGCCTTCCGGATGCATATAGACGCCGAGCCGGCACTTAAGATGACCGATATTCCAAAGCCGCCGAAAGGGGCCAACTGGACTAAAGCTCCACGGGTCATTGACCAGGTGGACTACCGCCAGGATCGGGTAGGTTTCCTGGAGCAGGGCTACACCCAGATCTTTATTGTGCCTGCCGAAGGAGGAACTGCCCGCCAGGTGACTACCGGCGATTGGGAGGTAAGCAGCGGACTGGAATGGACCAAAGACAGCAAGAAGATCATTTTCACCAGCTACAGAAAGCCGGAGGCGGAATACGCACGCGGCCAATCCAATCTTTACTCCGTTGACATTATGTCAGGCGACATTACTGAATTGACCACCCGGGAAGGATCGGAAGGGGGCGCTGCGGTTTCTCCTGATGGTAAAAAAGTTGCTTTTGTAGGCTCCATCTATACCAGGAATTTTTATCAGGACCGCAAGATGTTTGTAATGGACATCGATGGGAGCAATGTCAAGATGATCTCAGAAAGCCTGGATCAGACCCCCGGCAGTCCTACCTGGGCGTCTGACGGTTCCGGCGTTTATTTTGACGTACGCGAATTCGGCGTGAGCAATCTTTACTTTGCCGATTTGAACGGTAAGGTCAAAAAAGTGACTGACGGCAACCATATGCTGAGTACGGATGACATTTCCGGCAGCGGACAGGCTGTAGGGGTGCGCACCGACCCGCACAACCCACCGGATATTGTGGCTTTCAACCTGAAGTCACCTTCCAATATCAAACAGATCACGGATGTGAACAGCGATATTCTGGATTTTGTAACATTGGGCGAAGTGGAAGAGGTTTGGTATGAATCAAAGGACGGCACTAAAGTACAGGGCTGGATCGTCAAGCCTCCGCAATTCGATCCGAATAAAAAATACCCTCTGGTATTGCGTATCCACGGCGGCCCTCATAGTATGTACAATGTCGGATTTAATTACAACTTCCAGTTGCATGCTGCTCAGGATCAGGTGGTTTTGTACACTAACCCCCGAGGTTCCACCGGCTATGGTTACGATTTTGCCAATGCCATCCAGAATGCCTATCCGGGTAATGATTATGACGATCTGATGGCAGGTGTGGATGAGGTCATTTCCCGTGGCTATATCGACGAAGACAAGATGTACGTTTACGGTGGTAGCGGCGGTGGAGTGCTTACCAGCTGGATCGTCGGGCATACTGATCGTTTTGCCGCCGCCTCTGTGAATTATCCGGTGACGAACTGGTTCTCCTTCGTAGGTACAACGGACGGTTCCGGGTGGTACTACAATTTTGAAAAATTCCCATGGGAAGATCCAACCGAGCACATACAAAGATCACCGTTAATGTATGTTGGCAACGTTAAAACACCAACTATGCTGATGTGTGGGGAGGATGACCTGCGCACGCCGATCTCTCAGACGGAAGAATACTATCAGGCCCTCAAAATGAATAAGGTGCCGACGGTCATGATCCGCTTTAATGAAGAGTTTCACGGCACCAGCAGCAAGCCTTCGAACTTCTTAAGAACACAAGGCTATTTGAATGCCTGGTTTGAAAAGCACAATACGAAAAAGGCGAAGCCGTGACGTAGCAATTGCTGATGGTTGATGGCTGAGGTTGATGGAGCCATCAACCATCAGCCATCAACTATTACCAAAATCTTAATTCCCGCCTTTGCGCTAACCTTTAGCGTTCTTTTTTAGTTTTATGGGTGAAAATTAACCACTTTTCATCTCAAAAATGCACTATTATGGTCAGATACACCTTGATGTTGACGCTCGCAGTGAGCTTATTTACCCTATCTTGCAGCGAAGGGCAGGAATCTGGATCCTCCGATGTCCAAAGGATCAGTGATTATGTAGCCGGGAAAGGCTATGAAAAATATGAAGTAGCTACCTTTGCCGGCGGTTGTTTTTGGTGTACGGAAGCCTCCTTTGAACGGATTAAAGGAGTGATTGACGTCATCAGCGGTTATTCCGGCGGAGAAAAGGAATATCCGACCTACAAGGAAGTAAGCTATGGCAAGACCGATCATGCCGAAGCCATTCAGCTCTTCTACGATCCCTCTGTTATTACTTTTGATCAACTGCTGGAAGTGTTCTTCGTGGCGCATGATCCGACTCAGCTAAACCGGCAGGGACCGGATGTAGGTCCGCAGTATCGCTCAGAGATCTTTTTCCACGCTCAGGAACAAAAAGAAAAAGCAGAAGCCTATATGAAAAAACTGGACGCCTCCGGGAAGTTCCAGAAACCGATCGTGACGAAATTGTCCAGATACCAGGAGTTTTGGACAGCAGAAGGTTATCATCAGGACTACTACGAGCACAACCCTCAGAGCGGCTACATTCAACAGGTGAGCCGGCCGAAGGTAGAGAAGGTGATGAAGACCTTTAAGGATATTTTGAAGGATAAATACAAGAAATAAATATTGGGCATAACGAAGTTTTTAAGATAATTTGCCGCCCCCTGGGCGGCAAATTATCTTAAACTATTTTTGTTCAGGCACGTAACCGATAACCGACGACAATTGGTTCATATTTATTTAAAATACTTTACTCTAAAGAATAACTTCCTTATCTTTGGCGTTAAGTAATTTAGTAAACGACACGCTTTTTCACTTCTAATTAGTTGATGTATCTGAAAATTAATGACTTGCAGCCTTTCATGGAAAGAGCATAGCTTTCTTCTATTGAATTGGTTTGTAGAAGTACAGTTAAGGAATCTTAGCAGGTTCTTTTAGAAGGCTGGCACAACTAAAATATCATTTTATTTGCTGCGGCCGTGCTGCTTGTATTTCTATTATTTAACCAAAGTTTGCAAGCATGTCACAGGAAGATTTTTGTAACAGGATACTTAGGCTGTATCAGCCGCTTCTTGCTTTTGCCTTAAAGTTGACCTGCAATCAGCAGGATGCTAAGGATTTAGTTCAGGATACGACTCTCCGTGCACTTCAGTACCGTCACAAATACCGGCAGGACACCAATTTTAAGGGGTGGATCACCACCATTATGTATAATCAGTTTTTGACGAATAAGAAGCGCAGCGCCCGTCGCAACACTCTGGAAGCTCCCATGGAGGATTTTCTTTATGCCGCAGAAAATGAAACGGTGGAGAATAAGGTGGAGGAGCATCTATTCATCAAAGAAGTGATGGAGATGCTGGCTCAGTTATCGGACACTTGCCGGGTGCCTTTTTTGATGTATTATCAAGGATACCCTTACCGGGAGATTTCCGAAAAGCTAGGCATACCGCTGGGGACGGTCAAGAGCCGGATCAGTTTTGCCCGATCGAACCTGAAGCGGATGATGAAGGAGCAGTATGTTTAGCTAAGGTTGTCTCTGGCGGCTTAGGGCCGGTTGTTTTTTATAAAATTTGTTTTCCAGCGAATCGATGGCGAATTCCCATAGGTGTTCGTAGGGAATGACCTCGATGTCATAGGGCTGGCTGGAAGCCTCCAGAGGCACATTATTTAATTTTTTCACATAACCTGCGGCCCTTCGCTTTACTCCTGCCCGGTGGAAGCCGGAAATAGGGATTTGGAGCAGCATTTTGATAAAACAGTTACTTCTGTAGGTATGGTCTTGCCGCAAGTAGCGGTAGCAATATTTTTCAATGGCTTCGATTCGATCGATGGTTTTATCGTATTGCTTTTTGAGGATAAGGAAAAGGATCTGTATGATCAGGATGGTAATGTTCATGCCCGCCTTGTCTTTGGCGTATTTAGGCACTTCATTTAGGAACCGGCCGATCCTGAAGTTGTTAAAGGATCTATCGCCTTTTTCGGGTTTTATTTTTTCCAGGATAACGAGGTAATGGATAAAAGCGCGGTGAATCTGCCACTTTTCTTGTTGGTGGGCTGGTAGCTGGTTGAAGTTGGTATGAGACTCTATGGTTTTAAGGATGTTGTAAGATTCCTGGTAGTTTTGGGTATGCATGGCCAGTTTGAATTCCAACTCGTAATGAGTGAACCAGTTGTGGGTTCCCTCCGGGATATTAGCAAGAGAGCGGCTAGCCGCTTTTTTGCCTTCTTCAAATTGTTTGAGCTGGATATTGCAGATCAGTTGCTGGTGCAGCAAGATCTGAATGGCTGTTTGATGTTCGAATTTTTTCTTATTAAAGCACTTGATCCCTTCTATACAAACCTGCCGGGTGCTCTCGAAATCATTGATGTTCATATAGGCAGTGATCTTAATGAGGTAATAGAGGAGTTGCAGTCGGGCATAAGGAAACTGTTTGACCAATGGTTCCAAGATCCCTGCAAATTCCAGCGCCTGATCATAGTTTTCTTTTTTTGTGGCTTTGCTGTTGATGTATTCCGCCGCCATTATACAATAATATTCTTCCGCTTCCATTTCTGCGTCCAGTGCCTTTTGATAATGCTTTAATTCTTCATTGTACATTTTAAATTTGATCAGGTCACCTGCTATGCTACCGTAATGAAGCCTTAATACCTTCAGAACACTGACGGCCAGGTCAATATGTTCATACTTTTTAGCGATCTGCAGCACTTTTTTGCTTATTTCCAGTGCGCTGGTGCGCGCTCTTTTTCCAAACAAGACCATTGCAGCCGCCATATCCTTCCAGGCGTTGTAATAAGCGCGCTGGTAGTCATTGTAATTGGCTTGCTTTACATCAATAAAAAAAACCGTATTGATCAGCCTGTTCTTTAGTTCATTTTTCAGGTTGCGGTAGGTAGAGCTTCGTATGTCAACGCCTAAGAAGTTAGCCGCTTCCATGTCTGATTTCGCTGCCCCTTGCGAAATGGCGTCATAAAGATCGAATATCCTCCCCCCTCCATTTCCATTGCGTTCTTCATTTCCAATAACCTTTACATGGCGTGTTTTGTACTTGTTGACAATCGCGATGAGCTCTTGTAATGTTTTCATTCTTGTGGTTTCTTTTATTTGAAATTGGTTTTTGTTTTTATATGATGTGGTAATGGATTTTAATAATGATTTAGGGTTAAAAAGCCTGTTCAATGACAGTTTTTTTGAGTTTTAATGTAGTTAAAAAATTGATAGTCAATTTTTTGTGTGCTTTTTTGTGTTTTTGGCTTTTTAATTTAAAAAGGTCATGTGGCTGTTTGCTTGGGAAGAAAAACGATACAGGTAGTAATACCTTTGGATTGTAATCAATAGGAAAAACATTATTTCAATCCAAAATCGTAAAGCCATGATACATTTTATTACTACTGTTTTGCTTTTGTTATCTATTAATACAACAACGCCAAATTTTGGTTCGGACCAGCATGGTACTAATTCTAAACCCGGCACAGAGCAAACCGGATCCAATGCTCAAACCAATAACATTGTGACGGATGATTTGATGGGGGTTTAAGGTTAGGCTTAAGTGTGATTTAGACATTGTAATCAATTGATTTTTAGATTTTAAAGTGATTTTAAGTTTGATTTAAGGGTTAATTTGGGGCGGTCATAAGTTAGAAAAATTGTCAAGAGGATTTATCCAAGTTGAACTACCTTTGTTACAGATCAAGATTGATCATGAATTCTTGGTTTAAATTATAAAAAGTAAATGATTTATAAAATGAACTGGTTAAGTCCATATGCATGGACCGGGGACACGCATGTCGACCTGGAACCTCCCGCGCAAGTGTTGGCGGGGGTTAAATTCGGGCAATTGAGCAAGAATTGTGACAACAGCGGCATCTGTGAGGTTGAATTGATGCCGGCAAATGCCGAACTATTTTCCGCTGCTCCTACAGCGGCCGACCCCTGTGCAAGGCCCGTAACCTGTTTGCTGAGTGCAAGCAGGCACCTGGAAAACTTCCTGGAACTGGCGGTGGTGAAATCGGATTTGTGTGAGCAATGTCGGCAAAAGCAATTTTTTAAAAAAGGATTTAAACTGGACGAGGATTACCATCTACCTGAGCATGTTTGTCAAGCACTACAGTTGGAAAAGGCCGTTATAACAAAAGGTTTACATCCTTATTTGGAAAGCATCGGCCTGCTGATCGTAAGGTTAAATTTAAAAAGTAACTATTGAGCGCCAGGTTGATTTTTTCATGAACCAAAACCAATTATTATGAGTGCATTAGAATTTGATCCCAATGCCCTGGATCTTCAGGATGAAGAATTGAAAGAAAGCTTTCTAAAGCTGGGCTTCGACAATCTGTCTGAGTGTACAGCCTATTTCCGCTCGGAAACACCTTCCTCTGATTGGGAAGATCCACTAGTAAACGGATGGGCTTATTCGAATCCGCGGATTAACTCCTCGTTTTAAGGAAGACTGCCTGGAGAACCGCTTTTGCCCTTTTCATACCATTTGGCAGAAAAGCAAAAGCGATCCCCACAGCTTAAGAGAAATAGTTTTTCATAGGACCAGATCAATCTGACGGCTATGGGCCGAATGGGAATCCCATGCCTTTAAAAAGCTAATAAATATTATGAAAAAAATTAATGCTTCACTTGTATTTATTATTGCTGCCCTATTCGCAGAAGCCCAATCCATCAAGCTTAGTGGTTTGGTGGTTGACGAATTCAACGATCCGATTATAGGCGCCAACATCATGATAAAAGGCACCTATACAGGAACTACGACCGAATTGGATGGGACTTTCCTGCTGTCAACAGAACGGGAGCAACCATTTGTCCTAGCTGTCAGTTATCTGGGATACGCCGGAGTGGATATTCCGATTGAAAAAACCTCTTCCGATTCCCTTTATCTGGGGATCATAAAAATAAAGCCGAAAGAAAACGAGCTTAGAACGGTCACCATTACAGCAGGTGCGTTTGAAGCCAGCGATGAGAAACGAGGCACTGTCATGAAATCTCTGGATATTGCCACTACTGCCGGCGCCACTGCCGACATCGCGGGGGCGCTCAATACTCTGCCGGGCACCTCAACGGTAGGCGAACAAGGTATGCTCTTTGTTCGGGGAGGCGAAGCCTACGAAACACAGGTTTTCATAGACGGCATGATGGTGCAGAACCCTTTCAATAGCATGGTGCAGAATGTACCTTCGAGAGGTCGATACTCGCCCTTTCTTTTCAAGGGAACGGCTTTCAGCACCGGCGGTTATTCCGCTGAATACGGCCAGGCATTATCTTCAGCACTGGTTCTGAACACTCATGACCTGGCCGAAAACTCTCAGTCAAGTGTGGGTCTGACTACAGTGGGACTCGATTTTTCCCATCAGGAAAGATGGGATCAAAGCTCCCTGTCTGTCAGTGGTAACTATACAGATCTAACTCCCTACACAAGCGTCATCAATCAGAACATCGACTGGATAAGACCATTCAGAAGCTATGGTGGTCAGGCCATTTATCGGAATAAATACTCTGATAACGGTATCCTGAAGATGCATGCAGATGTCAGCAACATCAATATGCAGCTGAATTTTGAGGATGTTAATAATTCCGGCAGAACAAGCGACGTCAGCCTGAGTAATGATTATTTCTACTTCAACAGTACCGTTAATGAGGTCATTGGTGATGATTGGATTATTGACGGAGGGATTACCTATAATTACAACAGAGATGTAACAATAGCCGACAGTATTCACCTGGATGCTTTGGATCAACTGATGCAGGCCAGGCTAACGGTAACCCGATTCCTGGGAGATGATATCAAACTAAAATTTGGAGGCGGCTATATCCACCAGGGATATGATGAGGCTATCAGCGCATCAGAGGCGCTTCTGGCGGAACCGGGCTTTCGGCTACAACAGTGGGCGGGCTTTGCGGAGGTCGATTTTAATATCAACTCGCGTTTGTTCGTCCGTCTGGGAGAAAGGTTTGAGGCAGATAATTACCTCAACGACAGGACGCTATCCACCCGCCTGGCTCTGGCCTACAAGTTCAGCAGTTATGCTCAGTTATCGGCTGCTTTTGGGCAGTTCTATCAACTTCCGGGGGCCAGCTTCATGGCCTTCAGTAATGAGCTCCGTAATGAAAATGCTTTGCACTACATATTGAACTACCAAATCAACAAAAACAATCGCCTCTTTCGTGTAGAGGCATACCATAAAGTGTATAATGATCTTATTCGATTTGACAGGGACTTCAGCTATATCCCGAACGGACTTAATAGCCGGGGATATGGGTTTGCCAGAGGGATTGATGTGTTCTTTCGTGATCAGGAAACTTTTGACAACATCGACTACTGGGTTTCTTATTCTTACCTGGATACGGAGCGTTTGTACTGGAATTTTCCACAGGCCGCCATGCCCAACTTTGCTGCCCGGCATAATTTGTCAGTCGTGTACAAATATTGGATTGACGCTATCGACTCTCAACTGGGGGTTACTTATACCTTCAACAGCGGGCGGCCTTATCACGATCCGACCATATCCGGGTTTAATAATCGGATGTCTCCGATGTTCCATGACCTCAGCGCGAATCTGAGCTACATTACTTCTCTTTGGGGACATCAGGCGATCCTGCACCTATCGTGCACCAACATACTAGGACTCAATCAGGTGTTTGGTTATCAGTTCAGTAACGAGCCTGATGCTAACGGGGAATACCACCGCATTCCGATCATTCCCACGGCTCCCCGTTTCGCCTTCATCGGCTTGTTCGTGGATTTTGAAAGAAAAGCGCAATAAACCACTTTAACTATAAAATTGATTAGAACCATGAAAAATGTAATTATTGTAATTCTACTGTTTTTCTGGAGCACCTTTGGTTTGCTTGCTCAAGATCAGTATCAGGAAAAGATGCTGGAATCCATTCAGGCCTTTGGAGAGGCCACGACTGCAGACGATTATGCTCAGCTAGCTAATGTTTTCGAGCGCATCGGACTAGCAGAACAAGATCAGTGGCATCCCTTTTACTATCAGGTCCTTTGCCTGACCGCCAGAAGTTTTGAGATCGAAGGCGCTGACGACAGAGATGCGCTGATCGATCAGGCGGAAACCGCGCTGAAGCGCGTAGCGGAGTTGGGAGCAGATGAAGCTGAGTTAGCGGTGTTGCAGGCCCGTATTTACCAGGCTCGCCTTTCTGTTGATCCGGCTTCCCGGTCGATGGTTTATGGTCCGAAGACGACTATGCTGCTTGCTCAAACGCGGGCAAAGGCCCCTGAAAACCCAAGAGTGCTTTTCCTGCTTGGTCAGAACCTGTATTTCACGCCGGAAGGACTAGGCGGCGGTAAGGAAAAAGCGCTTCCGCTCATTCAGAGAGCGGTGCAGATCTTCAGAAACACTACAGCTGAGAACAGTTTGGCCCCTTCCTGGGGAAGAGATGAGGCGGAAGGATTTTTGGCTCGCGTAGGAGAAAAAACGGAAGATTAAAATCTGAGAAAGATGCAAAAGGTACGATTATATCTCAAACTTTTCTTGCTTCTGGTGGTGGCCGCGGCTTGCGCCACCCACCAGGTGGCTCACGACCGGCAGCTGGAGAAAGCGGTTAAGCACCTGGACCAGGCATCGGAACTCAAGGAGTACTTGTCATTGGCGTATCGCTTTGATCAGTTGCAAAAGGAAAATCTAGGAAACTGGCTGCCGGCTTATTATCATGCACTGGCTCTGATTAAGTATGCGTTGCGTACTCCGAATATTGAAGAGGTGGATAACTACTGCGACATGGCCCTGATGAGCCTGGATGCCATTGATCCCGAAAAAGCCAACTCTGCAGAAGTGCTTTGTCTGAAGGCAATGGAAAGGAGTGTGCGCATCCGGGTAGACCTGATGATGAGGGGGATGGAGTACAGTTTGCTTTCCGAACAATATCTGGAAAAGGCGATAGCCCAGGACCCGGATAACCCGAGAGCCTACCTGTTAAAAGGGCAGAATGCTTTCAACAGGCCGGAAATATTCGGAGGAGGGAAAGCAACGGCAAAGCCCTTTTTTGAAAAATCAGTGGCTTTTTTCCAAAAGGAAAAGAAAAACCTCCCCGCTCCCAGTTGGGGACAGGAGTCAGCGATCAATATGTTGAATGCTTGCAATTAATAATGATAAAAACAACAATCATGACAGCATTAAGAACAGCGCTCATAACCGGGGGAACCCGGGGCATCGGAAGGCATACCTGCCTCAAACTGGCCGAAAGAGGGTATCAAACCATCATTACTTATCGAAGCAGTAAAGCATTGGCGGAAGAACTTCGCCAGGAGATTCAGGAAAATGGGTGGATCGCACCGCACATTTACCAATGTGACATGACCGATTTCAAACAAGTCAACCAGGTGATCAAAGCCATTAAGAAAGAATTTGGCAAACTGGAGGTGCTCATCAACAATGCAGGTGTTCTGGGCAACAGCAAACCTTTTCTGATGACTGGAGATGAAGAATGGTGGTTTACTTTAAACACCAATGTCGCCTGTGTAGTTAACAGCTGCCGCGCCGCCTTGCCTTTGATGATCGCTCGCAAGGGTGGTAATATCATCAACATCACCTCCCTGTCCGGGCAGAGGGGCAACCCCGGGCAATCGGCTTATTCCGCCTCCAAGGCAGCCATTGTCGCTTTTTCCAAAGCCTTGCATAAGGAAATGGGATCGCTGGGTATCCGGATCAATTGCATTTCCCCGGGGCTGATCGAGACCGATATGACCAAGGATCTGAAGCCCGGATATTTCAAGCAACGTCTGGCTAATAGTCCCCTCAAACGCATGGGTAAACCCGAGGAGGTGGCCAACCTGATCGCCTACATGGCGGATGAAGCGCCGCAGTACCTGATCGGGCAGGAGATTACCATAGACGGAGGGATCGGCGTATAAATTCAATTTATAAATCAAAAGAAGAATGATATGGCAACAAGAGTTGTAGTGACAGGCCTAGGGGTTGTTTGTTCTATCGGCAGGAACCTCGAAGATTTTGAACAAAGCCTCAGGGAGGGCAGATCCGGCTTGAAGGATATAGTGGCGGAACGCTTTGACCTGTCGGATGAGTTCTTCAGGAGCAGGCAAGGATGTACTATTGATCCGGACTTGTATCGGGATCTGAGTCAGAAGGATGTGACCATGCTGGTGGATATTTCGAGTATCGCTATTGCAGAAGCACTGGAAAAAGCTGATCTGGATATCGGATGCGTAGACCCTCGCAAGGTTGGCTTGTGCCTGGGCACCTCCGTAGGCGGTAGTTATCCTTTTATGGAATGGATCAGGGACAAGGTAGAGGGCCGTCCGCCACATTACGATTATCTGCTTTACAATACGCCCCACATCGTTGGACAAATCGCTAACCAATTTAGTTTGAGGGGCCCTTTATCCGCAATTTCCACGGCCTGTGCCTCCGGAACCAATTCCGTAGGAAGAGCATTTGACCTGGTTCAAACCGGTAGGGCAGATTTTATGATCGCCGGAGGAGTCGACGTGTTCACCTATTTAACCTACAGCGGCTTTAACTCTTTGTTTGCTATATCCAAACAAGCCTGCCGGCCTTTTGATAAAAACCGGGACGGTCTTAACCTTGGGGATGCGGCCGCTTATGTGGTGCTGGAGTCCTATGAGTCGGCAAAAAAGCGAAACGCCCCTATTTACGCAGAAGTCAGCGGCTATTCTATTGTGAACGAGGCCTATCACGCTACAGCGCCGCATCCTGAAGGGATTTATGCTTACCAGGCTATGAAAAACGCACTGGCCATGGCCGGCGCAGGCCCTGAGGAGTTGGACTACATCAACGCACATGGAACGGCGACCAAGGCGAATGACGCCATGGAGATCAAAGCCATTGAAAAGCTGGTGGAAGACCGGCCGGTCTACGTCAGCTCCACCAAGTCGATGATCGGACATTCCCTGGGCGCTGCGGGCAGTGTAGAATTTGTCGCTACTGCTCTGGGCATACACAAGCATTTTATACCGCCTTCTATAAATGTCACAGACCAGATCTTTGATAAGCAAAATATTCAATTGGTAAAGGATAAGGCAAGGGAACATGACTTAAAGCTGGCCTTGTCGAATTCCTTCGGTTTTTCCGGAAACATGGCCTCCATCGCCTTGAGAAGTCTTAACTAAATTTTCAAACATAAAAAATTAAAATATCATGAAAGATTTGAAACAAATTCAGGATACCGTCAAGCAGACCATCATTGACGTATTGGAACTGGAAGGCCTTACGCCTGCCGACATTGACAACGATGCCCCCTTTTTCGGAACAGAGGAAGAGCCCGGCATCATTCAGGACTCTCTAGCCATCTTGGAGATTTCCACGGTCTTGGGAGAAGAGTTCGACATCATTCCCACGGAGTTTAACGAGGAATCATTTCAGAATGTCAACACCCTGAGCGAAATGATCCACCGCAATGTGTTGAGCCCTGTGGCTTGAGTATGGCAATCATTTATTCATTAACCTATTAAATTCTTTTTATTATGAAAAATGCACCATTGAAAGATGCACTGAATGTCGTTGAATTGGAAGATCGCTTCGAAATGACCGTAGCTGCCGTCGACACTGCTCGCTGCGACAACAACGAAGTTAAGATCAAAGCTGCTGACACCAAAATAGCTGAATAAGCTGGTCAGTCCGATTCATCGTCCTTATTCAAAATTTATTTTTTAACCTTTAAACCGTTTGATTATGTCTAAAAATGTAGAAATCAAAGATGCACTGAACGTCACCGAACTGGAAGACCGCTTTGAAATGACTGTAGCTGCAGTGGATACTGCTCGCTGCTCTGACAACAAAGTCGAAGCACCTGTTAAAATCGCTGCTGAGTAATTCGAATGCCTGTTCATTAATCAATTGTTCACCTATTTTTTAACATTAAAACTTTTTGATCATGTCTAAGAATGTAGAAATTAAAAAAGCCCTCAATGTAGTTGAACTGGAAGACCGCTTTGAAATGACTGTAGCTGCTGTTGACACAGCCCGCTGCAGCGGCAACAAGGTAGAGCTGGAAGCTTCTCCAACGAAAGCTGTTGAGTAATTTGAAGTATTCTTTATTGTTTAACTAAAAAATCCGCCTTATCATGAAAGACTTGGAATTGAAAAAAGCACTTTCTGTAGTTGAATTAGAGGAGCGCTTCGAAATGACTGTCGCTTCCGTTGATACTGCTCGTTGTGAAGACAACAAAGTGACGATCAAGATCGGGAAAGGAGCTGCTGAATAAGCATCACCTGATCTCAGCAATACTTTCATATGAGTAAGGATTGGGGGGGAGCTGCAAGTGACCGGCTTGAATTAGCTCCCCCACCAAACCTGTGTTAAAATTAGTCATTCTTACGTTTTTTTACAAGCCTGGAATCCAAAAAATATCAAGCTTAGTGTGCATGGCTACCTGAAACGGAACCTCTGCCGGGAAGACAACCTGGAGCGGATCGTCTCTGCTATGCCTGCACCGGACTATTGGTTAACTATACTGCCCTGGTAACAAAAGACATCGATGACGCGCTTGCGGCCATCATATTGTTTAACGAGCAATAGCTAATAAATATAACATCATGTATACTTTACAAGAAGTCGAAAACAGTGGAACCCAAAAGCAGTACATGCTGCGTGTCAATGGCTCAACTTACTATATCGGGGAGTTGATCCGAATCATTGTAGAGTCGTTGAGGGAGAAAAAGCCGACTGCTGAGATCACCCAACGCTTAAACCAATGGGCGAGAGGCCATTATCAGTTTACTGAGGCTACTGTTGAACAGATTATCGTCGATAAGATCAAGCCTTTGAAAATATTTGATGAAGACGGCAATGTGATCTCTGCATCAGAGGCCAGGACTACAGCTCCGACCTCGGGGTTCACCGCTCGCTGGGATCTGATCAGGTGTGAAGATTTGAAAGGAGTACTGGAGCTGCTAAAACATTTTTTTCATCCTTCCCTGTTCTTTGGCCTACTGGCCACAGCTGTTTATCTCAATTACACCTATTTCTACACCTTAGCGCCCTTTGCGGCTAAAAATATGGCGGCTCAGGCAGCTACCCAACAATGTTTGAGTGGATTAGGCTATTTGCTTATTTATTACCCGGCGGCTATCCTGATCTTATTTTTACACGAGTTAGGGCATGCTGCTTCTGCTCACTTATTTAAGGCGCCGCCAAAAAGCATTGGCTTTGGTTTTTATTTCATTTTTCCGGTGCTTTATACGGATGTCACGGAAATCTGGAAGATCAATAGGGTGAAGCGGACCATCGTGAACCTTGGAGGTATATTTTTCCAGCTACTGATCAACATCGGGTTGTTTTATTGGATGTCTCATACTCAAAACCCCGAGACCATTAAGATTCTCACCAGCCTTGTTGTGATCAACACTGTGACCTTATTCATCAATTTCAATCCGTTTTTCAAATTCGACGGTTACTGGATCTACAGCGACTTGTTTAAGCTGCCCAATTTAAGGCAGCAATCCAATGCTTATTTCACCCTGTTGCTGACGCGTTTATTTCCTCAGCTGCCTTTCCGGCTTGGAGATAACGTCAAGCGGATTTTTAAGCCCTGGAATCCTTTTCTGATCCTGTACACCATCTGTAATTATGCATTTTGGATTTACATCATCTATTTCGTGATCGGGTTTATAGGCCAGGCCTTTACCGCCTGGGGAACGGTGGCTTATAACTTTTATAATCTGGACTTTTCCGCCTGCTCGATCGAATACTTCGGAAAGACGGCTTTAGCTACCGGAATGTTCACCTACATTTTCTATAAAAGATCAAAGCACTCCTCGGCGATCGTAAGAGGGATGGTTAAAAAGATAAAAGCACAGATCAATGAATAATTCACACAAATTAAGATATCAAACCTCCCCGTATTTGATCGTCGAACCGGAAAATACAGAGGAGCAAATTTTTACGATTTACAACAGTCTGAGCGGGAGGGCATTCAAATTGAGAACAGAAGTGGTTGACATCCTGAAGTTCCTGGAAGTGGGGCACACTTTCGATGAGCTTTCGGATGCCTTCCGTGAACACGATAAAGCTGACCTGAAAGAGATGCTTCAGTTTTTTATCAGCCGGAATGTGATCTTCCGTGAAGATGCAATAGAAGAACAGCTGACTCAGGTCACAAGACTGAAACATACGCTGTTTGGATTCAATGACCAGATGAACCAGCAGAGGAAAAACCTCTGTTTCATCGGCATCCCATTCGGCGGGGGAAATCATGAATCCGGAGGCTGCGCTCATTTTCCGGAAAAGATCAGAGCCTACACGGAAAAGTATAAGCTGAAATTTCATCCTTTTCAGGTGGATGACTGCAGCCTGGAAGCTATCGGCATCGACAGGGATCAATCAGATCTGCCGGCGCTGTTCCAAAAGAATCTGGTTAAGGACCTGGGCAACCTTTTTATCAGCATTCAGGAGACCAACAGTTTTATTTATCAGAAAATCGAGTCTATTGCCTACGATGTATTTAATGAAAACAATATACCGTTTTTCCTGGGAGGAGATCACTCCATCACTTTTCCTATTGTAAAGGCGGCTTCCAGGGTGTACAATAACTTATACCTGGTCCAGCTGGATGCCCATACTGATACGTACAGCTCTAAATACGACCGGTTCAGGCATGCCGGAAAAGTACACCACCACGGTAACTTTGCTTCGAGCTGTCTTGAGCTGGACAATGTCAAGGGCATTTATCAAATGGGAATACGCGGTATTTTTAACATGATGAGCCGCCGTCAGAATAAAAAGCAAAAAATCTATTGGTGCAGTGAGCTGAAAAGGCATCTCCTGGAAGGTATCTGGCCGGAAGAATTACCTGAAAACGCAGAGATCTACATCACCGTAGACATTGACGCACTAGATCCTGCAATAGCACCAGCCACCGCCACACCGGTGGCAAACGGTTTACAGCTCAGTGAACTCATGGCTTTATTGCAGTTCCTGACTTCCGACAGGAGAATAATCGGACTTGACCTGGTGGAGGTTAATCCCGCTATGGACCAAAGGGACCTGACTATGCAAACCTCTGTGGAACTGATCCTCCAATTGCTGAGTCTTTTCCGGTTGAACGATATCCTGGATAAGAAAGAGCACATTAAGGCATCCGCAAATTTATTGGCATAAAAATCTGGCGTCATGAAAAAAGCACAACAAAGCATCAGTTTTAATACCATAAATGGGGAAATCATCAGCAAATATCCCCACCTGGAAAGTTATAACGACCTTAGGAACCATATTCTGGAAAGGGAGAGAAAAAAATTTGAGGCTTTTCAGCTTAAAGATTTCGTAGTGATGTCTGCTAATCTTCAAAATTTCCTTCCGGAAGTTCCGGCATCAGAGTATGAAGAGATCTACACGAATATTCTCCTTGGCCGTGCTCTGCTTAATGAAGAGACTCATCGAACGGAACTGATCGATAAGGTGGATACCCACCAAATGGAAGAAGTTTTGACGGCGAAGCACTTGCCGGCCGTTTTTTGTACTTATCACCTGGGGTCCTATCGCTCGGTCATCGGTTTGCTGGCCAGGCAGGGAGTTCCTTTTGTTCTGATCGTGGACGCCAATACTTATCACCGGCAAGGAGCTGGTATTAAAAGGCAGGTGATTCAGTTCCATCAGGCCTACGGCCAGGAGGGAACCTATTTTGATATGCTGAATGCGGAGTTGCCTAACAGTGCAATGACCATGCTGAAGTACCTGCGAGAGGGCATCTCCATAGTGGCCTACATCGACGGCAATACAGGAGGAGGAGGAATCTTCCACAAGAATGATCGCTTTCAGCTCAAAATCCCCTTTCTGGAGCAGGAGATCTTTAGCCGTAAAGGAATTGCGGCTATCTCGTGGATGAGCAAATGCCCCATTATACCGGTTATTTCCTATTATAGAAAAGGTAATATCCGACCGAATATCGTCTTTTATGATCCCGTTTTCCCCGACAAATGGAACAAGCCTCCTCAAACTTATATACCGGAAATTACCAAAAAGCTTTATCGCATTTTGGAGAGTCATCTGATCGAGTATTACGATCAGTGGGAAACCTGGTTTTACCTGCATAAGTACCTCGATGCGGACAGCCTGTCGATAGACTGGGCCGGGGAGACACCTGCCAGACCAGCAGGGAAAAAAGTGAGCTTCAGCTTCAATCAGGTCGATTTTGACCTGTTTAGGATGAATGCTGATCACTACTTGTTCAACAAACGCACTTATCAGACCTATCCCATTGATGAGGATTTGTTTGAAGCGCTTAGAAAGGTCGATGCAAAAGGTGAAAGTCAGCTTTTGTCTGCCGGTTTTAGCAAAGCATTAATTGATCAGCTTATAGATAATGGTATCCTTCAACATCACTAGACGGAAAACAATGGAAACTTTCAGATATAGCCGTTTATACCGCCCGGTCATACCGGATAATTCTTTCCTGGGCCAACTCAGGGAGGCGCATCGATGCTTCCCTGAAAAGATCGCCCTGATAGAAGAGAAAAAGGAGATGTCGTTTTTTAACCTATGGAGAAGGGCGGATCGGTATGCAGCGTTTTTTAGAAGAAAAAAAGTCGCGAAAGGCAAGATTGTCGTGATCGTATGTCCGATGAGCTCCATAGAGGTCAGTTGTATGCTTCTGGCATTAATGGAGATAGAGGCCGTTCCGCTCATCCTGAATTTAGCGGATAAATTTCAGAAACTTCAGCCCGAGGATGCGAAAGCTTTTGGATTTGTAATTCATAAGGACATACAGAAGTGCCTCAATGCTGGAAATCAGGCGAAATATTGTACAGATGGACAGCTAGAAGAAGGGTTGCTTTGGTGCCGGCATATTTCAGGCGAGGCTCCCCAGGAAACAGATGCGGCATTATTGGTGACTAGTTCCGGAAGCACCAATCGAAAAAAGATTATCAGGTACGGAATGGAAGGGTTGACCTTTAATATCCGGAATAACGTCAAAGCTCTGAAGATCAGGCCGACTGACCGGACGCTGATGGTCTTGCCGTTAACGTACTCTTATGGGCTGGTGGCTCAGTTCCTGAGTCATTTGAGTGTGGGAGCGACGATTGTTTTCTCCAACAAGCGGTTGATGACTAATGCGATCATCGAGCTGATCAGCCGTCATGAGGTGACCTCGCTGTTTACGGCGCCGCCCGTCTTCCGTCAGCTGGTATTTTTGATGGAGCGCTTTGGGGCGGTTTACAAGAAGAGGTATAGCTGGCCCGGCTTAAGGTACATTACAGTAGGCGGTAATCACATCGAAGCCGGAACGGTCCGTCGTGCTTTGGAGCAATTTAATTGCGCGGTGGTCAAGACCTATGGCCTGGCGGAGGCCGGGCCACGTGTAGCTTCTCATTGGGTGCCATCTGTGGAGTCGCCTGTTGAAACTAATGGACGGCTGTTGGAGGGAGTAAAAGTACACGTTTACCGGGAGGATGGAAGCCCGGCGGCTCCGGGAGAGACTGGCCTTTTGACCATAGAAACCCCTTCGGCAGCTTTGGGCTACCTGTTTGAATCAGAAAACTGCCTGAAGATAACCGGTCAATATATTCAAACCAATGATTACGGTAGTTTTACTGCCGACGGACAATTGAGGGTATTAGGCAGGAAGGATAATGCCCTTACCGTTGGAACTTTACCTGA
Source organism: uncultured Saprospiraceae bacterium (assembly GCA_964548175.1). Taxonomy (GTDB): domain Bacteria; phylum Bacteroidota; class Bacteroidia; order Chitinophagales; family Saprospiraceae; genus JANQPA01. The sequence continues at coordinate 31,525 of CAZJQS010000026.1, forward strand.
ACCAGTGTTTAAAAATGACCTCGCCGACCTTTTGTATACGGCTTTTTACATTATGAAACTTCAGATTGTGCAGTTGGAGGAAGGAAAAATACGCGTCAGTATCGCTTCTATGCCTGGTTGCAAGCCTGCGAAGGAAGAAGTATTGAAACGCCTGGAAGCCCACCTGGGCAGTGATCTGTCCTCCTTTGTGGAGATCACTTTTCCGAAGATAGGAGAGATAAAAATCGATAAATAGAAAGCTATGAAAAATACACTGTATTTCACCTTAATTGAAGATGACCGGGATATCCTGGGTGCTCTTTCGGATTATTCCACACTTTTTCCGGTGGATATTCAGAAGCGATGGGGCTGGCATCTGGATTTTGATGACAAGATCAATTCCATAGTGAGCAAGTTATTGCTCTATATGGCCTTGCGGCGGTCTTATCCGGACGCCAACCCTGTTGATTTTCCCCTTCAGTACCATCGTACGGGGCGACCTTTTATCGAAAAAGTAGATTTTGATTTTAACATTTCCCATTCTCATCAGCTGATTGCCTGCGCTGTCAATTACGAGGGGCGGATCGGCATTGATGTGCAGTACAAGCGGCAAAAAAGAGATTTTCTCAAATTCAAAAAGGCCTTGAGGGGCTTGTCTCCTGATGATCGAATCCACACCCTGGCGGACTGGGCCGCTCTGGAAGCCAAAGTCAAATGTGCGGGAGGCGGATTGCGCGACATGCAGCAGGTGTTAACCAATGCCCAACAATATTCGCTCAAGATTATTCATCTGAACGAGGATTATCTGTGCAGGGTAGCCAGTTATCAACCCCTACAGTTAAACATCAGAAACATTTCATCAGAGGAGTTGCTCTTTTCTATTCAGCAACAATTTTCTTCACTTAAAAAACAACGAAAATATGGAAACTATAGCTTATCCCAAGCCTGACACTTTCCTTCCCCATCGGGCGCCCATGCTCCTGGTCGACGATATTGAGCATTATGAACCGGGGAACAGCCTGACTGCGACCACCCTGGTGGCTGCTAAGTGGCCGTTTTTTAGAGGACATTTTCCGGGTTATCCCATGCTTCCGGGGGTTATCCTGGTGGAAATGCTTTTCCAGACTTGCGGCTTATTCGGCCGGATGGAGGCTGCAGCAGAAGCCCAGCACGAAGGCCCGCTAAATGGTTTGCCGGATAAGAAGACCTTCGGCCGGGCCATTAAAATCGATAAAACCACTTTTCTGAAGCCTGTTTTTCCGGACACCCTCCTGGAAATTACGGTTCATTTCAAAAAGCGCTTTATGGACTTTTCCGTTTACGACGGAAAGATCATTGATGAGGCGGGAGACGTCGTGGCGCGCGGCCAGGTAACTGTTCATCTTTCAAAACCGAAAAATTAGTCACATGAAAACATTAACACACGATCAGCGGGTGGTTGTTACCGGATTAGGTGTCGTTTCGAGCACGGGCATTGGAAAAGACGCTTATTACCGGCAGTTGCAGGCAGGACAGAGCGGCGTCAGGATAAAGGACAGTTTTACAGAGGAAGGGCTGGACAAGGTCTTTTTCCATGCCTGTCCGGACTTTAACATCAAGGATTATTATCAGAAAATACGGGCGCCCCATCCGATGCGATATTCTCAGTTGGCTATGCTGGGGTGTCAGCTGGCTTTGCAGGACGCCGGCTTGGAGGAGGCAGGTATTCCCGATAACCGGATCGGCATGGTGTTAAACACCACCTTTGCCGCCAATGAGGCGGTAGAAGCATATTTGCTAAAGCTCTTTAAAAGCGGTCCCAGTAAAGCCAGTCCCTTTAAATTTACCCGTACTGTTTCGAATACGGCTTTAGGAGATGTGACGCTGGCGCAAAAATTTCGAGGGGTTAGTTCATTAGTGTTGGGAGAGTCCAGTGTTTGTTATGGATTTGATCTTCTGAAAAAAGGAGAAGCCGATGTTATCTTCTGCGGAGGATTTGACGAGATCAGGGATGTTCTTTTTTTATCTTATGAAGATAATGACTTGCTGCTCCCATGCCCTCAACCCAACGGCATTTCCGATAGCCAGGCCCTGATCAACAGCTTAAAGGCCAATACCCGGAAAAACAAGACGGTCCTGGGAGAAGCTTCTGCTTTCTTGGTCCTCGAAACGCTGGAACATGCCCGTCAAAGGGGGGCAAAGCCTTATGCGGAAATATTGGAGTACAGTATTTCTTTCGATCGCACCTTCGAGCACTTTGTTTTTGAGCGTTGTGCCGATGATATGCGGTATGTCATGACTGACGCCCTGCAAAGAGCAGGCCTGGATTACACCCAGGTGGATGCTGTCATCGGCGCTTCCGGGCTGCCATGGCAGTACAATGAATACGAAGGAAAGGCCATAGGTCAACTTTGGGGAGATCGTCCTGTAGCGTATACCACAATTAAGTCTCTCATCGGCGAAACATTCGGTGCATCCAGTCAAACGTCCCTGGCTGCAGCCGCCTTGATGATGCAACACCAGGAGATTTTTGGACACGGCTTGCCCGAGGAACTGTTTGACCATACGCTGAGCCAGGCCCAACTGAATCAGCAGACCGTCAAAGTACACGAGCTGAATCACTTGCTGGTGAATACTATCCACGCTAGTGGAAATACAAGTACTTTTGTACTTAAAGCACTAGGGTAGAGCAGGTAAGTAAGCCATAGAACAAAATTAACTTAAATATGTCCTAGCATTTATTTTTTATTTTTAAATATTTTCTGTATTGATCGCTCTAAGTAAAATCGAAAATCATGGTATCTAGGCTTTTTTATACGGTAGTATGTTTATTGGGCTTGCTGTCCGGCTTGTACGGACAGCAGGACAGCCCAATTTTCCCCAAAACCAAACATCGGTTCGCACAAACAAGTGTGGGGCTGTATTATGGATGGACGCCGGCCTGGGATGCCGCCTTCAATCAGCCGCTCGGCGACCAGCGTTTTTTTGCTTTTGCCCCCCAGTCTTCCGCCGCGATTAACCTGTCAGGGCTTCATTTTTGGGGGAAAGTCGATTTCTGGATCAATATCCCGCTCTGGCAAAGTCCTCATCCCTCTGAGCAGAATTATCGCTTTTCCAGAGGAGTGGAAACCGGGGTGAAGTATTTTTTGGTGGGCAATCCATACGACAGTCCGCTCAGCCTTTTTGCCGGTCTTTCTTTTAACAATATTCGATTCAGGTACCTCGGATTGGACCGAAGTGCGCAAGATAGAGGAATAGAATTGAACAACACCCGTTATCCACTGCACTTTGGCCTGGCCAGGATCCTCAATAACCGGCACTACCTGGAGTTATCCGCGACCTGGTTCTATGATAATGAGATCGATTATTTCTTTAGTCGGGAAAGCAGCAGAAGGATGGGCGTTCCTCCGGTTCATTTTTATCTGGGGTATCGCTTTTTGTTTGACAGTACGGTGTCGGCCGAATCGGATTTTTTAAGCGGGCGGACGGAGCAGTTGGTCCGTGCCCTGGAGGAGCGAAAAAAGCTTAATGCTTTTTCGCTGGCTCTTGGTCCCTCTTCGGCCTTTTTTACCAGAGAAAATAATTTCAACCGGGAGGTCAGTCCTTTTTTAGGACAACCTAATGGGGCTCGACTGTATCTGGATTTTGGGCTGGGATACTATTTCCACAAGCCGGACGCCCACCTGAATCTGGCTTTTAGAAATATTAGCACCACTTCTGCTGCTTATGGACAGGAACAACGATTGAGCAGAAGAGCACTTTCGTTGGATATGTATAAGTTCTTGTTCGATTACAATGGCTTTGTTCCTTTTATCGGGCTCAGCCCCAGTTTGGAAAGACTGCAGGTTGCCGTTTCCGAGGAGGGCCGGATGTTGATCGATCAAACGGGGGAATTTTTTAGAATGGGATTGGTTGTCGGCTGGGACATCCGTCCAAGCAGGCTGCAATCCTTTATTCTTCGAACCAATTTGCGCTATTTTCCTAACCTCAGTGTCCAGGGGGAGAACCATCATTTTCACTTTGATCAGTTGGAGATCAATTTTATACAAGTGGTTTTTTATCTAAACAGAATGTTGTAAGATGGGACAGATTGCAGACGGCGTATTGTTTTTTCATATTGTGGCCGGCGCCATTAGTTTGTTAGCTGGGTTTGGAGCCATAGCTAGTCGAAAAGGTCGTAAAGTTCATCGCCGATCCGGGCTTTTTTATTATTACGGCATGTGGGGTGTATTTCTGACGGCTTTGTTCCTGGCTGTATACGGCAACAATATATTTCTTTTTATGGTAGGGTTTTTCAGCTTCTTTTTTGTCTGGATAGGTCGAAGGATGCTGTATTTACGTCCATTTCGGCAGGAAGCTGGTTATGGTTTGACCGAAAGAAGGGTTTGCCGGGGGGTGATGATGGTTTGCGGGGGTCTTGCCGTCCTGGGTTTTTATCAATTAATAGCAAAGGGAGAGTGGTTTGGCCTGGTTCCGCTGATTTTTGCATATGCCGGCGGCACTTTCGCCCGACGTGTTATTTTTCTGACCAGAAATAAACCGGAGGATGATCAATTCTGGCTTTACGGGCACATTATTGGCATGGGTGGAGGTTATATTGCAACGGTTACGGCTTTTTTGGTAGTCAATTTGACTATGGTCCCCTCTTTATTCAGGTGGATCATCCCGGTATGTATAGGTACTTTCATGATTCAGCGCACTATTTATTTGTACAAAAAAAGGGCAGAGGCTTCATAAAAGGATGTTTATGAAAAAAACAGAAAATATGCTTTCTCCTTCCTTCGGCGTCCGGCGCCAGATGAAAATCTATATGAAGGGAGGAGTGAATAAAAGACCTGCTTTTCCGATTAGTTTTGAGGATTTGGTGGAAGCAGCAAGACAACAGATGACAGAAGAGGCTTTTGCTTATGTAATGGGAGGCGCCGGCGCCGAATCGACCATCGAGGCTAACCGGGAGGCCTTTCGTCGTTGGAAGATCATCCCGCGTATGCTGGTAGATGTGTCCGAGAGGGACATGTCGGTGGAATTGTTCGGCCAAACGTTAGCTGCTCCTTTGATCTTAGGCCCGGTGGGCGTATTGGGTATTGTGCACGAACAAGCTGAGTTGGCCGTGGCCAGGGCTGCTCGTTCGCTGGGTATTCCCCAGGTCGTCAGTACGGTTTCTTCCATACCTATGGAAGAAGTGGCCGTTGAAAACCAGCATAACCCTTGCTGGTTCCAATTGTATTGGGGTGACAATCACGATTTTACCAAAAGCATCATAAGTCGTGCCGAGGCAGCAGGCTACAGCGCTTTGGTCGTGACGCTGGATACTCCCATGCTCGCCTGGAGAGAACGCGATCTGAAACTGGGGTATCTGCCCTTCATCAATGGAGAGGGGTTAGTAAACTATTACAACGATCCTGTTTTTAGAAGAGCAGTGGGCGACCCTGAAAAGAATAAATACAGCGCTTTCTATGAATGGACGAAGGTGTTCTCCGGTCCGCGTCTGACCTGGGAAGACCTGAAGATCATCCGAAGACATACAGGCATTCCGCTGATCCTCAAAGGTGTCCAGCATGTAGGTGACGCCAGGAAAGCGCTTGATCACGGGGTGGACGGCCTTGTAGTATCCAACCATGGCGGCCGTCAGCTGGATGGCGCCATAGGTTCACTGGATGTACTTAAAGAAATAGCCGATGCCGTCGGATCCCAAATGACCATTTTATTTGACAGCGGCATCAGAAGAGGTGCGGATGTCTTTAAGGCAATGGCGCTGGGAGCCCGGGCCGTACTGGTGGCCCGTCCTTATGCGCTGGGACTCGGGATTGCAGGCGAACAGGGCGTGAGGGAAGTTATGGCTAATCTCATGGCAGATGCCGATTTAACCCTCGGGCTCTCTGGTTGTGCGTCCTGGTCAGAGGTCACACAGGAGCATTTGAGAAAGCTGTGATCCGCTTATGGAAGCCAGCCTGATTGTCAGGCAGCGGAAAAGGTTTTGATCAGTTGACTTAAAGCCTTTGCTTTTTCCCATTGCAGCATATGTCCGCACTCAGGCATCATTTCTAACGCCACATCGGAGATCCTGGCGGCTCCTCCTTCGGCCACTTCCGGTAACGTAAGGTCAGGGTGAAGTACGGGATTAGGGATGAGGGCGTCATTTTCCCCGTAAATAACCAGCGTAGGGAGCTTCAGAGCCGGCAAGTCCTCAAAAATAGGCTCGTCCAGCATAGCAGACATGCAGGCGGAAAGCATGCGGCAATAATGATCAAAAGCTGTCGGATCGGAGCGCAGACTTTTCAAGTCTTCCATAAAAAAACCGGTATTTGGCGGTACACGAAAAAAGTTTTCTCTGAATTGCTCAAGCATCCTCTCCAGACTAAGTTTTTTTAACAGCCAGGTGGCATAGATGGACTTCAGCCAGGCTTTTTGTTTGGGGGTGAATACCTCAAAACCGGCCGGCGCAAGTAACACCAGCCTTTGGAATTTTTCCGGATAAAAAAGCGCTGCTTTTGCGGATATTTGCCCCCCCATAGAGTGTCCCACCAGGGTGACTTTTTCCAAACCCAGCTGATCTACCAGTTTGATCACCACCTCGGCCATATTTCTGATCGATACCCCTTCGTCTGTAGAGGAGCGCCCATGCCCGGGCAAGTCTATTGCGATCGAATGAAAGTCCGACCTAAGCAGGTCCATCATCTTCAACCATACCGTAGCGTTATTTCCCAATCCATGGACAAATACCATCGGGGGATGGTCCGTATGCCCCATGCTAAGATAGTGGAGGAAAGCCTGGTCGGATAACTGAAGCTGCTTAGCTTCCGAAGTATATCCATTTATTGGAAAAGCATAATTCATACTCATGAGCATTTAAAAAGAAGTCGATGACCGTATATTGGTAAATATACATTTTACGCTCGTTTTGGAGTTTTGCAGATAAATAAAAATTGGATCGAACCGATCTTCTGGTATAAAGATTAAATAGAAAACGAACTCATGTGTGTAGGAGGAGCCTCAGCGCTTTTCGGAGCGCGGCTCATCTCCTTTTGAATAGATACGACAAGGTTCATGGGATTATATATAGGTTCAATTAGGTCAATCATTGTGACATTAATGGTGTAGAACAAGGGAAAGGGTGAAAGTCCTTTCCTTTTTTTTTTAACTAAATGCTATATTACACGACATAAAAGCAACAAACATGGGCAATTTTACCACCACTGATTATGTCATTTTTGTACTGTATGCCTTGACCATTCTATCTATAGGGCTTTGGGTGTCAAGAACTAAAAAAGGAGAAACCAAAACAGCGGAAGATTATTTTCTGGCGGGCAAATCGCTGCCCTGGTGGGCCATCGGAGCTTCTCTGATCGCGGCGAATATTTCTGCAGAACAATTCATCGGCATGTCGGGTTCGGGCTTTGCCATAGGATTGGCGATCGCTTCTTATGAATGGATGGGCGCCCTCACCTTAATCATTGTCGGTAAATTTTTTCTGCCCATTTTTATTGAAAAAAAGCTGTACACCATTCCAGAATTTGTAGAGCAGCGCTTCAGCACGAATTTGAAAACGATACTGGCGGTCTTTTGGATCGCCTTGTATATTTTTGTCAACCTCACCTCGGTTTTATACTTGGGAGCCAAGGCTTTGGATACGATCATCGGGTCGGGAGACGGCTCCATTATTTTATACAGCATTATCGGCCTGGCGCTTTTTGCGGCTTCTTATTCACTTTGGGGTGGGTTGGCCTCTGTTGCGTGGACGGATGTGATCCAGGTCGCATTGCTCGTAGCCGGAGGGTTGATCACTACTTTGCTGGCTCTGGATGCGGTGACGCCGGAAGGCGGCATTTGGAATGGCTTTCGGTATATTTACGAAACGGTCCCGGAGAAATTTTCCATGATCCTGTCCAAGGGAGAGATCATTACCCCCAACAACCGGGACGCCTGGTGGGACCTTCCCGGGCTGGCTGTATTGATCGGCGGGCTGTGGGTGGCGAATCTGTATTACTGGGGGTTCAATCAATACATCATCCAGCGAACGCTGGCAGCCAAGAGTTTGAGAGAATCCCAAAAAGGGATTGCTTTTGCCGCCTATCTGAAGCTGATCATCCCGCTGATCGTCGTCATTCCCGGGATCATCGCCTATGTGATGAACCTGGATGAAAATGGAGAGTTGGTCAAAACCTCCCTGGATCCGAATTTTATCAGCGGGGATAATGTGGTGAATGACAATGCGGCCCCCTGGCTGATCGACGAACTGGTGCCTGCCGGATTAAAAGGTCTCGTAGTAGCCGCCCTGGCGGCAGCGATCGTTTCTTCCCTGGCTTCCATGCTCAATTCTACGTCCACCATCTTTACCATGGACATTTATAAGCCGTACATGAACAAAAATGCTACAGAGACCCAGACGGTTACCGTAGGAAGAATTACAGTGGCCGTCGCCCTGGTGATCGCCGTGCTGATCGCGCCGCAGTTGGGAAATCTCGGACAGGTATTTCAATACATTCAGGAATATACGGGCGTGGTAAGCCCCGGCATACTTGCGGTTTTTCTGATGGGATTGTTCTGGAAAAAAGCTACTAATAAGGCGGCCATCTGGGGCGTAGTGTTATCCATTCCCATTGCCATGTATTTTAAAGTCGGCCCCAAGGGCTGGGTAGCAGGCAGTGCTCTGGACAACCTGTTTATAATATTACCCTTCATGCAGCAGATGCTCGTTACATGCTTGCTTTCGATGGGCATCATCATGCTGCTGAGCTATATCGAAGGCAAAGGAAAGGATGATCCGAACGGCATTGAGGTAACCAGGAAGACGTTTACCACTTCGCCGGCTTTTAACATCAGTTCCTTCGCTATAATCCTGATCCTGGTAGCTTTGTATGCGATCTTTTGGTGACAAATCCTGTTCACCTCGCAACGACAAACCCCAAAAGCACGATTATAAAACTCAACACCTGCTCTGCCTTTTGCCATTTAGTTCGTGCAAAAGTGAAATCCTCCACCGTATAGATATACCGTATGGGTAAGTAGAAGACGAAGGAAAAGAGTAATATCGGAAATAAGTACAGGCCTATTTCTTCTATGGTCAACAGGTTTTTTACGCGAAGATCCCGGAATACTTCCGCTACGATCATCTGCCCATAGGTTATAGCGAGAAAGAGCACCAGGTCAGCCATGAAATCGTAACTTTCTTTAAAATCGGGTTTAGGCTTTTTGCTGGACATGTAATAGACGATAAATCCTTCTCTGATCATCATTCCAATAAAAAAGAATGGAGCGTATGAGGAGTTTTTCAGTTCCTCCCATGTGATAAGGACATCCAGGCTTGCCAAAAACAGCAAGCTGTTTATAGACGTTCTGCCCCCCCAGAAAGCAATGCCCAAAAAACCCAGTCCCATCCATTGATGCAGGGCGATCGGTTTGAGACCGGCCCGCTCACGCCGCTGATTGAATGCCCCCATACTGTAGGCAGTCGCCCAGGGCTCTAAGAAAAAGACAAATACATAGATTAAGGCCATTAAGGGAACTTTCGACAGATTATTGATGCCTTTGTCTCCTAAAAAAGCGTTGATCCCTAAAAAACTGAGCACCGAAAAAAGGTTGATGATCAGTCCTTTATGCCTGATGTAAAAGCTGGAGAGGTGTTGGTGTTGAATAGTATCCATTATCTGTTAGAGGAATTTCCGCAAAAATAGGAAAGATTTTTCTCGCGCTTTTCAATTCCTTTTGAATGGTACGAACCGAACGGGAAATAAAGTGCGCTTTTTGATCTTTCCATTCTTTTTCCTGACCAGGATCAGTTCCTGAGCCAGATGAGCCGGACCGACCGGAATGATCATCCGGCCCCCTTCCGCCAGTTGATCGATCAAAGGTTGGGGGATGGTTTCCGGGGCTGCCGTTACAACGATTGCGTCAAACGGAGCCTCCTGCGGCCAGCCCTGGTAGCCGTCTCCTATTTTAGCTATAATGTTGTCGT
>CAZJQS010000026.1:41537-68497 GCA_964548175.1 uncultured Saprospiraceae bacterium
GTTTGATTTTCATGTCTTAATTATTTTTTTTTAGCGGGCATCTGGTGGTTATCAAAATTGATGTCTTAGCCCTTAATGGGACAAAGTAAAAAACCTTTAATTACTTTCGCACATTTTTCTTACTTTAGATGAGATTATTGAACATAACAATATGAAACACCGTCGCCTCAATTTGAAATCACCTACTTGCCTGTCCGAAAGCAGCTTTTTTTTGAGGCTCGGTTTGTTGTTATTGCTAACCGTTTTGGGATTCACCAGGATTCTGGCTCAGGAAAAAAATAAATTGGTTGAAACAGGACTTCCAAGAATTACCAATTACTATGCAGACGACTACAAAGCGGAGGCCGGTAACTGGAGCATTGTCCAGGATGATCAAGGCTTATTATACGTAGCCAATGACGGTGGTCTGCTTACTTTTGACGGCGCCGCCTGGCGTTTGTTTTCCGATCCTGTGGCCGGGCTTTCCCGCACCCTGACAAAAGACCGGCAGGGCAGAATCTGGGGAGGTAATATCGGTGACCTGGGATACTATGCTTATGATAGTATAGGGCAGATGGCGTTTGTTTCTATGAAGCACAGCATTCCGAAAGCCTACCGCAATTTTCAGGATGTTTGGATGGCTCATGCCATGGGAGACACCCTTATGTTTCTAACCACTTACCAGGTTTTTCAATATGTGCCTGCTCTGGATTCCATGAAGGTTTTCGAATCGGAAGGCGCCGGATTTCATACGGCAGCTTTTGTGAACGGAACGTACTTTATTAGAGAATGGGATGTGGGTTTAAAGCGCTTGGTGGGAGATCGACTGGTATTGGTTCCGGGAGGAGAAAGATTTAGAAGAACCCGAATATACAGTATTTTGCCTTTCGGCAAAGACAGGATGCTCGTTTGTACCCGGGAAGAAGGCCTGTTTATTTATGATGGACAAACATTCACTGCGTTTTCCTCGGAAGCGGACCCTTATCTGAAAGCTACAGGTATTTATCATGCCTCAGCTTTACCCAATGGCTATTTCGCGCTGGCTACGCTTGGCAATGGGCTTTTGATCATCGATCAGCAGGGAAAGCTCATTAATCAACTGAATGTTTCTAATGGACTGGCTGATAATACAGCTTTTTTTACATTTGTCGACAAGGAAGGGGCTCTGTGGGCAGGATTGGAAAATGGGCTAAGCCGGGTGGCGGTGAGTAGTCCGTTCACCTATTTCTGGGACAAAGAAAGTAATATCGGTGTTATTTACGACATCAAGAGATACCAGGGAGCGCTGTATATCGGTAGCTCAAGAGGCGTATCCCGGCTTGATCCCCTTAGCGGGCAGTTTGTACCAGTTGGAAGGCTGCGGGATCAGGTCCTTTCCCTGGAGATCATCGGCGATCAGCTATACTGCGGCGGCTACGGTGGTCTTTTCCGTGTTCAGAATAACCTGCTGATCGCAGAAGAGGTGATCGCCGGTCGCAATGTTGACGTGACCGCTTTGCTGCCATCCAAAAGAGATTCCAACCTCTTGTTTGCAGGACTCCAAAACGGCTTGTCGTGCTTGTATAAAACGCCCGACAGTCAATGGAAGGAAAAAGCCTACATCAAAGGCACAGAGGGAGAGGTTTTCAATATAGTGGAAGATAATAAGGGTAATCTGTGGTTGGGATATGCCAATGCGAATCTTCGAAGAGTACGGTTTCCCGAATGGCCCGACCTGGATAATGCCTTGGCCAAAACTTATTATCCCGGTGAAGGACTCTCGGAAGGGGGAAAGTTGATTTTTGAATTAGATGGCGCAATTTACGCTTCAAAAAATGGGACCTTTAAATGGAGGGAAAAAGAAGATCGATTTGAAACGGCGCCCTTTTTCGGGCAGAAAGATATACTGGAAGTAAATAAGCAGGGGGGGATTTGGCTGGCTAACAACCGGTTCTCCGGACTTTCACTGGCGTTACCCGATGAAAATGGCAACTACGTCATTCAAAAGGGGGATCTAACCCCTCTTGCAGACGCCATTATTTCCACCATTTACCAGGAAGCAAGCGGCATTGCCTGGATATCAACAGATGAAGGACTGGTAAAATACGACTCCTCAAAATCTAAGCCGGAAGCAGCCTTTCCAACGCTTATCCGAAAAATTACCATCGGCCAGGATTCTATAGTATACGCAGGCCATGCCGGTTTGCCGAAACTCATTATCGATTTTGCCTATAATAATCTCTCCTTCGAATTCGGCGCCCCTTCTTTTAGTAATCCAGAAAAAACCCAATATCAAACCTGGCTGGAAGGACGCGATAAAAAATGGTCCTCCTGGAGCACTAATCCAGTAAAAAATTATTTGAGCCTCAAAGAAGGAAAATATAAACTTCGGGTAAGAGCACAGGACATCCACGGGCAAATTGGGGAGGAGGCCGTTTTTCAGTTCGTGATCCCTTCTCCATGGTATCGGCAATGGTGGGCCTATGTTTCGTACATCCTGGCGGCGCTGGTACTGGTCTATCTGCTTGTTCGCTGGCGAACCATTCAGCTGCGGAAAAGTCAGGAAAAACTGGAAGCGCTGGTCCAGGAAAGAACCCGGGAATTAAGTATTGTCAACCAGGTGAGCAGAGCCTTGTCCGAACAACTCGACAGGCAGGAATTGATCAGATTGGTAGGCGATCAGATCAGGGATCTTTTCGAGGCGAACATCGTGTATGTGGGCTTACTTGATGAATCCAGGCAAACCATATTTTTCCCTTACCAGCATGGAGATTCCATCCCCCCGCTTCCATTGGGAGAAGGATTGACTTCCAATATCATCCTAAATAAAGAACCTGTATTAATTAACCGGGAAATAGACAAGCGATACGAGGAACTCGGGATCAGCCAGAAAGGGAAATTGGCAGCTTCCTACCTTGGCGTTCCCATCCCTTCCGGTAACAAGGTGATCGGCGTGCTGAGCGTGCAAAGCACAGAACATGAAAACCGTTTCGATGAAAATGACCAGAACCTACTGACTACAATGGCTGCTCACGTAGGGATCGCTTTCCACAATGCCAAGTTATTTGAAGATACCCGACTGGCCAAGGCAGCAGCAGAAGCCGCCAACGAAGCCAAAAGTAGCTTCTTATCCACGGTAAGCCATGAACTTAGAACGCCGTTAACTTCCATCCTGGGATTTGCCAAGATCATCCAAAAGCGTCTTAATGATCGCATCTTTCCCAACCTTCCAACCGAAAAAGAAAAAGTAGCTCGATCTGTTCAGCAGATAAAAGAGAACTTGCTCATTGTCATTTCCGAAGGGGAGCGGTTGACTACCCTGATCAATGACGTGCTGGACCTGGCTAAAATCGAAGCCGGAAAGGTGGAGTGGCAGATGGAAAAACTATCTGTAGCAGATGTGATTAAACAAGCAAAAGGTGCTACTGCTGCGCTGTTCCAGGAAAAAAGACTAAGTTATACTGAGGAAATAGCAGATGACCTTCCCGAGATCATCGGTGATCGGGATAAGATCATACAGGTCCTGATCAACTTGTTATCCAATGCCGTTAAATTTACAAAACAAGGAGGAGTTCTGATCAGGGCGCAACAAACCGAAGAAGGCGTCGAGGTACAGGTATCGGATACGGGGATCGGCATTGCAGCAGAAGATATGCTCAAAGTGTTCGATAAATTTCGCCAGGTTGGAGATACACTGACCGATAAGCCTAAGGGAACAGGCCTGGGACTCCCCATTAGTAAAGAAATTATAGAGCAACACGGCGGCCGGCTTTGGGCAGTGAGCGAATTAGGAAAAGGGAGCACCTTCTCTTTCCTGCTGCCCCTTTCTCCATCTCAAAAGGGAAAAGCCCGAAAATTACATTTAGAAGCACTGATCGACCAATTGAAAAAACAGGTTCCGATCAGTTACGTCTCAGAAAAAGCACGATCGGAACAAATCGTACTCGTCGTGGATGATGAAGCTTCGATCCGTGAACTGCTCCGCCAGGAATTGTCTGAATTTGGCTACCAGGTCAAAACGGCTGAAAGTGGGAAAAAAGCACTAAGCATGATCCGAAACCACCGTCCGGATATCATCATCCTCGATGTGATGATGCCCGAAATGAATGGTTTCGACCTGGCCGCCATACTGAAAAATGACCCCAATACGATGGATATTCCCATCTTGATTTTATCCATCATAAAAGATAAGGAAAGAGGCTATCGCATCGGCGTAGATCGATACCTCACCAAACCTATAGATACCGATGTCCTCTTTGCAGAAGTCGAACAATTATTGCATCAGGGGGTATCTTCGAAAAAAGTATTGGTGGTGGACGAAAACTTGACCACCATTAATACCCTGACGGAAGTGCTCTCTGCCCGTGGATATCAGGTCGCGGAATCAGAAGGTCATGATCTTATGGAAAAAGCCAGGAACGTACTTCCCGATATCATCATTCTGAATTCTGAACTGGACGGCAAGGAAGAGATTGTAAAAAGCCTCCGGTTTGAAAAGGGATTAGAGAATGTTTTGTTACTTTTTTCCAATGTTAGGGCGGCTGATTAAGACCATGATCGGTTGAGATGACCATAATTTTCAATTACAAACAATGAACACATAAACATGCATCCTAAAATTCTTATAATAGATGATGAGATCCACATCAGAGCACTTATCGAACAAACCCTTGAAGAACTGGAAGACGATGGCGTTGAACTGCTCAGCGCTGCTGATGGAGAAGAGGGGCTTACGCTCATTAAGCAGGAGCAGCCGCAGCTGGTTTTTTTGGACGTCATGATGCCGAAAAAGAACGGATTTGAGGTTTGTCATGAAGTCAAGATAAAGCTAGGTATGAAAGATGTTTATATTGTAATGCTGACCGCTAAAGGGCAGGAATTTGACCGGCAGAAAGGAGAAGAATTAGGAGCGGATATTTACATGACCAAGCCATTTGATCCCGATACCCTGCTGGATAAAGCCCGGGAAGTATTGAATTTATAACTATGAACACCATAAAATTAAAAAGCATACTTGGGAAACGGAAAAATGAGCGGGCCGTACTCCAACGATGGCTGGACGTACTGGAGGGACCTCTGGGCGTTTTTGACCTTGAAGGTGATCTGATGCTCGGCTCTGAAACGAAGGGTAGAGTGAGTGAGGATATCTATTACAATAAACAAAAGGTCGGCTTTGTTAAGGGCCCCGGGGACTCCGTGGTTCTTTTGAAAAATATGCTCGAACTTTTACTGAAAAAAGATGGCGAGCGAAAAGAAATCGGCAATGAAGTGCTTCAATTGTACCGTGAAGTCAACCTCATTTACAGCTTTTCCGAAGAACTAGCCAAAACCATCAAACCCAAAAAGATTGCCAAAACCGCTCTAAGCCAGGCCCAACAACTCATAAAGGCGGACGTCGGCTGGTTGTTGTTGTTCGAGGAAAACGAAACAGCACTCACCGTTCTGGCTTCGCTAGGGAAAGAAGTAGATTCCGAAAAATTGGATGAGCGGGATGATAAAATCATCAGAAGCATCCTTAGTGAAGGTAAAGCTGATATCATCAGCGACACTTCTGAAGACAAACGAACCAAAGATGAGCATTTTACCTTAAGCTCGCTGATGTTTGCACCTATGCAAATCCGCGAGCGCATCATCGGCCTGATCATTATAGGCACACTGGAAAGGACGGAATATGTAGCCAACGAACTTAAGTTGCTCAGTACCCTGGCTTTACAAACCGCTTCCGCCGTACAAAGCGCCCTGCTGTACGAAAAAAACATCAATGAGGCCAGAGAAAGGGAAGCCTCGCTAAGGCGAATCGACCGGCTGAAGGACCAGTTCCTGGCCAATACATCCCATGAACTGAGAACGCCTTTGAACGGCATCATCGGTTTATCAGAGGCCCTACGCGATCAATTAGAGAATGCAGAGCAGAAAGAAGACCTGGATATGATCATCGTTTCAGGTAAGAGATTACGCAATCTGGTGAATGATATTCTGGATTTCTCTAAACTCAAAGAACAGGAAATTCAATTACAGAGCAAGCCGATTGACGTCAGAACGGTTACGGACGTCGTCTTTCGTTTGCTTCGTCCTTTAATCAACGGTAAAAAGCTGGAACTGGAAGCTGCTTTCCCTAAAAATACGCCGCATGTAAATGCTGATGAAGACCGGCTGCAGCAAATCTTGTATAATCTTGTGGGTAATGCTATTAAATTTACGGAGGAAGGAGTCATCAGGGTTTCCGCAAAAAAGAAAGCCTCTTTACTGGAAATTGAGGTCAAAGATTCCGGTATCGGCATTCCGAATGATAAGCAAGCCATTATATTCGAAGCTTTCGAACAGGCGGACGGCTCCATAGAACGCCATTTTGGCGGCACGGGACTGGGGCTCAGTATCACGCGTAAACTGGTGGAACTGCACGGAGGGGATATTTCGGTAGCATCAAAATTAGGTGAGGGATCCAGCTTCTTTTTTACGCTTCCCATTGCAAAAGAAGGGAATTTAGCTGAACAATCCAGGTCGTTGTTCACTAAACGACTCCAGGAAGAGCTCTATGCCGAGCAGCCTGACGAATTGTTGCTTGCCGAAAATACGGCTCCGGCAATGGAGGGAACAGCCATTGCACACATACTGGCCGTTGATGATGAAGCCATTAACCAGAAAGTGCTGCAAAAGCACCTGTCCAAAGAGCAATATAGGATTACCAGTGCTATGGACGGAATCTCCGCCCTTAAAGCGATTGATTCAGGCGAAAAGTTTGATCTGGTGCTGCTGGATGTGATGATGCCCCGAATGTCCGGCTATGAGGTTTGTCAGAAAATCAGAGAAAAATACCTGCCTTCTGAGCTCCCGATCATATTGGTAACCGCCAAGAATCAGGTGGAAGATCTGGTGCATGGATTGTCCGTGGGAGCTAATGACTACCTCGCCAAACCGTATAGTAAAGCCGAATTCCTGGCCCGTATTCGGGCTCACCTGAGCCTGCATCGCATTCACACCGCCACCGGGAAATTCGTGCCTTATGACCTGATTAAAGTGCTCGGGCGGGAATCCATACTAGACGTAATGCTGGGCGATCAGGTGGAAAAGGAAGTGACGGTGTTGTTTTCTGACATCCGCAGTTATACCACCCTTTCTGAAACTATGACGCCTGAAGAGAACTTTAAGTTTCTCAATAGCTATATCGGTAAGGTCGGCCCGGTGATCGATGACAACGAGGGCTTTATCATCCGGTTTTTGGGCGATGGTATTTTAGCCTTGTTTTTAAGATCGATAGCTGACGCTATAAAGGCGGGGATTGACATGCAGAAAGTTATTCAACTGTACAATGCCGAACGAATTGAGAAAGAAAGACCCCCCATTAAAGTAGGTATCGGTATGCATAAAGGCCCACTGATCATGGGAATTATGGGCAATGAAAGCCGCCTGGAGGCCAACCTGGTGTCCGATACGGTAAATGCAGCCTCCAGAATGGAAGGTCTGACTAAATACTACGGTTCCTCCCTCATCATAACAGAATCTATGCTTAATCAGGTTGATGATCCTGCCTTCTTTGAGTATCGCTCACTCGGGAAGGTGCAAGTGAAAGGAAAAAACCAGGCCATTGAGATTTTCGACGTTTTTGAGGCGGATACTCCGGAAGTTTTTTACAAAAAACAACAAACAAAAGCCATTTTTGAGTCTGGTTTGAAAAAATACTACCAGCGACAATTTGAAGAGGCAACCTCCTGCTTCGCTCAGGTGCTGAGTAAACATCCGGAAGATAAAGCGGCTCAGATTTATCTAAGTAATGCCGTGCGATACCATACCTCCGGAGTAAGAGCTGATTGGGAAGGAATAGAGGTGATGGAATTTAAATAGTGTTTTTTTAACTCAACAACTATAACAATGGACGAAAAACTCGAATTCTACTGGTATTCCCTGAATAAGATCATGGACCACATACGGTTTTCGGACGCCAAAGCCGCCTTGTTTTTGTCCATCTACGGCATTTTGATCAGTATATTTTTTTCCCAATCAGATCATGTCTGGTTAGATATTCTTGAGGGCTCCAGCATAAAACAATTCCTGTTGATTCTGACGGGCATCTTTTCGGTCATTTCCATTTATTTTGCTTTTAATGCCGTAAATCCGCGATTAAAGAACCCAACTTCCACCTCCATAGTTTATTTTGGAGATATTCATAAAAAATTCAGTACGCCGGAAGAATACTATGAATTTGGACAAAAACGGTTTCAAGACCCGGACGAAGTATTTCGCGATCTATCGGATCAGGTGTATGTTAATTCCACCATTGCTTATAAAAAGTTCTTTAACGTATCCTGGGCGCTTCGCTTTTTTGTTTTGAGCATTATGACTTTTTTGGTTGCCAACTTATTTTCGCTTTGAGCCCTCAATAGGAATCTGCGGGCGGCTGGAAACATCTGGAAAAATGTGACCTAAAGTTTCGAAAGCCAAAAAGTATGCCCTATTTTTATATTCTAAGCTTTTGTTTAAGCCCCTGTCGACAAAATACCAGAACAAATGCAGATCAGTCATTTGTTTTATAGTTCCAATTAAATGGAAAAGCCGGATCAAGCTTCAAAATCGATCAACACGCTTTAAGAAAATGGAATATGAGTGAAAGCCAACATATCAAGGACACCAAAGCTTATTTCAACAGTACTGCTGCACAAGCTTTTCATCAATTGGTATGGGGAGGAGACGATATTCACGTAGGGCTGTACGCTGACTCCTCACTGACGATTAGGGCGGCCAGTAGGGAAACAGTAAAAAAAATGGTGGCTATGCTTCCTTCTTCAGTTGACGGCAACACCCGCATATTGGATATCGGCGCGGGATATGGAGGAGCGGCCCGTTATGTGAGCTGGCACTATGGCTGTAAGGTCATTTGTTTCGATATCAGTGAAAAGCAAAATGAATACAATCTCATAAAAGTGAACGCTCTGGGCCTGGATCAACTCATCACGGTGGAAGAAGGGAATTTTCAGGACCTGCCCTTTGAGGAGGATGCATTCGATATTGTCTGGAGTAATGATGCGCTTTTATTTAGCGAAAACCGGGAAAAAGTGCTGGAAGAGGTGCGTGGCGTATTAAGGCCCGGGGGTTGGTTGATCTTTTCCGATGTCCTGCACGGAGAAAATGCAGCCCGGGGCTCCATCAAACCCCTGCTGGAACAACTGCCTGTCGAGTCGTTGAGCACCGCCAAAGATTACCAGCAGATGCTGGACAAACTGGGCTTTGCAGAAGAAGAAGTCCTCGAGATGCCACAGCATCTTCACACCCATTACACTCGCATACAGAAAGCTTTTAAAACCGATAAAAAACTGCTGATCGATAAAACAGGAGAGGATTTTTACAAAAAGACCTTAAAGACGCTTAACCTTTGGGTGCGTGGCGCCAAGAAGGGGTATTTGAACTGGGGCATCTTTTTGTTTAAGAATGGGGGGTGAGGAGTTCAGCATCGCGGCTTCGTAGAGATTCGGACGTGCTTTTCCCGGCCGGGGCCTGACGGCTGAAAATAGCTTGGCTTCCGTAGCAGAACGATTGCAAAAACAACGGCCGCAGTGGAAGAACCAGAACGACCTCCCCTTTCCGGAAGAACCCTTCAGCTGTTTCCTCATCGTTTGCTGATTCTTGCAGCAAACCCTCCTCCCTTTGCCATCCTGATGCTAATAGTGCTACCCGCACTAACCATCTCACTCTTCTTCTGATAATCTTCCGCCCATTTTTCCGCATTAGGGCCATCCTGGAATGACAGCATGTGATAATTGCCGTTATTTGATTGGCAGCCAGGTCGCGGTCATTTTCCGCCACCACGACGACTCGCCAGGGAAAGGAGCGCGACCCCGCCGTCTCTGCGATCACGTCCTTGCGGGTAACGGGAAAATAGGAGCGCTTATCTTTCAGATCACCCGATGGCTTGACTTCGTAAGTGACCGGAACCTGAATATGTTGGCCTTTGATCATAGAAGATCCTGTGCCGGACAGATAAAGGCCTGGATAATCCTGCAGATCGGCTTCGGTAAGGAAAAGCCTGATCGGCCCGGGGCCGAAGACCAGCATGGAAGAAGAGCTGAGCTCGCCGGCTTTAAATTCACTCGCTTTGATGTGTTGGTATTCCGGTTCCTGATGAGAAAGGAAGCTGGTTTCCACAGGTCTGATGAGCTCAAAGTCTTCGGCCAGGTTGAATTGAACGGTCTCTTCCTTTACCTTGATTGGATCGGGGAACTGGGTGACAAAACGATAGGCCATGCCGTCATCGTACAGGCGGAAGATCAGTTGGAAATTATGGTCAAACGTCAGCGTCAATTGATTATAGTTTTCCGGTATGATCTTATTTTTCTCCGGGATGACCGCCTCAATGGTCGAGCGCACTTCCGTGAATTGCCGGTCGGAAAGCTGAGCATTTTGTCCCAGAATGGTTCCATCCTCCAAGGTCAGCGCTATTTCCGAGGGGTCCATGAGGGGCTGCGCCTGATAATCCAGGCGATACAGGATATTGTCATTGATGGAGATACTGAGTTGCAGGTTTTGGTTTGGAGAAGCGAGTTGCAGGTTTTGGGAAAGGAGAAAGCCGGGATAAAAAAATAGTACGAGCGTGATGATGGGTTTCATATATAGTGCGTTAATTATTTTAAGTAAGTAAACCATTTGAAATATTAGGTTTTGTAAAATAGCAATTTTATGATTTTGACGCAGTATCGCCTCCGTCTTGTTCATGCGTCGGATGATTTCATCCAAACCGCTTTCGATAATCTGTAGGGCTTTGCTTTTTTTCCCGGTAAAAAATCCGGTTGAAATGAGTTGAACTGCTGAAGCCTGAGGCATAAGCAATCTCACTAACAGTCTTTCGACTTTCTATGAGTAACCGACAGGCGTGACCGACCCTGAGTTCGTTAAGATACCCGGTAAAGGTCTGACCGGTCATTTTTTTGAAAAAACGACAAAAGGACGTTTTGGTCATATTGGCCAGGGTGGCCATTTTCTCCAGAGGAATGTCCTTCGAAAAATGCTGATGCAGATATCCGCAGACGGTATCCAGCCTTTCTTCGTTTCTCAGTCCCAGAACAGGTTCGTAAAAAACGGAAGCAATCTGCTCAAAGTCCCACGATTGAGCTAATTCTTCCAGAATTTGGTATAACATCATCAATTTTGGGAAACCCGTCAGCCGATCCATTTCTTTCATTGCTTTACCGATCTGCATGGCAAAGGGCGGATGAAAAAACACCCCACGTCGCGACCGGTCCAGCAACTCCCTGATGTCACCCATTTCTACCAGGTCGAAATCAAAAATGGATTCGGTAAATTGAACCACCAGCGCCCGGTTGTCACCGGTAAATCCCTCAGAAATCCAGGTATGAGGGAGGTTAGGACCCAATAAAACCAGGTCCCCCTCCTGATAAGGCTCCATCTGATCGCCCACCAGTCGCCGGCCCCGGCTTTTTTCAATATAGGTCAACTCATACTCCGGATGGTAATGCCACTCAAAGGGATATTCCGGCCCAATGTTCCAGTAACAAACAAAAGAGGAGCGATGGTCTTTGATCCTGATGTGTTCTAATTTGGCTTTCAAAATGAAAGAAATGTTTTATAAAAAAAACGTATTGATTTGGGTAAACCTAAGATTACCCCATTAAGTCTCAGAAAGAATTTATTTTGGATAATATATGGGCAAAATCGGGAAAAATCCTGCAATAGAAAACCCCAGACACCTCCTATCTTTGAAAAAGATTCAAACACAAAAATGCACAACTATGCCTGTACCAACCATCGACCTACGCATTCTGGACGAACCGTTCAAACTTCAGCCGGAACAGATCGAGTTTTATCAACACCACCGATACATTAAAATAAAAGGTGTTCTGCCGGCCGAGGTTCTGGAATACTACGCCATCGCCATCGCCGATAAGGTCAAAGAACTGAATACCATGCACCTGCCCATGGAAGAAAGAGAAACCTATGACAAGGCCTTTCTCCAGATCATGAACCTCTGGACAAAAGACGAAGAGATCAAAAAGCTGGTCTTCAGCAAGCGGCTGGCAAGCATTGCCACCCAATTGATGGACGTAGACGGGGTTCGTTTGTATCACGATCAGGCCTTGTTTAAAGAGCCCGGCGGCGGCATTACCCCCTGGCATGCCGATCAGTACTACTGGCCGCTTTCTAACAGTAATACTACCACCATTTGGATACCGCTACAAGACACACCCATGGAAATGGGACCACTGGAATTCAGCGACCGGTCCCACCAGCTCGAACTGGGCAGAAACATGGCTATCAGCGATGATAGCGAAACCCAGATCAAAGAAGCATTAGACAAGGCAGGCTATGAAAGAATCGCCACGCCTTACGAGCTCGGGGAAGTGAGCTTCCACTCCGGCTGGCTCTTCCACCGCGCCGGCGCCAACCAAACGGATCGGATGCGAAAGGTCATGACCATCATCTACATGGACAAAAACATGCGCCTCAAAGCTCCCGAAAACGACAACCAGCAGAACGACTGGGACACCTGGTGCCCCGGTGCAAAAATCGGCGAACCGATCGATACCCCCCTCAACCCACTCCTGTAAGGCGGGGCTCCGGCTCCGTCTGATCCTCTCGCACAAAACAACAGCAAAAAATTGTAATTTAGCCCACAGCAATCATAACGATCAATCCGCCTCAATATGGAAAAAGCATTCTTTTTCTTCCTGCTCCTTATCCTCAGCGGTTTACTCACTGCCCAGCCCCCAACCATCACCAAAATAGAGCCTCCCAACTGGTGGGTCGGCATGCAATGGAACACCGTCCAATTGATGCTCCACGGCGATTACCTGGACGGCATAACAGCGGAAGTCCGGCAGGAAGGACTAAACATCAAAGCCGTTCACACCTTACCTAATGATGCCTACGCCTTTATAGACCTGGAAATAGCCGAAACGCTCGCTCCGGGAACCTATCCCATCACCATTACCCGCAACGGGCAGTCGGCCACTGTAAACTATACCATTGAGGAGCGACCCGATCCGGCGGGCAAACACCTGGGTTTTGACCAGTACGATGCCGTCTACCTCATTACGCCCGATCGCTTTGCCAATGGCGATCCTTCTAACGACAGAGTAGCCGGCATGCTGGACGAGTTCGACCGCTCGGTAGATGGCAAGCGGCATGGTGGTGACTTGAAAGGGATCATCGATCGGTTGGACTACCTGGAAGACCTTGGCGTGACCACCCTTTGGCTGAATCCAATGCTGGAGAACAGCGGACGAGGCAGCTATCACGGTTATGCCGCCACGGACCTGTACAAGGTAGACGCCCGTCTGGGAACAAATGAAGATTATAAAAAGCTGGTCGAGGAATGCCATAAGAGAGGCATGAAAGTCATTTTCGACAAAAACAAGCGGATCAAGCAGGCGCTCACCATTTTAATGACCACCCGGGGAATTCCTCAGATATTATATGCCACCGAGATCAATATGAAAGGAGGGAGGAGCCATGTTGAGCTAAGAGCAGACTTTCCCGGGGGATGGGAGGAAGATAAAAGAAATGCTTTTACCGCTGACGGCCGCACGGAGGAAGAGAATGATCTATTCGATTTCACCCGCCAATTGCTGAATGTCCGTAAAAAGCATAAGGAATTAGTCGATGGGCGTTTTATTCAATACTCTCCCACCTATCGTCGCAATGTTTATAAATACCTGAAAATAGGAAAAGAGCATACCTACCTTATACTCATCAACGGTCATGAAGAGGAGCGGGAAGTAGACCTTTCTGCCTTGAGTCACCACCTGAAAGGGGTAAAATCTTTTCAGAACCTGATCAATGGTGAAAAGCTGGCCTATGACCAATCCGGAAAAATCAGGATGGAGGGCTTGGGTACTTTAATTCTGCAACTCTCTAAGGCGGAGTTTTAACTCCACACATCCTGCTCTGGGATTGTGTAAAAAGAATCTTATTAGCTGCGCCCGCCTGCCGGCCGATAAGCGGGAGGAGCAGCTGACTTTTTACACAACCCCTCACGTGTTTGGTGAAGTGGAGACTTCTCCTCTACTTTTTCTCTTCTTTTGGCTTTTATCGAAACCAGTATTTATTTCACATGTTGACGCAGAATTAAATTTTGTTTCTCGTTTTTTCTGCCTGTCTGATTTTTTTGTAAAATATTTTGCATAGAAACAATTTAAGTAATTTGGGCGTTATATAACTAAAAAGGACATGAGGGGTACCTATGTCTATTATTTTATTTGGGAGCTATTAATTAATTCAAGTTGCGAAGCAACTTGAGTAGCAGGTATTATTAGGTAGAAAGAAATACAATAAAAAAGGTATCTATTTGTCCATTTCAGGCAGAAATCTTTCTACTTTCTACCATTTACCATCTACACCTAAGTTGCATCGCAACTTAGGTTAATTAAATATTTTCGGGTTAATTTTTTTTTGGCGCAAAAAAATGATTAAGATTAGTTTGTGCTGAAAATTTTACTTTTTCACCAATTAACAAAATATGAGTAATCAATACGAGATCAAGCTCTTTACGCCTGAGAAACAGTTAACTGCTGAGGAACGCACTAAAGTGATTCATTTTCTGTACCACCATTTGGATGAGTACGGCGATCTGTCTAAAGACATCGACAGGGCAGTGGGGTATGCACTTAGCGAGTCGGAAGATCGGGGAGGCTTCGTTTTGACCCTGAATGATGAAGATCGGGTCATTGGTTCTGTAGTTGTGAACAAGACGGGCATGTCCGGCTATATACCCGAAAATATTCTGGTGTATATTGCTATGAACCGGGACTATCGTGGCCAGGGATTAGGAAAAAAAATGATGAAAAAGGCCATTGAAAACTGCGAGGGGGACATTGCGCTACACGTAGAACCCGACAATCCCGCCAGGTTCCTTTACGAAAAGATGGGATTTGAGAATAAGTACCTGGAGATGCGGCTTAAGAACAAGACTGATCAAGAAAAGCTTGCCGGCGCTGCTAAAGCGAAAAGCCGGCCTGGTCCCGCCAAAGTCACCGATAAAGCCTAACCGTTTTATCATCGAACTATCCTTTCACTAAATAGCTCATCTAAACGCTGGAATGTCGTGCAAGTAATTGACTTACTAATTTTCGTATTGTATTTCCTGGCTATGCTGGGAGTAGGAGTATATTTTTTCCGAAAAAACAAAAGTTCTGACGATTATTACGTGGGCGGTCGCGAAATGGGCGCCACTCACATTGGATTATCCGTTGTAGCTACTGATGTAGGCGGAGGTTTTTCTATAGGATTGGGCGGTCTTGGATTCATTATGGGCATTTCCGGCTCCTGGATGTTGTTTACGGGATTGGTCGGAGCCTGGCTGAGCGCCGTTTTTCTCATTCCCCGGGTTAACAAGCTGTCCAGGGAAATGAACTGGTTCACCTTTCCACAGATGTTTCAGCATTTTTACAACGGAAGGGTAGCCCTGGTTGCCGGCATCATCTCCGCTATTGGATATCTGGGCTTTACCAGCTCGCAGTTTCTGGCCGGCGCCAAACTGGCTTCTGCCACGTTTTTGGACCTTGACATGAACACGGCATTGCTGATCATGGGGGTCATTGCTGTGGTCTATACCGTCATTGGTGGGCTGAAAGCAGTGATCTATACCGATACCGTTCAGTGGATCATTCTAATGAGCGGACTGGTATTCATCGGCATTCCGCTTGGTTATTATTCCATCGGAGGAATGAGTGCTATTAGGGAGATTTTGCCGCCTGACTTTATGTCTCTGACCAATTTAAGCTGGTCGACCTTTTTTAACTGGTTTGTGACTATTGTCCCGATCTGGTTTGTGGGAATGACTTTGTATCAGCGCATTTATGCTTGCAAGGACGAAAAAACTGCCAGGCGAGCCTGGTATACTGCCGGTTTATTCGAATATCCAGTTATGGCTTTTATGGGCGTCCTGCTGGGGTTGTTCGCCCGGGTAGGCGCCGAGCAAGGGATGTTTGCTTATGCAGGATACGACGGCGCCGGAGCGCTGGACGCGGAGATGGGACTGCCTATGCTTTTGCGTACGGTTTTACCGACCGGGCTGATGGGATTGATGTTATCGGCTTATTTTTCAGCCATCATGTCCACAGCAGATAGCTGTCTGATGGCTTCCTCGGGTAATGTAGTGACCGATATTCTCGGCCGGTTCATGAATATCAGCGGCAATCAGAGAAAAGAACTGCGATTTTCACAGGTCGCCACTTTGATCATCGGAGCACTGGCCCTTTTATTGGCCTCAAGCATGCAAAATGTACTCGATCTGATGCTCCTGTCTTATGCCTTCATGGTGTCCGGACTTTTCGTGCCGGTGCTCGGGGCTTTATACTGGAAAAAAAGTACCTCGCTGGCCGCCCTTTGGGCCATGATACTGGGAGGAAGTACAACGACCATTATTACTGTCATTGATTATCAACTCCCTTTCGGACTGGACGCCAACGTGGCGGGCATTACGGTGTCCGCGCTGGCGCTGATACTGATCAGTTTACTGGGGCCGAAAGAAGAAAGAGAAGGCGACGAACTTAGCATATCTGCAAAAGAACTGGCGTCAAGCACCCTCACTAACTGAGGCGCTGTATCCTTAATCCTTTTTTAACTTAACCAACGCAAAATGGCATTCTTAAAATTATACAGAGATAAACTACGGCATAACTATGAGTTTCTGGATAAGATGTTCAAAGATCAGAACATCGACTGGGCCGTAGTTACCAAGCTTTTGTGCGGCAACAAGATTTACTTGAAGGAAGTCCTCAACCTGGGCGTCAAGGAAGTCTGCGACAGCCGTCTGAGTAATCTGGCGAAGATCAAAGAATTAGATCCTGACGTCCAAACGGTGTACATCAAACCTCCTCCGGCGCGCAGCATTGAAGAAGTGGTCAAATACGCCGATGTCAGCTTCAATTCAGAGAGTGAGACCATTAAACTGCTCTCGGAAGAAGCCGTCCGTCAAAATAAAATTCACAGGGTGACCATTATGATCGAACTCGGTGACCTGCGCGAAGGCATCATGGGAGATCATCTGATGGATTTCTATCAAAAAATCTTTGAATTACCCAATATCGAGATCGTTGCCATAGGCTCGAACCTGAATTGCCTGCACGGCGTCATGCCGTCACAGGATAAACTGATTCAGCTGAGCCTCTACAAACAGCTGATCGAAGCCAGATTCGGCAAAAAAATACCTTGGGTTACCGGAGGCACCTCGGTCGTTCTGCCTCTGATCGAAAAAAAACAAGTGCCCAAATCCATCAACCATTTCAGGATAGGAGAAACCCTCTTTTTTGGCGTCAACCTCTGGAACGAAGAACCCTTCGAGGGTATGCAAACCGGAGTGCTGAAACTGTATTCCGAAATTCTGGAAATTACCGAAAAACCGAAAGTGCCCATCGGAATGCTGGCCGTCAACCCTTCCGGCGAAGTCTTTGAAGTGGAAGAAGAAGATTATGGCAAGACTTCTTATCGCGCTATTCTCGACGTCGGTCTGCTGGATATCTCGCCGGATTACCTCATCCCGGATGACCCTAAAGTACGGATCGTTAACGCCAGCTCAGATATGTTGATCGTCGACCTGGATGACAATCAGGGCAATTACAAGGTCGGCGACCTGTTGTCTTTTAACCTGAAATACATGGGCGCCTTGTCCTTGCTGAATTCCGACTATATCGACAAAAAAGTAGTTTAAGCTGATCAGGCTGCCCGAAATGAAATTCATCAGGCCGCGCAATTGAGCAAAGTCATTTTTCAAACAGTGGCATTCACTACTTCAAGAAACCCGTTTTAAATCACCAAAATAAAAAAAAATTATGGCTAAATGTTTCGCACTGCTAGGATGGAGCCTGCCTGTGATCGAAAGTATGCAGAAGGCAGGACAACCTTTCGTTGTAGTCTCCTTCCCTGAATTTGAATCTTATGCAAAAGAACACAATATCCCCTTTGTAGGCTTTCAGCTGGACGAGTGGGGTAGCCACTCCAATTCCAGAGGATTAATGGAGTTGCTTAAACCTTATAATGCAGATGTAGCCGTTCCTTTATATGAAGAAACCGTAGAATGGGCCGGCGCACTGAATTCCATTTACCGGGATGATCCGCGCGTACTGAACCGGGCTTTTCTTTTCCGGAACAAAGCAATGATGAAGCGCAAGGCGCTCATCGGCGGATTGAAGGTGGGCTTGTTTGAAGAAGTCTACAATAAAGAACAGGTCCATAAGTTTCTGGACCGGCTTAATGAAGCGGAGCTCCAACTGGAGGGCGAAGAAGATGCCTGGTTTCATCTTAAACCATTGAATGCAGCAGGCACCGTAGGGCATCGCTTTATTAAATCCAGATCCGATATTGACGCTAAAGTAAAGCAGACTGATTTTCCTTGTATCGTGGAAAGCCACCTTAGCGGGAAAGAGTTTTCCTGTGAGGCTTTTATCCACAAAGGAAAGGTTAAGTTTCTCAATATAACCGAATACGTAAAGCTGGGCTATTCCAATTTCATCCCTGCCGGACCGGAGCTGGAATCCAAAAGAGACAATATCCACAAAGAAGTCCAGAAAATGGTCGACATATTCGGCATTGAATATGGCATGGTGCATCCCGAATTCTTTATCGGCGAAAACGACACCCTGAATTTCGGTGAGGTCGCTTGCCGTATTCCCGGAGGGCACATTCTGGAGCTGGCTTCTGAAGCTTACAATTTTGACGCCTTGCTGGCTTTTGTGATGTGCCACGATCCCAGCCTGAGCGACAAAGAGCTGGCTCAGTTCTTACCGGATCAGGACTTTGACCCACCTAAGCATTTCGGCAATGTGATGGTGTTTCCGAAAAAGGGGCAGATCTCCAGGCTTGTTATCCCGGATGAATTGAAAGAAGAGCCTTATTATCTTGACAATAATTTGATCGAACCGCTTCAGCCCATGAAAATCGGCGATCGCACCGGCTTTGGCAATCACTTCGGAACGGTCAATTTTGCAGGGGAGGATCCACATCGCATGCGCGAATTGCTGATGCATTACGAGGATGCTCAGTTTTATGTCTAAAAAAATATTTTTTCATTCTTGAAAAAAATACTGGTTATCGATAATATGGAAATTTTAGCCCGGGAACAGCGGTCGCGGTTCCTGGAAGCCTTAAAAGAATACCGCGAAGCTTTTCCTGCCGGGAAAGACCTTAAGCGCAAACGCCTGGTCAGTCAGGTCGATTTGCTGGCCAATGATGAAGAGGGCCTGCAGATCCTGTACGATTGTATGCCCGAGTTTTTGACTACCGACTTTTTTGCCGGCAGCGTCTGGGAAAATCCCAGGCGGCTGGTGCCTACACTAGTCAGAGGTACTTTGCTGGCGGGCTATCCGACCAACGTTTATGAGTTGTTGAGCGAATTACGCATGGCGGCCATCTACGAAAAAAAGGTGGTAGGCCAGGGCGTCAGTTCTTCCTGGGCGGAGAACTTTCTCAAAGAAGTGATCGTGCATAATTTCGACATTGCTTATGCGGAGATCAAACAGCCCAATTGGGAAAAGTATTCCGACTGGGAGCTGAAAAAGCTTCGGTTGTTGTTCGATTTCTTAGTGGAAAAAATTCCCGTCCATTCCTTGAAAGAAAATCTACTCAAAGAGATCGAAACCTCCGTCGCACATCGACCGATCGTTACCTCCCGCATGGAGATGATCATCGATACGGTTCATCTGCAATTTGAGCTAAGCGAGAGTGATCCCATAGACAGCCGCCTGATCTACTACAACAATGTGTTGCACCGTTTTTCAGTAGACAAGCTCATAGAGCAGATGCCGAAATGGGGCAAGCGCAAAATAAAAACGGAGGCTCGACTGGCTGGTGAAAACATGAAGACTACCGGATTGGTGGCCCATTACCAGTTGCAGCTGTTAAAGTTTATCGCCAGAGCGTATCCCGAACTCATCCCGGAAGCGCTGGCTTTAAATCTTCACGGTATCGCAGAATTTGAACGATTCCGGGATCTGGTGGTGAACATGATCGAAGCCTATATAGTGCCGGCGAATAAGCAAGCCGTCGTCGGCTTAGGGCGGGTGCTGGAGCGCAATTTATTATCCAAGAAGCCGGTTCGCCATGCATTGAACCGCCTGATGAGTGTCAGCATACACCCTCATGTTGCCCGTCATTTGGAATTGGGTAAAGCCGGCGATGAGCCGGCCACCCCCAGGCAATTGTTAATAGGAGGGGTGCTGAATTTACTGGGGCAGCCACTGGGGGTGCGGCAAGGCAATAACCCGACCTGCCAGTCCGCCCGCGCCCTGAGCATGTGGAGCCGCCACGCACCTGCAAAGCTCATTAATCTGATGGTCGACGCTGCTTCAAGCAACAATGTG
The DNA here is from genome assembly GCA_964548175.1 of uncultured Saprospiraceae bacterium. Classification (GTDB taxonomy): domain Bacteria; phylum Bacteroidota; class Bacteroidia; order Chitinophagales; family Saprospiraceae; genus JANQPA01. Next base: position 61,799 of record CAZJQS010000026.1, read on the forward strand.
ATCTTTCGCTACAGCAATCAACTGATCGAGTCGAATAAAATGGGCAATGAAGTAGGCAAAAACTTTGATTTTAATCTGGATTATGCGTCCATCGTACTGGTGCCTCATTTGGATAACATCTACGCCGAAATGATGAAAATGGCTTCCTGGAGCCATCCCATACAGGACCCCCACGTTTCCGTCAACCCGGCATTCTACGGCCACTGGATACAGACAGGCTTCCTCTCCGTATACAATCAGGTGACTGCCAGAATAGAAAATTACGACGATTTCGTGGCTACTTTCTATGCTTCTTTTCATCCTGATTTTAACGGCGGCCATCCGCTGGTCTATCCGGTTCCGCTAGGCATTTTCATCACCGATGCCTCCGCTGTAATGCATGGCTTTCACGCTATTTCACTGACCCGGGTTACAAAATCACCCAAGGGGGAGTGGAGAGCCTACTTTTTTAATCCCAACAGCGAAGGCCCCCAGAATTGGGGACAGGAAATCCGGCCCTCCGTCCATGATAACGGAGAACTGTATGGGGAGTCGTCTTTGCCCTTTTTTCAGCTGGTGTCCAGAATTTATGCTTTCCATTTCAATCAGTTGCAATTGGGCGACAAAGCGGAAAAAGTTCCCGCAGCAACCGTACGCCGCGTAAGAAAACTTGCACAAGAAAGCTGGGGCGTCAAGTATAAATGGGCTTAAGGCTGTCTAAACAACATCATTAACCATTAACAGACTACAACCATCCACTATGACAGATATACCCGATAAAACGATTTTCGGCAGAAAAGTCAAACACTCTTCTCGCATTGAGTTGAGTCAATCGGCATTGAAGAAGAACATCAATTTTATACGCAAAAAAATAGGTCCGCATCCTCGTATTTCCAGCGTAGTAAAGGCAAATGCCTACGGTCATGGGATACCCCAGATGGTTAAGATGCTGGAAAAATGTGGGGTAAACCATTTTTCTGTCGCCTCTGCCTTTGAGGCGGAGGAGGTGCACGATGCTTGTTCGGCTTCTTCTGAGATTATGATCATGGGTATTTTGTATGACGAAGACGTTGCCTGGGCCATTCAGAACGATATCTCCTTTTTTGTCTTTACCGTTGATCGCCTGAGGCTGGCCAAAGAAAAAGCCCGGGCATTGGGGAAAAAAGCATTGATCCATATCGAATTGGAGACAGGCACCAACCGCACAGGGATGACGGAGGCTACCTTCAAAGAGGCAGTTACCTACATGAAAAAAAATCAGGATCATCTGCATTTTCAGGGGATTTGCACTCACCTGGGCGGCGCAGAGTCGATGAGCAACTACTTTAAGATCCAGCAGCAGAAAGTGCGCTTCAACAGCTTTTTGAAAATGCTCGATAAGGCCAAATTCAAACCGGAATGCGTTCACATGGCTTGCTCTGCTGCTGCACTCACCATGCCGGATACCCTATACGACATGGTGCGTATAGGCGTAGCGACCTATGGCTTCTGGCCTAGCCAGGAGACGTATTACCAGCACCTCCAGTCCGTCAACAAAAAAAAGGATGCTCCTTTTAGCCGGGTCATCAGTTGGAAAACCGATGTGATGGACCTCAAAGTGGTGCCCAGAGGAGAATTCATCGGGTATGGAACGGCCTTTCAGGCTTCTCATGATATGAAAATAGCCGTCCTTCCCCTGGGATACAGCAACGGCTATCCACGCGGCTTGTCCAACAACGGCAACGTATTGATCAAAGGCAAAAAAGCACCTATCGTGGGCTTGATCAACATGAACCTTTTTATGGCGGATATAACGGATATTTCCGGAGTATCCATAGGTGAAGAGGTGGTGCTGCTGGGCAAACAAAATAACAATGTCATTAATGTGAGCTCTTTTACCAATTTCACGCAATTACTGAACAACGAAATGCTAAGCCGCTTGCCGACGGCTATTCCAAGAAAGATCGTAAGATAAAGAGATGACCAACCACGTATCCGACCAAATAAACTTATTCAAAATGAAATCAAAATCTGTTGTTTTAATCAAATACGGAGGAAATGCCATGCTAAATGAGTCCCTCCAGGAAAAAGTCGCCCAAAATCTGTCCTTGCTGCAGGAAGAAGGTTACCGTATCGTTCTCGTACATGGCGGAGGCCCTTTTATTAAGAAGATGCTTAATGCCGTCCAGGTAGAATCCGAATTCATAGGTGGGCATCGCAAAACTACCCCCGAAGCCTTGCGCTATATTGAAATGGTGCTCCGCGGTGAAGTCAACGGCAGCCTGGTTCGGCTACTGAATCAGAACAGCCTGAAAGCCGTAGGCCTCTCCGGCAAAGACGCCCGGATGGTAGTGGCTAAAAAGCGCTTCCACAAGGAAAAAAATAATGGAACCACTACTTACCAGGATCTCGGCCAGGTAGGCGATATCGTATCCATCGATACCTCCTTGCTGCAAGTATTGCTGGATAACGATTACCTTCCGGTACTGGCCTGCCTGGCTGCTGATGAAGAAGGCAAGGACTATAACATCAATGCCGATATGTTTGCAGGCCACCTGGCCGGCGCCCTCGAAGTCGACCACTACCTGGTGCTAACGGATGTAGACGGATTGATGGAGGACATCGACAACCCCCATTCCCTCATCAAGTCTTTAAAAATTGGTGAATTAGCAGACTTGTACGGAGAAGTCATCAAGGGAGGGATGATCCCAAAAGTCCAGTCCTGTGACATCGCCTTACAGGAAGGCGCTCACAGCGCCAGGATCATCAACGGAACCAAACCCGGTCAAATCCTGGAATCTATTCAATCAAATCAATCAATCGGAACAGAAATATGCTTGCAATAAACAACATCACCAATACCGGTCTGCACGAGGTAGACCAGGAATATTATCTGCCTACTTTCAAACGCTTTCCTCTGGCCCTAGAACGAGGGGAGGGTTGCTACGTCTGGGACGTCGAAGGAAATAAATATCTCGATGTGCTGGCCGGGATCGCCGTAAATAACCTCGGTCATTGTCATCCTAAAGTGGTGAAAGCCATTCAGGATCAGGCCGCCAAACTGATGCACATTTCTAACTTTTTTGTCAGTGAACCACAAGTGGAACTATCGAAACTCCTGGTAGAAAAATCCGGGCTCGACCGGGTGTTCTTCAGCAACAGCGGCGCCGAATCGGTAGAAGGGGCTTTTAAGATCGCCCGGAAATACGCCCACACCAAAGGCCGTGGCTCTGGCATCATTGCCATGCAAAATTCTTTTCACGGCAGAACGCTAGCCACCATCGCCACCGGTAAAGCTAAAATGCAAATGGGCTTCGGTCCTATGCCCGCCGGCTTCCATCGCGTACCTTTTAATGATATAGATGCCGTGAAAGGCCTCATCAGTAAAGAGATCGCCGCCATCATTCTCGAACCCATACAGGGGGAGGGCGGTATCCGCCCGGCTGATCAGGACTATATCCGTGAGCTGAGAGCCATCTGTGATAAAGAAGACATCGTCCTTATTTTCGACGAGATCCAATGCGGTATCGCACGGACCGGAAAATTTCTGGCTACCGAACATTATAAGGTTCAACCGGATATCATTACCCTGGCTAAAGGACTGGGGAGCGGCGTAGCTGTAGGCGCCATCCTGAGTAATGAAAAGGTCAGCCAGGCCATCGACTTCGGCGATCACGGTACTACCTTCGGGGGTAATCCGCTGGCTTGCGCGGCCGGCATCACCACCATCAAGACCATAGAGGAAGAAGGGATTGTTGAACAGGCACAAGAAAAGGGCCGCAAACTCATGGATCTCCTCCACCAGCGGCTGGTGAACCATCCGCAGTTCGTCGAAGTCCGCGGTAAAGGGCTCATGATCGGCGTGGAATTTAAAATGGAAACCAAACCGCTCGTCCTGGAAATGCTGAACCATCGGGTGATCGCCAACGCCACCAGCGGCAATGTTCTTCGTATCGTGCCGCCCTTGATCATTAAAGAACAGGAAATGGCCGAACTGGTCAATGTAATCGAATTGTCCCTCAGCAAGATAACAAATGAAGCCTAGCTTTACCGCCGCTGATGTACACTGATTTTTACCGCTCAGCAGCCAAAAAAACATCGTTTAAAATAACGTTTAATTCAATATTATGATAAAAACAGGAATCGTCGGCGCTACAGGCTATACCGGCTCAGAATTGCTGAGACTACTGTACCACCACCCTGAAGTCGATATACAGATCATCACCTCTGAAAGTAAAACGGGGCAGCAATTTTCTGATATCCACCCCGCCTTTACCGGACTGGTGGATCACGAGTTGCGATCAGCAGACGACATTTCCGGTATGGACCTGGACGCCGTTTTCTTAGCCCTTCCTCACGGTGTGTCCATGGATTATGTAAAAAAATTTCAGCCGAAGGGCTTTAAGATCGTGGACCTGTCCGGCGACTTTCGTCTTTCCAGCCCGGAAGTGTATGAATACTGGTACAAAAAAGACCATATTTTCCGGGAGGGATTTGATAAGGCGGTATATGGCCTGCCTGAATTGCACAAGCAAGCCATTGAAAAAGCCGATCTGGTAGCCAATCCAGGTTGTTATCCCACCACAGCTATTTTAGGGCTGGCTCCTTTGGTGCATCAGGACTTGATCGAAGCGGACAATCTCATTGTCGACGCCAAGTCCGGAACGACTGGAGCAGGTGTCAAAGTGAAGCCTGTAACACATTTTTCGAATGTGAATGACAATTTCAAAAGTTATGGCCTGAAAAACCACCGCCATACGATCGAGATCGAAGAGCAGCTTTCGGGACTGGGGGAAAATGGCGTCACCGTTCAATTTACGCCTCATTTATTGCCCGTAGATAGAGGCATTCTGGCTACTATTTACAGTAAGCCGACAAAAGAAGTCAATGATGAAATGCTAAAAAATGCCTACGTCAATTTTTATGAAGGCCATCCCTTCGTTCGAATTCGGGATATAGCTCCGAGCTTGAAGGACGTAAGAGGAACTAATCTTTGTGATCTTTTCGTAACCTATGATGAACGCACCGACCGGATCATTACGGTTTCAGTGATCGATAATTTAATCAAGGGAGCTGCCGGAGCCGCTATACAAAACCTGAACCTAATGTTCGGCTTGGACGAATGCATGGGGCTCAGATCGGTAGCGCTCAACCCATAATCCATTCAAAAAAAGAAAATGAGTATACCAACAAGAACAACGCAAATGGTTCAAAACCTGACCAATGTACGCGGCATCAGATGCTGGGGAGCACACATTGGGATCAAATCATTACGCAGAGACCTGGCAATCATCTACTCCGAAGCACCGGCTAGCGCCGCCTGTGCCTTTACTCAAAATCAGGTGGTTGCTGAGCCCGTAAAGGTGTCCAGGGAAAACATCAAAAACGGCAGAGCGCAGGTAATCGTCTGTAATGCGGGAAACGCCAATGCCTGTACCGGAGAGCAGGGCAGAAAGGGCGCCGAAGCCATGGTGGCGGCTACTGCTGAAATGTTGAACATTCCGAAAGAAGATGTTATCATCGCTTCCACCGGTCTGATCGGCGAGCCTTTTCCCACTGAAAAGGTCGTGGAAGGGATCAAAGAAAATATTCCTAAACTATCTAACGATCCCAAAGCAGGTTCTTTTGCCGCCAATGCTATCCTGACCACCGATACCTTCGCCAAGGAAGGGTTTATGGATTTTGAGATCAATGGCATGACGGTTAATCTGGCCGGCATCTCTAAAGGTTCCGGTATGATCCATCCCAATATGGCGACCATGTTGGGCTTCATCGTTTCAGATATCGCCATTGCTCCGGAATTGCTGCAGAAAACGGTCAGAGAGTGCGTCGATCGTTCTTTCAACATGATCACCGTTGACGGAGATACCTCCACCAACGACATGGTGGCCGTCATGTGTAACGGACTGGCCGGCAACGAGGAGATCACTTCTGAAGAGGACAACGGCTATGTTTTTTTTAAGGAAAAATTGCAGGAGTTAATGATCCATCTGGCCAAGCTGATCGTCTCAGATGGCGAAGGTTGCTCCAAGTTTATCGAATACCGGGTGTTTAATGCTCCTGACGAAACTTACGCCCGTAAATTAGTCAGAGGTATTTCCGATTCTTCCCTGGTTAAAACAGCTATGTTCGGTCGAGATCCTAACTGGGGGCGCATCATCTGCGCCGGCGGAAATTCAGGTGTGCCTTTTGATTACCATCAGGTCGATCTCTTTATCGGCAATGAAACTGATTTGGTTAAGGTCCTGGAAAGAGGAAGCCCGGTGGAATTTGACCGGAATTTCCTTAAACGTTTGCTCAAAGAATCTCACGTTCGGATTCATCTCGATCTCAACAATGGAGAGGCCGAGGGCGTCGGCTGGGGTACAGACCTGACTACGGATTATGTGATGTTTAATTCTGTCTACACCACTTGAGAAATGCTTAAGTAAGTAGGTGAACAAATTTATCTATAACACATACATCGCCGCCGGCGGTGTATGTGTTATAGTATAACTTTCCCCCGCACGCGGGGGAAAGTTATACTTAAAATTGCTTCCTTCCTTAAGTGCCCGGACAGATTTAAGTTAATTTTATCTAAGCACAAAAATAAAACCATTTGAAATATAGGTTTTGTGGCGCATCTAGCTCCGATTAAACGAACCGTTTATAGCTGCCCAGAAATGGCAGAATAGCTCACCCCATGTCACCGCCCTGGGAAATTAAACGAACCGTTTATGGCTGCCCAGAAATGGCAGAATA
>CAZJQS010000027.1:0-50828 GCA_964548175.1 uncultured Saprospiraceae bacterium
TATATGCTTTATCCACCATTGCAAGTGTAATTGCGGCTATTGTAACCGGTTTTGTTCTTATTCCTAATGTAGGAATTGCCAGGTTAATCGCTATCATTGGTGTAGTATTGATTTTTACCGCTGTTTTAGGGCTGTTTATTGAACGACGCAATCGGCCACAAAAGTTGATAGCAGGTAGCATTTTATTGGCGTGCCCCTTATCCTGGTTTATTCTGCCCCAAGAGTTGCCTTCACCGGATAAGGGATTGTTAGCCATTGAACAATCTCCATATGCAGAGATACGAGTAGTAGAAGATGAACGTTACCGGTATTTATTGATTGACGGAGGCACCCACACGATTGTAGATCCGGATACCTGGGAAACCTTTTTTCCCTATGCTGCAGTGGTAGATATTCCCCGGGAGTTTTTTGATCGCCCCGGTGATATGTTGTTAATTGGTCTGGGGGGTGGAAGTGTAGTTAAAAATTATCATAAAAAGGGTTGGAAGGTAACTGGCATAGAGATCGATCCTGAGGTGATTGAAGTGGCCTATGAATATTTTGGATTAAAGGCATCCGAAGGAGAAATTATCTGTCAGGACGGCCGTCAGTTTTTACTGGGTACAAATGAGAAATACCAGATCATAGTCATGGATGCTTTCGGTAGTAGTTCTATCCCCTTTCATCTGGCTACCCAAGAATCCTTTGGTCTGATCAAAGAACACCTTGAAGAGGATGGTATACTGGCCATCAATCTGGAATCTATGGGATGGGAAGACATTTTGGTTCGTTCGCTTGCTATTACATTAAAGCCTCATTTTTCCAATATTTTAGCCCTTCCTACCCAGGAAAATTACAATGGATTGGGGAACATGGTTTTATTGGCTACCAATAGATCCCTGGAGTCTTCCAGAGGAATCCCTACAGGAGAAATCCCTTCAAGAGAATATTTGAGGAGCATGGAGTATAAGCGCGACTACGCCTGGCAATACCGCTTTGTTCCGGATTCCACCGCAGGTCAGTTATTGACAGATGACCTCAATCCGGTAGATTTGTGGTCAGATCAGATCAACCTGGAAGCCAGAAAAAGGTTGCATGAGTATTTCGAGAAATCTGGCTTAGGCTGGTAAAATAAAGCAAAAAAAGAGTAGAGATAGTCGGAGGCTTAGTTTTTGGGGAGGGCGTTGAAGGAGCCTGTTTCCTGTATCTCTACTTTATAGCCTTCTAGGGATTTGGGGATTTGCTTTTTGAGGTCTTTTGTCAATTCGGAAACATATACCTGAATACAAGGCTGCTCATCGCAGAGTGCTTGAGCAGTACCGACCACACCTGGGATGGACATTAAATTCCGTGTATGACTCTCCAATACTTCTTCTATTGTCTTATCTGGCATTTGATTCTTATTGATGTCTTTGTTGAAACAGGCAGTCAGGATGACTAGCGCACTCCAGCAAAATGTAAGTAAAAAGGGTTTATAAAAACTTTGAAGGTTCACCTCAATACATGTTAAAAAGAAGGCCTGGAAGTAGACTTCCAGGTCTTCTTTATCTTTATTAAAGGAATAAGATAATATTAATTACTTCCTCCGGAAGCACCTATGATAGAAACACCAAATTGGTTTAAGACAACGTCGATTGGATTTCCAATGGTGCTCGTGCTGCTTCCTGCAAACAACAGACCAACAGGATCCCCTGAAGAAGAGACGATCAAGGAACCAGAATCTCCACCTGCACTAAAGCTACCATTTCTACGAACATCTCTGCTGGACTGCTGAATAACAAACTGGCCTGTAAATAGCGCGGTACCCTGGGTGAACCCTACATTTACGCTTGCATTCACTCCAGTAATGGAAGCCGATGTCTGCTGAGTTGTTCTTCCATACTTCTGTACACCTAAATTAATAGCAGGTTGAACAGTTGTAGTACTTGGCGCACCATAACTGCCTGCATTAACATCAGTTGCACCAGTCACATCACTGGTAGAACTCACACGAGCGATAGCTGCATCCACCAAATTTGCAGTCCCATCGAATTTTACCTCAACAAAAGCGGAAAGAGTAGCAATTTGATCTGCAGAGGTGCCACCATCAAATGGCCCGGGTTGATAGATAGCATCACCGATACTTGCTAGGTTTTCGTTAGCCATTACATGGTTATTGCTTAAAATATAGGTATTACTGCCATCCGTAACCAAACAACCTAATGTGCCTGCCGTGATGTCAGGATGACCAATTGATACGCCATTTGGCGCCGGGCGGTATTTACCAGTAGGGTCGAAGGAGCCTCCTCCACCACCGTCATCGCCACCGCTACCTGGAGGGCCTTTCAGCTTGGTAATCTCGCCGGTAACGTATGGATGGACAGGAACGCCGTCAAGCGAACTAGGTAACTTTGAAGCAATGGTTTCATCAACGAGCAGAGCCAGGATGGCCAATTCATTAGCATCGTTGAGTCCAGTAGCCGTACCTACTACTCCAGGAATGGACATTAAGTCAGTAGTGTAGCGGTCCTGAACAGCCATTACTGCCTGAACCTCAGGCAAGTCCATACTAAGTTCAATCAATTCACCAAGACTTTCATCTTGCTGGATTTCGATTTGATCTTTGGAACAACCAACAGTAATGAAGGTTGCCAAGACGAACAACACTCCCAGATAAAGAAGTGATCTTCTGAGAGTGAATTTTTGTTTAGTTTTTTTCATACTAATAAAATTTAAGAGCAATCTAATATCCGTACATAAATAATAAAATATTTTGCATCAGAGAAAAATTTTATCGTATATCTTTTTTTTATCTTTTAAACGAAGAATAAAATAGAGTGTTTTTGGTTTAATTCAAAATTATTTTTTGAGATTGAAGACGTTTAAACCTCACGGCGTATCCATAATTCTACAAACCCTTTGAAGTCTGAGCTCAATACGTTTAAGTCTGACCTATTGCTGACGGAGCGTTTCAATCGCTGCGAGACGTTCTTCGGGAGATTTGTTTAACCAATAGGAAAGAGCCGATTGTTCTTCCCGCAAACCTACCTCACCACCATCACCTCCCCGCTCAATCGCTCCACCACCCCGTCCGGCCGTTCTATTTCTACAAAATAAACGTACACTCCTTTGTCGACGATCTGCCCATTCGACCGGCCATTCCACCACTGTCCGGAAGATTCGAGGGGGAAGTTGTCGGCCTCGTACATAAGCGCTCCCCAGCGATCAAAGATGCGGTAGGATTTGATCGTGACGGAATAACCGCTGCCGGAAAAGACCTGAAAAACATCGTTAACGCCGTCGCCATTGGGCGAAAAGACGTTGGGGACGAAAAAATCACATTCCTCCTGCGTTATGATAACAGTCGTGTCAAAGCGACAGCCCGATTCGTCCTCCACCATAAGCTGATATGCTCCTGCACTCAATGTCCCATTCAAATCAGTGGAGCTTATGGCCATACCATTCAAAAAAACAGCTCTGTCCCCTGTTCCGCCCTCGCTGGTAAAACGGAGGGAACCGTTCGTTTGTCCGCAGGAAGCGGGGCTGGTCATGAGGTTGATGATGGTCGGACCGGGCAGCACCCTCAGCTCGAGCGTCCGTATGGTGTCGCAGCCGGCTACTCTGGGCAGGGTATCCTGGTAGATCCCTGAACTGCTGTAGCCGTCATAACTTTCTCCGCTGCAGATGGTCCTGGTTTCCGAAAGGGTTGGGATGGGCACAACTTCCAGGTTCAGCACTCTCGTACTGTCACAACCATCCCTGGTGGTAAAGCGATCGATGTATTGCCCGGTTTCCATGTAGCCTTCATAAACATCGCCCTCGCAGATGATTTTGTCGATCGTTATTTCCTTGGGTGGAGCCACCTTCACGAGGATAGTATCTTGTATGGAGCAGCCGTCCGCAAAGCGGATGGTGCAGATGTATTGTGTAGTGCTTTGCGGGGCGGCAATTGGATTGGCGATATTAGTGGCGCTAAGGCCATTGCCGGGCGACCATTCATAGGATTCGCCGCCCTGTGCCCGGAGTTGCAGGCTGTCTCCCGCACAGATGGTATTGGAGGAATTTTCAGAAGTCAGGAACGGGGATTCATACAATTGCCGGATCTCTTCCGCGGAAAGGGCCCGGCGGTAGATGCGCACCTCATCCATGAAGCCCTGGAAGTCGGGATCGGTAACACACCAGTTGGACCGGCCGATGTAGTTTCTGTTGCGATCTACATTGGCGACAGGGTTTCCCCGTTTTTGAGCCACCAGTTCGCCATTGACGTAGATGCTCATGGTATCGCCGGCAATGGTAGCACAGTAGAATTCTATCCTTCCGTTGGTGATGGCATTGCGTGCTACCAGTCGGCCGGTCGTACGATTGAAATTGGGATCTGAGTTGATCCAGCTTTCCAGAGCCAGGTTGTCCGAATTACCTTCCCGGCCGAACCATATGGGCAGTCCGCCGGAGTCGCCATCGCCATTACCGAAATCGACGATGCGTTCAAAATTGGCCCGGTTTTCAAATTCCACCCAGGCGCAGATGCTGATGCCGTAGTCCCAGGCTGCCTGTAATAGCGGGAGTTGGATGAAATCGGTATTGTTGGTTGCGCAACCGGTGCGGCCACCGCTTCTGTTAAAGTAAAAGCCTTCCCCTTTTATACCCTGTATGCATTCCGGATTTCCTACGATCGTCCCATGTAGTTCAACTCCGCTGTGGTCCTGAGCGTCACAGCCGCAGAAGCTGTAATAGCCGATCAGTCCTGCAGTAAGATCCTGAGCCTCGGTTTGTCGTAGAAAAAAAGCAAGCAGTAAGAAAAAGATTATTTTTTTCATATTGCCTTTAATATAGGTATTTATGCATCTATACAGCCGCCTGTTTTGTCTTTAATTATAGTAAAAATGCCGAAAATGACCCGTAAGAGACTAGCATCTGTTGCCTTCGTAGGTTTGTTATTTGTATTTTAGAAATGTATTTTCATACCGGGGTTGTGCAAAAGTCCTTCGATTTTTCCCACCCCCCTAATAATCATCAACTATCAACCATCAATTAACATGAAACACACGTTGACCCTGGGTTTTTCCTTCACCATTCTTACGCTCAATGCTCAGCTTGATCTGGGAGAGGACTATCTGGAGCAGGGCCGTTTTCAGGCTGCGATGGAAGCTTTTCAGAAAGAAAAAGGAAAAGAGGAGGACGTTGTTCAAGCCAATTTCAGAATAAGTCAGCTGTTGGCCAATCCTGAATATGAGGGTTATAACCTGGACTCCGCATATCATTATGTCAATAATGCACGCCGGTTGTATGGGAAGTTAAGCGACGGCAAGCAGAAGCGGCTCGACAAAAACGAAACGGGCAGCAGAGATATGAGCCGACTGCGCAATGCAGTGGCGGATTCCGCGCTGGCGGCCATTCGTCGTGAGCCTTCTTTAGAGAAATATGAGTATTTTCTGAACTACTACGAACGCAGTCGGCGCACGACCAAAGAGGCGGCCACCGAAGAGGCCTTGAAGCTGGTGGCGAAAAAAGCGGAAGAGATCAATGACTTTACAGAGCTGGCTGCCTTACATGAAACCTATGGACGCGAAATGCGCGCCAACCTCCGCGACGAATACCTTCAGTTTGAAGCCCGCTTGTTTGAAGTGTTTATCAAAGAAAAAGGCTGGGAGGCTTTTCCAACTTTCAGTACGGAATTTCCCTACCATATTTTTGTAACCGACCGGGCCAAGGGGGCTTTCCTGAAGATTCGCACTTCCGCAAACCTCGATTACTACAACAACTTTTTACAGTACTATTCATCTAGTGTTTATGCGCCCATGGTCAGAGACAGCCTGGAGGTCTTTGAGCTCAGAAAAGCCCAGAGTGAGCAAAAGATAGAAGTCCTTATTACTTCCCTGCCCGAGTTGAGCCATCCTGATGATTTAGCCATTGTGGACGAACAATTGGTGACTCGCTTCGAGCAGGTGATGAGCGTAGAAGAACTGGAAGCGAAGCTTAAGGGCCTGGACATTCAGCATCTGCCCAAAACCATGGATCGCATTTATCAATATTACCGCGCGAGTTCTTCATTGGCGCGGTTGGAAGATTTTAAAAACAAATACCCTGCTTATCACGATATGGAAAAGGTGGACGCTGATATCTTTCAGCTCGAAATGGCTGCTTCCGGTGAGTTGGAAAAAATGAAAGAAAACGATGAACTGATCCGGGTGTACGCTCCCCGTTATGAGGCGTTCATGGCCCTGCAGGAGATCATTGCACAGGATGTAAAAAGCGAAGCCTGGGACAAAGCCCTGGAAAAAGTCAGAGGCTATCTGCCTTTTTTCGAGGCCGATGATGAAAAGGTGCAGGAACTCATCAGCACCCTGGAGGCGCCGGCGCCGGAGGTTACCCTCAAAACATTGGGAGGTATGGAAGTCAACAGCAGCGACAGTGAATACACCCCTGTGCTTTCCGCAGACGGGCAGGTGCTTTATTTCTGTCGCAAGAAAGGGGATTTCTACCGCAGTCGCTCCAAGGAAGACATCTATTTTGCTCAATTGGAAAACGGCGAATGGACCGGGGTCCAGCAGATACAAGACTTTGACATGAGCGACGCTTATTTTGCGCCCGTCGCCATCACCACCGACGGCAACCGCATGCTGGTGTTTAAAGGAGGTATACTGGCCTATACCGACAAAACCAAAACCGGATGGTCCGAACTCGTTGATTTTCCCGAAAGCATCAACGCCACGGCATGGCAGGGGGCGGCTACTATCTCCAGCAACAGCAGGGTCATCATTTTCGAAGCCCGCTATCGCCCGGATGCAATTCCCAGTCGTGTGGACGACCACATCGATCTTTTTGTGGCCCTTCAAAATGAAAAAGGCGAATGGGATCAGGTCTTTAGCTTAGGCGAAACCATCAATACGCCCTTCAGCGAGCGTTCGCCCTTTTTGCATCCCGACAATCGCACCTTGTACTTCAGCTCGGCCGGTCATGGCGGTTTAGGCGGACTGGACGTGTTCAAAACCACCCGTCTGGACGACAGCTGGACCAAATGGAGCAAGCCAGAACATTTAGGTAAGATCATCAATACTGCGACGGACGACTGGGGCTACAAGATCAGCACGGATGGAAGCACCGCCTATTTTTCCGTAGCTCCCAGAACGACTGGTAATTCAGATATTTACCAGGTCGTACTGCCCGAGGAACTACGGCCCGAGCTGGTATCCACCATTACCCTGACGGTTATGGATAAGGGGGGCACTCCGGTAGAAGCCGATGTGCTGTTAGAAGACCTTACGACCGGCAAGATCATCGGCCAGTTGCGCACCGATCCCCGTACGGGCAAGGTATTTGCCGTTCTGCCGCATGAAGGCCAGTACAGTTACGTCATTACGAAGGAGGGCTATTTTCCCCGTTCCAATCATGTGGATCTGCTGGAAGAAGGAGGCCGTCTGGAAGTCGATGAAGTGATCGAGCTACAGAAGATCGAGGAGATGATAGGGAAGGAGACGACCATTCGGTTGAATAATTTATTCTTTGACCTGGATGAGTTCACTATTCGAGCTGAGTCTTATCCGGAGCTGAACCGGATGGCCAGTATCATCAAAGAGAATAACCTGAGCATCGAGGTATTGGGGCATACCGACAATACCGGTTCTGTGGAATACAATAAAACCCTTTCTGAAAAGAGGGCTACTGCTGTGAAGGAATACCTGGTGAGTCAAGGCATTGAAGCAGCTAAAATTGCCATTCGGGGTTTTGGGGAGACACAGCCCGTGGCGAGTAATGATACGGAAGAGGGCAGGGGGAAGAACAGGAGGGTGGAGGTGAGGTTTGTGGAGTGAATGATTTGACCTACACCACTGCAAAATCTGTTAATTCCAGATGCTCTGGAGAAAAGTACGCCAGAACGATATCAGATTTGGGCGCGCCTTTTTCCGATAAGCAGTTGGCCATGCCATCCTCTGTAATATCTCTCTGTATCCAAATCAATTACTATGTTATCTTCTTCCAGAAATACTATCAAAGGGTCATCCGTAACATTCCATCGCTCTCTTTCGAGAGCTTCTTTTACGATTTCATGAATAATATCCTTTGCGGGCATAATAATTCAAGTTTTTTTTAAAAAAAAGCCAATTCGGCTGTCCTGCCTAAGTAAAATAATTGCAAAGGGCAATACACACCTGAGAAAAAATTAACATATTTTCTTTTTAAAAAATACAATTTGTTTCAAAAAATTCTTTATATTTGAAACAAATTATTGCATACTACGAGTAAAAACTACACAACATGTTTGACAGAGCTATTCTGCATCTCGATCTGGATGCTTTTTTCGCATCCGTCGAGTGCCTGAAAAACAGCGCTTTGAAGGGACGCCCGCTCATCATAGGAGGGAGCAGTGAGCGGGGCGTCGTAGCCAGCTGCAGCTACGAAGCGCGTGCCTATGGCGTACGATCGGCCATGCCGGTCAAAATGGCCCTTCGCCTTTGCCCGGACGCCACCGTCATCCGTGGCGATATGGACAGCTATTCCAAATATTCCGAATTGATCACCAACGTGATTAAAGACGAAGCTCCTATTTTCGAAAAATCATCCATCGACGAGTTTTACGTTGACCTGACGGGCATGGATCGCCATTTCGGCTGCTGGAAATGGTCGAAAGAGCTGCGGCAGAAGATCATGAAAGAGTCGGGTCTGCCCATTTCCCTGGGCCTTTCCACGAACAAACTAGTCGCCAAAGTTGGGACCGGAGAAGCCAAGCCGAACGGAGCTAAGCTGGTGAATCACGGCAAGGAGAAGCAATTCCTGGCGCCCCTGCCTGTAAGGAAGTTGCCGTCAGTGGGGGCATATACCTATAAAAAGCTCAGCTTTATGGGTATTCGGCAGGTTAACCAACTCAGCCAGGTTCCTCCACAATTGCTGGAGCGGGAGTTCGGTAAACACGGTCGTTCTTTATGGAAAAAAGCCAATGGGATCGACCATAGTCCCGTAGTCCCTTATCATGAGCGGCAGTCGATCTCCACGGAGCGCACCTTCCAAACGGACATGACCAATGTCGACTGGCTGAAGGAGCGCCTCCGCCGGATGGTCACCCAGCTGGCGTTCGAACTGCGCCAGTCGGGCAAGCTGGCGTCCGGCATCAGCGTCAAGATCCGCTATTCGGATTTCAACACTTTTACCAGACAGCGCAAACTGGCTTATACCGCCAGCGACCGCACCTTACTGCTACACGCCCAGGAGCTGTTCGATCAGCTCTTCCAGCGCCGCCAACTGATCCGCCTGATCGGCGTGAAGTTCAGCGGCCTGGTGCAGGGACAGCCTCAGTTAGACTTGTTCGATACAGACCAGAAGGAGTTGAATTTGTTGAAAGCAGTGGATGGAGTGAGGCGGCGGTTTGGTAGTAAGATGCTGTGATGCTAATCCGCCTGCCTGGAGCAGGCGAATGATGCTGAGGGATGCTGGTTCCGACAAGTCGGAACGATGTTGTTCATATTTTATGCTGTTTTTCGATAGAAGATAGAAAGCGGTTTAGTTTAATACCGAGGAGAGTAGCCTTTTTTTGAAGATCAAGGAAAAGAACCTCATCTTTTAAAGACTCAGTCTCAAAAAGGGTCTCTAAATGGTCAATAGTTTCATCGTTTGAAGAGAGTGCATATACAATGAATTTTATGAAATCGGCCTTGTATCGCCGACGTCCATACCCTTCTACAATGGACGATCGTATAGATTTTACAGATCGACGTATTTGTCTTCCTTCCTCATACATCTCAAAAGAAGGAAGTTGTAAAGTCATTTTGTGAATATCAATAGTCAGTTCCCGGGATAATTGCCAAATCTCTAATTTTTTGTAACTCATAGTTGTTTTTACTTTGATGATTAAATTATTGTTTTCTTAATCTGAGTTTTTATCATTTGCCCCCCTTTAATTAAGACTCAAAAAGATCAAAATTCCACAATCTTTTTTCCTGAAATCCTTGAATCTTCATCAATCTATTGCAAGACTGGGCAGCACTCTAACTTTTTTGATTCATCGAAAAAAATATTTCTTATCATCGTTTGCCGAAGGCGTAAGAACATCTTCCAGCATCCTCCCGATTTTTCGAGCTTAGTATTCAGCATCGTTCCGACTTGTCGGAACAAGCATCCAGCATCGTCCCGATTTATCGGGATCAGCATCTGCTCAATTTAACTTGATCGCTTTAAAAGCAGCTAACAACAATCGAGCAACCAGGTGCATCTGAACGTTCACACATATCACAGCCTACGGTACGGCACATGCGCACCACAACAGCTCGTCGAAAAGGCCGGGCGTTGGGGGGTGGAAGTATTGGCCCTTACCGACATCAACAACACCAGCTGTACCTATGAATTCATCCGGTGCTGTAAAGAAAAAGGCATCAAACCCATCGTCGGGATAGACTTTAGAGATGAGGAACATCGCTGTTTGTACGTTGGACTGGCCAGAAATGCCGAAGGCTTTCGCGAGTTGTGCGCATGGCTGAGTAAGCACTCGCTGGAGAAAAAGCCGCTGCCCGTCAATGCGCCGGTCTTTAGGCACTGCTTTGTTATTTATCCGCGCCTGTTCAAACCCATCGATCAATTCAGGGACAACGAATTTCTGGGTATACGCCCTGAGCATGTTGCCCGGCTTTTTTCACACGAACTTAGAAACCATCAGCACAAGCTGGTCATGTTGAGCCCGGTGACCTTTTTAGAGGACGACGACTACCAGCTGCATAAGATCCTCCGGGCCATCGATAAAAATACGCTGCTTAGCAAGCTAACCAACAAGGATGTGGCCAAATCCAGCGAGCGGTTGCTTCCTCCCGAGACGCTGGAGAAGTACTACAAGCAATATCCCGGCATCATCAAAAACACCCAAAAACTCATCGATGCCTGCCGGATCGAGATGGAAAGCGGACTGCACAACAACCGCCAGACTTTCACCGGAAGCAAGGAAGGGGATTATAAGCTCGTAGAGAAACTCGCACTGAACGGCTGCCTTAAACGTTACGGAGCAGCCCACCAAAAAGCTATGCAACGGGTCGAAAAAGAACTCTCCGTGATCAAGCGGCAAGACTTCTGCTCCTATTTTCTCATCACCTGGGACATCGTGCGCTATGCCCGCTCCGCCGGGTACCATCACGTAGGGCGGGGGAGCGGCGCCAACTCGATCGTGGCCTACTGCATGGGCATTACGGATGTGGATCCTTTAGAGTTAGACCTTTATTTCGAGCGCTTCATCAATCCCTATCGCACCTCTCCGCCCGATTTTGACATTGACTTCTCCTGGGACGAGCGCGATGACGTGACCGACTACATCTTTAAAAGGTATGGCCAGGAATATACCGCTTTGCTCGCCACGTATACCACCTTCCAGGGCCGGTCGATCATCCGGGAGATCGGCAAGGTGCTGGGGCTACCGAAAGAAGAGATCGATAAGATCGTCTTGTATCCGGAAGACCGGGAGAGTCACCACGAGTTGGCGAAGGAGATCTTTAAATACGGAAAAAAGCTGGAAGGCCTGCCCAATCACCTGTCTATTCATGCCGGGGGGATTGTCATTTCTGAGAAGCCGATTTACTATTTTACGGCGCTGCAAATGATGCCTAAGGGATTTCCCATCACCCATTTCGATATGTATCATGCCGAAGAACTGGGCTTTCACAAGTACGACGTGCTGAGTCAGCGAGGCCTGGGTCACATTAAAGACGCGGTCGATCTGATCAGGCAAAATACCGGTCAGGCAGTAGACATTTATGACATTCCAAAGATCAAAAAAGAGGAGAAGGTAAAGGCCTTACTCCGTTCCGGTCAGTGTATGGGTTGTTTTTACATCGAATCGCCGGCCATGAGAGGTTTGCTGAAGAAACTGTCTTGTGATAATTATGTCCATTTGGTGGCGGCCAGTTCGATCATCCGGCCGGGTGTGGCCCGCTCTGGGATGATGCGGGAATACATCCGTCGCTTTCACGAACCACATGGTTTTGACTATCTCCATCCCGTTTTTGAGGAGCATCTGGGCGAAACCTTCGGCGTGATGGTCTACCAGGAAGATGTGATGAAGATCGTCCATCATTTTGCCGGGTTGGATTTAGATGAGAGTGATGTGCTGCGGCGTATTATGACGGGAAAAAAGTACCAGGGGGATACGTTTCAGCAGTTGCAGCAGAAATACTACGACAACTGCCGGGCCCGGGGCTATCCGGAAGAGCTCATCAAAGAAGTCTGGCGACAGATCGAGAGCTTTTCCGGCTATTCCTTTTGCAAGGCCCACTCGGCCAGTTTTGCCGTGGAGAGTTTTCAGAGTCTATACCTCAAGGCCTATTTTCCCTTAGAATTTATGGTGGCCGTTATCAACAACTTCGGCGGCTTTTACCAGACAGAATACTACTTCCACGAAGCCCGCATACTGGGCGCTGAGATCCATGCGCCCTGTGTGAACCACAGCTTGTATCTGACCACATTGAAAGGCAAAGACATTTACATCGGCTTTGTCCATTTACACCAGATGGAGCGGCAGGTTGCCCACCGCATTGTACATCAGCGATCCACGGGCGGGCCTTTTCGCAGCCTGGCCGATTTTGTAAACCGGGTTAGCATAACGGCTGAACAACTGGAGATTTTGATTCGCATCGGCGCCTTTCGGTTTACGGGAAAAAGTAAGTATGAATTGATGTGGGAGAAAAACGCGGTATTCAATCCTCGTCGCCGACCCGATCCAGGTCTGACGCTTTTCGAGGAAGAAAATCCGTTGTCGTATCAGCTGCCGTATTTGCATGAAGGCGAACACGATCAGGCTTTCGACGAGATTGAATTATTAGGCTTCCCGCTTTCGTCCCCTTTTGATCTGTTAAAAAGGGACGATTGTGACGACTGTATAGACGCTTCTAATCTTACTTACTACGAAAACAGGATCATCAAGATCCTGGGCTACTACGTCTGTAAAAAGGACGTCCGCACGGTCAATCGCAAGCAGATGGCTTTCGGCACCTGGCTCGACCGGAAGGGGAATTTTTTCGACACTACTCATTTTCCCGGCTTTTTAACAAACCACCCGTTTCGCGGCAAGGGCATTTATATGATCGAAGGGAAGGTAGTATTGGAGTATGGATTTCCCAGTATCGAAGTGATCAGCATGGAGCGTTTGGCTTTCGTCGAAGACAGCCGCTACTAATATCCTCTGACCACAGCCTCCCAGCCTGTTTGGCAGGTGAGCTTTAGCTTGCCCGGAAACTGTATTATTATTTCAAAAATACCGACTATCTCATTAACTTAGAGCAAAACAAAATCTACTGGAACTACTATACCGACTCTCTGGAAGTAGTAGATCGCCTATTCGAGTAAAAAAAAGAAATGCCTAATGACTCAAAGATTATGCCTGGCAGGCCTGTTGCTTTTAGTAATGGCCTGCCAAAAAAATGAAACCAATCATCCGGCGCCCACCCAATTCAAAGTTATGGCCTGGAACATCCTCCACGGCGCCAATGACATCGATAACGGCCCGGAAAATGCCATACAGATCATCAGGGCCATTGATCCCGATGTGCTCTTTATGGTGGAAACTTACGGTTCCGGAAAAAGGATGGCCGATTCGTTGGGGATGAACTTTCACCTGGTGGCTCCGGAAGGAACATCGCTGGATGATGAAAAGATCAATCTGTCCCTTTTTTCCAAATACCCTTTCGGCGAGCGGATCGATACGGACTATCCCTTTTATCTGGGGGGTAGAGAGGTATTTATTGGTGAGCGGAAGGTTCGTTTTTTCAGCAACTGGTTTCACTATGACCCCTGGGAAGACGAGCCGGAAAAGCTGGGCAAAAGCGTTGAGGAGTTGCTAGCCTGGGAAAAGACCGGCCGGAAATACGAGATGCTCGAAAAAGTACTTCCCTATTTCAGAAAATATGCCACCGAAGCCGATTCTATCCCTTTGATCATCGGAGGTGACATGAATGCGCCTTCTCATCTCGACTGGGGTGAAGCTACTAAAGAACGGCACAATGGGCTGATGGTGCCCTGGTATACCACCAAGGTACTGGAAGATATCGGCCTTATAGATGCTTATCGGCATATTCATCCCGACCCCATCTCACATCCCGGCATTACCTGGAATGTGAAAGGGAAAAAAGACGAACATCGCATCGATTATATTTTTTACAAAGGAAGCCGCTTGTCGGCGCTTGAATCCACATCATATCAGGAATATTTAGGAGAACCCTTTTCGATCAATGGACTGGCGATCAACTATCCATCTGATCACGGGATTGTAGTGACGACTTTCGAGCTTCGATGATTTACAGTTTACCGGATCACAAACGGACCACAGGCATTCAGCCTGATCGGAGAACAAGCTTCAGCTCATTAAAAGCCATACAAAACAAAAACAATGAAAACCCACACTACCAATTACTTCAACACTTTCATTGCGGTTGCTGAAGATTGCTCAGCAGACTGCGGCACTGAGCCCCCCATGCGAGGCGATAAAAAAACCGTCGCCAAACATCAATTTGATTTACTGAGAGACCATCCTTATCAATACACCTCCGACGACATTTTCTTCAAGGTCTATGCCGAGCGCAATGATCTGGAGGCCTCCGAACTAGAGGAAGCAAGAGTCCAGTTTTTCTCGAAAGGGCAACCCTGTTTTCGATCTTCTCCTTTAACCAAAAGGTATGGTTGGGGCATTCACTGTGATGCGGAGGGCAAAATAGCCATGTACGGCATGGAGACGGAAGCCTACGAAACATTTCTGGGGCGCTCGGATTTGGATATTGTGAAGGCCATGCGTTCGAAGCGGAAATAAGGAGCAGCTTCGCTCTTAAAAAAATCACAGACCTCGAAGAGGGTGTCCGGCTTTGTCCTGTGGAAAACTTTACCAACCTCAGAGGTCTTTAAGACCTCTGAGGTTGAAAAATGAAAGTTTTCCACATTTTCTTGATTTTTTGCCTGCAAATAATAGATAGTCAATGTTTTATATAGTGTTAAAAAAATCACAGACCTCGTAGAGCTTGTCCGGTTTTGTCCTGTGGAAAACTACCCTAGACCTCTGAGGTCTTTAAGACCTCAGAGGTCTAAGGAAAATCCTGATTTTACTCCTAGAAATCGTTCGAAAATGAAAACAAACATATTCCAACTAACCAGAACTGACGCCGCACATCCCGATTTCATCGAACTCGTTCGCTTGCTGGATGCTGACCTGGCCGTGAAGGACGGAGAGGACAACCTCTATTACCGTCAATTCAACAAAATCCATGATATTAAATATGTGATCGTGGCTTATCTCGCAGAACAGGCCGTGGGCTGTGGCGCCATCAAAAGCTTCGACGAACAAAGCATGGAGGTCAAGCGGATGTTTACCCATCCCGATCATAGAGGAAAAGGCGTGGCGACGATTATCTTAAAAGAGCTGGAACGCTGGGCGGCGGAGTTGTCCTATAAGCGCTGCGTCTTAGAAACCGGTAAGCGACAGCCCGAAGCCATTCAGTTGTATGAGAAAAATGGATACCAAAGAATTTCTAATTACGGACAATACGCCGGAATAGAGAATAGCGTTTGTTTTGAAAAATGGCTTTGAGGCATACATAAAGTCCAACGAAGAAGGTATCAGTATTTATCAAAAAATGGGGTTTCAGGTCGTAACCTGTTTTTATGAGTTTGTATGGAAATAACTATAAGTACCCTAACAAACCCTTGCCGGAATTCAAGGGATGACCTGCTTTTGGACCCATCTATATGGCATCCCCATCAGGATTCGCAGGGATAATTCGCCTTCTTATATCCTCCAACACCATATAGGAACAAGGCACAATAATTAGTATAATGGCAGTAGCAAATACAATCCCGAATCCCAGCGAGATGGCCATCGGAATAAGGTAATAGGCTTGCCTGGACGTTTCCAAAATAATGGGGGTCAAACCTCCGAAAGTCGTCAGTGTAGTCAGAATAATAGGACGGAAACGCCGTATACCCGCTTCGTGAATGGCCTGAAAGGCCGGGCGATCCACCCTTTTTTTGTTGGCAAAATCGATCATGATCAGCGAATCGTTGACCACTACACCCGATAGGGCAATAACCCCCATCAAACTGATCAGGGAAAGATCATAGCCTAAAAGCATATGTCCGATAACAGCGCCGACTATCCCAAATGGAATGGCTCCCATCACTATCAAAGGCTGAAAATAATTGCCAAAGGCTATGGCCAGCAAGGCATAAATGACAAACATGGCAATGGCAAATCCTCCCCAAAGAGCCTGCGTAGACTCTCGCATCTCGGCCTGACTACCCTGAAAGCTCCAGGTAATGCCTGGGAAATCAGCCCTCAGCTGAGGCAATACTTCCGTCTGGATCGACTCCAGTACCCGGTTAACGGCATTGGAAGGCTCCACATCCATACCCACGTTCACCACCCTTCTTCCGTCTCTTCGGTTGATGGAAGTAAAGGCTACTCCTTCTTTCATTTCCACTACGTCCATTAACGGCACCTGGGCGCCGTCCGGGGTCCGAATGATCAGGTCTTCCAGGTTGTGAATGTCTTCACGCTCCGGTTCGGGAAGTTTTACCCTGACTTCCACTTCATTCGTGCTGCGCAGTTGTCGCATGGCCAGCGCTCCAAAAAAGGCGCTGCGCAATTGCCGGCCTACATCAGCCGGCGTCAGGCCCAGGCTTCTTCCTTCCGGCAAAAGCGTAAAGTCAAATTGGGACTTGCCTTTGTTGTAATTGTCGTTCACATCACGGGTAGTCTCGAAAGATTCTACTTCTTTTAAGAAACTTTGACTGGCTTTTTCCAAAACGGTAATATCAGAATGGCTGAGATCGACGCTGATGTCCTGCTGCCAGCCGCCGGGTCCTCGCTCCGCTTCAAAAGTGATTTGATCAACTCCTGCAATATCGCCGATTTCATCCCTCCAGAGTTCAATAACGTCTTGGGCTGTCATATCTCTTTCGCCGGGTGGAAGCATAACAATTTCTACATCGATGAAGTTTTGTCCGCGTACATTGGTTTTGACCCCTTCTGCAACTTCGTATAAATTATACTTGTCAAACATGCGGCGGGTAGACCGGGTGATCTCTTCCGCTACTACTGCCGCCTGGTCTATGGTCGTACCTACCGGCAGTGAAACTCCTGCCTCGATCTCATCAGCAGCAACTTCCGGCATCATGATAATGCCCATATGATCACTGTAAGCATAGGCGGATACGATCAGCAGCAAGGCCACAGCAGCACTTAACGTAATGTATCGGTGTTTCAAACAGTATTCTAAAAAAGGACGATAGCGCCGGTCGACAAATTGTTCGAATCTTTTGGCAAAGGCTTTCTGTTTCCGGCTCAGAAAACGCCCAATTTTAAAGCGGTTTTTCTTTGATCCATGTCCCAGGTGAGCGGGTAAAATAAATAATGCTTCAATTAAAGATATGGCTAATACAATAATAACTACCGCAGAAAGCGGCCACCAGAATTTCCCGGTGACGCCTGGTATGAAAAGTAGCGGTACAAAAGCGATGATGTTGGTCAGAATACTAAAAGTTACCGGCCTGGCAATATCCCGGTCGCCTTTTATCGCCGCCTCCAGCAACCCCATACCCTGCTGCTGGTATTCGTATATGTTCTCTCCCACTACAATGGCGTCATCCACCACAATTCCGAGCACCACCAGAAAGCCGAACATGGAGATCATGTTAATGCTGATGCCGGCGATCGGAAGAAAAAGGATGCCCCCAACAAAAGAAATAGCCATCCCCATCATCACCCAAAAGGCCAGACGGTATTCGAGAAATAGTCCCAGAATGACCAACACAATGGCAATAGCCATAAGGCCGTTCTCAGTCAGCAGGGAAAGCCTTTCGCGATAATCTTCAGCAGCATTGCTGTCGATACGATAGCTGACGCCCGGGGGAAGCGATCGTTCGAAATCTGAAAGCGTATTTTTTACAGTTGTTTCTATATCTAAGGGAGACTGGTCTCCTATTCGGTATACCTGTATCTCTACTGAGGGTTGTTCGTTAAATTGGGCGTGAAATCCGGATTCTTCGAATCCGTCCCTGATCTCGGCCAGGTCGGCCAGTGTTACGGCATTACCTATTTCTGAGGGTATGATCTCAATACGGCCGTATTCTTCGGCCCATTGCTTGCGCTCGTTCATACGAAGCAGGATTTCTCCTGCATTGGTTGCTACAGCCCCGGCTGGAATATCGCGACTGGATTGTTGAATGATATCGGCGACCTGTCCGAGCGTAAGATTGTATTCCCGTAAACGATGGCGGGGAATCTCCACATGCGTCATATATTCCGGTACATTCCCGATCTCCACCTGGGTAATGCCTTCCTGACTTAATAGTCGATCTCGCAGCCGCTCCGCCAGTTTCCTCAACGTCCAGATATCCACATCTCCGTACAATCCCAGTTCCATAACATCAACCTGCTGAGCCTGAAGCCGGACCTCCGGTTCTTCAATATTATCCGGAAAGGTTCGTATGCGATTTACGGCCTGGTCAATATCCTGAAAGCTCTTCATGCGATCGCCACCTACCACTAATTCGATAACAACCGATCCGGAGCCTTCATTGGCCGTGAAGGTGACTTCTTTAATGCCCTGTACCCCTCTGACGGCTTCCTCCACAGGCAGGAGAATGCCTTGTTCCACTTCTGCGGGAGAAGCGCCCGGATAAACCACGTTTACTTCTACAATATCTAATTGAAATTGTGGAAAAACTTCCTTCTGGACATTGATCATAGACCAAATGCCTCCTCCGATCAGAATAGCCATCAACAAATTGGCGGCAATGGAATTGGTGGCCATATAGGCGACGGGTCCCTTGCCTGGGTTTTTTACTTTGGATGAACTCATTTTTCCTTTATTTCAGATTAGAAATTGCCAGGGAATCCTGGAGGGCAGTTGGTTTCATTTTTTCTGTTCTCAGAGCAGCTCCTTCCACTACCGTAGACAGGTTGGTGGTAACCACGGCCTCGTTTTCTTCTAGACCATTCCGGATATAGGCATACTTGGCGTCCCGAAAAACGATGTCTGCTTTTTTGATGCTCAGTTTTTCGTTTTTCATGACCCATACCGTTCCATTTTCCCGAACATAGTCCCGGTTAAGGCGAATAACCTCTTTTATTTCATTGGCTTGTATGCTTGCTTCCAGAAAGGCCCCAATGGTCAGCGGCGGATTTTCCCCGGGAGATAAGCCATACGCCAAAGGATTATTGACCGCCACCATGATCTGTGCCAGCCGGGTTTGAGAATCCAGAGCGCCTACCCTTCGCTTGATATACCCCCGGCGGTAAACGCTGTCGGGCCAGGCCGCTCGATTATGGAGTCGTACGGTCGATCCTTTTCTGTTTTCTGTCCTGGGGATATCCAGACGACGAAGCTGACTCAGCGGGACATTAACCATTACCCAATATTCATTGATTCCGACTAGTCTTCCGAGTTGGCTGTTGGTGGACACCTGGGACCCCAGGTTGGCATTTCTATTGAGAATGAGCGCGTCAAAAGGGGCTTTGATGGTGGTTCTTTCCAGGTTGAGCCGGGCCTGCTTGACATCGGCTTCGGCTGCCTTAATGCGGGCCTCTACTGCTTCAAGCTGAGGTTTTCGGAGCACTAGTGCTTTCTCTTTTTCAGGGAGGGTATCGCTGAGTAATTCGTAATCTTTCTGTGCGACAGCCTGTTGACCCATTTCTAGCTTCAGATCTGATTGGGCCTGTGCCAGGTCACTTTTACGCAATTCAAGCATGTTTTTATAGTCGGCAGGATCTATTTGAATTAAGGTGCGGCCTTTTCCCACAAAACCTCCCGGGGTAAAAGCAGAGGTGATTTTTACGATCTCTCCATTTACCCTTGGGCTTAGAACAATATCTCTGGCCGGCTGTACTGTTCCGGTAGCTACTATCTGGGGTTGGTAGCTCCCTCTTTTTACCCTGATGACATCGACCAGCATAGCGGTTTCTCTGGTGGCGCCGGAGCGTTTGGCCGTTGGTTCGGTGGCAAAAATGAAATAGGTGACGGCGCCGGCAGCCAGTAATATTACCAGGCAAATCAATAATGTTGTTTTCCAATTCATACGATTTTTTTATAGTGAGATGGATGTGATGAAATTGCGGGAGTATTTTTTTTACCCTCACAGCTTTTTAGAATTATTCCTTCACTTCCCTGCCGGTGTTAAAGGCGCCTGCCAGGGCCCGGTACAATCCGATTCGAAATTCAAGGAGGGTTAACCTTGCAGATAGCAGATCTCGTTGAAGTTGCTGCTGTTGAGTCAGGGCAGTGAGTGCGTCCAGGTAATCTCCAACTCCGTTGAGGTATTGCAACTGGAGTTGTTCATAGGTCTGCTGAGCAAGGTCTAATTGGATGCTTAGTAATTCGATGTTTTCTTTTTGCTTTTCCTCTTGTATGAGGGCGTCTTCTACTTCGCGAAAGGCAATCAGTACGGTTTGACCGTATTCGAATAGTCTTTGTTCTTTGACGGCTCTGGATCGCTCGATTTCTGCTTTGATTTCTCCTCCGAAAAAGATGGGGGCGAAAATGTTGCCTCCAAAAGAACGAGCCCAGCCCGTGAACAACTTATTGATATTCGTAGCTGCTGTAGAAGCCGAAATGTCAAGGTTCAGGCGGGGATACTGGCTGCTGATGGGAGTCGCCACATCCCTGTCGGCAGCTTTTAAGGACAAAAAAGCGCTTCGAACATCAGGCCTGCGGCGAACTAACTCAGCAGGTATTCCCGTTCCGGGCAAAGGCGGAATTTCTGGTAAGGCGCCGGCTGCATAATTCAGCGGGGCCTGCGGAGGTTGTCCCAGTAGTACTGCAAGTTGGTGCTCCAGTACTTCCGCTTGCGATTCCGCCAATACTTTTTGTGAGCGGTTAGATTCAATAAGCTGTTGTTGACGAAGAATGTCCACACCTCTGACTTGTCCGGTCGCTAACCGGCGTTCCAGTAGATTAAGGATTTGCTGGTTGGTTTGAATTTGTTCCTCCACTAGTCTGACCTGCGCTCTTGCCTCCAGCAATTGATACCACGTTTGGGCAATCTGGGAAGAAAGTGTTATGGCGGCTGCCTGATAATCCGTCAGGGAGGCTTGTGCTCTAAATCTTTGGGCATCTACTCTTGACTTGATGCGCCCCAAAGATCTACTTCATAGGCAGAAGAAAGACCTAATCTGAAGCGCTGGCTTTGCTCAAAATCAAATTGAAATTGACTAATCCCTCTGTTAAAGGAGGCTTCCAGGGAGGGTAAAAATGCGGCTGATTCAAAGTCTATAAGCGCCTGCGCCGCCCCGAGCCTTTGCCAGGCCGTTAGTAAATTGAAGTTGTAGGTCAGGGCTGTATCCACCATCGAGTTTAGAGTGGAGTCCTCAAAAACGGTCCACCAGCGATCGGGTAGTTCAAAATTGCCGGATTCAGAAAATGAATTGGTCTGCTCCAGAGGGAGTGTAGCTTCCGAAGTTTTGGGACTACAAGCTGTAAGGATACAGATTGCCGATAATAACAGCGGAGTTATTACTTTAGCGCTGACAACTTTCATTTTCATTAATTCCTTTTTTAATTTCGATGTTGGAACAAGGTCTATTCGCTGGATGTTCGTTTGTCCAGCTAAGGATAAAAGGGGAGCAGTCAATTAGGGTTTTTCTATAATATAGTCTATGTTAGTGAAAAAAATACCCCTCCAATGGGATCTCTGGATCGGGCAGTTTCGTGCCTTTTTCCCAACCACGGAGGAAGATCACAGAGCTTGTCTTAAGGTCATGGGAAGAGAGCAAAGCGGAAAGCCAGGCGTGATCCAGCTAGCTGCCTGCCAGGACACTCACAGCGGTGAGATCATCGCCTGTATGCAACTGGTGGATGCCCTTGAGGTGAAAAAAAGTGGTACCCCCCCTGCTTATCTGGATCATTTTGGAGAAGACCGCCTGGTCGATATGGCCTTTTTTACCAGTATTTCCATTGCGCCGAGTTATCTCAGAACTCCGGCGCCACAGGTGCTGATCAGCCATTGCTTCATCGAAATACTCAAAGCAGGCGGACAAGCCGTGCTCATGTCCTGCGACCCCGGCCACTTTTCTATGTACAAGCGCATAGGCATGCGCCCTATCGGAGCTTTGCAAAAATCCGCCAACGGAGAATTCGAAATCCCCATGATCTTTTTGCCGGATCTGGATTATCTTTCCATCATCCACTCTCCGGTTTTGCCATTACTCCGGGGGATTTATTTTGATAAATATAAGCCTATCGTTCAATGGTATTATCAACTGGTCCGGGAAAATAGTGAGATGGCCACCGGTTCTGCATTGTATTCAAAAGAAGAAGAATTTGGCGGCCACGACAGCATTACGGAAGGGCTTTCTGAATCCGGGAAAACTATTTTTCTGGAAAATGCACTGAAAGTCCACTGCCAGGAGGGGGATGTGCTCATCAACGAAAATGACGGCGGTAAGGCCTTCGGTTATGTCAGTCAGGGCTTGTTAAAAGTGATGATCGGCAACCGCACGGTGGTGCTGCTGGGAGAAGGCGACATTTTTGGTGAAATCGCCTTTGTGCTGAACAGTAAGCGCACCGCTCAGGTGGTGGCGGCCAGCGATGATACGGAAGTGGTGCTCTTTAGCGAATCGGCCATTAACCGGTTGGATAACGACGGGGATAAGCTGGTTATCTGGCAAAATCTGGCCAGAGTGCTTGCTCAAAGAGTGTTGGTCACAAATAAGTTGTTGGAAAGTGAAAATTCATAACCTATGCAAACAAGAACCGAATTCGATCTCCTCGGCGAAATGCAAATACCGGCCGAGCTGTACTATGGCATCCACACCCAGCGGGCTGTAGACAATTTTCAGCTGTCTGACGGTAAAATCGGCGATTATCCGATATTTATCCGCGGACTCATTATTACCAAAAAGGCCTGCGCCTGCGCTAACCGGGATATGGGCGCCCTGGATGAAGAAAAGGCCGAAATGATCATCAAGGCTTGTGATCACCTTTTGGACCACCTTCCGGAATACCTTGAATATTTTCCTACCGATGTGTTTCAAGGAGGCGCCGGCACTTCCGTTAATATGAATGTCAACGAAGTGATCGCTAATGTGGCGCTAAAACTGCACGACTATGAATTAGGGCGGTATGATATCGTAAACCCCAATGACCATGTCAACCGCTCTCAATCCACCAATGATGCATATCCCACGGGATTCCGCGTGGCCATTTATTACTACATCAACCACCTGGTGCAAAGCATCCAGCATCTGGTGCAGCCCCTGGACCTGAAGGCTATCGAATTTGAAAAAGTCCTGAAGATGGGGCGCACCCAATTGCAGGATGCCGTACCTATGTCTCTGGGGGATGAGTTCGCTTCCTGGTCAGCAAATTTGCAGGAGGAAATCAAGAACCTGAGAAATGTCCGGGACCTTATCCTGGAAGTCAACCTGGGGGGCACTGCTATCGGAACCGGTGTCAACGCGCCGAAAGGCTTTTCCCAGGTAGCGGTGACTTACCTCCAGCAATTCACCGGCTCCGGTTTTATGGTGTCGCCCAATCTGATCGAAGCGACCTCCGACTGCGGCGCTTACGTCATGATCTCCGGGGCGGTTAAACGCACAGCGATCAAGCTCTCGAAAATATGCAACGATCTGCGGCTGCTGTCGTCCGGCCCTCGATGTGGACTGAATGAGATCAACCTGCCCAAATTGCAGGCCGGCTCCTCCATTATGCCGGCCAAAGTCAATCCTGTGATCCCTGAAGTCGTCAATCAGGTCTGTTTCAAGATCGTCGGCAACGATCTGGCCATCTCGATGGCTGCTGAAGCCGGACAACTCCAGTTGAACGTGATGGAGCCGGTCATCACACAGTCGCTCTTCGAGTCTTTTAAGCTGCTGTCCAATGCTTGTATATCATTAGCAGATCGCTGTATTTCGGGCATTACAGCTAATGAGGAGCATACCAAAGCCATGGTGCTGGGCTCAGTCGGACTAATCACCTACCTTAGTCCGTACATCGGCCACCACATGGGCGATGTGATCGGTAAAGAAGCCATATCAACCGGAAAAACCGTCCGGGAACTGGTGCTGGAGAAAAAACTGCTTTCGGAGGAAGAACTGGACGATATTTTAAGTGTAGAGAACCTGATGCGGCCGGTATATAAAACTAAGCCGGGACAACATAAATAATTGCCTTTCTTTTTTGTACTTTTCTAAAAAAAAATGGATAGTATGAGAAAAACAACTTATGTTCTGCTTCTGATAGCCTTACTCTTCCAGGCCTGCGATAATACCAGCCAGCCTACAGGAGAAGCAGAGGCAATGTCAACCGATTTTTGGAACTATTCCAGCGATCTGCAATTTAACGGCGGGATCAAAATGGTGCCCATCACCACGCCAAAAGGTGAATTTAATGTTTGGACCAAACAAGTGGGCAATAACCCCAAAATGAGGGTTTTATTACTCCATGGCGGTCCCGGCGCCACACACGAACTCTACGAATGCTTTGCCGGCTATTTTCCCAAAGAAGGCATTGAATACATCTATTATGATCAGCTGGGGTCTTATTATAGTGATCAACCCAGCGACACCAGCTTATGGACCATAGAGCGGTTTGTGGATGAGGTGGAGCAGGTTCGTCAGGCACTTGGGCTCAACAAAGATAATTTTTATTTGCTGGGACAATCCTGGGGCGGTATTCTGGCAATGGAATATGCTTTACAACACCAGGATAAATTGAAAGGGCTCATCATCTCCAATATGATGGCTAGTATTCCGGAGTACAATCAGTATGCCAAGGAGGTTCTGGGGCCACAGATGGAACCCGCCGTTTTTGCCGAAATTCAGGAAATAGAAGGAAAAGAAGACTTTGAAAATCCACGCTACATGCAATTGCTGGAAGAACATCATTATCCGGAGCACGTACTCAGAATGTCTCCGCAAGAATGGCCGGAGTCCATCAGCAGGACATTTAAACACCTTAATCCGGAAGTATATGTCTACATGCAGGGCTACAGTGAATTCGGCATCACCGGAGACGCCAGCTTGAAAGACTGGGACAGGAAGGAAGACCTTTCTAAAATTACCGTGCCTACACTTGTTATCGGCGCTACACATGACACCATGGATCCCGATCATATGGAGTGGATGTCCAAGGAAGTACAGAATGGCCGCTTTTTATTGTGTCCTGATGGAAGTCACCTTTCTCAGTACGATGATCAAAAGACCTATTTTGACGGTCTGATCAAGTTTGTTAAAGATGTAGATCGAGGAGCGATGTAAAGGAATATAAAGTCCGCTGATAAGAATATTAAGCATTTACCTCTTCCAGGTTATCCAGTATCCAGGGCATTAACTCTGCTACTGTGGGATGCACCAGTACTACCTTTCGATACTCATGACAGGGAATCTGACTATGCATGATGGTGGCAAACATATTGATGATCTCATCACCACCTGGGCCTAAAATCGCAGCTCCCAGGATGAGATCCGTATCTGCATCGACCAGCAGTTTGGCAAAGCCTGTTGTTTCGCCCATTTCTTTGGCCCTGCTGATCTGATTCATCGGGCGGGTGGCTTGCAGTACTCTTTTTCCGGCGGCTATAGCTTCCTTTTCCGACAGCCCGATCTTTCCCAGCGGTGGGTCCGTAAATAAGCTATAAATCGGAATCCGGTCAGAAAGCTTGCGCTTTCCGCCAGACAAATGATCCAGTACGATCTCTGCATCATTTACAGAGGTGTGCGTAAAGGCTCCCTGGCCGTTGACGTCGCCGACGGCAAAGACGCCTTCCACATTGGTTCTACAATAATCATCGACTTGGATGTAGCCTCTTTCATCGGTTTTAATACCTGCAGCCTCCAGGTTCAATAAATGGCTGTTCGGCCTGCGGCCGGTGGCGATAAGAAGGTGGGTTCCGTTTACCACAAAGGTATCTGAATCGTTTTGAACGATCAGCTGGATGATTTCCTCCTTTTGCGCGACTTTAGAAGCTTTGGCGCTTAGGTGAATAGCAATGCCTTCGGATTCAAGAAAGTCCGCAATGGCTTCGGCCACGTCTTTATCTTCTCTCGGCATAAGCTGATCCGCCGCCTGTATGAGCGTCACTTCGGATCCAAATCTTCGAAATACCTGGGCAAATTCAACGCCTATGTATCCGCCTCCGATGATGATTAAATGTTCAGGCAACGTATCCAACTCAAGCAAGCGGGCATTATCCATATGAGGAACTTCATCCAGTCCTTCAATAGGCGGGATAAACGGATGAGCCCCCGTGTTGATGTAGATTTTTTTCCCTTCAATCACCTGCTTTCCAACCTGAATCCTTTTAGGCCCCAGGAATAATCCCCACTCCCGGATCAATGTGACATTTTCGGTGGATTCCATCCAGTTGGATAAGCCTTCATTAGAGGCGTTTCTGACTTCATTCATGCGCTCCCTTACCCGATCAAATTGGACACGAACGGAGCCGGTCTGGAAACCGTAAAAATCTCCTTTTTGGGCTTTGTGGATGGCTTTAGCACTGGCTACCAGCGTTTTGGTGGGCGTACAGCCATAATTCACACAGCTGCCGCCGACTTTTCCCCCTTCAATAACAGCTATGGAATCACTGGTGGGGATGAGTTTGCCAAGTAAAGTTCCGGTGGCCTGGCCTGTGCCGAGGATGATGTGGTCGTAGGTGGTCATGTGTTTTTTTTACAGATAATATAAATATTTTTACACAACTCTTCAATATTGTATACCGTGCCGACGGTGTTCATTTTATGGGTAAATTTGCTTGTCTACTTACACCATCAATCCCGAGCTGGAAGGAAATATGCCTGGCTAGGTGCCCAATATGATCGTGGAAATGGGAAAAGAAATTGAAGGGTATAAACCTAATATTCGCCCGAGTAAAGATGTTGTCCGAACTTCCCCTACTTCCTCTTCATTAATTTTTATTTTCTAATTCATGTCTTTGAAAATAAATAAATGGGTAAATAAACAATGACAAAAACCACCAGCGCCATCCCTTCCACCACCAGCAAATACCAGGGCCAGGGACCCAGATAATCCAATATGGATGCCGTGGGTGGCCTGCCAAGAACATACACATAATTGGAACCTAACAGCAAATTGGCGCCAAAGACAAACCCTACATACAGCTGCAATACTAAAAAGGCCTTCCAAATACTTTGCAAGGTGGGATAATAATTAAACACGGCGGTAATATAAACGGCATAGACGACCAACCCCGCATGCACAAACCAATACTTGATAAAAATATAATTCGGGAATCCGTTAATTAAATGTGGCGTGATGATCGCCTGAACTGTTCCTGCCAGTATCCAGAAATAAAGCACCTCATGTATCCGGTATGAAGGATGCCACATCAAAAAAGGAAGCAGCAATGCTGTCAGATTACAGATATCCAGCGGGAGGTCGGTCCTGTAATTAAAATCGCCTAACCATAACTTTATGATCACATAAGCCAGGGCCCAGAAAGAAACGGTGAGCGCCATGATACGGCTTAGCCGAAGTTGCTGCGTTGAGGTCAGCCACTTTTTCCCGATCAAAGGAAACAAAATGCAAAAAAGCACCATCAACAGCATTACTACAATATGCTGGGCGCCGAATAGCGAAAAATCCTGATTATAAGTGAAAAAAGCCGATCCGTTCATGATAGAAATAGGAATGACCTCAGAACCCCGGGATGTTTAATTTTTTCGTTTGTTGATTTGCTACCCAAATTAATCAGAAATTATTTTACTTTTAATTAGATTTCAAAAAACTCAAATCATCTGCCAATGAAAATTCGATTTCCCGTTTTTTTTATCCTGCTGTTTTATCTTTCCTGTACTGAAAACATTGAAGAAGAAACACAGATAACTACCGAACCAGTCTCAGAAACCGAAAAAGCCATCAACCAGGTCGTCAGAGATGCGTATGCCGTGATCAGCTTTGAAAAAGGGCAGGCGCCTGATTTCGAAGCAATGAGGGCTATTTTCACTCCCGACGCCATACTACGTAACTTTCGCGGCGATACGCTGGAAACCATGAACATCACTGAATTTATCGAGGCCTTCGAAGCAGGGATCAATGCCGGCCAAATGACGGCGTTCAACGAAGTGGAGCTTGGAGGGGAAACGGAATATTTCGGCCATGTCGGGCATCGCATCAGTGCTTATGCTTCCTACTTTGAAGGATCATCTGAGATCGGGGAAAAGGGCGTCAACAGCTTCCAGGTGCTGAATATTGACGGCCAGTGGCGAGTCAGTTCCATCATCTGGGATGTGGAAAAAGAAGGACAACCCATTCCTGAAAAGTATTTAAATGAAGCTGAGTGATCACCCTCAGTGCTTACCTTAAAATAAAATCTCACTATCATGAAAAAGTACAAACTGGAATCTTTGATCTATTATTCAAAGCTTACATTGGACAAAGAACACATCGTAAAGGCCTCTGCAGCGGATATTCAGGCAAAATTAGATGAGTATTCGGCCGACGGCTGGCGACTGGTTTCTACCGACGCCACCGATTTTGGATTCGCTGTTTACTTTTAC
The DNA here is from genome assembly GCA_964548175.1 of uncultured Saprospiraceae bacterium. GTDB lineage: Bacteria > Bacteroidota > Bacteroidia > Chitinophagales > Saprospiraceae > JANQPA01. The sequence continues at coordinate 28,421 of CAZJQS010000027.1, forward strand.
TTGTATTTTGAGAAAGACTTAAATGCGTGAGCAATTTTAATTATAATACATACACCCCCGCCGGCGGTGTATGTATTATAGTATAACTTTGGGGTTGTATAAAAAGTCTTTGTACTCTTTTGCGCAGCTAATAAAATTCATTTTTGAGACAGCCTCAAAGTTATACTTGAAATTGCTTGCTTAAGTGCCTCGTAGGCAACTTCAAAATACTTATGCTGTTATCCATTATTCAAAACTGGGCTGAGGGTTATTTCGAAGGCCGGTACAAGGGCAAAAAATATGGCATATCGAAAGCTTCCTTCAACAATGGCCAGTCCTTTAAGATCTTTGCCGAAGAATTGGGAGGCAATGACTATATAAGCCTTAATTATTACGTGACCAGCGACAGGGAATGGCTCAAACCCTGTGAAATGCCGGAGCAAAAGGTGATCGATTTTATCAAAAAAGTAAGAATTGATTGACCTGATCTTTTAATTGCTCAGATGAAACTTCACATACTGCAGTAAGCTGTATCCCAATTCGTGCGAATAAGTATTGTGCAATCGACTCAATACGTACTCTGCTCTCGTTTGATCATTCAAATCGAGGGGCGGACCTTCGTGAGCAACAATTTTTCCATCAGGATGAATTCCTGCTGATCTTCCCCAGCAATCGTACCGGGCCTTGGACCAAGCTTCAAAAGGAAGGCTTAAAGCCAGCCAGGAATCAATGACCTCCATGGTACGGGGGTCACTACAAAGTCCTTTAGCCTGTGGGGAATTACTGTTGCTTACAATTTGAGCAGCCCTGCCGTTTTTCAGGGCCGATTGATTAAAGCGGGCGCCCAGCCATCCTGGTGGCCTGGCCGCCGTCTGCCGGCCTCTTACCCTTTTAAATTTTCGGACTTGATGGAGACTCCCGGATAGCTCTCCCCAGGCATGCACCCATAATTCCTGACCGTCTATGGAAAGGAATGCCACTATGGACGCGCCCAGCTTACGCTCCGAAAGACTCAAGTTTACTTCTGAACCCTCGATCATTCCTAGGATATGAGTGTTGAGGGGTTCATAATAGCCGCTGATCCGGTTGTTTTTCTGTTCTGTAATAAAAAACTGATCATAGGTGGCATCATACCAGGTTCCCTGGATAGCCGTTGACCTTTGGTGTGGCCTGGAAGCTATTAAGGGAACGGGAGCTCCGGTCCCTTTTTTCATTCCAACGAGCAGGTCGTAGTCTTCCAGGTAAGTAAAAGTGATCCTGGAAGAAGAGTTGTCTTCTTTTAATAACTGGATGCGCCCTTTTTTTCCGTTAAAACTTCCTTCCCCTGAACTATTTGGGCCGGTAAAGGTCAGATCCCCCCAGTTGTCCCGGAGTTCAAGCGTGGCGGATTCAGTCTCATCAGTTGCCAGGTAACGGATTTCCCAGGTGGCGGATAAATTAACCTGGCCGAACGTAACAATGGCTAGCCCGTTCAACAGGACCAGCCCAATCAGGTGTTTACGCAGTAGGTGCATGGTTAGGTTTTTTGTTTGCTGTTTATATATAAAATATAAGTTAATCAAATGTTAACTTAGAGTCAAGTGGAGAGGATAAATAGAATACTTTTCTCCTAATTATTCTATCGCAAGAATGGAGGGAAGGTCATCAATGCTGGCTTTGATAATTTAATTTTGGTAGGAGTAGAGGTGGAAAAGTGCTTTTTTTAGAAAGGACCTGTGAAAGGAACAATATTGGGGTTGTGAAAAAAGTCCGAAAGACTTTTTTCACAACCCACAGCCTGCTGCGAAAGGTCAATTATTTATTCCCGTTCGAATATTCCCGGAATGTGATCATCCTTTTTTTCTCAGGATCCCAAAGTTTATTATGCATACACTTCAGGCTATCCTTAAAGGTTAGAACATTGGTATATTGATTTAGCACCGGATTTTCATTGGCACAGGCAGCCAGCTGGTAATTGGGAATACTGGAATTTAAGTGGTGAATGTGGTGATAACCGATATTTCCCGATAACCACTGAAAGAGCTTTGGCAACTTGTAAAAAGTGCTGCCTTGAATAGAAGCTGTCAAGTGATCCCAGTCATTTTTATACTCATTGTAATTGTCTTCGTGCTGGTGCTGAACATAGAAAAACCAAAAGGCAATAATTCCAAAAATCATCAGTATTGGAACCTGGACCAACAGGAATTTCTGCCATCCCAATAAAGTGGCTACCAGAGTGTAAATGGCTAGGAGCAACAGGTTATTGATCAAGTGTGACCACTGTATTTTTTTCCATCCTTTCATACGTAAAAATGAAATCCTCACAATGACCGTCATGTAAACGATCGGGGCCAGGATGAACTGAACAACAGGCGTTCGGAAAATTCGATACATGAACTTTCCAAAAACCGATTTGTTCCGGTATTCTTCTACTGTCAAAAAGTAGGTGTCTCCCAAACCTCTGTGTTCTAATTGTCGATTGTGCGCATGGTGAGCATTGTGGATGCGGCTCCAGCTTTTGTATGGGATGGTGCTGAAAAGACTGGAGATAAAACCAATGATGTTATTGCCTTTCCTGAACCTGGTGAAGGATTGATGGCCACAGTCGTGTTGGATAATAAATATCCTGACCAGAAAAAAGGCAGCTACAGCAGCCAGTGGAATGGTTATGAAATAAGACCAGTTGAGGCTGAAGTACATCAATCCCCAAATACCGATAAAAGGCAAGAAGGAGTTAATGATTTGAATAATAGCTTTGCGACTATTCGGCTTTTGGTATTTTCTTACTATAGACCGCCAGTTTTTGAGGGTCTCATTTAAATTTGGTTGTTGCATTTTCTTGTTTTAATGATAAAGGCGAGGAGAGGACCTGTGAAGGATTCTCCTTAAATAAAATTATAAACAGCTAAGAAGAAGTTTCATAAAACGTTTTAAAAGGACGGCCCAGAAGCCTTTATTCTTCTTGAATTCGTGTAGAAATTAACTTGAGGATATTTTTCTGCAAACTTTTAAGGAGAGTAGAACAATATAACGAGTTAAGTCGTATTAGGATTTTACCGCGGCGGAAATCATTATTTAGATTAATTAACAATATGAAGACAAATTAGTTCCGGAACTTTTCAAATCGGGTGTCTTTTAGATAAGATAACGACTTAGGTTTTTTAGCAACAACACATGTTATCGGTCGGTGGTCACCTTCAGGCACCTCGTATGACCATTCCGGGTGGATTTCATCGGCATTTTCCATTTTCATGCCGAATAATTTTTCCAGCCAGTTGTAAGAATAAAAGGCGCTCTTTTTATAGCCCATCTGTACCAGCCAGCCTTTTCAGGGATGCCCTAATTTAACTGCCTGAAAGGGAGATCGTTACTTTTGGATGCGTCTTCGGCGCTGTAATGGCGTTCATGACCAGGAATTCCAATTCCAGGCTTTCCATCTGCTCCCCTGTTTTTACCTGAAAGGTCGTCTCGGTATTGGGATGCAAGGTGACAATGTCCAGAAAATCATGAAAAGTGTAGGCTGATTCGTTGGCCAGAATAAAGCCGGCATCGCTATTGTTTTTGATGGTGACGGCTAAAACAGCGGATGGACCGACATACTCCGCTTTTATGACTTCAAGGGAAGCTTCGATCAGCGGCATTAGGTGCTCCTCCTTGCCGATCAGGCTATTTTTGAACCAGCCGACCGTTCGGCCTTGAAATAAGGCTTCTTTGATGGATTCCGCCGTCCGTTCTTTGGCGAAAACAAGAGTGACAGGCCGGTGGCCGCCCTCGGGTACCTCGAATTGCCAGTCGATCAACCCGTGAATATCGGAGGTGGCCATGATCGTCAGGTCGTTATCCAGAGCAATTTGTAAGGCTTCATCGGAAAAGGTCAGGTCATTGACGACTTCAATGCCGTGCAGCAACCCTTCTTCGATCAGGAAGCGGTGCATGTCGGTCAGTGTGGCTTTGCCGTCCTGTTGTTGGGCAATCCAATTGGGATGATTCCAAAAAACGAAGGCTTCCTGCCGATTGGCTTCGCGAAAGACTTCCACTGAGTCTTCGATCATAAGTTTGTTAGCGTCCTGAATGAAAATAGCATTGGAATGGCCCGGAGGGAGTTTGCGGGTAATTTCGGCGCCGTTGACTACAATGAGGTCGTAGGGACGAGCGGCGCGCTCGGCTATTTCAAAAGAGCGATTCCGGTCAGGGTGTGTAATGTCGGCACCGTGAGGCTGATATTCCAGGTGTTCGGTCATGGAAACGGCGTCTACGTTGTCGCGTAACGCTTCCTCTATGCGTATGCTGGGCCATACATTGCCGTCTGAAAAAACAGTATGCTGATGAAAGTCACAAACCAATGTCAAATATCCAGGTACATCTGGAAATTCAATGGCCCGGTTGTGTGGGTGCGGTTGAATGTAAGCTTGTCCTAAAAGGGTGGAGGCAAAACATAGAAAAAAGGGTAAAAGAAGGTATTTCATTTCTTTTTTCCCAAAAGAACACAACAGCCGTTAATGGCAGGTAAACTGGATTTTAGTGGAATATTAATTTTCATTGGGCGGACTGTCTTAAAGGACATTTCGCCAGGTCACGCGGCTGGTAAAATTCATTTTCTTCCTTCTTGCCAAAGGAAATCGACTATTTCCTTTGGCAAGAAGGAAGAAAATGAAACGGAATAGGCTACGCCAATTTGAGAAAAGTTTTTTGATGCCGCCTCAATGGTTAAGAACTACTTTTTTTCTGCACGTTTCTTAATGCCTTTCAGCATTCCCCGTTCCATAATGCAATGAATCGGCTCCAGAATGGTATAGTGGAAGATTTTTCCCCAAATGCTCGGCGGATTCATGTGAAAGCGGGCGATCAATCTGCAAGATTGGTCGTCTACGGGATTCAGGTGTAAGGACCATCCGCCGTTGACGGAGGTAGCCAGCGCCAGGGTTCTGTTAGGTACGATGGTCTCCACTTCCATTTTGGCGGTTTCACCGTATTTGGGCGGTGCTACCCAGACCTCATCACCTTCTTCCAGTTCTTGCCATTCCGGGTGGATTTCATCGGCATTTTCCATTTTCATGCCGAATAATTTTTCCAGCCAGTTGTAAGAATAAAAGGCGCCCTTTTTATAGCCCATCTGGATCAGCCAGGGCCATACTTCTTCTGCAGGCGCTTTTATGGTGATGGCTCGGGTGGAGCGGAAAAACCTGGTTTTTGACAATTCGTCTCCAGGAATGGATTCCCGGACTTCTTCTTTGGTGGCGCCCCAGCTCATGTGCCATGGCCTGATCAGACGATCATAGGCGGCCAGTAAAAGAACAATACCGCCCTGTACCCAGGACAAACTCATTATCATGGTATATAAACCATCAAGCAGCAGTAACATCGCGCCGATCACGACCACTAGCAAGAGGATGGTGAGGAACAGACCTCCCCGCGCCAAACTCCGGCCGCTGGGAATGCTGTTCGATATCTTGTTTAAATGGGTAGTATCCATAACTTTATCTTGAAGATTTGTAAGTTTTTCTTTCATTGTTTTTTACGAACTTTTTCTATATAATACAATGACGAGCGTCACCATGTTCGATTTCTCAGGACTGGATAATGCATTCGGAGTTCTGTAAATTAAAAGAAAAAATGACTTACTTATACAAATCGTACCCGCCCACCAGTACCTGACCGCTGACGAGCGCAAACAACTTGTGCGGAAAAATGACGTCCTAGCCAATGGATACTCGGAAGTCATCAAAAACACCGTAGTTGATTAACCGGTGCCCTTCAGTCCGCCTGAAATGGCATTGATCAACAGCAACAGCATGGGCAGTAAGGCTTCTGCTTTTTCCGGATCAGCCTCATGAGCTTTTCGCCATTGTTGCAGATAGGTCAGTTGCCGTTCATGCAAAATGGCCAGCGCACTTTCCCTCAACCGGACATTTTGCAATTGACTGACTCTTCGCTCTGTGGTCGGAGCAGCCATGAGATCGGCGATCTTTTCCAGCCCCTGCTTGCGGTCATTCAATAATAGCGTGAGTAATTCCTCCCGGACGGATTCCTGCTCCACTAGTTGGGCGAAAGACGTCATGACGGATGGAGCGGAGTTTAGAAGATTCGTCTCTACCTGGATGAGTTGGTATTTCAAAAAAGGCCATGTCTCCACTGCTGCTTTCAGCCGGTCAAAGTCATCGGGAGATTGCTCGGATAGTTTGCGGAAAGCTTCGCCGACGCCGAACCACCCGGTCAGGTTGAATCTCGACTGGCTCCAGCTGAAGACCCAGGGAATGGCTCTAAGATCCGACAAGCTGCGCTTTCCGGTTCTGCGGGCAGGGCGGGAGCCGATCTTGCTGTGTTCCAGAACGTCGATGGGCGTAGCTTTGTTGAAAAAGGAGATGAAGCCAGGGTGGTCCACCAGCTTTCGGTATTGTTCCTGGGAAAAACGAGCCAGTCGTTCCATAATATCGTATAATTCCGTCGGTTCCTTTTCGTCGATTTTGACGGACATGGCCTGTCGGGCCGTCCCGGAAAGCAGCATTTCCAGATTGTAGGTGGCGTTGAGTTTATTGGCGAATTGCTGGGCGATGGTTTCTCCCTGGACGGTAATTTTCAGGTGTCCGCTGACGGAGCCGCGTGGCATACTGTCGAGAAAACGATGGATCTTTCCGCCCCCGCGACTGATGGTGCCGCCCCGGCCGTGGAAGAAGCAGAGCTGCACGCCGTGTTTTTCTCCTACGGCCGATAGGTTCCGTTCGGCGGTATAAATATCCCATCTGCTGGCCATAATGCCGCCGTCCTTATTGCTGTCGCTATAACCCAGCATGACCTCCTGCACCTGAGTGCCGCTTTGCTGTCTTCTTTTCTGAGTAAGCGAATGATCCAGGAAGGCGCCCAGTATTTTATCTCCTGCCGCCAGATCATCGATGGTTTCCAGTAAAGGAACGACGGGCATAGGAGCGTCGAGCAGGTCAACTTCTCTTAAGAACAGATAAACGACCAGCAGATCACTAAGGCTTCTGGTCATGCTGACAATGAGGGAGCCGATGCCTTCCGGCCCATATTGGTCGATATGGTTCCTTAGCTCCCAGAAGCAGTCCAAAACCTTATCTGCTTCGGGTCCGCAAGATTTACGGGCAGCTACGAAAGGACGGTCGATCAGTAGTTCCCGATTAATGAATTCAAGCCGCTTGTTTTCGTCCCAGTTGGCGTAGTCGAAGTCTCTATATCCGGCGGCTTCCAGCATCTGGCTGAGGGCTTTTTCGTGAAACTGGCTGTTTTGCCGGATATCCAGCTTGGCCAGATGGAAACCAAAGCACTGCGCCTGTCTTTCAACTGGGAAGAGCGAGTCCATAGCGACCCTTTCGGCGCCGATCTCATACAAGGCTTTTCGCAAGACCTGGAGGTCAGACTGCAGGTCTGCCGCCCGGCGATAGCAGCGTTCCGGCGTCTCAAGCTTATCTTTCATCGTGTTCTGAAGCTTGAGCAGGATGAGGTTGACAAACTGTCGCCAGGGTTCATTGGGGTTCCTTTCTTTAGCTTTTTGTCCATCTTCGCCAAAAAGCTCAGCCATCTGATCGATGACCTGGAGAAAATGAGCGGGCGCGGAATTGGAGAGTCCGGATATGCTGAGCTGACTGCCCAGGCGGTGTAATTGTTCCTGCAGCATTTTGAGCGCCTCTCTGCGGTGAAGCTTCAGCGTCGATGCGGTGAAATCGGCTGTCACGAAAGGATGTCCGTCGCGGTCGCCACCCACCCAGCTTCCGAACTGAAGCAATGGATATTGTTCAGGTGACCGGAGCAGTTTGGGGTCAAAGCCGGTATTGCGCCAGGCTTCCCTGAGGCGCTGATCGGCAAGTGGAAGGGTTAGCGGAAATACTTGTGTAAAGTAATGTACTACGTTATTTCTTTCGTCTTTCAGTTCTGGTTTGCGCAAATAAATCTCTCCGGTGCGCCACCAGCGCTCCAGCAGTGCTTTAATTTCTTCGAGCAGCACCTGTCGTTCCAGGGGTGACCAGATCGGGTTTTCGTTTTTGACGAGCAACAGGTACAGTTCCCGATGGAGGCGTAGTACGGTTATTCGTTTGGCTTCGGTGGGGTGGGCCGTCAGTACCGGCATGATGTTCAGAGTAGGCAGCAACTCGGCTATTCGTTCCTGGCTGAGGCCTTTGTCTTTCCAGTATTGCAGCGTCTCGCCCCAGGAGCCTCTGATGGCCGCCAGGCCGCCTTTTGACTCGAGTTTGCGTCGAAACTGAGTGGCAGCGTTTTGCTCAGTGATGTTTAGGAGCTCAAAGGACATGCCGAGCGCCTGGATGAGCTTTTCATCGGAAACTTTTTCATAGGCATCGGAAGAGGGCTGTTCGTTTACCCAGGGCAGCAGATGAGCCAGCTGCTCTTCTCCCAGATCGATCAGCGTTTCTTTGAAACAAGACATCAGAAATTGTAGGTCGGCCTTGATTTTTATTAACCCTTCCTGTTCTAGTTGTGCTTTCGTCATGATTGTTTATAGGTTTTTTGTTTCTTTTATACAGCTGCGTCCTTGCCCGGTTCTCCAAAAAAAAGGAATTTTCCCGGAAAATCCCGACCGTTCTCTCTTATCGGGAGCCCGGGCTATAGTAAATTGAAAGAACAAAATTAATTATAACCATCCATCATCTTCGGCAGGGAATGGGTAAATTTAATTTTGATCTCTCGATAAATTCGCATTGTGAAAAAAAAAAACTAAAAATTTAATCTTTCCATGCAAATTGTTGAAGCCTCTTCAGATGCCCTCAAAGTGGTGGCGTATAAAATGACCAGGCGGGAAGAATCCGATTCAGTGGATTTTCTTATCCTGCCTGTTTTTCACGTAGGAGAACGCAGGTTTTACGATGCTGTTTTTGATCGTTTACAAACCTGTGATGTGGTTTTATACGAAGGCTTGCACTGGAAACGGCTTAATTTTTTGGCCTGCCAATATCATTTTATTGCCCAAAAGCTGGGCCTGGTGCTACAGCAAAATTATTTAAAGCTATCCGCCCTGCCGGTGGAGCTCGTTCATGCCGACCTGTCAAAAGAAGAAGCCCGGATGGAATGGAAAAAGGTCAGGTGCTGGGATAAGTTCCGTATGCGCTGGCTGAATCCGCTCGTTTTAAGGTTATTCGCCATCGGGCTGAACCGGGAAAGGCTGGCCCGGCAGTTTGTGCTGGCTACAGAGAGAGAGGAATTGTGGTTAGACATCAATAAAGAGAAAAAAGGAAGTATCGATTATTTTTTGACGCGTAGTCGCGAAAAAAAATTATACCGCGTCATTGACGAACAGATCGAAAAGTTTGTCGATCAAAAAAAGAAGATAGGCATCGTTTTCGGCGCCGGGCACATCCAGGCTGTTTTGCGTCATTTGATCAAAAAGCATGGATGGGCGCCCGCCGAAGCCGAATTTCTAGAGGTTTACGCTTATAAGTCTTAGCTTTTTATTTGACCAAAACATTAGGCCGCACGCTTATTCTGGCTTTTTTGTAGAGATATTCGTCGGTAAAATACTTCCGAAGGAAGTTTTCGACGTTTTTATAGGCTAACTTTTCCAAAATGTCCTCTGCAGAATAATCGTACATCAGTTCTTTGATCCTCCTGACGGAAAACTTGACCCCCTGCAGTTCGTTCAGTGGCTCGGGATGCTCCAGAAACTCCTTCATTTCGCCGAACAGAGACATGAACTCCACAGAAGTGGGATAAAGGTCGAACGGATCCATGATGCCGTCATAGTCGCTGCCCAGGCAGAGGTGATCCCAGGCTTTTTTGCCTTCCATTTCAGGGTGCTGGTCGATCGTATGGATGATGTAAAACAGGTTGGTCATCACGAGCTTAACATATGCTCCGGCCAGTTCTTTGCGAGAAATTTTTCCTTCCTTAAAAAGCTTGGCCATTGTTTTCAATTCTTTTTTGACCTTTTTCCCCGGCATACGCCCCTCATGGGTGACCAGCCCGATCAATCCGTCAGATTGAATGATCTCTTCAATGTCTTCCCTGAATAAGTTGATCGACAAGGCGCTCAGGTAGTAGTTTTTATGATCGGTTTCGGTATCGCCGTCAAAGTAAGAACCGTCGAAGCCGGTTACTGCCGCATGGCTGCAGATGATGGGGATGAGATCGTTTTCATGGTCCCGCTTGTTGCGTACGAATTCGTAATAGGCTTTTCTGGAATCGAAGGCCATGTGCTTGACGTCGATCAGGATCCGTTTGGTTTGCGGACCTTTCTCAAGTAGATGATGGATGACTTCCCAGCCAAGGTCGGTAATGCCGGTATCTCCTTTGGTGGAGCCGTTCTTTTGACCGAAGACATGGCACAGCGGATTCGTAAAGGTTTTGCAATGCCCGGCGAGGAAATTATAGAACATGTGGGTTAAAGTCACGTAAAGCGGAATGTGTCTTTTGTCAAAATACTTGTCGTCGCCCTCAAAGGCAGGTTTTCCTTTCAATCGCTGAATGTTATTGAGGTAGTGTTCACGAATCAATTCCCGCTGCAGTTCCGGCAGTTCACTCCATCTTTTGCTAAGGGCTTTGGCTTCCGGCAAAAAGCTGAAGGCATGCCCTCCTTCAATGGTGAAAATGCCGATCTGGGTGTTGGGCTCTTCGATGGCGGCTTTGTATTCCTCAAAATTTTGGATCATGCTCAATTTTTCTCCATTCGGTCCGCCTTTTCTTTCATTTTCCGCCACCAGCAGGTATTCCTTGAACAGCTCTTCGAAATAATCGATGGGCAGGTCTTTGCGCACCTTATTCCTCAGCATCTTAACTTTTTCCTGATGGGTTCCGGAAATGGCCCGGCCAATGGCCATCATGGTTTTGTCTCTGTTGAATTGCGTCAACAAGTAGAGCAGACTCGCGCTAACCTCGTCTTTGATCCTTAACCATCCCATTTCGAAAGGGTGTAAGGAAAAAAAGGCGACTTTTAACTTTCCTTGCTGTAACTTATTTAAATCCGACTGGGTAGTTTTGTGATAGCCCGATAATTCACTTTTTAACAGGCAGGAAAGGGATTTCTCGATCTCCGGATCGGCAGGCACCTCGTCCCAAAGTGTAAAAGGCGCCTCGTCTATTTTTTTTACCATTTCCGCCCTGCTGTAGTTTTTATCTTCATACAGGATTTGATTGTGGGCTTTAAAAGAAGGATGGCAGTGAATGTCTATTATGCGTTTCATAATTGTAAAATTTAGTTTGGGCTCTTTAAACAACTTCATTTTATAAATTAGCCGAAAAGCCTCACGGAGTCAGGGCAAAATGTCATGAAATACAATGATTTTTGTCAATAAAAGGGGTGATCCTTATAATAGGAGGGGGAGGTAAAAAAGACAGTTTACTTATTTGCGTAACTTGTACCCTTCTTTTTTTAATTTTTGCCGAAGAAAATCAACGGTTTTCTTCGGCAAAAATTGAAGTTGTATAAAGTTTTTATTTAAGCCGTGCTGGCCGGCTGGCTAAATGCTATGATACAGAAGAGATAAAAATTTAAACGATGCAAGTGGTTCTCCATCCTGAAGTGCAAAAGGCCCTAGCGAATCAACAACCGGTAGTGGCCCTGGAAAGCACCATCATCGCTCATGGTATGCCGTATCCTAAGAATATGGAAACGGCCCATTTGGTGGAACAGTGTGTACGTGATCACGGGGCCGTACCGGCTACTGTCGCTATCATGGACGGTCGGTTGAAAGCCGGCTTGTCCAAAGAAGAGATTGAAGATTTGGGAAAAAAAGGCAGAGCGGTCATCAAGGCCAGTCGCCGGGATATACCCTATCTGGTCGCCAAAAAAAAGTCCGGCGCTACCACCGTCGCCGCTACCATGATCATCGCCGCTATGGCCGGGATCAAGGTTTTTGCCACCGGCGGGATCGGCGGTGTTCATCGCGGCGGCGAACAAACCATGGATATTTCGGCAGACCTCCAGGAACTGGCCAGGACAAATGTGGCGGTGGTCTGTGCGGGCGCTAAGGCTATTCTCGATCTGGCACTTACTAAGGAGTATCTGGAAACGCATGGCGTGCCCATTGTCGGTTACAGAACTGCTGAACTGCCGGCCTTTTATACCCAAAAAAGCGGCCTGTCTGTAGATTATCGCCTCGACAGCCCCGAGGAATTAGCCGAGTTGCTGATCGCCAAATGGTCGCTCGGTTTGAAGGGTGGGGTGGTCGTGGCTAATCCTATCCCGGCAGCGTACCAGATGGAATATACCGCCATCAACGAAGCGATTGAGCTGGCGCTGGAGGAAGCGGATGAGCAGCGGATCAAAGGCAAAGCCATTACGCCCTTTTTGCTGGCCAGAATTGAAAAACTAACGGGAGGACTTAGCCTGGACGCCAATATTAAACTGGTGCTGAATAATGCCCAATTGGCTGCCGAGCTGGCCGCTGCTTTGTAAAAGTGTTTTGGGAGTCCCCAATCCATGAGGTTTTTTTGGACTCCCCATAAATTATTGTAAAGTAAATTTAATCGGCATATAAACGACCTGCTTTCCCCTGTAAGCTTCCTGATCAATGCTCACTCCATCAAAAAGCTGAATGACGCGTAGAACCTCCCGGTCAAAATAAACATGAGGGCTTTTGAGGACCTCAGCGCAGTCAATACCTCCGTTCCGATTCATCGTGATTTTGAGGACGACTTGCCCTTCGATGCCGTTTTCTTCCAATATGCCGGGATATTGGATCTGCTCGAAAAAATGGGCGGTCAGTTGGCGAACGGCTTCGAGGGTGTGCGCTAACAAAGGTTCAGGCTGATCTTCCGTTTGAAGCTTGATAAACATCAGGCGGTTCATGACGTGTTGGTCGGTGCTGGCTATGGTCTGCGGATTTTGCAGATAGCAGGAATTGGCCAGCAACAAAAGAAAGCAGGCGGCATGGATGGTTTTCATGATAAATGGTTTTTGGATGGTTAAAAAAACTTGGTTTCTTCTTTCGTCACTGTTTTCATACCAAAACCGGCTGTAAGGTCAAAACAGACGTCGGCTGTTTAATCGTTCCTTTTATTAGTGTTTTTAATTGAAAAAAGGTCATGGGGAAGTGCAGGGAAAAATTTTTATAAAAACAGAAAACGTAAAGTGGAATGTAACCAAACGATAGTATGTGGTTTTTTCAAAAAGTTCTTATCAAACCTTACTCAAAACATTTAAACGACCATTACTTCACCTTCCAATTTTCTGCTATATTTACGATTGTCAACTATAATCGAACAGGTCATTTCAAGGATAATCGGCCGCCAGCGGCTAATTATCCTTGAAATGACCTGAATTCATATCATAACATTGATCATTTGATGAACATCATCTTCAACATTCAATACCACACCACCTTCGGGCAGCAACTGCTGATCTGCGGTAATCATCCCACTCTTGGGGATAATGACCCGGAGAAGGCTGTCTTTATGAATTACACGGACGATGGCGTCTGGCAACACCTTCTGGAGTTGGAACTGGAAGGGCCGTTTTCCCTGGAATACTATTACCTTTTCAGAAGTGACAAAGAAGGCTATCTTTTTCCCGAACAGAAAAGGCGCCGACTGGAGATCGATCCGAGTGAATTTTCGGCGATAGAAGTGAGCGACCACTGGAGTTCAACGGGGCTGATCGATTATGCCTTTGACACCCAGGTCTTTGACGTGTTGTTGTCCGATACGGAACCGAAAGCGGTTACTTTGATAACGCCCTACAATGCTGTTTTTGAGATCAGCGCCCCTTTGATCGCTGAGCATCATACGCTTTGTCTATCCGGCAGTCATCCCGGAATGGGCGGCTGGAATACGGAATGGCCTGTCTTGATGCAGCGGGTAGGCAAGAACCGCTGGCGTGCCCAGGTGCAGTTGATGCCGTTTACCGGCATGGTGGAATATAAATATGGGCTTTACGACTTGCAGCAGCAGCAGTTCGTTGGCTTCGAGGGCGGCGACAACCGCGTCCTCGGTCTGGACGGCCGACATAAGAGCAGGCTGCTTAAAATAGCGGACGAAGGCTTTCGTCGGTCGCTTACCGGAAGTTGGCGCGGGGCAGGGGTGGCCATACCTGTGTTTTCCCTACGCACCAAAAGAGGAATGGGGGTAGGGGAGTTCCTCGATTTGAAAGAACTGGCCGACTGGGCAGGCGGCATTGGCCTGAAAATGATCCAAATATTGCCCATCAACGATACTACAGCTTCCAACTCCTGGCTGGATTCCTATCCATATGCAGCTATTTCTGTGGTTGCTTTACATCCTTTATACCTTAATATCGACGCCCTGCCCTTTGCGGATGAAGGCGACCTTCCAAAGCGACTGGAAAGCGCGCGCAAAGAATTAAATAAAAAGGCCCAGGTTGATTATGAGGCGGTTATGGACCATAAATGGACGTTCATCAAGAAAATCTTCGCCGCCCACCAAGAGGAACTGCTTAAAGACAAGGGCTTTAAAAAATATTTTAAGGAACACCAAAAGTGGCTGGTTCCTTACGCTGCATTCTGTTATTTACGCGATCACTATCAAACGCCAGATTTTTCGAAATGGGAGGAATATGCTGAGTATCAACCGTCCAGGATCAATAAACTGACCGGCGCCAAGTCGAAAGTATACCCGGAAATTGCAATCCACTATTTTGTGCAGTACCAGTTGCACCTTCAGTTGACCGAGGCGGTCGATTATGCCCACGAGAAAAACCTGGTGCTCAAAGGAGACATCCCGATCGGCATTTATCGCTACAGCGCCGACGCCTGGGTGGCGCCGGAACTCTATCACATGGATATGCAGGCCGGAGCGCCACCGGATGATTTTTCGCGCAAAGGACAAAACTGGGGTTTTCCCACCTACAACTGGGATCGCATGGCGGAGGATCACTACTACTGGTGGCAACGCCGGTTCAGCCAACTTTCTCTTTATTTCGACTCTTTCCGCATTGACCATATTCTTGGTTTTTTCCGCATCTGGCAGATTCCCATGCATGCCGTGGAAGGCCTGATGGGCTTTTTTGAACCCGCCTTGCCGATTCAGGTCGATGAATTCGCCAAATGGGGTATTCCTTTTGATTATGATCGTTATTGCAAACCCTATATCAATGATGCGGTTATAGGTGAGTTGTTCGGTGAAAAAGCGGAGGCGGTGAAAAAGGAATTTCTGGAAAAAGATGAAGGAGAAGCCTATCGCTTTAAGGAAAAATTTGGCACTCAGCGCAAGATAGAAGCACATTTTAAGGCCCTTGAAGAAAGTGAAGAAAATATCCAACTGCGAGACAATTTGTACGAGTTGATCTCCAACTTCCTTTTTATCGAGGTGGAAGGTTCCAACCGGACGCAATTCCATCCCCGCTGTGTGTACAAGTTTACGCTTTCTTTCCAGCATATGCCGGGTAATGTACAGCACCAGTTGATAGAGCTGTACAACGACTATTTCTACAACCGGCAGGAGGAATTCTGGCGCACCCAGGGATTGAAAAAACTACCGGAATTAAAGGCCGCCACTAATATGCTCATCTGCGGAGAAGACCTGGGAATGGTGCCCAAATGCGTGCCTGAAGTCATGGACCAGTTGGGCATCTTGAGCCTTGAGGTTCAGCGGATGCCGAAGAGGTTGGGAGAGACTTTCGCTCATCCCAAAAATGCACCTTATTTATCTGTGGTAACTCCTTCTTCTCATGACACCTCCACCATCAGAGGCTGGTGGGAGGAGGATGCTCAACTCGTACAGCAGTTTTATAATGAAATGCTGGGGCAAACCGGCAAGGCGCCGGAGACTTGCACCCCCGAAATCTGCGCAGCCATCATCCGACAGCACCTTCATTCTCCTGCCATGTGGGCCGTTTTCCCCATTCAGGATTTTCTGGGCATCTCTGAAAAGCTGAGGCATCCCGATCCTCATGCAGAGCGGATCAATATCCCAGCCATCATCCCGCATTATTGGCGGTATCGGATGCATCTGAATGTGGAGGACTTAAATAAAGAGGAAGCGTTTAATGCTGATTTGAAACATTATCTGTGGCTGGCGGGAAGATAAAATGACATAGCCGGTCATATATTTTTATAGCCGGGGTTGTGTAAAAAGTCAGCTACTTTTTACACAACCCCGCTGTAATAAAAATTTATAAGGAGGCGTAAAGATGTAAGCTGTTGATAAGGCAGCTTCATTAGATTTTATTAAAATAGAAATACTGATTATCAGTACAATAACTCTGCCCTACCACAGCTAGCGGTTGCTCCAGCACCAACTCATCCAGGTCAAAGAACTTGATCTTTACCGCCTGAATAACCGGCCCATTCTCTGAATCGCTGCAGTGCAGGTAGATGTATTTTCCGTCTTTTGACAATTCCCAGTGGCCGTTTTCCTGATACGATACATCGTCTTTGGAAATGATCGACTTCTGAAAACGGCCGTTGGCCTTGAAGTCAAAGATCACTCTTACGCCCTCCAGCGTGATGGTAGGGATTTCCGGATTGCCGGTTGCTTGTAATTTTACCTGGGGAAGCATGTTCTCCCATTTTCCGATCAGTCCATCACGAAGATCATTCAACCTGGCCGCTGTTTTGGTCTCAACATAGGTGTAAGACAAAATTTCCTGGCTTTCCAGGTTAGTCAGTACGATGCCTTCGCAATTAGGAGCAATGCTGTAGAACAGAGGCTGCCTGGAAGGGCGTCTGAGAATGAGCATCAGATCGCTGTTTTGTTCGATGATGCTCCAGGTGGCCGTTTCTTTCTGATACAGTTGGTGATCATTTTCCCGGATCCATTCGGCCTGGCCGCAAGGTTCAAAAGAGATCATTTCCTGAACGAAATCGCCGCTGGACTCGTCCAGCCAAAGACCGGAAGTAAGATCGGCCCTTACCTGTTCGGCAAGGGAGAGGGATGGATCGATCTCTTCATAGGTCGATCGGCATCGAAAGTTGTCATGATCGGGGAGTTGGGCCGCGTGTGAAAAGAATACGACCAATAGTCCTATAAAGGTCATCAGGGTTGATTTCATCCTTCAAATTTTTTCAGTCAGGTTTGATAGTATACAGGTTCATTGATCAGTGCCGGAGAAAGTGAAAAAGTCCATTTTCCCCGGGCACTTTTTTCTGGTAATACAACAGATTTTATTCTAACTTATGATCAAATGCAGCTTAACTTTATGTTAAGCTTTGGCTGCTGTATTATCCGGTTTTAACGGGTTATTTCTTTATGTAATAGACTACACAAACACTAAAAAGTTGCAGAAGATTCCAAATTTTTTTCTGTTTTTAGTGTTAAAAAGCCTTAAAATAGAATAATATATTGCGAATGAAATTTTAAGTTTTTTCTACGAATGATCACAAAAACTAGAGGGATTGTTTTCAGAGCTATAAAATATGGGGAAACCAGCCTCATCACCGAAATTTATACGGAAGAAAGAGGACTCCAGAAGTACATCATCAATGGGGTGCGGTCGGCTAAATCCAGGACCAGCGCCAGCCTTTTGCAGGTGATGTCCCTGCTGGAGATGGTGGCTTATCATCGTTCCGACAAGGATTTGCAACGCATCAAAGAGATCAAACCTGCTTACGTTTTTCAGCATATTCCATTTGATATCAAGAAAGGGGCTGTCGGCTTGTTCATGACGGAGATCGCTCGCAAGACCATTCGCGAAGAGGAGCAGAATGTTCCGCTGTTCAATTTCTTATTTCATGCTTTTGCTTTTCTGGACGAAACCCGCAGTTCGGTGGCCAATTACCATTTGTGCTTCTTGCTGCAGCTAAGTCGTTATCTGGGATTTGCCCCGGGAGGGCAATACTGTGCCGATACGCCGGTCTTTGATCTTCGGGAAGGTCTTTACGTAAAGGGAACCCCTGCTGGCCAGGCATTCGTTGAAGGCTTGTCCAGCGCAGCACTGTACGCATTACTTCAAAGTCGCCTGGAAGAGGCTCATGAGGTAAGCATTCCTGCGGATGAGCGGAAAATACTACTTCGCCATCTGATCGACTTTTACCGACTGCATGTGGAAAATCTACCTGTCATCAATGCGCACGCCATTTTGCAGGAAGTGTTTGGGTGAGGGAATGGAAAAAATCTTTTGGCTGCTAAAAAAGTCTTCAAGATTTTTTTAGCAACCAAAATAAAACTTTTGCGCTACGCAAAAGGAATCACTAACTCCTGATCCGGGTAGATCAAATTAGGATCCTTCAGTATATCCGTATTGGCTTCGAAAATGGCCTTGTATTTCATCGGGTCGCCATAGTAGTGCTTGGCGATCTTGGACAGTGACTCTCCCTTCTGTACGGTGTGCTTGTGATAGTAATCAGTAATTTCTACCTTGATGTCAGCTTCGAGGTCAGAGGGCGGATCACCTCCGATCTCTTTGATCTTGTCCCACATCAGGTCTTTGTGATACTGGGTTCTGGCTACTCCTCCGATTTTTAACAAGCCATCCAGTTCTTCTACATATCCATCTTTAACTTCGAATTTTTCGCCCAGGTTCAATACAGGTTGGTACTTCTCTTTTAGAGACATAAGTTGAGAATTTTTTGGGTTAACAAAAAAGTTTGGTTTTACGTTTTTTCCAAAGAAGTTGTTTGCTCTTTTGCACACTTTAGAATAATTCTTTTCCAGCGCTCTTTTCCTTGGGAAAAAGCAATTTACCCTAAAAAAAGAGGACTCGAAAACATATTGAGTAGAGTATTGATGGATGAAACAACCGTTCTTATGACGGAAAAAGCATTTAGTAGTCACAATGTAGCTAATGATAGGCTATTGAACAAATAAAAGTTCAGGTGATGCCGTTCTCCTTTTACCATTGGAATTCTACAAAAACATTTGGCGTAAAACCAAGTGCAGGACGGTCGTAAAAAAACAGCTGTGCGCCCTGCTGTGCAGACGGATCCGGAGGGATAATGTAATAAGGGCGCTCCCGGACATTGCGATGGCCGAAAAGATTGAATATCGAAATACCTGTCATCCACCGCTCTCCCTGCCTGCCATCCCAGCGACCGTAAACGCTCAGGTCTATGCGTTGATAAGCCGGTAAACGTTCATCATTCCTGACGGGAATACGGAGGTCGTAGTCCCAATAGTCGCCTTCTTCCATGTAATAGGCATCAACTCCACTGGGACGGGTGTAGGGCCGACCGGTATTGTAATGCCAGCCCAGCGAGACGCCCCAATTCGGATACTCCAGGATATTGGTCCAATTAATGGTGTGCCGCTGGTCGTGGTCGGCAAAAAAATATTCGCCATTGTTCAATGTAGGAAACCGGTACCTGACCTCGCCTACACTCCAGGAAAGCCAGCTGTTAAAATGCCGCCATTTTTTTCTTACCAAAACATCGAATCCCCTAATGTCTGCCTGACCGACGGAAAACGGGTTGTCTTGCAGGGAGCCTAGTCTCAGGTTCAGAGAAGTCAGGTTAAAGGTTTCTTTTTCATAATACTCGGCGTCTATGATCCAGCCTTTTTGCTGCAACCGCAGCCCGGCCGACCATTGGTTGGACTGAACCAGTGGCAGGCCTTGCCCTTCCCCGGCAATGATCCAGATCTGTTCGCTAAGCCCCAGGTCATTATCGGTGATCATTTGGTTGACAAATTGAGCGTACCGTCCGATCGAGCTCTTAATCTGAAGGGGGAAACCCTGAACAGGCGTGTAATTAACGGACAACCTGGGAAGTAGAAGGAAACTTTCGTAAGGGGCGTAACGAATATGCCGCAGGCCAAAATCGACTAGCAACCGGTCGTTAATATTGAGGTCCCAGTCGAGATACAGGCTGTGAAGAGTGCCCCTGATGTTTTCCGTATAGGTATTAACTCGATCATTTTCCTCTTCCGCTACCTCAAAGTCTGCCTGATAAGCGGAACGGTGATAGCCAAAGTTTAGGGTTTGCCCGGGACGCCAGGACCAGCTGTTGTTCCACTGAAGCCCATTTTCCTGCATGTTGTTGTTTTGGAAAAAACGGAGGTCTCGTTCTCTTTCGAAGTCAGAAAGGATGTTTAGTGAAAAATCATATCTGTTCTTAAAAGAAGAAAAGATCCACTTCAGATTGGAACTTAGCCGATGGCTCCAGCGATGTTGAAGACTGGTGCTTGCGCCGGTATTACCGAGCTCTATCTGGTCCCGGGCTCGGAAATAAATAGTAGGCGCATCAAATAATACCTGATAATCCAGCCGGTCACTGCCCCTGTAGAAGCTGGTAGTCCAGGACGTTTGCTCATCGAAATTCCACTGCCATTTGGCGTTAAGGTCGAAAAAATAGAAGGAAGGCGTTAATTCTGCTTCCAGTGCTTGTTCGGATATCTGCTGCTCATTTTCTTCGATTTTACCATTACCGGCTACCTGGTCGAATAATTTTTTGTAGGTCGGGCTCTGGATGATATCCGTATACGAACGGCGGACGGCCAGTTGCAGGCTCGCTTTTTCTTTGATGACCGGCAGGTTCAGATAGGCCTGGGCATTGATCAGGTTGAGGCTGACCTGGCCGCTCAGGCTGTCCCCGGGATCCGGACCGCGCATGTCGATCAGTCCTGAAACCCGGCCGCCCTGGCTGGCGTCAAAGTTGCCGGGATAGACCTTGATGGTTTGTACGATATTGGGATTTACGGCTGTGAATAAACCGAAAAAGTGACCGATGTGTAAAATGGGAATGTCTTCCCAGAGGATCAGATTTTGATCCGGCGTGCCCCCGCGGATGTGAATATCAGCAGCTGATTCATTCGAACTGTGAATGCCGGGCAGCAACTGGACCATCCTCAGGATATCGTTCTCTCCCCAGCCCGGGAGCCGGCCCATGTCAGCAGGCCGGAGTTCAATGCCTTGCCCCAATCGAGACGGTTTTAAAAAGGAAATGGCGTAATCCCGGATCAACACTTCCACCAGGGACATGCCTGCTTCAGTGAGCTGCAACCGAAGGCAAGGCCTTCCTAAAAAGGCTTGCACAGGTATCGCATATGGCTGATAACCTACATAGGTGATCATTAGGGTATCAACCGGTTTTTGGGAGATCGACAGAGAGAAAAAACCGGTTTCATCGGTGGTCGTTCCCATAGTCGTGCCTTTAAGGGCTATATTGGCGTAAGATAAGACCCGGTCGTCGGCTTCATCGGTCAAATAACCGCATATCTGTACCATTTCCTCTTCACTGGAAGAGGAGGGGGTATCTTTATGTTTTAAGATCAAGACATAGTTCTGGTCAGTAAACCTATAGGTTAACCCAAGGGGCGATAATAACTGATCGAGCAGTTCTTCGATGCCTGTTCCGCTGTATTTTTTTTCAGGGACAGTCAGGGAAGCAATGAGGTCATAATCATAGGCAAATGTGATTTTATGCTGTTTTTCCAGGCTTTTGAAAATGCTTTCCAGGCTGGTTTGGTCAAAATGCCAGACCGTTTCCTGAGCACGTAGCCCATCCAAAAGCAGGATGCATAGACCAACGATCAGGAAGATTTTTTTCATTCCTGTTGGGGTTTTGCTCTTAGGATCACCCTATTGTCATCGGCGATTTGATAAGTCAGATTAAGGGGCTCGGTGATGTTGGTGAGTGCGGCTTCCAGGTTGTTGGTGGGAAAACCGCCGGTGTAGTTTCTTTGTGTGTTGCCGACCAGGGTGATCTGGACGTCGTAATGGTATTTGAGTTCCTGCAAGACTCTGGTGAGGGGCGCGGCTTCGAAGGTCACGACTCCTTTTGTCCAGGAAGGCGCCGTTGCGCTGGCGTCGACATTTTCGACAGTCCAATGCTCATTGATCCAGTAGGCTTTTTGTTTTGCGGTGATAATGGTTGATCTTGCACCGGCGCTTACTTGTACCCGACCACTATAACAGTGTACTTCAAACTGCTCCTTTCGGTTCCAGACGTTAAATTCCGTACCGAGTACCTGGACTTTGCCAGAGGGAGTGCTCACGGTAAACTGACTGCCCTCTTCGACGGCAAAGTAGGCTTCGCCTTCCAGTTGTACATTACGATCTCGGCGCCAGTTTTTCGGATTGTAAGTCAGTGTGCTCCTGGCGTTCAGCTGTACGGTGGATCGGTCGGGCAAAGTGATGGTTTCTTGTTCTCCGTATTGGGTCAGGTATTCGATATTCCTGACCGGCCACAACAGCCAGATGGCGGCCACGAGCAAGAGTAAGCCGGCGGCAGCGGCGGCGTAATTTATCCAGGGCTGTATTTTTCTGATGCTTTTTCGTTCTTGGTTTTTAGCTTGTTGCAGCTGATTCCAGGCTTTTTCCATTTCATACGGCGGGGCAGATAGATCATCGGCCGCTTCTATGATCTTTTTGTATTCCTGGTATGCTTCGGATGCTTCAAAGCGTACTTTTTCTTCTTCGCTGAGGTCTTTGTTGAGCCAGCGAGCCAGGAATGTGTCGTCGTTGTAGGGTGGTTGTTCTTTCATGTTTCCGGTGTTTGGTTGTGTGTGGGTTAGGGTCGGGCTATGGCTTATCGCATGGGGCTTGCGCCCCATGTGAACGTGTGTCGCTGCGTTGCAGCTTTTGGGCTTGCGCCCTCGGTTGTGTGGGGCTTGCGCCCCATGTGAACGTGTGTCGCTGCGTTGCAGCTTTTGGGCTTGC
>CAZJQS010000027.1:50928-68051 GCA_964548175.1 uncultured Saprospiraceae bacterium
CCCCATGTGAACGTGTGTCGCTGCGTTGCAGCTTTTGGGCTTGCGCCCTCGGTTGCATGGGGCTTGCGCCCCATGTGAACGTGTGTCGCTGCGTTGCAGCTTTTGGGCTTGCGCCCTCGGTTGTGTGGGGCTTGCGCCCCATGTGAACGTGTGTCGCTGCGTTGCGGCTTTTTTGATGTTCATGGGGTTTGTGGCTGATGGTCATGTGGAAGTAACCATATATTATATTAACGATTGATGGGGCGGCTACCCTAAGTGGTTTTTTCCAAAATTGAGCGGAGGTTGGTCAATGCTTTATGCATGCGCTTTTCTACGGCTTTCACGCTGATGTCTAGCAGGACGGCTATTTCTTTATACGTCATTTTTTCCACTCGGCTAAGCAGAAAAACCAGCCGGTGGTTTTCGGGGAGTTGAAGAAGGGCTTGCTCCAGTTTTTCCTGCAGTTCTTTTTGTTCCAGTAATTGCTCTGGGGTAGCTTCCTTCTTTTCCATTTTAGGGAGTAGTTTAAATTGCTGTACGACCTTTTGGTGTTTGACATCATCCAAAAAAAGGTTGTTGGCCACTGTAAACAAGAAAGAGCGGGCTTTTTGATAGCTGACTTTATTACAATTTTTCCATAACCGAAGAAAAGCTTCTTGCGTCAGATCCTCGGCCAATTCCAGATTTCCGCTTTTGTAAAATAAAAAATTACGAATACGAGCGGCGTATTCAAAGAAAAGGGATTGAAAGACAGCTTCTTCGCAGACCTGCTCAGGGTATTGGCTCATGCAGTAAAAATAAGACAAAAAAACGAGGGGGCGGAAAGTCTTCACAGACTTTCCGCCCCCTCGTTTTTTAATAGCTGATACTCCCTCCAAGGGAAGTCGACTGACTCAACTCCTCCGGATCACCGCGGTATTCAATGCTGCCTCCAAGGCTGGCTCTGGCGTCGAGTTTTTCGGTAGCCATAACTTTAGCTACGCCGCCGGTGGAGGCTTTGATGTAAGAATTTTGGCAATCCAGTCCAAAACCTTCATAAACGCCTCCGGTATTAGCGGCCATTTTCTGTGATATGGTCTGACCGGTTAGTTCCAGTACGCCCCCTTCGTAAGCACCCCCCTGAACGGCATTCACGTTCAGCTCCAGCTCCACGCGAGAGCCGCTGTGGGCTTTGGTGGCCAGTTGGTCGATGGTGATCGGCGCGCGGCTAATGATGTAGCTGCCGGCATGGCCGGTAACGGACCGCAGGGTATTGTAGGTAAGTGTGACGAACGCTTTTTCGTCTTTGCGGTAAATGCCGTCGTTCAGTTTAATTTTTAATTCCCCTCTGCTTACCTTGGCGTATAGATCGTTATCGTCACCATTTTCCACCCGGAAGGAAATTTTGTTCGCATTCCCTTTTTCCAGGATCAACTCTATGTTGCCGCTGACGCTGAGTTCGTCAAAATCATCCAGGCTGTATTCTTTCTGGGCCTCAAGTGCGAGGCTGGTCATTAATAAAAGGGCTATGAATAGCCATGATTTTTTTTTCATAATAGTCGGTTTTATTTAACAAATGAAGTGATTGGACAGCGTTAAGTTTGTCCCCGCACGCAACTGTCTGCAAGTGCCAGGTTGCGGGTTGGTGAAAAGCTGCCTGGCGGTCCAGCCGTGTGGGCGGCTTTTTCACAATCCCATGATCTTTGATGCAATTTTCTATCCATATTGTCCTGATAAAAGAGGATTTTTGCGATCTTTGCCCCCTATTGCAGGGGTGATCGGAAAGTAAATTTATTATAAGATAAGTGCCTGAACAGAAATATGCAAAGGCAATTTGGGGGTTGTGCAAAAAGTCGATTGCTCTGTAATGTAGATTTTCCTGAATGATTGGACAGGAGTTTTCCTTTTTCGGTTACACGATTTGGCATTGAAACAAAAAACAACTCAAGCATGGCTGCTCAACAAAGCGATCAATTCAAAAAAGTAATTGCTCATTGCAAGGAATACGGTTTCATCTATCAGTCGAGCGAAATATACGACGGTTTGAGCGCCGTTTATGATTACGGTCCTTATGGTGTGGAGTTGAAGAACAATATTAAGCAATACTGGTGGCAGGCGATGGTGCAGATGCACGACAATATTGTGGGGCTGGATGCGGCTATTTTTATGCATCCCAAGACCTGGAAGGCCTCCGGCCATGTCGATGCTTTCAATGATCCTCTGGTCGACAATAAGGATAGCAAAAAGCGCTATCGTGCAGATGTGCTGATCGAGGAGTACATGGAAAAGATCGAAAAAAAGATCGATAAGGAAATAGAAAAGGCTCAAAAGCGCTTTGGTGGCGATTTTGATGAAACTAAATTTCGAGAGACTAACCCTCGCGTGCTGCGTAATCAGGAGAAGTATGATGAGGCAAGAGAACGTCTCGCTAAGGCCATGACCGACGGCAACATGGCGGAACTCAAGGCCATGATCGACGAATATGAGATTGCCTGTCCGGAAAGCGGTTCGAGAAACTGGACGGATGTACGTCAGTTCAATTTGATGTTTTCCACACAGCTGGGTAATATCGCCGGAGAGGAAGGAAAGTTGTACCTGCGTCCTGAAACGGCCCAGGGTATTTTCGTCAACTTTTTGAATGTCCAGAAAACTACGCGTCAGAAACTACCCTTCGGTATTGCCCAGATCGGTAAAGCCTTCCGCAATGAGATCGTGGCCCGCCAATTTATTTTCCGTATGCGTGAATTCGAGCAGATGGAAATGCAATTCTTTGTGCCTCCGGGCGAAGAGATGCAATGGTATGAGTACTGGAAAGAAGTCCGCATGAAGTGGCATCTGGCCCTGGGTACTTCAAAAGATAAGCTTCGTTTTCATGATCACGACAACCTGGCGCATTACGCCAATGCGGCGGTAGACGTAGAATTTGAATTTCCTTTTGGCTTTAAAGAACTGGAGGGCATCCACTCCCGCACGGATTTTGATCTGGGAGAGCATCAAAAGTTGTCTGGCAAAAAGCTTCAATACTTCGATCCCGAACGACAGGAGAGTTATGTTCCTTATGTGGTGGAAACTTCTATTGGCTGCGACCGCATGTTCCTGGCTGTCCTGAGCGAGGCGCTACAGGAAGAAACCGTTCCAGATGCAGAAGGCAAGGATTCTACCCGGACGGTCTTGAAAATTCATCCGGCCCTGGCGCCTATTAAATGCGCGGTATTGCCGTTGCTGAAAAACAAGGAAGAGCTAACAGAAAAGGCGACCGAGATCTTCAACGAACTGCGCTTTGCTTTCAATTGTCAATATGACGAAAAAGATGCGATCGGCCGACGTTATCGCCGCCAGGACGCCATTGGCACGCCTTACTGCATAACGGTGGATTTCGAAACCTTGGAAGACAATACGGTCACCATCCGCGATAGAGACACTCTTGAGCAGGAGCGCATTCCTATCGAAAAGGTGGAGGAGATCGTCAGGAAGAAAGTTAGCATGAAGACACTCTTGCAGGGGTGATCTTTAATCTATTGCAATTGTAAAAAAAAGTCATCGCACTCCCGGCCGGGAGTGCGATGACTTTTTTTACAACTGTGTTACAGATTTGACGTAATCAGTAAATCAAGATCCGTACTCTTAATCTGAAACCGCTCCCCCAAATATTCATTGCAAAGACAACCCTTATACGTATACACCCCATTTCTCAGGCCATAATTATTAAACAACAGGTACTCGATGCTTCCCGTGCTTCCTGCTTTCAGCAGAATTGGGGTAAGGATATTACTAACCGCCATAGAAGCCGTTCGGGACACTCTGGAGGCGATATTAGGCACGCAATAATGGATGACATCGTGCTTGATGAAGGTGGGCTTTTCCAGGGTGGTGACTTCAGAGGTAGCAAAACAACCGCCCTGATCGATGCTCACGTCGATGATAACTGAGCCTGGGCGCATGCTGCTGACCATTTCTTCGCTCACCAGAATCGGCGTCCGTCCTGTTTTGGAATGTACTGCGCCGATGGCGACATCGGCGTCGATCAGTTCTCTTTTCAGGTAAACGGGATTGACGGCGGAGGTGAACAGCGGCCTGCCCACCTGGTTTTGCAATCTTTTGAGCTTGTAGATGTTGTTATCGAAAATACGGACTTCGGCGCCCAGGCCGAGGGCGGTGCGGGTTGCGTATTCTGCTACGATGCCGGCGCCCAGGATCACGACTTTAGCGGAAGGCACCCCAGAGATCCCTCCCAGCAGAACGCCCTTCCCACCGCTGGTGGTGGCTAGTAATTCGGCGGCGGTAAGCATGGCGCTCAGGCCGGCCATCTCGCTCATGATGCGGACCACCGGAAAGGTGTCGGATTCGTCTTTGATGTATTCCATTGCCAGAGCGATCACTCTTTTCTGGCGTAATTTCTGGATGTAGTCAGCAGAGATGATCGGCAGCTGCAGGGGGGAGATCAGAATCTGATTGGGATGCATCAGGTCGATTTCCTTGATGGTCGGAGGCGCCACTTTGATGATGACATCCGCCTCATAAACTTGTTTGGTGCTGTAAGCGATCTCTGCGCCGGCTTCTGAATACTCATGATCGGAGAAATGGGCTCTTTCACCCGCTTCCGTTTCTATTACTACCCGATGGCCATGCCCAATGAGGGTCTCCACAGAAGAGGGCACCAGAGCCACCCGGTTTTCCTGCAAGGTGATTTCCCTGGGAATGCCAATGAATAACTTATTAGGCTTGCGTTGGACCTCCAGCATCTCCGTCTGCGTCTGATACTGACCTTCAGTGAATATCTTGGGGATGGGTATCCGCTTTTCCTTTTCGCTCATATTCCATTTAAATATCTACAAAAATAGTACTTTTCGGGTGGAATCTTCCACAATTTCAATTTGAATTCTGACGATCTCCTCATCCGAAAGCATCGGCTCGATCACCTCCGGCCATTCAATGAAACAATAGGACGGTCCGTAGAGAAAGTCTTCTATTCCGATGTTTAATGCTTCATCAATATCCTTCAACCGGTAAAGGTCTAAGTGGTAAACGGTCTCCGGCCGGCAGTTTTTGCCGATGTATTCATTGACCAGAGCAAAGGTCGGACTGGTAATGCTGTCTTTTACACCCAACCGGGCGCAGATCGCCTGAATAAATGTCGTTTTACCGGCCCCTATTTCCCCCGTAAACACAAACTTTCGCTTTTTTTCAGCGTAGTCAAGGAGCATGGAGGCCGCATCCTTCCAGTCTTCAACTTTTTTTATAAATAGTTCCTTCATCGAGGAAAAACTGTTTTTTATTTCCGTAATCAAAGTTTTTGTGAAAGCCTTCTTTTGCCTCCGGTGGCAAAAAGAAGTTCGATTATTTCCCGAAATGCTTGCTTATAGCCATCCTGAATAACAAACAGCAAAAAAAATAGATCGATTTAGATTTTATCTTTGTTTGTAAAAAATTGATTGTCAGTTGTTAATTCTGTTTTTTACAAATAAAAAAAAGTCTTGTTAAAGTAGGCTTGTTATTCGTCCGTTCAGGTCAATAGAACGTTAATTTTTTGTATATTTGCAAAGATATGGTAACAGATAATAAAGACGTTAAAAAGGCGCAGGGTGAATATGGGGCCGGTAACATTCAGGCCCTGGAAGGGCTGGAAGCCGTTCGCAAACGCCCTGGAATGTACATTGGGAGCACCGACGCAAAGGGATTGCACCACCTGGTCTGGGAAGTTGTGGATAACTCCATTGATGAGCACCTGGCAGGATATTGTACGAGGATAGATCTAATTGTTCATTCTGATAATTCCATTACGGTTAAGGACGATGGTCGAGGGATACCGACCGACATGCACAGCAAGCTTAAAAAGTCTGCTTTAGAAGTCGTTATGACAGTCCTGCACGCTGGAGGTAAGTTTGATAAAAATACTTACAAGGTGTCAGGTGGTCTTCACGGTGTAGGGGTGTCGTGTGTCAATGCACTGTCCGAATCACTCAAGGCGGTGGTCCATCGGGAAGGGAAAGTATTCGAGCAGGAATACGTCCGGGGTAAGCCGGTCAGTGACGTGCACGTCGTCGGGGAATCTTCTGAAACCGGCACCGTCATTAACTTTAAACCGGATCACGAGATTTTCGAGACCCTGGAATATAAATTCGACGTCCTGGCGAACAGGCTCCGGGTGTTGTCCTACCTGGACAGCGGCCTTTTATTGACCATTACGGACGAGCGGGAGACCGATGACGACGGCCGGTTCATTTACCAAGAGTTTTATTCCGAGGGTGGATTGGCGGAGTTCGTCCAATACCTGGACGATTCAAAGCATCCGCTTATTGAAAAGCCAATTTACATCAAAGCTACCGAGGAAAATGTAGCGATCGAGATTGCTATGCAGTATAATACCTCTTATTCAGAGAATGTTTACTCTTTCGTTAACAATATCACCACGAAAGAAGGGGGTACTCACGTTCGTGGCTTCCGAATGGCTGTGAATCGGGAATTTGGTAAATATGCCGAAGAGAACGGCTACTTCAAAAAGCTTACTTTTAAAGTCAGCGGTGAGGATTTTCGGGAAGGATTGACGGCCGTGGTTTCGGTCAAAGTTCCGGAACCTCAGTTCAAAGGGCAAACGAAAGGAGAACTGGGAAATTCTGAAGTAACGCGTATCGTCTCGCAGGCCGTAGGGGAAACACTCAGGCATTATCTGGAGGAGAACCCCAAAAGCGCGAAAAAGATCATCGACAAGGTCGTGCTGGCCGCCACCGCCCGCCACGCCGCCCGAAAAGCGAGGGAAATGGTCCAGCGCAAAAGCGCCGTCACCAGTGGCGGACTTCCCGGGAAGTTGTCGGATTGTTCTTCCCGTGACCCTGAAGCCTCGGAGATCTTCCTGGTCGAAGGAGATTCGGCGGGAGGAACAGCCAAACAGGGCCGCGATCGCAACTTCCAGGCCATCCTGCCGCTCCGGGGTAAGATCCTGAACGTGGAAAAGGCTATGGAGCATAAGATCTATGACAATGAAGAGATTAAAAATATCTTCACAGCCCTCGGCGTCAGTATCGAAGAGGACGAGGATGGAGAGCGCACCTTGAATTTGACAAAACTCCGGTATTTTAAGGTCATCATCATGACGGATGCCGATGTGGACGGCAGCCACATTACCACTCTTATCCTGACGTTTTTCTTCCGGTATATGCGAAAACTGGTGGAAGACGGCCATGTTTACATCGCTGCTCCGCCTCTGTACCTGATCAAAAAAGGGAAAAAGGCCATCTATTGCTGGAATGAGGATGAACGTAAAGCGGCCGTAGCGGAACTGTCCGGCGGCGAGAACGATTCTTCCATCAAAATACAACGCTATAAGGGACTTGGTGAGATGAACGCCGAGCAGTTGTGGGATACCACTATGAACCCGGAATCCAGAATTCTGCGCCAGGTTTCCATAGAAGATGCCAAAGAAGCGGATCGCGTATTCTCCATGCTGATGGGCGATGAGGTGCCTCCTCGCAGAGCATTCATTGAACAGAACGCTAAATATGCGAATGTAGATATTTAAGGAAAATACGGAGTATAAATAAGTAAGTGAGCAAATTTACCTAAAAACATACACCGCCGGCGGCAGTGTATGTTTTTAGTATAACCTTCCCCCGCCCGCGGGGGAAGGTTATACTAAAAATTGCTTGCTTCCTTACCGTATTTTTACCCCGCCCTGCTAAAGCAATTTTTTTATTGCTAATGGCTGGAAAAGATTTGGCAGATTGCACAGATTATTTTAGCACACAGATTTTGCTAATCGTGCAGATTTCGAAGATATCAGGTCGAAAGATCTGCACCATTAACGAAATCTGCGTGCCCAAAAAAGACCCATGGTGATTTTATCAGAAATCCTTCGCGCCGAAGAGCGCATCCGTCCTCATATCCTCCAAACACCCGTCATCGAATCACGTGAATTAAGCGAACTTATCGACGGGAAGGTCTATCTCAAATTAGAAAATGAACAATACACCGGGTCCTTCAAAGCTCGCGGCAGCCTGAATAAAATACTTTCGTTATCGGAAGAAGAGAAAAAGCGAGGCGTCATCACGGCGTCCACCGGTAATCATGCCCTGGGTTGTGCCCGGGCGCTCGAAATCGCAAATGCTCGTGGGACCATTTATCTTCCCGAGAATGCTTCTAAAGCTAAAGTTAATGCTTTGTCTTATTATGATGTGGAATTGCAATTTCATGGCAAGGACTCCCTGGCTACCGAACTACATGCCAAGGCCATAGCTGAAAAAGAAAATCGCATCTGGATCTCTCCCTACAATGACCCTCAGATCATCGGCGGACAGGGCACTATCGGTATTGAACTGACGCGGCAGTTGCCTTACTTCGATTATGCCTTGGTGACGGTAGGCGGCGGCGGATTGATATCGGGCATCGGAACCTACCTTAAAGCACATCGCCCCGATACTCAGATCATCGGCTGTCAGCCTGAAAATTCCCCTGAAATGAGCCTGAGTGTGAAAGCCGGCAAAATCGTTTACCTGGAAGAGTACATCCCCACGCTTTCTGACGGCTCAGCCGGGGGAATAGAAGAAGGGGCCATTACCTTTCCGATCTGCCAGGAAGTCGTGGATGATTATTTGCTTGCTACAGAAGCAGAAATTGCCGACGGCATTCGCTTTGTAGCGCATAAGCATCATAAGATCATCGAAGGGGCAGCTGGAGTGACGATTGGCGTATTAAAGAAAAATAAAGACAGGTTTAAGGGCAAGACCATGGTGTTAGTGATGTGCGGCGGCAATATAGATGTACAAAAATTTAAAGAATTGATTTAATATTTTGAAATATACGTGGCTGTCTGAAAAGCATCCTGCAGGTTTTTGCAGCCTGATAAATTTCTTTTTTAGCGGTATTTTATGGGAAAAAATTTTATTTTTTCCCATAAAATACCGCTAAAAAAATATGTTATTGGCCGCGAAAAAAAGGCCGTAGGTCTTTTCAGACAGCCACGTATATATTAATTGACTTAAGGTTAAGCATCCTTATGCTGACCAAG
Organism: uncultured Saprospiraceae bacterium; assembly: GCA_964548175.1. GTDB lineage: Bacteria > Bacteroidota > Bacteroidia > Chitinophagales > Saprospiraceae > JANQPA01. The sequence goes on from CAZJQS010000027.1 coordinate 59,888, forward strand.
GGGGGTAACCCCTAGGAAATTTTGTGCCGCCAACGGCGCCCCAATACTTACTCAATATTAAACATCTCTCCTAAATTCGAAGCGACTCCGAAGCGCACCCCGAAATCCCGATAAGTGCCGTCCTGAAAACTGGCCACGAACTCCAGGCGGAACACCCTGAGTATGTTGTCCAAAGAATACCCCGCTTCAAAATAATGCTGACTCTCCGGGGTGGCCAGGTAGTTGAAAAATACATTTTCCCGCAACCCCATCAGCTGAACTTCCCATATCCTGGTCAGCAAAAATTTACGGAATTGATAGTGTAAATGCCCGGAAAGGTACTTATCCTGGGTGCTCTGCTCATAATAGGGCAGTAAACGGAAAGAGGCCACCGGGTCAATATCCGTGAAAACCAGCTGATTGCCTGGAAAGTGCTTGAAATCAGGCAATCCTGCGTAAGCATTATTTAAAAAAATGCCTGCATTGATCCTGATATCCAGCATTCCGCGAGCGATGAATTCAAATTCCTGGCGATAGGTGAAATCCAACAGGTCGTAGTTGGTAACACTCCGCCCGATACCGGGCAGCCCCTTGCTGTACTCCAGCTCAAAAGTGGGGGAGCTATCGTCTATAGATAATTTCCGGCCGTTGCGTATGCGGTATTTCTGCCAGGGGCGGACCTCTAGCTGGGCGCTTATGACGAAAGCCCTTTCCCGCTCAGGAGTGGGAAAGCTTTCAATAACCTCCGGGACGTTACTGCCATACTCCCGGTCGTCTTTAGGAAACCAGGACTGAGAGGTGTTAAAGTCAGGAAAATAACGCCGGTTGGCCCATTCTGTCCTTAAGTTAAAGTTGGCAGTGGCTTCCCAGCGCTTGGACCAGCTCAGGGCGCCGTATTCTTTTTCGAAGAAATGGATGAAGTTGCGCTCATTAAAAAGCGCTGAGTAAGCATTGATCAGCTCCGGAACGGCATATTCTCCGTTAAACTGTTCCAGGTAGCGGCCGCCTTCCAGGTTGAAAATATGGCGTTTATTGCTTTCCCCGAGTCTAAGACCGGCATCTCCTTTGAAATTAAAACGTTTCCAGGCAACACCGTACCGGCCGGTGGCGCCGAGGTTGAAGTTGCCGTTTTTCCAGCTGTGATCGTACTGAAGCCGGCTGGTGAAGTTGAAACCTTCCAGCGGATTGAAGCGAACACGGCTGAGCGGACCGTCAAATTCCAGGCGGCTTTTTTTTCCAAGTTTCCATGATTCACTGAATAAAATGCCAAGATTGTCGAACAGCGACTCTTTTCGGCCCTGTATCATCTCCAGCGAGTCGGTTTTGCCTTCGGCCTCCAATCGCTCCACCCTGGCTATACTGTCCATGGTTTGGTATCCTCTGATCTCGTAGGTGGTCAAGGGTAAGGGGCGGACTTCCGCCCAGAAGGCGGAATCTTTTTTGTAGGCATTGGAGTCGACTTTGTATGTATAGTTGCTGATGATTTCCGGCTCTTCCTGCTCCTGGCGTTCCTCTTTTTCGTATTCGCGCATGAGCTTTTTCAATTCTTTTCGGGTGACTTCCTCCCCGGCCGCCAGCTTTTCGCTGATATCCGCCGTTTCTGGTTTTTCTTCCCGTATGGCTTCGATCTCTCTGGCCAGGTCTTTATTGAGTTTTTCATCAATAACCTCAAAATCTTTGGGCAGGTCAGGATTGAGGGTGATTTCGTAATCCTTTAAGGAAGCCAGATAGTTGTATTCAAAACGGAAGCCGAAAATACTGCCGGTGACGTCAAACTGGGCGGTGATCGGCAGCCAGGCCACCTCCTGGATGGGGGTATAGACCTGGTCGATGTCAAAACGGATCCCGAATTTATAGATCGTCAGTTCCAGACTGTGAATAGCCCAGTAGTCTTCTACGATGTAAAGGTACCCGTCAAACACATCATCCCCTTTTGAACGAGGTTCCACTCTGATCTTATTAACAAAATAGCCTCGATCTTCAAAGTAGCCTTCCAGCTTAAACCGGTAAAACCCAAATGCTTTGGGTGACAGCGGGGAGACCGAACCCGCGATTTCCGGCTGATAAAAGCTGCCGTTGACATAGGACATCGGGTCGGAATTGTTGTCTTCGCCCTGGGTATAAACTGAAATCACTTTTTCTCTGAACGTATTCGGCCGTTCATATTCCACGATACTGACGGACTCGGAGGTAAAGGCTCGGGTAGAGTCAATACCTTCCTTTTCTAGTTGCTTTCGCACAAAAAAGGGCGATTTGACCAACCGGCCTGATCCTTTTACATAAACCTGCGCCCGGTAATAATCGACTTGTTGCCGGTGATACTCCGCTTTGGCTATAGCCTTACGCATGATGGTGTAGGCCGGGTCTTCGTCGCCGCTGACTATTTCCACTTCTTTCAGCCGGAAGGTCTGACTTTGAAGCGCTACATTGAACTCCCGGAACCGGTCGCCGATACTGATCTTCTCTACTTTGCTTTGATAGCCCAGATACTGAAAAAGTATGGTGTAGTCACCGGGCGCCAGTTTTAGTTTATAGTAACCTTCGGAGTTGGTGACCGCACCATCGCTGGTTTCCTGTACGTAGATGGTGGCGTATTCCAGCGGATTGCCCGCTTCATCGCGGATATAGCCCTGGATGCCTTGTGCGTTTAAAAAGACAGTTGGGAAAAACAAAATGGCAAGGAGTAGAGGTAAAATGTTGTTTGGCATAAAGAACAGGTTTTGTTATGGCTATTGCAGACAGCGTCATAAATATTTAGTGCGTTCAACCAGATTTAGTTCCGGCCGAAAGGTCTAAAATTTTGTTAATTGTTCTTTGCTTTTTTCGAAAAAGAGATGCAGGTTATCTACAAACATATGGATTATCATCTCCGATTATTTGGGATTTAAAGGCCCAAAAATTCATGATTTTAATGTATTTTTAAATAGAATTTCAGAATCTATTCAGTTCATGCAATACCATAAATTTACTCAGGGAGACACTACCATTGAATTCCATAACAACTGGCTGGGCGAGGAAACTGTGATCGTCAACGGCCAAATCGTTTCGAAAAAATATTCCGTCTGGGGCACCAATCATTATTTCAATGTCATGGAAGATGGCCGCCATGCCAGGTATATTCTGACAACCGGCATCGACCAGGGTATGCAGGTGGTGATCGACCTCAGCCGAAACGGAGCATTGATCTTCGAAAAAGTACCCGTAAAATATGGTTCCAGACCTGCCAGCCCTCATCTCAAGGCAAAAAAGGACGGTCTAAACAAGCTGAAATCCTATGATCTGGAGGAAGCGCTGGAGTTTTTCGAGGAAGCCTTAAAGTTCCATCCGAAAGACCCGGAAGTTTACTTTCATATGGCTTGTGCTTATTCTGTTCTGGAAAGGACAAAGGAAGGTTTTGAAGCCTTAAAAAATGCCGTGGCTTACAGCCTGCAGGACCAGGAGGAGATACTCAACCACGATATGCTGGCTTTTTTACGCATGCACGAAGCATTCGAAGGATTCCTGAACAGCGGCTTTCAGGAATATGATGACAGCCTGATGCCGATGAAAAAAGATGGAGATGAATTTGTGTAAGAACAATAACCCAATAACTAATTAACTCAACAACCAAAATGAAAAACCTGATCTTACTATTCACCTTCACCGGATTTCTTTTTTCCGCTACCCAGGACACGAAAGACGCTCTGGAAATGGTCAAAACCCAGGATGTCAGCAATATCTTCACCTGCAACACCTTTAAATATGCAGGGGATGACGGCTTTCAATCCATTGACCGCATGCCTGCGCTGGGATTCCTGGGCAGTAGTTATCACCGGATTCGCATTCATTTTTTATCGGTAGTAAAAAATGCTGACGATCCGCTGGAATACTTCGTTCACGGTAAGTCAAAATACAAGGGGAATGTCTGCGACTTTCAGGGCACCCTTCGTCTTACTGCTGCAGAAGAAACTAAAGAGCTCGAATTTCCCGATCAGCGAGTCGGATGGATGAAAGGAACGTACACCTTTTACGAAGATCAAAAACAAAGCGGAACCGGCACCTTCTCCGGGAATTTTACCTCCTACTGGTGGATGAATCCCGACGGACAGCTGGAGTACAATGGCTTACTGGCCGGCATGGATGATGGTTTTTCCAATAACGAATTTGAAGGCGTCTGGACCAGCCATCGCAGCGGAAAATCTTCTACCTGCAATTGGGGCGATTACCGCATTCCCGGTAGTGATCCTTTGGATCAAGGCGCCGGTGAGTTTGTGCCCGCTGAGCAATACCTGGACAACGGTTGGCGATCTTATTTGAAAATGGTCATGGGCGGCTCGGAAGCTGAATGGAAGAAGGCCGTAGCGGAAGAGAAGGCGACCTGGTGGAAAAATGAATGAGCAATACTTTAATATGTTGTCAAAGAAGGTTTATCGTCTGCCGGAGCAGATTTTGCAAGGAGGCATGCCGTCGATTGATCTTGGGAATTTACCTGTCAGCCGTATATAATATTAATATGCGAATCAAGGGTTAAAAGTAGCCCTTGAAGGTTATTGAAATAAAAAAGATGTAGCGCAGAGTTCTATATTTGAAATATGAATTATATCAAACTAATAGTACTCTACAGCTACATCTATGAGTGCTATAATACGGAACTCTGTTGGCATTGCCAAAGGTTTAGCAATAACTCTACACCTGATTTTACGGATGTGGAGTTATTGACGATCTATATTTTCTGCGTATCCGAAGAGGAAAAATTTAAGGTCAAATCCATCTATACGCATGCTCGCAAGTATCTGCATAGTTGGTTTCCTAAATTGCCCTCTTATCAGGCTTTCTGCAATCGGCTCAATCGTTTGGCAGCAGTGTTTCCAGTTTTTGTCAGTTGCTTATTACGCGACGTCGATCAACATGGAATAGATGTTCAGATCAGTCTTTTAGACTCCATGCCAATTATCACTTGTAGTGGTAAAAGAGCTGGCAAGGTGGCTGCTCAGATAACCGATAAAGGCTATTGCTCGACGAAAAGACTGCACTATTATGGAGCAAAATTACATAGCATTGCTTTCCATCGTGCAGGAACACTGCCTTTGCCAGAGTTTTTTAGTTTGACTAATGCCTCTGAGCATGATCTAAATGCTGTACGTGAGCTATTACCTCATTTGAAAAATCGAGCTTTGATTGGAGATAAAGCTTATTCCAATGAAGAGCTCAATGAGGCACTGCAAAAAGATGCAGGAACTACTATTTATACGCCAGTAAAACTGGTCAAAGGCGAAACCGAGACTATTCGACAGTTTAAGTATGCTGCCGATAAGCTATTTTCAACAGCCGTATCTCGTATCCGCCAGCCAATTGAATCTTTATTCAATTGGATTATTGAAAAAACTGATATTCAAAGAGCATCCAAAGTCAGGTCTCGACAAGGACTCATTGTCCATGTCTTTGGCAAAATCGCTGCCGCGATTTCTAAATGGGTGTTTTAACCCTTGATTCGCATAAGTTATGAAAATCAACGCCTCCTCTCCTGAAGAATACATCCGGCAATTGCCGGAAGATAGAAAAGCAGCTATGGAAAAGCTCCGCTCGATCATCGCGGATAATCTGCTGGAAGATTTCACAGAAACCATCAACTACGGCATGATCGGATATGTAGTGCCTCATTCTGTATATCCCGCCGGTTATCACAGCGATCCCAAGCAGCCCCTGCCGTTTATCAATATTGCTGCTCAGAAAAATCACATTGCCCTTTATCATATGGGACTGTACACTGATGAAGAGCTGTTGGATTGGTTCAAAAAAGAGTATCCCAAACACAGCAGCAGAAAACTGGACATGGGGAAGAGCTGTATTCGGTTTAAAAATCCGGACCAGATTCCTTATGAATTGATTGGAGAGCTGGCCGGTAAAATGTCGGCAGCAGAGTGGATTGAGTTGTATGAGGATAAAGTAAAAAGGTGAGTACACTCAGTAACTTACAAAGGGCATTTCCCCAATAAATTGTTCTCCTTCTACCTGTTTCAATATAAAATCCGCCCGGCTGATGGTCGCGTGCCAGAACTTACGCCAACCCAACCTATGCGATAATTGCCGCTGCGTTCACAGTCAGTTAAGCGGGGGGCGCGAACGGTGTTTTACTTTGATGGGACCTCTGACGCGTTATTGGCGTTAATGCTGTAACCGATACTCTTTTATTTTACTGGTTAAAATTATTTACTTTTGAAAAGCTTTGATAGGTATTCAAGACTAACCATTTTGTCAGTAGGTCGAAAAAGGTTGTCCATGTAACTGCACGTTGTCCTATTCGTACAACTTTGGAGTTATTAGCTAAGCAAAACCTATATTTGAAAATAATTTGCGTGAGCATTTAGGAGGAAAATGGAAATTATTGATTCTCTATCAGTTAAAGGATCAGAGATGTCGCCCTTCAGAATTGAGAAAATTAATTCCTGATATTAGTGAAAAAATGCTGATGCAGGGATAGACATTACTAGTTGAGGAGCAATTCAGTAAGTGAACAAATTTACCTCTAAAACATACACCGCCGCCGGCAGTGTATGTTTTAGAGTATAACCTTGGGGTTGTATAAAAAGTAATCCAAACGAAAATTCCACCCAAAATGGAATATGCACTAACAGAAATAGGCGCCAAAGTTTTGCCGTTGATCGAAGCGATTCGAAACTTGGACTGGGCTATGAGAAGCAAATAACTACTGGAAATGAATGAAACTATGCTAAAACGAAAGGTGTATGACGTTAACGGCCACATTTTGTCTACCCTCACCAGTGGCGCCGAGGGGCAGCCGGTGGCCGTTTTTCTACACGGTATCCCGGCTTCTGCTGAGCTTTGGGGTGATCTCCTTGCGGAGGTCGGTAATCAAGGCTATTTTTGTGTTGCCCCTGATTGCCCGGGGTACGGTTATTCCACTATTTTGACGAAAAAGGAATACTCTGTCAAAGGCGCTGCCCGGCTTTTGATCCGGTGGATCAAAAAAGAAGGGTGGTCTAATGTCTGGCTGATCGGGCATGATATCGGCGGGGGAATCGCTCAACTGATGGTTACAGAAGAAGAACAGCTTTTTTCTAAACTAACTCTTGCCAATACGGTTACGGCGGCCAACTGGCCGGTGGCTCCGGTCCGGCTGATGAAATTATTCGCTCACTTGCACCTCTATCCTTTCCTGGCCCGGCTGGGGCTGGTTCGCCTGCTGGGCAGTCCGGGATTGAAGAAAGGCTTTTTCGATGCAAAAAAGCTGACTAAAGAGGTCCGGAACACCGTTTTTTTCGACAATAAGATCAAAACTAGAGAAGGCCGACAGAAATTTGCTGTGATGCTCCGGCAACTATCGCCCAGAGACACTAAGAAGAACATGAAGCTGCTTTCCAGCGTCAAAATACCGGTCCATCTGATCTGGGGGGTGGACGACCCTTTCCTGCCCTGGAGTAAGAGCGGGCAAATACTGGAGAAGGCCTTCAAACGGGTAAAGGTCACTCGCCTTAAAAAAGCCGGCCATTTTTTGATGCTGGATGCTCCGGAACGATTTTTAGCCGCACTTTTGAGTAAAACTAAGTAGGGAAATTAGTATTTTGATAAAGGCTGGAGGAGGAACCTATTTTGCTCTTTTGTGCAGCTGATGGCATTTTTTTAAAAATGAACCGCATGATCGTTTTTCAATCTCTGGAGACTGTTCACTTCCCCTTACTCGAGCCTTGGTTCAACGACGAGGAACTGAAAAAGCGCCTCGGCGGCTTCTATCCTGTGGTCCCTCAATTGGAGTTTATCCTGCAAGCTGAGCACCATCATGCCTGGGTTATTAAGGAAAACGAGCAGATGATTGCTTTTCTGGAGTTGGAAGTGGAAAACGGAGGCATAGCCAATATCCTTTTTGTCATGAATCCGGCTTACAGAGGACAAGGGAGGTGCCTGGATGTCCTCCAAAAAGCAAAATCTTTGTCTATTTTTCAAGACCTCAAAGAAGTGCATGCGTATATTGAAGAAGATGCTATGGCTTCAAAAAGGTGCTTTGAAAAGGCGGGGTATCGCTATGTTTCTAAAGAGGAGGGATTTGAAAAATGGGTGAAAAACACCTTAAATTTGATTCGGTCCCGATGATGAACCTGAGCTTGCCCTGAAGGGGCAAAACAAAACGAGTGATTTTGTTTTGCCCCTTCAGGGCAATGATAAATGGTTTATTACCTCCCCCCCCCCA